>CAMYUU010000017.1 GCA_947302355.1 uncultured Candidatus Saccharibacteria bacterium | reverse complement strand
ACGGCAGAATCTAGCAACTTCTCAGATACTACTGCGGCTAATAGCTTATATAGTATAAATGGCTCTACTGTTAAAACTATTGACAGTACAGGGGGTAATCTAAGCTATAGATTCCCGCGTTATAATAATCTAAATACTCCAGCTAATGCTAGTAATAGGCCACAAAATCCTATTAGCAATACATTCGTAAATAATAATTCTCCAGTGGGTATGTATAGTTATGGTAACTACTACACCTGGCACGCGGCTATAGCGGATACTACTTATTATGATAGCGGAGATCATGACACCACATCTCTTTGTCCAGCTGGTTGGAAATTACCATATGGCACTATATCTGGTAATGGTGCTACAGCTGGGGGATTCTATAACCTAAACTACAAGATTAATAATGATTCTAATGTAACCGATTCTACTGCTAGTAGAAAACTCAGTGCTTTCCCAAATAACTTCCTCTATTCCGGCTACTTCGGTACGTCGACCGCCGGCAATAGAGGTGACAGCGGCGGCTATTGGTCGTCTACTGCGCGCGATTACCGCAGTAGCTACATTCTGTACCTGTATTATTCCTTCGTGTACCCAGGTTCCAATAGCAGCTCTAAGTACTCCGGCAACAGTATTAGGTGTACGGCCGGCACTTAAGATATACTTTCTATTTTGATGTATAATATATAATATGCTGAGTAAGAAGTATCGGTTTCATTCGCGTGGGGGAGTGAGGTATGTATACCAAAAGGGAAAGACGGTAAGGACACCTAGGATGTCTCTAGTTTTTGTGAAAAATGAAAGAGGTTTTACTAGGGTGGGTGTCGTGGTGTCAAAAAAAGTGGAGAAAACTGCAGTAGGGCGAAACCGAATTCGGAGGCGGGTATATGAGGCGATTAGATTAAATATGGATAAACTTCCAAAAGAAACGGATTATGTGTTTGTAGTGTATTCAAAAAAAATAGCCAATATACCATTTAGTGAGCTCGAAGAAAATCTCGGATTATTAGTTGAGCAAAGTAAGATGTGATATAATCGTTCTAGATATGAGTGTGAGAAAGTATATTTATTGGTTTATCTTTGTGGCGTTTGTGATCGGCTCAATTGTTACTGGTGGGCCGTTTAACTTTATTGATTTAATAGTAGTAAGGCCGATTGTTAATATACTATTCGTAATCTTTAACTTGGTACATGATTTTGGTCTCGCGATTATTATCTTTACATTAATTGTGAAGCTATGTATGTGGCCGCTAACCAGGAAGCAACTAAACCAGACTAAGCTGATGCGCAAACTGCAGCCAGAGCTTACGAAGATTAAGAAAAATTGCAAAGGAAACAAACAAATGGAATCTTTGCAGACAATGGATCTGTATAAGAGGTATAATGTAAAACCATTTGCTTCTATCCTAACTCTTATAGTTCAGTTACCAATCTTTATTGCAATTTTTTCGGCGATTAGGGTGATTGCTACGCCTCTACCTACGGATAATTTAATGAACCGAGCTTATGATATTGTGGCATATGAAGGTTCTGAAATTAAAACTCTAGAAGAAAAGCAGGAAGCGTATCTTAGTGATTTGGTCAATAACGAGATAAGCGATGGAGATAAAACGGCATATGATTTTCATCCGCAGTTGTTTGGTGTAATTAATTTAGATGTAAAGGCTAGCGATGTGCTAACTGGCAAGTTTTCATGGAGTGCGCTATTTATACTGTTCTGTGCAGTGATGGCTTCGATAGTACAATACTGGGCGACAAAGCAGCAAATGCCTTCTGGCGAGTCAGAAAAGAAAAAGAAATTCCGTGATATTTTGAAGGAAGCCAAAGAGGGTAAAGAGGTTGACGACTCGGATATCAGTAGTATAGCTACTGGACAGATGTCTATAATGATGCCTGTAATGATGTTTGTAATTATGTTTAACCTTAATGGGGCTTTGGCATTTTATTATTTCCTCAGTAACATTATTACTGTAATTCAGCAGAGAATTATATTAAAGGGGGTTGATCAAGAAATTGATGATATGACAGATAAGGCCGTACTGAAGGAACTTAGGGATATTCAAGAAGCTGAAGTGGTGGAAAACAAAAAAACAGGAACAAAAATTACCAGAATTCATGCCTCGGATACTAAAAAGAAAAGGAGAAAGTAAATGAATAAAGACGAATCTATTAGATTTGCAGCAAAATATCTCGAGGATCTGCTGAGTTTCTTTGGGATAAATGTGGCGGTAAGCTCCACGATGGATGACGAGGTGATTCAATTATCGGTGCCGTCCACCTCGCTCAATTCGCTTCTGATTGGAAGGAATGCGGATAATTTAAGAGCTTTGCAACATATAGTATCAATGGCGTTAGTATCTAAGGAGGCAGAAGTAACACGCGTGAATGTGGATGTGGCTAACTATAAGAAACAACGTGCGGATAGAATAGCAGAAAAGGCTGAAGGTTGGATTGCTAAGGTGCGGAAGACCGGGGAACAGATGGTGTTAGATTTAAATGCGGCAGACAGAAGAATAGTACATAAGGTAGCGCAAGATTATTCAGATATTGAGACGCATTCTGAAGGTGAAGGCAGGGAACGAAAGCTTTATATTAATAAGAAAAATATAGAATAGAATCTATTTAACAATATTTTTAGGTTTGTTTATCGTATTTTTTACAACTCGGCAACGAAAAAATCTCCCCAGCCCGAAGGGCGAATAAGGAGATTTTTTTCTTGACCCGTGTTGTACAAAAATACAAGATAAACAAGTCAATTGTTAAATAGATTCTATTCTATCTCTGTCTTATTGATGATGATTACGAAATCATAATCTTGGGGGATGTTGGCTGGGAGGTCTTCGAGAGGTTTGGCGGTAGTGTTGTATTTAGATTCGAGGAGTTTCTTGACGCCTGGGGCGGTGTCAGATATGATGTATAGTGTGTAGCCTTCTTCATATTCACCTTCTGGGGCATCGTCGGTGTAAATATTTTGATAACCTTCTTCTTCGAGATTGGTTTGCTCTGCGGCGGCGAGGCCTGGGGTCTCGGTAGCGTTAAGAGCTAAGATAGAGTAATCTTCGTAATCTCTTGGGTCGTTGCTGAACATTTTAGCGACGTGATTTTGAATTCTAGTATAGTAGCTAGCGCCGCCGGCCGGGAGGACATAAGAGATACCATTAATGGTACCTGTGGTCATTAACATCTCTGGCTCGATAAGTGAAACTTGGCGAACGGAATCGAAATCGAAATCCGACGTGAGATGGGCGAGAGTCCTCATTTCTTCAACTGAGAAATTAGTACGGAGGTTGTCGCCGAGAGTACCAGCTAAATTGATAATATCGGTAATTTCAAGGCTTTGTTCAAAAATTTTATCTTTGATACCGATGAGGATTTTTTGTTGAGAAGCACCGCGAGTGAAATCGCCAGAACCAGTACCGTGACGTGCACGGGCGAGACCTAGAGCTTGTTCACCATCAATAGTATATTCTTTGCCAGCTTCAAAAATGGCATTAGTCCAACCATAGTCAGCAATGTCTTCATCTAAGGTGACATTGATGCCGCCAAGAGTATCAACGATCTGTACTAGAGAACCCCAGTTAAGGTGGGCGTAGTACTGAAAATCTAGACCTAGAATTGTGCCAACTTCTCCCATGAGGGCTTCGGCGCCGGCTTGTTCGTTGTTGCCATCCATATTATTGCACCAATAGATTTCGTTGATTTTGCCGGTAGCGGTACAAGTAGAGGAAACTTTGAGATCACGTGGAAGGGAAAGCATGGCTAGGTCGCCAGTATCTTGATTAAGGCTGATAACCATAATAGAATCGGTTAGTTGGGCTCCGTCGTGAGTGCCGTTACCTTCATCACCATCCATATTATAGCCGCTAGTACCAAAAGCCAAGATATTAGTGCGACCGTTTTTGTCGGTCTTTAATGGCTCGTAGGTTTCGTCTTGGAAGATAAGGTCAAAGACATTACCTTGGCCGCCAGTGATTTTGGCGATAATGTCGTTGCCCCAAAGGACAAAAGCTATGCCAGCACCAAGAATCAAAAGTAAGATAATAAGGATAACGGAAAGGGTAATTTTGCGTTTTTTGGACATAGGTTTTTTAACCTTTTTAGGTTTAACGTTGTTAACGGGATTATTCGTAGTTTGACCTGTAGCAGCTTCTAGCTTACCACTTTCGCTATCAAAATTAAAGGCTTGGACTGGTTTTAGGAAATCTTCGGCAGCGTTCGTAATTAATTGATCTTCATTTGGCTGGGTTGGTTCTTGAATTGAATCGGTCGGGGTCGGGGTTTTAGTGACTCTTTTTTGAGGCGCTCTTGATTGTTTGGCTGTAGTTTTTCTGACTTGAGATTTGGCTACTGTTTTCGTAGTGGTCTTTTTGGCGGTAGTCTTTTTGGCGGTGGATTTCTTGGTAGTAGGTTTTTTAGTTGAAACTCGAGTAGTGGTCGCTTTTTTTGGAGCGCGACGAGGACTTAATCCATCAATTGATTTATTTTTTTCCATTAGTTATAATTATAACATATGCACTTAAAGTTAACTAAAAAACAATTAGCGTTACTCAATTACATACAGGAATATATATCTGAAAATGATTGTTCGCCATCTTATAGAGAGATTATGGAAGGGATGGGGCTGACATCGGTTTCGGCGGTGGCGGAGCATGTGGATAATTTGGTGGCGAAGGGGGCTCTTAAAAAGGTACCGGGTGCGGCGAGGTCTTTGGAAGTTTTGGATTACAAACATGAAGATACTGTGAGGTTATTTAAGGAGCGGATGATTGGTTGTACTGAGGAGCAAAAGAAGATTTTGGAGCAAGCGGGGGAAATACTTGGGCTAGATTTAAGTCAAGACCAGGGGTAGAGAGTGGTCTTGAAAAGAAAAATATGGTAGAATAACAATATGAAAAATAAGGGACGGCGGGTGGTTGTTTCGGTTGGCTTATTTTTGTTGATTACGACTATTGGTGGACTTTTGTTAAAAGGAATTATAGATACGGCTTTATATAATAGATTCCCGGATAGAGGGGTGCCGAGGATTAATATTGATTTGAATGGGGTTAGCCTTGATGAAATAAAGAATGAGTCGAAAGAAATTAAATACGCAGATAATCAATTGCAAATTTATAATCACAGTAGAATATCAGCTTATGATGAAGTCGAAATAAAGGGTAGGGGTAATGGTACATGGATAAGAGAAAAGAAACCGTTTCAGATAAAATTTGAAGAAAAAGTTGATATGCTTGGGATGGGTAGGGCTAAAAAATGGTATCTTTTAAGTGACGAATTAGATGATGCTCAAATAAGGAATGCAATTGCTTTTGATTTGGAAAGAATAATTGGAATGGACTATTCTTTTAGGGGTAGTTTTGTTGAATTATATATAAATGGGGAATATGAAGGGTTGTATTATTTAACTAATGCAATTGAGATTAGTAAAAACTCGATTGATTTAAAAGATCCTATGGGAATTTTGGTGGAGCTTGATAATATTTACGGGCTTCGGGAGGAATATTATACCACTAGTAATGGTGATATATTGGTGATAAAAGATGTAGTGAATAATAGTAAAAAAGACGATGCTATGAAAAATTTTTTGGACACATATAATAGATTAGAGAATGCTGTTTCTAGAAAAGATTATCGTGAAATTGAGAGTATAATAGATGTTGAGTCTTGGGCTGATTATTATTTGTTGTCTGAGTTTTCGGTGAACCCGGATGCTTATTGGACGAGTTTTTATTTTTATAAGGATGGGTTAAATGATAAAATACATGCTGGCCCTGGATGGGATTTTGATTTAGCTTTTGGAAATAAGAATTGGGGAAATTGGATTGGTGTGATATTTTATTCTACAGAAGAAACTATGGTGAGAAAACAAGAATTGCCCTTAAGAGAAGAGTATGAAAAAGAATCAAGTGATGATATAGCTAGTGGAAGTGGTTTTCTTTCTGAGATAATGTTTAGATTAACAGAAATACCAGAGTTTAGTAATGTAATCAAGGCAGAATTTCAACGCAAGATGTCTGGCCGTAAAACGGAATACGTAATTCAGGTGAGAAAAAGAGCAGAGAGTATAGCTAAAATTGCGGAAATTGATAATGAAATGTGGGATAAAGGTGATTATCATGAGGAAGTTGATGCTATGATTGAATGGATAGAAAAGAGATACGACTTTTTTGAGCGGGAATATGGTTTAGGTGTAGAAAATTCCGTAAACTTCTTGTAATAGTTTTTATTTTATTAGGGTTATGGTATGATAATAATAGGAGCTTTATAATGACAGTTAGAAGACGCAGACGAAGTAGGAAATGGATTTCATGGTTGGTGTTTTTGGTGCTCTTAATTTCTGCTGGAGTGGTCTGTTACTTGGTCTGGGATAATTACTTTAATGATGGGAAAACAGAAGGACAGGAAAATCAAGAACAGGTTGATGATGAACAAAGCAAGGAAGATGATAATAAAAGAATAGATAATAATACTGTAGAAGGAGATGATGAGGTTGATGACAAGAAGGTGATACAGTATGAAGGTGATGATCCTAACTTGAGCGAAGAACTATCTGGGTCAGTGACTTATGCTGGGGTTTTGGATGATAGAATAATTGTCAGAGTAAACATTGACCAGTATTTAAGTGAAGGTGATTGTGAGCTAAGTTTACTTAGTGATGGAGACGTGGTTTATAACGAGAGTGTTAATATTACGAACTCAGCCTCTACGGCTACTTGTGAAGGTTTTGATGTTCCGGTTTCGAGCGTTGGTACTGGGAATTACGAAATTGTAATAAAGATGTCATCGGGTGAAAAGAGCGGAGTAATAAAAGGTGAGGTTGGGGTATGATGAGGCGAAGAGATAGAAGGATATGGTATCTAGTAGGTGGGATTTTTGTGGCTGTATTTATTTTCACTTTTTTGACACAAAAACATGAAGTGTTAGATGGTGACGTGGATGCGGCAAATATATCAGCATTTGATCCTGGGTATATTATTTCGGATTACCAAATGAGTAATTATGATTCGATGAGTGAATCTCAAATTCAGGCTTTTCTAAAATCTAAAAATTCTTGTTGGGATACGGATATTAATAAATATACGTATGGTGATAAGGTTGGTTATTTTTCGGAAATATCACCACCAAGGACTTGGCATGTTGAGAACGGACATTTCGTCTGTATGGCAGACGAGGTGTTTGATGGTGGCACGGCGGCTCATATAATATATCAGGCTGCGATGGATTATCGGATTAACCCGCAAGTTTTGCTGGTGTTACTCGAGAAGGAACAAAGTTTAGTGACGGATACTTTTCCGCATAGTCAGCAATATAGATCAGCTACTGGATATGGGTGTCCTGATACGGCGGCATGCTCCTCGCAGTATTATGGGTTGAATAATCAGGTCCGAAATGCAGCAGCATTATTCAGAACTGTGCTTAATGGTGGCTGGACAAATTATCCACTTGGAAATAATTATGTACAGTATAATCCATCTGCTTCTTGTGGTGGCTCAGTAGTGAATATTCGAAATTTGGCAACTTCTGCGTTATATCGTTATACGCCATATCAGCCAAACGCAGCAACGTTGGGAGGCTGGAGTGATGGATGTAATGCATATGGGAATCTGAATTTTTATAAGCTATTCGAAGATTGGTTTGGTGGAATAACCGACGAGGATGAACTTTCTGGTTGTGATATCTTTTGTGATATGCCAGAAGACAATCTTAGTGCTGAAGCTATAAGATGGATGTATGAAAATGGTATAACGAATTATTATTCCAAAAGGGGTGAGTTTTCTCCCGATACAAAAGTTGACACTGCACAATTAAACAAATTCTTAAGCAGATTTCAAAATAAATATCCCGATAAGAAGGTTGATAATATTGATAATATATTAGAAACTGTCGATAAGGAAACGCCAGGATTATTATCGAGAGGTGAGACGGCTTTGGCATTGTATTTATTAAATGATATACCAGTTGGTATTGATGAAACTTTTAATGATTTACCAGATGACTACTATGGACGGTTAGCGATTGATTGGGCTTACAACAACGGTATTACAAAATACTATAGTTCGCCTGGTGAATATGCA
>CAMYUU010000016.1 GCA_947302355.1 uncultured Candidatus Saccharibacteria bacterium | reverse complement strand
CAAGGCATCCGTACGAGAACGTGTGGATGGATTACCTCCTTTCTTGAGAAGGAATGACGAGCATGAATCCTTAGGGACACATGTATCGAGGTCGACTACGTGTTATGATTATGCAAGCTTGAATCATAACAACTCTGGTTTTACCAGACGTAACATTAAGCTAACTTTACCGACGATGATTTGCACAACTAAGTTGTTAAAACAAAAATCCGCTCCCCATAGAGCGGATTTTTGGTTACGAAGAGTCCCTATTTTACCCAGAAAGACTATGACGCGGCGCAGATAATTGGTATAATAAATTTAACCATGAACAATAACGCCAATAGTCAACAGCGCAAAAAGAGTCTCGGAGCACGCAAAAAGCCCCAATCCCACCGCGTCAAATTTAATCTTCTCGATTACCTGTTTTTTGCTGTCGGGATCATTACTTCTATAATAATCATCATCACCGATCACGAACACTCACCAATCTACATCTTCGCCTCCGTCGTTGCGCTAAATTCTGCAATAATTGGCACTATTCTTAATATTAAAGGTCGCCGGAGTGGCTTCATTTTTATTTTCGTCAATGCTCTCACTTATTGCTATGTTGCTTGGATCAGCCAATTTTACGGTAGCTTTGTGACGAATCTCTTAGTATACGCCCCGTGCGCTATCGTGGGATTTTATTCTTGGGGCAAGCATACACACAAAAACAGGGAAGTAATCGCTCGCAGACTAACACCCAAACAAACTGTTCTCGTCGTCGCGACCTTTGTTGTTGTCACGCTTCTTCTTGATTATGTTCTCCGCGCTTTGGGTGGCCAGTCTACATTGCTTGATAGCTCTGGTAATACCTTAGTTATCTTCGCAAGTATTCTTGCGGCATTACGCTACCAGGAGCAATGGCTAATCTGGCTCATCTCTGATGTTTTACAACTTGCCATGTGGACCACAGTTAACGACCCAGCCATGTTGGTACTACGGGTCTTCTTTGTTGTTAGCTCTGTTTATGGCTTCATTAATTGGCGCAAAATGGTTAAAAAATCAAAATAGTTTTTCCTTTAATAGACTATTGCATAAAACGGTGGGTCATGATATACTTCTAATACTGCATAAAAGTTTGGAGAAACTTTTTATCGGTTGTATATTAAAAAGGGCACTACGCAGTCGGTGAGCGTGAATCGAAACGACGTGTTAGCGGAATAAACTATTCCTTTAACATGTCGTTTCGACGCGATGTCTATTCGATGAAGCTTAGGACGTTAATAGATCCGGGTTTAATCGGACTATTGCGCCCGTGGGCCGAGATGGGGTAGATACTAGTCGTGCGACGTAAGGTACTGACTGAATCAGCTATGGTAAGTGGTAGGCCTTCCTAGCTGTGTGGTGCGTTTGCTGCGTTGCCGTCGCTGATTGACTGCTGCGATAGGCTGGTTGGAGTCCTGAGTCCTTCTGGGGGGATATAAACTCAACCAAGCTTTGAGACTTTGCGCTGAATCCTGTAAGGGACTCCGGTTGATCCGGTGCTGGCTCAAGACTTTACGGCGACAACTGCTACGCGGGACGAGCTCTTATTAAGTGGGCATACAAAAAGATGCCTAGTATTCGGACTAACCGAAAGAGCATAATCCCCAGTACTTTATCTTCTCCAAGGCGGACTACTAGTCCGCCTTTTTCTTTTTACGTAATTTTATCTATATTTGAGGCAGAATTTACTAATCCCTTTGTTGCTAAACTAAGTAGTTCGTGTTATAATACACACCGTGTTAGTGGGACAAGTAATTTGAAAAATGCACAATCCATACTCTGATCTAGGGGGTGATAGGTAAATGGCACGTTTCGTTGAATACAGTAATGGCAAGATAGGGCGTAAAAAACGCGCAAGGAAAGCTTGTCTAGACAATACAGAAAAGCTATACAAAGAAATCGGACACTTACCCACCCGCGACGAATGGCAAAGGAGAGAGAGCAGAGTTGGTTTTACTCTAGATACGGTTGAAGATATCTTCGGTTCGTTTGAGAATATGATTGATGAACTATCAAAAAGACCAGAAGTATCAAAGCGTGAGGAGGAGAGAATCGAGATGGGACGACCGCCTAAGTGGACGCAGGAAGATTTGCTCGATGCTTTGTATCGGGCGTGCATTGACACGTGTGGGAATGTTGACCCACCGTTTATTACGCAGAGCCAATATGACAGTTGGAGCAGAAACGCTAGCTCGGAAGAGCCGCGTGCTATCACTATAAGCCACCGTTTTGACTCATGGGAAGACGCCATCACCGCAATGCAGGAGCAGTATGCTCCATCGGAAGATGGCGGTCACCAAGAAGAGATTTCTACTCTTGAGCCAACCATGAACGAGTTGGGCGAATCAACTTCGCCTGCCTCTGAGCCGGAACCTGAGTCTGAACCACCCGATTTGGCGCCCGACTACTGGGACCTGGAGTTTGAAATGCCTTCTCAAGCTAATGCGTTGGTGTCCGAGGAACAGGATTCTAGTATTGAGTCAGAACCTGATTCTAATCCAGCTCCCGTCGTCGAACCTGAGCTTGGCACCCACGTCGACGTAGACCCAGAGCCGTCTAACTCTGAACAGGAGGCTAGCGGGTTTACTCCAATGGTTTACCGTGTTGCCAATTTGTCAAGCTATGATTGTAGGCTTGGCCACACGGTTCTTGAGCCTAGCGATTGGTCTATCGTCGTTGAGCAGTCGGTGACCTACACGATGACGCCTCTCGACAAGACCAAAAAGGACGAAGGTAGGAAGTCCGGCGTTAACGATGCGTACAATCGCAATATTGTTCCTATTGGCGAATACGAAAAGGTCATCGAGTGGAAACTCACTCTTAAGGATTCGATGGGCCATGAAGTTAAGTGGTCCGAGCTCGATTCCGATGTCTTCTACTTGGTGGACGCCAAGATTTACGGTCTGCTTCCTCAAGAAAACAGACCCGCCAATATGGTGCCAGTTTATCAAACCCTCTATTCGGGTTCTTATCCGCCGGGACTCTATGTCTGCGTTGAGTAGACGAGTAACCTAACGACACGACGGAAGATGCGAAAAAAGGGAGAACTGAATGGAAACCAATGACAGCGCCTTTTTCATTGTAAGAAGCGGACCTCCAGTGGAAGATATGGCAAAAGCGCTCTTAGATGTGATTGCGGGCGAAGAAACAACCCTCCAGGGATTCGTTATCGCTAGCATAAATGGCGAGAGCGTAGAGATGTGCGACGCCTGCATTGTTGGTTTGTGCTGTGGATATCCCAGTGCACCCAATACTCACGGCGGTGCAGAATACGTTATTGTGAGTGGATGGTGCAAGGTTGCATTCGATAGCACGAAACCACCAGAGGAGCGAAGCTTCGAGATGTGCTACGATGTGTGCGAGCGGAAGGGGAATATCAAGTTTACCTCTTAGCACTTTATCCCACGTACCTTAAGATCGCCCAGGCCTTTGGCCTGGGCGTTCTTTATTGCCTATCTTTCGTCTCCCTCTCCATGCAATTTACCTCTCCGACAACGACTCTCTAATTTTTCGAGATTACTATTGGCTACTTCTGATAGGGAAATATCCAGGAAGCGCGCAATCCCAGCTAAGTACCACAATGTCCCGCCCTTTTACATATTAAAATTAGATAGCCCTAAATTAAGCTAATTTATAGTTACCTTATTTTGATACTAAACCAGAGAGTGCTTCCTTCCTATATGCTATAATACAGACATGGAAGATACGCGCAACTTGGTCGATGAATACAAAGGCTTAAGCAATGAACAAATTTTTGATTTACTTCAAAACAAGTGTATACCCCTTGAAATCGCCATCGAAAATGTTGAACACGATTTTAATATTGGCTCAATTGTGCGTACAGCCAACTCTTTTAACGTGAGTAAAGTTCATATTATTGGTAAGAAAAAATATAATCGTCGTGGCGCCATGTGTACTGATAAATACCTAAAAATTGTTCACCATTCTGCAATCGAAGACTTCATTCAAACTCAAACCGGCAGGGAAATCGTCGCTATCGAAAACAACACTCCGCGAGCAAAAGCTTTAGGTGAAAAACAGTTTAATCCAAATACTACACTTATTTTTGGTTCCGAGAATAACGGTATTACTCCAGAGCTCCTAGAAAAAGCAAATGACGTTAGATTTATTGAGAGCTTTGGCTCTACTCGTTCTGTAAATGTCGGCGTTGCCGCGGGAATTGCAATGTATGAGTACGTCAGGCAAAACATCTTTTAATAGGACTTTTCTAGGTCGTCTAAATTTACGTTTCCCATGGCTAAAACTATATCTCGTAATCTTTATCGGGATAGCTGCTATTCTAGACCTCCTAGATCTTACGATTTCTAGAACGAACGATCCGCAAGACAGAATTAGCATCGCGCCAATGTCTAAGCACGTTCAAATCACAAAGCGCGACATCGCAGGGAAGAAGCTTATAGCACTAACCTTTGACGACGGCCCATCGGCCACCACTACGCCTAAGTTGCTAAACATCTTGAAATCCCGAGATGTTCCGGCTACTTTTTTCATGTTGGGTAATATGGCTAGAGGTAATCCAGACATCGTTAAGAGGGTATCTGAAGAAGGCCACGAAGTAGCAAGTCACACTATGTATCACCAAAATTTGATTCGTATTTCAAACGATTCGGCGCAATCAGATATTAACGAAGCCAAATCCATATTCGAAGATATCTTAGGCCACGCGCCAAACTTAACGCGCCCACCTTATGGTAACTATAATGACAATGTAAGACGAGCCGTAAACACCCCAATGATTTTATGGTCGGTAGATACTCTGGATTGGAAAAAACGCGATCCTGACACGATAGTGTCTACCGCCCTAGACCAAGCCTATGACGGCGCTATTATCCTTATGCACGACATTTACGATACCACAGTAGAAGCAGTGCCAAAGCTTATTGATAGCATGCGCCAAAACGGCTACGAATTCGTTACAATCCCAGAACTAGCTAAAGAACGCGGAAGTTCTCTAGAAAGCGGAGTAGCATATTATAACTTTCGTCCTTAGTTTTGACTTTTTTTAATTTTTTGGTAAAATAACAGCACGGGGTAATAGCTCAGCTGATTAGAGCGCTGCCTTTGCAAGGCAGAGGTCCTGGGTTTGAGTCCCAGTTACTCCACCAAACAAGGAGACGAGAGAAAATCTAAAGCTTGTTTTAGATTTTCCGAGTCGACGAAGTTTGGACGACTTTTACGCCAGTAAAAGTCGACCACATCACAAGTTGGGGATATAGCTCAGCTGGTTAGAGCGCGTCACTGATAATGACGAGGTCTGTGGTTCAAGTCCACATATCCCCACCAGATTATATAGAACTCGGCATTTTCGCCGATTTTTTTGTAGTGAATACTACCTAAATGCCTTAATGTTCCAAAGAAAACTTACACAACTGTGCTACTGATGGATGCATCAGCTATTGCTATCAATAATAAATGAAAGAACAAAATGTCTGCAGAAAAACTAAAGCAATCGCAAATCGCCTAAGATGATAGATGGGAAAATATTTCCAGCGTAGAATTTGCGGGCAATATGCCTCTTGAAAATACGGAGGCTTCCGTACATGACATCAAAGCGGATGCTATCCAAGATAACCTAGCGGAAATAAGAACAATACTTGATACAAGATCAATAGCTGAAAGCGTAGATCCAAATGGCCTAATCGAAGCTCGGAAAAAGGATCAAGATATACTTGAATCGTGTTCATTGCAATGCAAAAAGTTAGAAGATGAAGTGGCGTATTATATTCGCTCCAAAAGAAACGAATCTAGGCCGTAAGCTTTAAATATCTCTCTTCGCCCTTTGTGGCCACGACAAAATACAAAAACACTGATAGAATCGCAAATATCGCATCCATCATCACGAGACCTAGAGTCTGTCCGGCCAAAAACACGGTTGCAAAAGTCAGGGAAATAGTCGTCAGGACCATCCCAAGCCCAAGAAATGTTGCCACCATGACGCCGGCACTTTGTTTTACGACCACCGCATCATTTTCGGCATCAAATCGTGCGTACTTTAAATCAATTAATATACCAATTAGTTCAGTCACTAACGGCAAGGCAACCACTCCGATTAAAACTAGCACCAAGTCAACAATACTAAATTGAAACTTAAGACACATTACAATACTTCCTGACGCCGTTATCGGCACGATTAGAAGCATAGCCGTTAGTACTTTAGTCATAATTACCTTTTTGCCGCTAATTGGCATTGTTTTTAGTAAATTAAATGCTTTTCCTTCGAGCGATATCATTGTCGCCGTGATGAAAGTCATTAGGCTAGTAAACGCCACCATTGCAAAAGTCACACTGGGTAGATACGAGCGCATTTCTTCAACTGTCAAAGGGAACTCTTCAGAAGATGCAAACGACGCCACGAAGCCATCAAAATTAAAACAAAGCACTCCCACTGCTATCACAAACATCACTAGGCCAATAGCCGTATTCATTAAAAGAACAGGAGTATTAAAGTATCGGTTGATCTCTTTTCTAACCATCGCCACAGTCTGACTATGTCTCGTAAAATTATATTTCACGCCCGCCTTTTTGATTAGTTTCACTACGCTCATTCGATTGACGATTTGGAAATAGAACCGACTAATCAAAAGGACAGCTACGATAATCACCGCTAGATTAATACCCACAAATAATAAGTATTGCTCCAAATTAAAATCAGTTACTAAATCAACGAATGCCGATGCCGGATAATAGTATTTAGCTATTTTATCGCCAGCTGCGATAATTGACTGACTATCAATATTTGATGAAAAATTCATAGCCAGTATTATTGCTGCAAACACAAACAGAGCGGCAAAAGACAAAACTACCTGCAAGAAAGTTTGCTTCCTAAACCTCGCCGAAATCGCCGACGAAATAAGCCCCACGATGCACGAAATTGCAATTGGAATTACTGGAACGAAAAGTAGCATAGTAATCGCTATAAGGGGGAACGTCACATTTACTTCGGTACTTATTGCATAGGCGATTATGGCCGGCAACAGAAAGATGAAACAATATAGTAGTTCAAATACATAGAATTTAACCATCCTTGCAAACACGATAGTAGATTTCTCAATGGGCATCGCAAGAAGCGTGTCATTGTCTTTTGGTTTAAATAATAAATCTCCAGATTTATAAGTGCCTTCCATGATGATAATCGCGGATGTCACTAGCGTGTAGACCGACAGAATCATGTATTCTATGCCGTTCATTTTTAGCTCCGCAGTCACCGCCGTAGCACTTATTAGCATCAGTATCCCAATTAAAGACGCTAGAACGATTGGCATCATTCGCCTAGAACGCTCTGTCTTGCCTCGATAATTAAAGACTTGTATGCCTCCTGACATTGTGGCTTTTAGCAGGGAAAGAAGCTTGCTCATTTTGCCTCAAGCTCTAGGAAGACCTTCTCTAATGATTTGTCACCGCGTATTTCCTTCATATCGCCGACCTTTACAAGCTTGCCCTTCTTTACGATTGCCACTCGGTCGCATAACTTTTCGGCTACGTCAAGAATGTGAGTAGAGAAGAATATTGTTCCGCCCCTCTTTACAATTTCGCGCATCACCTCTTTCATATCAAAAATCGCCTTCGGATCCAACCCTACGAATGGTTCGTCCATTATTAAGACTTTTGGCTCGTGTGCCAGAGCTGCAATTAAAGCTATTTTTTGCTTCATACCATGCGAAAAGGAGCGAATTACATTATCTAGCTCATCCTCCATCCCAAACATCTTTGCAAACCGCTCTATGTTTCGTTCTCGTACCTCAGTTGGCACATCATACATATCGCACACGAAATTAATAAAGGAAATCGCCTTCATGTCCGCGTATAATTCTGGGTCATCAGATATGTAGGCTAGCACTTTCTTGCATGCAATAGGATTGTCTTTAATAGACTTCCCATCTATTATGATTTCGCCTTCATCAAAATCTAGAATCCCACAGATCGACTTAATAAGGGTAGTTTTACCAGCCCCATTATGCCCAATAAAAGCAAAAATCTCTCCGCTTTTTACATCAAAAGAAACATGATCCAGGGCCTTTTTTTCGCCATATAATTTAGTTACATTTTTGACCTTTATCATATCTTAATTATATCATGCAAGGCAGAATATAAAATCGCTAAAAAAGGGAATCGCCTGTTAGAAGGCGATTCCAAGGTCATACATTATATTTTAAGTACCCTCGCAGTTGAGTTTACTTAAAACTACCTCTATTGTATATCACAAAATGCATATTGTCAATACCCTTTTTCCACATTTTGTGCAAAAATCCTATTTTTTATGTTCGGTTATTTTTAAAATATTACAACATAATTTTTAGTAAAAGCATATTGACAAACGTTAAGCGGTATGATATAATTCTCTCATATCCTCTGAAAAGGTGATGTTTAACAATAATCTGGTGGGCAGAATAGGAGTTCTAGAAAATGGCTGGAACTAAAGCTGGCGGCATGAAAGCTGCTGCTACCAACAAAGCTAAATACGGTAAAGAATTCTATGCCCGTATTGGTAAAAAAGGTGGCCAAAACGGTCACACTGGCGGTTTTGCCGCTAACCCTGCGTTAGCGCGCATCGCTGGGGCTAAAGGTGGACGGATTTCCCGTCGTGGCCCAGCGAAAAAAGCTGCCTAAGTGAAGCTTTCGCATCGCGGACAATGAAAACCGTCCGCATCCTCAAATCGCGTTAGCCCGCAAACAGGGCAACGCGATTTTTG
>CAMYUU010000015.1 GCA_947302355.1 uncultured Candidatus Saccharibacteria bacterium | reverse complement strand
TATAATAAAATAATTAAGCATAAGGTATAATGTAATGCGAGCGATTTGTCTATATCTACACATGCATCAGCCTACAAGATATCGCGAATATTCTGTTTTTGATATTTCAAATAGCGACAATTATTTTGATAGCAATTACGATAGCCGCGAATGTAACGAACGCATCTTTAAAAAAGTAGCAAAAAAGAGCTATCATCCAATGTTAGATACGCTCGAACAAAATCTCAAATTATATCCGAATTTTAATTTTTCCCTATCAATCACCTGCACCTGGCTCGAACAAGCCGAAAAATGGGACTATAATCTAATCGTGCAAATCAAGCGTATGGTCCAGACTGGAAGAGTGGAAATAGTAGGTGAGACATACTTCCATTCTCTAGCTTTTTTCTATAATTTAGATGAGTTTGAGCAGCAAGTCGCCATGCATACCGACAAAATTCAAGAACTCTTCGGCGTTAAGCCCAAAGTCTTCCGCAATACCGAATTAGCTTACAACGACCAGCTCGCGGCCTGGGCTGACCAGCATGGCTACCAAGGCATCCTTTCTGAAGGTTGGGACAAAATCCTAGAATGGCGTAGTCCAAATTATGTTTATCGCCCTTACGGATGCAAAAATATCAAACTACTACTTAAAAACTACCGTCTTTCAGACGATATAGCCTTTAGATTCTCTAATCGTGGCTGGAGTGAGTGGCCACTTACCGTACCTAAATATCAAAAATGGCTAGATATGGAATGTCTCAGAGGTCCACTCATTAATCTATTTATGGATTTCGAGACTTTTGGTGAGCACCAATGGGCCGATACTGGAATATTTAACTTCTTCAATAAATTAATTCCGAGCTGGCTCAAAGAATATGATAATAGATTCATCACCGTATCTGAAGCTTGTAAAACTACTGAAGTCGCCGATGAGATTTCAATTCCAGACACCATCACCTGGGCTGATGCTGAACGCGACTTATCTGCCTGGTTATCCAATAAGATGCAAATCTCGGCCATGGATCAATTGTATGGTATGCGACGAGCAATTCTGGGTACCAATGACGAAAAACTAATCTCAGATTGGCGACATCTTACCACTTCGGATCATTCTTACTCGATGTGTACAAAATACTGGAACGATGGCGACGTGCATGCTTACTTCTCTGCCTACGCCAGCCCATACGAATCGTTCATGTATTTCCAAAATATTTTACACGACCTAAGATATCGAATTAAGAAAGCAGAAAAAAACAAATAGCTCAGATTTATCGAACTATTTGTTATATTTCTTTAGCGCTTCTTTTCCTTGACTTCGTTGCGGCCAAGACTTTTCTTGGTTTCCACAAAAAGCACGTGCTTGCGTAAAACTGGATCATACTTACGAAGACTCAACTTATCAGGAGTATTCATGGTATTTTTCTTAGTATAGTAAGCACGGACCCCAGATTCTTCCGAAACGAGACCAACTAACTTTCTCTTGGTATTATTCTTCTTTGCCATAATTATCTATTATTTTATCACAGAAAAAGAAAAATGGCAAGGCTCTCGCAAGAACCTTGCCATCGACGGCGGTGAAATATTGCTGGGGCAAAGCGGCTATGCGCCGCAACTGAGGTAGTGGACGTTGCGTGCTGCTTCGGTCGTAAACGGACGCCCACACCTGGGGCAACTCCAAGTCACCCAGCGAATCCTGCGCTGCCAATACTTACCAGGCATATATATCACCCTCCTTTCAATGTACTTGCATTGGATATAGTCTTGCTCCCACCTCTGGGACATTCTACGGCGGCATACTGCCCTCCTTAAACGCACGGATATTTCCGGAGCTCATCGAGAGCGAAGGCCTACGCGCAAATCTACATCACAGAGCTCAAAGTCACCATGACTGAAACACTCCCTTCGAATGAAAACTACTACACCAATAGTATGTCTGCATTATATATCATAACTAAAAAATTTGCAAGCATAAGCGTCATACATTATGAACTTGTCAATTTATCCACAAATTTCTTGATATCTTTTATCCCTAAAGCATTATCTGAGGCTACAAATATCTCCGGATTATCAATAAAGTCTAAGGACTCTACCAACCCGTAAACTGTTTTCATTAGCGCCAAAAGCTCTTTTTCGTCATCTTCGCAAAATTCATAAGGCTTATCGTATACCTCACGGTCTTTCTTATCTGGAGTTACGAATAGAATATGGGCTTCTTCTACCTTATATTTAGAATATGTTGCAGAATTATTTAATAACAACTTATAAAACCCTAGCTGTAGCATATACTTATAGAGCGTAGCATGTGAACGCCATTTTTCCTTATGGTAGCCACCAGTCTTAAAGTCATATATTTTAATCGTTTTATTCTCTTCGTCAATCAAAATATGATCAATTTTCCCAGTCACCGGTACGCCATTGATTACTAACTTTTCTACGCCTAAATCCACCTCGGCCTTCCCCTGACGTAAAATATTGCCAAATTCTTTTAGTGAAACCAACAAATCCTCAGGACCACGCTCGCGTAGTTTTTGTAGAATCTCCGCCGAAAGCTCCTTTTTGTCAAGTTCAGCCAAGAAAAACTCTACCGCTTCCTCATCCGTTAATCCCTTATTAGTAACCGCTTCAAACGTTTTATGAATCAAATCACCGTAGGCCATCGCCTCTGTTTCGGGCTCATATGGAGCTCTTAATAGGTAATTCTTAAAGAATTCCTGCGGGCCAGCATACACCACATCGATAAACGAAGTTAAGCTAGAAGCCGACATCCTGTAATTCTTAATTCGTTCCTTATAAATCGCACGCATATCTGGCGATAATTTCGCATAAGGTGCTAGCCAATTCTTAAGACTTTTTTCGGAACAAACATAGGCGCTATCTTCATAATGTAAATTCGCCTCACCTGAAGGTATTAACGGAGAAATCACCCTTTCTCCATCTTGATACTCCTCTAAATATTCGAGTCTGGCCGGCGACTTCCCGTTAAAATCATGCAAAGAATTTGTAATAAATAAGGTACTCTTTGCCCTGGTTAGAGCCACATATAAGATTCTTAATTTTTCTCCGTCCGTAGTACCAGTATGCCTAATCTGTATCAGATTCTTAGGCAGTACCAGCATATTATTATTACCCTTGCCCTTGCCCCAGGCCGTATGATCGGCTGAAATAATAAACACATATTCAAATTCCAAGCCTTTAGCCTTATGTGCACTTAAAATTTGCACTGCTTCATCGGCCTCTTTGTATGGGCTACTTGAATTCAGCGCCATCTCGGCATCTTCATAATCATCAATCATTTCCACTAAATCATTCAATTTAAGGCTTTTCTCACCGAAATGCCGATTTAGCTTCCCACGAAGCGAAGCAATACTCTCATATAATGCAAACGCAGCAAAATCCCCGTCACTAGTGTAATATTCAAGAAATGCCGACCGGTACCCTTCTAGCTCGACTGCACCAATCAAATAGTCAAAGAAAATTTCAAGAGGCTCGTTATAGGATCTAGCGACAAGATTAGCAAAGAATTCTGCTACTTTCTTTATATCTTGGTTCTCAGAATCAGCTAGCACATCAAATATCGCTTTTCTTTCATTCCTAGCTTTACCCACCAGCTTTATCACCTCTAGCATTGGTAACTTAAAAAACGGATAAGATAATATCTCGAGCACCGACACAGTAAGGCGTTTATCATTAGCTAGTTCATAGACATATTTCGCAATCGTCAAAATCTGATGGATTTTTTCATCCTCTAGCAAATTATCTTTCTTCTCATAAGCAATTTTAATTTCGGGATGGCTCTTTAAAAACGGCAAAAGCGGCATAAAATACTTAGTCTTATAAGAAATAATTGCAATTTCGTTTTGCGAGACACCAGCTTTGATTAGTTTAGCAATCTCATCTGCCACAAAACTATATTCCATATCTGATGACAAGAACTCGTGTCTGAAAATTTGTGAGCTCTTCGGGGCATCCTTATGCGCTATTAACTCTTTATCCGCAAAGCGATCGGGCGCCTGATTAATTACCTTTCGCGAAAAATCTAATATTTCCTGCGTACTACGATAATTTTCGACTAGAGGAATCACATTTGCATCATAATGCCTCTGAAAATCAGTCAAATTCGTTGAAAGCGCCCCCTGAAACTCATAAATCGCCTGATCATCATCACCTACGGCCATAATTAAAGGCTTTTCGTAATCGGTCAACTCTTTAATGATAGCAAACTGTGAAGGATTCGTGTCCTGAAATTCATCGAGCATAATAAACTGATATCGCTCCGATAAGGTGCTCTTAAATCCTTTGTCAGTACTAAGTACTCTTACTGCTTCCTGAATCATATCATCAAAATCATACAAGCCATTTTCCTTCAAATAATCATCATATTTCTGCATAATAGAGGCAACACTTAGTAGCTTCTTATTGGCTACCCGATCGCAAAGCCGATAATTGCCCCTCGCGTCCTTCTCAAAATAAGTATCCTTCCATTTAGAAAGCGGCTTGATTTTCTCCTCGGATTCAGCTTCAATAATCGCTTTTTTCAAATCTTTAGCCAGGATCGAAATCAGACGCTCAATCATTGGTCCACCTGCGGCACGTTTTTCATCATCACACGATTTAAACTCAATAGTCGACACCTCATCAGTATATTTTTGCAAAATATCATAAATGGGCTTATATGCATTCTCGTATGAGGCGCTAAAATTTCGTGGTACCACCTCTTTCAGAAGAGGAGAAATAGCTTTAGATAAGACCTCTGAATCCTCTATATTTTGCTTTGCGATTACCATTAAATCTTCTGCCGAAAGACCATTAGATTTAGCGGCAGAAATCACACTAATAATGTCCTTAACTGAATCACCACGCAAGATATCCTTGCCGGATAATTCATTTTGCAGCCGCTTCACAATCTTAAACTGCGTCACTTCGTCTATCGCCGCATCTAACTTGCGACCATAATCATCGGAATAATTCTTATACTGCGCTAAAATGTCCGACCCAAAAGCATGGTATGTACCAATGTTAACCTTAAGTCCGTCGCTACCTACGATAGATTTCAGTCGCTCGCGCATATTAGATGCGCCAGTCTCAGTAAACGTTAGACATAATATATTCTCTGGACTAGTGTCGGTGTTTTTCAAAATGTAAGCGACCTTCTCTGAGAGAAGTTGAGTTTTGCCAGTACCTGGACCCGCCAATACCAGAAGTGGACCTTCTAGATATTCTACTGCTTCTTTTTGCTTCTGGTTTAGCATCTTAATCTCCTCCGAATCTTATTTTTAATAGCTCTTTTAGATGGACAGCCGTATCAGGTATTATTATCCCATCGTTCCTAATCCCCTCTAGCACAGTCAATCCTTCTACTGTTTTATCTGATTCAGCATCGGGATTGTTTCTCATCATCTGTCCATATTCGTAATTACGAGAAGGTAGCCCACAAGTGAGTTCAAGGTCTCTCCTGCCACAAGCCAAATCGAAAGTGGCTGGATCGGCGCCATTTGCTAAAAGAAGCGCCCGTATTTCTTCCGATACCTCTGTAATATAAGCCAGCCACTCATCAGTATCGCGCTGCAAGTTTAGATAGCCAGCCAGCATTGCATATACATTCTTAAGCGCACCACACATTAAGACACCCAAACGATCGGTCGTAGAATCAAAAGATATATAGTCAGCCCGCAGAAAACTCATTATTCTATCGTCGGTAATTGTTATCTCTGTATTCTTCTTAGTTTTTATATCTTCCGCAAAACCCGCACCGGATAACACCATGTAATCATCAAAATGACAAAACGGCTTATCAGACAAAAAACCTTTAGAAGCAATTATCAAAGGTTTACCAATCGGCAAATCCTTTAGTAATGAGAAAACAGCCTCAGTCGGAATACATAAGAATAGATAATCCGAATCAAGCACTAAGGGTAAATCGTCATACCCCTTTGTAGGATCATAATAATAAACATCATGTCCATTATCACGCATAACCCCACCAAGCGCCGTACCATAAGCCCCTGCACCTATAATTCCTATCTTCATTCTACACTTCTCCAATTAGCTTAATCGATTCTGGTTCTGGGAGCTCCTCAACATCACGCAGTTTTCGTTCAATCGAACGTGAAGTCGTCTTGGCAGACTCAATCTTATTAGCCGATTCCTGCAATTTCTTTTGTACGCCTTCTAGCAAATCTCCAAATTTACCAAACTGGGTCTTCACCGCACCAAGAGTCTGCCAAACTTCAGCCGAACGCTTCTCAATCGCGACCGTCTTAAAGCCCATTAACAGCCCATTTAAAGCTACCGGTAAAGTCGATGGACTCGTAATCGATACGCGAAACTTCTGTCGAATTTCATCAGTTAAGCCAGGAATCCTTAGTATTTCCGCATATAAAGATTCCGTCGGCACAAACATCATGCCGAAATCGGTCGTCATTGGCGGATCTAGATATTTGGTTGAGATTTTTTTGGCCTGTTCTTTTACGTCTGTCGCCAAAGCTTTTGAATACTTCTCGATTGCAGCTTTGTCGCCATTATCATAGGCCGCAAGTAAACGTGAATAATTTTCAATTGGGAATTTCGAATCAATCGGCAAATACACCAAGCTCTCAATATCCTTGCCCGGCATTTTGATTGCAAACTCCACCCTATCCGAAGAACCCTTCTTTGTGATAACATTCTCTTCATACTGTGATTTACTTAAAATATCCTCAATGATGGCACCTAACTGTACCTCACCATAGATACCCCGAGTCTTTACACCTTCCATCACCTTTTTCAAATCACCTACACCATTAGCTAAATTCTTCATCTCTCCTAGACCTTGATAAACCTGCGTCAACTGCGTCGAAATCGACTTAAAGCTCTCATTGAAACGTTTTTCCACGGAAGCTTTCAGTTTCTCATCTACCGTTTCACGCATCTCATCAAGTTTTTTCTCATTATTCGATCGCAACTGTTCAATGCTCTTAGTATTGCTATTTTGCATACGTTCCAAATTATCGGCGATTTCTTTACGATTTTCGCGAAAATTTCGATCAATCGCAGGGTTAATTTTACCAACTTCCCCCTCAACCCTAATCAGACGCTCTTCCATCGCCTTAAAATCAGCCGATTGCTCGCGGTTATTATTCCTGCGGACTAACAGTACAATTACAATGATTAATAAAATAATAATAACGCCCCCAATTACACCTAAAAATATATCCATAATTATAATTATAACACAAAAAGCGGGGGCCCGAAGGCCCCCACAGGGTGGCAGTTTTTTAATTGGAGATGCCTACTCCATGGCCGCCTCAAGAAGGGCGGACAGCTCCGTCAAGATGGCGTTGAGAGCGTCTTTTGACGCATCGCACGGCGACGAGCAGTAACGTGAGCAGACGAGCACATCGTCAATCTCATACTCGTTACCGTCTTCGGTGAGGACGTACGAGTGCCTCGCCATTTCACCATCTTCGATGCGCCAGCCTACGACAGGAGCGGTCACGATGACCTGCCCTTGCGTAAACTGACCATCATCATTGGAGAAATGACCATAGCCACGTCCAACAAGTCGCCACCCCTTGACGATGTCGAGCTCGTAGTCGCCAGAGTGCCTTGCGGCATTGAAGGCAGACCGGAGCTCGTCATCACCAGAGCCGTCCGGAGAGTCCTCCAGAATGGCGTCATGCGCCATCTCGTCGACGGAAAATACTTCGTCCAAGATCTTCTTCACGAGAAGCCCCTTTCTCTCTTGGACAGTGATAGGTACGTGTGACAGATTATACTAATCCATCACGTCTTTATAAGAATATCATACTTTTACAAAATAGTCAATAGTAAATGCTATATTACAAAAAAAATGGAGCCGTGAGCCAGGCTTGAACTGGCGACCTGCCGCTTACAAGGCGGCTGCTCTACCAACTGAGCTATCACGGCATGTGGCAATTATACCACATTAAATCTAAAATTAATAATTCTCTGCCTTAATCTCGAAATAGCTTTGAGGATGGTTACAGACCGGACAAACTTCAGGCGCTTGCTTCCCCACTACAATATGGCCACAATTACGACATACCCAAATCGCATCACCATCTTTCGAGAATACTTTCTTTTCCTTTACATTTGAAAGCAATTTGCGATAACGCTCCTCGTGGGATTTTTCAATTGCCGCTACGCCCTCAAACTTATCCGCAAGTTCATCAAAGCCCTCTTCGCGGGCAACTTCCGCAAACTTTTTATACATATCCGTCCACTCATAATTTTCACCATCAGCAGCTGCTTCTAGATTAGTAACCGTATCCTCGACTGCCCCACCATGCAACTCCTTATACCACATCTTTGCATGTTCTTTTTCGTTGTCTGCAGTTTCGAGGAAAATCGCAGCAATTTGCTCATATCCATCCTTTTTTGCCTTAGAAGCGAAATAAGTATATTTATTACGTGCCTGGCTCTCACCCGCAAAAGCCGCCTCCAAATTTTTCTCCGTCTTGGTGCCACTATATTTAGTCTTCATATTCTTCCTTTCAATTATTAATTTATATACATGTGTAACCACCATCTACTGGAAGTATTGCCCCAGTAACATATGATGCCTCACTAGATGCGAGAAACACTACTGCGGCATCTAGCTCGCCGGTCTTGCCATAACGCTGCATCGGCACATGAGTCTTAGCAAATTCCTGAAAACGAGGCGTATCTAAAACTTCTGTAGTTAATTCGGTATAAAAATATCCCGGGCAAATAGCATTGCAGGTAATTCCATCAAGTGCCAATTCCGCCGCCACTGCTCTCGTAAAGTTCACCACTGCGCCCTTCGACGCATGATATGCCACGGTATGGATTTCAGTATTTCCAACCAATCCATACATTGAGGCTATATTAATAATACGGCCATATTTATGCTTTTGCATAATCTTGGCAAACGCTCTTGTCATCTTAAAGACGCTGGTCTCATCTGTAGCTATAGTAAAATCCCACTCCTCATCAGTCATCTCGACCACGCCTTTGTCCTTAGAAGATCCCGCACAATTTAGCAAAATATCTACTTTGCCAAACTCCTTTTCGGCCCGCTCTGCCGCTGAGTCAATATCATCAGTTGAAGTGACATCGCATTTAATTGCAAGTACCTTGCCTGCACCAGCCTCAATAAGTTTTGGCTTAAAAGCCTCTAACCGTTCGATTCGCCGCGCCAGTATCACTAAATCTGCACCCTGACGAGCTAGAGCTAGTGCCATCTGCTGACCAAGCCCAGAAGAAGCACCAGACACTACCGCGACTCTTCCCTTTAAATTAAACATTCCACTCCTTTCTTATTTATCTCATTATACCAAATTTGTGCTAAAATCATATAATATGACACAATCAGAATCATATGAAGATAATCATTCAAGAACTGTTGTTAAGGCCGGAATAATATCCGTTTCTATAAATTTACTTCTAGCGGTCTTCAAGATTATCGTTGGATCAATTTCTAATTCCGTAGCCATCACATCCGATGCACTTCATGGGTTCATCGATACCATATCTGGCATCATAGTAATAGCTAGCGAGAAGCTTGGTTCCAACAAAAAGCTCCAGTCAGACCACGCCAAGATTGAGCACATCGGCGCGATCATAATTGCATTCATCATTATCATTATAGGAATCCATATCATCATCGAATCCATCGAAAAAATCATCGACCCAGAGCCAATCGAATACTCGACCTCAATTGTCATAGTACTAATAGCCAGTATTGTAACTAAACTATTACTGGGTCGTTACCTCAAAGTTACCGGCCAGAAAACAAAATCTGATACGCTTATCGCTAGCAGTATCGAAACCATTAACGACAGCATCATTAGCGGCGCCGTACTTCTATCTATTCTCGTACATCTTATTTGGCAAATCAATATCGAAGCATATGTAAGTCTCATCATTTCATTTATTATCATTAGGCTCGGACTTGGGCTTATATTTCCTAGTCTACATAACCACCACCATGTGCAATAGCATTGTTTTTTTACGATAAAAATGTTACGATAAGCATAATAGATAATAAAGGAGTAATATGGGTCCATATATAGCTGCAGCTGCCATAGCGGGTGGCGCAATGGTATTAATTTCATTATTTACTTTAACGTGGTATATACTACAAATCATCGCCAATTGGAAAATCTTTAGAAAAGCTGGCGAACCAGGCTGGAAATCAATTATTCCTCTTTATAATTACTATATTGCACTCAAAATCGTCAAGATGAAAAATTGGTTCTGGTGGCTAATCGGGATTGCTGTCTGTGCTGGTATCATGATTGCCGTAGACGGCACTAATCCATTTATAATGAGCGAAACCGAATTAGAAGCTTATGACTGGGGATCACACCCAATGGTGCTATTTGCGACATTGATGATGTTCTTCGTGAGCCTCTATACTTATATAGTCAGCGCTCACCGTACTTCCAAAGTATTTGGACATGGTTTTGGATTCACCCTTGGATTAATATTCTTACAACCAATTTTTCTCATGATTCTAGGTTTCGGCAGCTCCAAATACGATAAGAAACGTCTCTCTAGATAATTTAATCTTAGGGATGCTATAATTAATAGTATGACCAAATACCAGGACAAAGCTCGCGGCATGCTAGTTGGCTTAGCGGTGGGCGACGCTCTAGGCGCACCAGTAGAATTCTTGCCAGAGCCATCTGATGTCCATATCAAACAAATGGGTGACAAAATCGAGCATTTCCATGAAAACTGCCGCGCTCCAAAAGCCGTTTGGACCGATGATACCGAAATGGCGCTCTGCATAGCAGACAGCTTAATCGTAAACGAAGGCTATGATTCTTATGACATTATGCAGAGATTTACGAATTGGGTAGACGAAGGATATCGTACATATGATAGTAAACCCGCTTGTGATGTTGGCGGTCAAACCATGCGCGCTATCGAAGAATACGAATGCAACCCAATTGTATTTGAAAACGACACAACCGAATCAGCCGGCAATGGCGCTATTATGCGTCTTGCGCCCATCATAATTGCCAATACCTTTCCAGGCAAAAAATACCCGACCCTGAAAGATGGCTACGAAAAAGGCAGCCTCGTAATAAATCCAGAGGATGATGAGGGTGAATATATCGACCAAAAAGACATTGAGCCAACGCTCAATATGGCTATTCTCTCTTGTCGTGAAACGCATAATTCTATCGCCGCCGAAGCGACGACCGCTTTGTTTACCACAATGCTCTACTGCGCCCTACATGGGCTCCCGAAAAACCATATCGCCACTTACTGCGAACGCTGGATGCGGGGAGAAGAGTATGACAATTTCTGGCTTAAGAACATAAATAACCTCGTCGGCCGCGCTTTAGATAAAGATAGAGAAAAACTTTGTAATCTCGGCGGATATATTGTGGACACCTTTGCGATCGCTCTTTGGGGATTAATTCATTATGATAATTTTAAAGACGGGATGATGGCGGTCATTCGTCTCGGCGGTGACACTGATACTAATGGAGCGTGTTATGGCCAGTTAGCTGGCGCATATTATGGATATCAAGCAATCCCAGAAGAGTGGCGCAAGAACGTCTATCTGGCCGATGAATTAGTGGAAATCGCCGACAAGCTCCTTAAGCTACCAAAATGCCCAATCTTAAGAACTCGTTTTAAAGATGATAAGAATTTTAAAGAATTGAACTAAAAATGCCTTGATCAAGCCAAGACATTTTTCATCAAATATGGAGCCGCCAACCGGGCTTGAACCGGTGACCTCATCCTTACCATGATAGCACCTAGCCAATTGCTAGTTCTACAAGGTAAGGTACGAGATTGCAGCTCACTATCGATTAAACAGCACAATAATTATTTTAGCTGAATTATGATTGGATTTGTAATCTATACCGAAAGCTTAAGATTCGCACCTGTAAACTACGAACCCTTGTTATTAAACTTCCTACATTCATTATAGCATAAAAATACGAAAAATGAGCCAATTCCATTAAAAATCAGCCCACTTTTGAACTGATTTTAGTAGGCTGTATTATGCGACTGCGATAGTGGTATGCTTGGCCATGTGAATAGCTTTAAGATCCTCATCAACGACGTGAGTGTAAGTCATGGTGGTCTGGATACTTTCATGGCCGAGAAACTCCTTAACATATACAATATTAGTATTATTACGGAGCAGATCCGTGGCAAATGAATGTCTCAAAGTGTGCGGATGAACCGACTTACGCAAGCCGGCTTTTTCAGCACTATTCTTAACCACCATCTGGACGACCTCATTTGAGATCCTGGCATATTTATTCTTCTCCGAAACAAACAGCGCCGGACAATTATCGTTCCGCAAGGCCATATACTCATCAATGTATTTATGGGTTTCGTCATCCATAAAACAAAGACGCGATTTATTGCCCTTTCCGATAATAGTGAATGTATTATCCCCTGGCTTAATCTGACAGG
>CAMYUU010000014.1 GCA_947302355.1 uncultured Candidatus Saccharibacteria bacterium | reverse complement strand
CGGTCATAGAACAAGATTCTGGCACGTTAATGGTCACTTGGTCTACTATGGAATCGTCTGCAGAGACGGTACTAGAATTAAGTATGATTCCAGAAAGAAATGTAAAGCCAATTAAGACCACAAAAATATATAATGAAGAGTTAGTTTTACTGTATGACTTTAGCATAAGCTAATTATACAGAATATATTGTGGATGGTCAAGAAACTTTATTAGCATTGAAAAATATGAAAAATCATTATTTTACGCAGCAAGTTTCGCGCGGCCTTTAATCCGACGACGTGCTAACACCTTACGACCAGTCTTAGTCGCATTTCTTTTCATAAAACCATGTTCAACTTTGCGTTGCTTCTTGTGTGGTTGATATGTTCGCTTTGGCATATTATTCCTTAAACTTTAACTTATTTCAAAATCTTATTATAGTATACCCCATTTTTCCACATTTTTCAATATCTTTTCCACATCATTTATAGATACACTCCATTTTATGTGGAAAACACCAATCTGTTTTCTGAAAAACATATTTTGACATATTTTTACAAAATAAAACCTGTGGAAAACTGCCATTTTTCATGCTATACTAAATTGAAAAGGAGGTTCATATCAATGTTTGACGTCTGGAAAAACGTGCTTGCCGAAATCGAACAGCAAACATCCCCAGCTAATTTCGCCACATGGTTTCAAGATACTTCACTAGTTACCGCTAAGGATGGACATGTTATCGTCGGTGTCAAAAATTCTTTCTACGTCAAACAATTACGCGCTCGCTATTATGATCTTATCGAAAAGGCTCTTGAAAACAACGGGATTAAAGTTAAAGACATCGATTTCGAAGTAGTATTAAAGTCTAAAAACAAAGTCCGCCCTCGCGAAGTCACCACTCCTAAGCCCATCAAAGAGCACATCAAGACTATCCGTGCCACCCGCAAAGAGCCCGGCCCTAGTAGTAATGGTCTCAATCCGAAATACACCTTAGATAATTTCGTAGTTGGCTCCAATAATGAATTAGCTGTAGCCGCTGCTCGCAGTATTATTAGCTCACCAGGTTCAAGATATAATCCATTCTTCCTCTACGGTGGGCCAGGTCTTGGTAAGACCCATCTAATCCAAGCCATCGGTAACGCACTCTTACAAGACAACCCAGATTATAAAATCTTCTATACTCCTATCTCCCACTTTTATTCAGACTTCATTGATGCTATCCAAAAGGGTAAAGGAAAAGAATTTAATCTTAAATTCCAAAAGCTAGACTGCCTCATCATTGATGATTTTCAATTTATCGTCAATAAGGAAAAATCCCAAGAAGAATTCTTTAATATCTTCAACGACCTATATCAGCTTAATAAGCAAATTATTATTACTTCAGATCGCCTACCTTCCCAAATTAAAACCGTCGACGAACGCCTAGCTTCACGTCTTACCTGGGCCGGCGCCTTCGACTTACAACTTCCTAAATTTGAAGATAAGTGTGCTATTTTGCGCGCCAAAGCCGAACTCATCGGCGCTGAAATCGAACCAGAAGCTATCGAATACATTGCCGAAAACGTCAACACCAATATTCGTGACCTCGAAGGTGAATTCTCTACCCTGCTTCTCATGTCCGAAGTCCGCGGCCTCACCCCCTTAGAGCTTATCGAAAACGGTTCTGTCTCAGTTAATAAAACTTCAAAACTAAGACCCACCTCACCAAAACAAGTAGTAGATAAAGTCGCTAAGTACTATCAGCTCACTACTAAAGAAATGTGTAGCAAGTCACGCGTTTCTAATATTAAAAACGCTCGACAGGTCGCCATGTATATTTTATCCGAAGAATTAAACCTTAGTACTAATAAAATCGCCGCCGAAGTAGGCGTCAAAGATCATACTACCGTCATGCACGGAATTAAGAAAATTAAAAATGACTTAAAATTAAATTTCCTCCTACGAGAGCAGATTGAAGAGATTAAGGAGAAGATTTATGGCTAGTATAAAAAATGTGAACAAGTTGTGTAAAACCATGTCAAAATCTTCGTGTAATTTTTATGCAAAATTATGTGTAAAAAAATACCTTAGTAAAAAATTTGTGCAAAAGCTAAGTTTTCTACCAACTTTTTCACCATTATCCACTACGTTTCCCACCGTCTTTCGTTCCCTATCATTAGCCTTAATTTTCCACTATTCCACAGACCCTACTACTAATACTACTATAAATAATTTAATAGAAAGGAGCAAGAAATGAAAATTAAAGTTACACAAGAAAAACTCAGCAAAGCCTTAAATAATATTAGTCGTATAGCAATTAGTAAAGTTACTCTTCCTATATTAAATAATGTCCTCATCAGAGTAGATCAAAAGAAGGTATCTTTAACCACTACTAATCTAGATATGGCTATCGTTGATTACTTACCAGTATCTGATTCTGAAGATGGTGTCATCACTGTACCAGCTAAGCTCTTAGCTGAATTCGTTTCTAACCTACCTAAAGGCGAAAACACCGAAATCAGTCTCAAAAACAACAAGATCACCATAAAAGCTGGTGACTATTCATCCATTATAAATGGTACCCCAGCTGATGACTTCCCCGAACTCCCAGAGATAGATGAGAAAAAAGCTGTAGTCTATAAAATCGGTGTGGATGAATTTAAAACTAGCCTAGCTCAAGTCATTATTGCTACCTCTAATGATCTAACTCGCCCCGCTCTTACAGGCGTCTATTTTAACACTAGTGATAAATCTCTAAGGATTGCCGCTACTGACGGCTACCGCTTAGCTGAGAAAAAACTCATCGACAAAGTAGAGAGCGAGGTGCAGGCCGTAGTACCCGCCAATTCCCTTCAGGAAGTCCTTCGCTCGATTAGTGACGATGTTGAAGAAGTTGAAATCTCCTTCAATGAAGATTTAGTAAGATTCCGCCTAGGCGAGGTTGAGATTATCTCTAAGCTTATTGATGCTAGCTTCCCTGATTATCAGAGGTTAATACCAAAAGACCCAGAGATTAAGATCGAATTAAACCGTGAAGAGCTAGTCAGGGTCACTAAGCTTGCCGCGTTGTTTTCTAAATCAGTTGGCGGTTCCATCGTTTGCGAATCCATAGAACCAGACACCTTCTCTGTTAAATCCATCGCAAACGAGTTTGGCGAGAATGATTCCAAGATTAAAACTAAGGTCAACAAGAGTGGCAAAATCAATCTTAACTCCAGATTCTTACTAGATGCGCTTAATGCCCTAGAGGAGCCTACTATTAGTTTTCAGTTCTCTGGCCATGTCGCTCCGATTCTACTCAAGAACCAAAAGAATGATAATTACACGCATATCGTAATGCCATTAAATTCATGATAATTAAAAAAATCCAGCTCACTAATTTTCGTAATCACTCTAATTATTCATTAGAGTGTGAAGATGATACTACTTTAATAATCGGCAAAAACGGCTATGGCAAGACATCAGTTCTTGAGGCTATCTATATTCTAACTAGAGGAAAAAGCTTTCGTGCCACCGATAAAGATATTATTAAAAGGGGTACTTCATTTTATCGTATCAAGTTAGACTTCACTGATGGTAAGACCAACATTGCGACCTATGATAATCGGTCCAAAACATTTGTCATTAACGACCAGAAAAGTAAACGTCTCCCTAGTAAGAATAAATATCCAGTAGTACTCTTTCTTCCTTCTGATCTCAACCTGATTAGTAGCTCTCCTAGTCGTCGCCGAGAATACTTCGATCGCATTTTTAGTGAGTTTAGTGAAAAATACCACCAAGTTTTACTTAAATACAATAAAGCCCTCAAGCAGCGCAATGAACTTCTAAAAAAAGAAACCATCACAAACGAAATGATTTTCTCCTGGAATCTAATCTTATCAAAATACGGTGTAGAATTATATAATTACCGCTCCGAATTTATTGATGAGATCAATCTTAGCTATAAAGATTTATATTACTCCATCACTAATCATCATGACAATATTATGATTAAATATAAAACCGACCTCAATCATACCTCGGTTGAAGATTACCTAAAGAATCTAGAACAAAACTTCCAAAAAGATTCCTATCTTGGTCATACTAGTTACGGCGTACATCGCGACGATTATATCTTTATGTTTAATCAAGAAATTGCCGATGGTTCCGCCTCGCGTGGCGAGTCTCGCTCTATGATTTTAGCTCTCAAGTTTATTGAAGCTGCTCTAATCGAACAAAAAATTAACTTAAAGCCGATTATATTATTAGACGATGTTTTTTCCGAATTAGATGAAGTGCATCGCAAAAGCCTAGTCAAGAATTTCAAAGACCACCAGATAATAATTACCAGTGTATGATATAATTACAGGGTGATAAAGGTAGAAAAAATCATACCAGGCGGTCAAGCCCTCGGCACTATGCCAGATGGGCGTAAAATTTTTTTCTGGAATGCTTTACCTGGCGAAGTAGTTACGGAATATGAAATCACTAAGAAAAAATCCCACTACGTTGAAGCTATCGCTAAAGATATCAAAGAGGAATCTAAATACCGCGCCAAACCTAAAGACGATTGTTATCTTTCTACTTCCCCATGGCAGATTATAGATTGGCAATACGAAAACCAGCTTAAATCCGAACTCGTCGCTGAAGTCTTCCGTGAACACCAAATTACAATTAACCCCACAAAAGTCATTACCGATAATAAAGACTATTTCTACCGCAATAAAATGGAGTATTCCCTATTCTGGGATAACGAAGAGTCTAAGATTAAACTTTCTTTCCATGCGCGTGGTACTCATCGCAAAATACCGATTATTCATTCATCTATTGAACGTCCAGAAATCTTTTCTGCTGCACAGAGTATAGTAGACGAATTAAACTCTAAGCACGAAGAAGCTCGTAAATATCAATCTCTTTTATTAAGGTGCAATCAAGACGGCAAAGTCTCTGGTGGACTATACGAGAATCATCAGCCGCATCCTCATTTTGATAACCTTACAGATTCAATCTTAGGCCAAGCTTATTCATACTCGCCAAACGGATTTTTCCAGATTAATATACCAGTTTACGAAATGGCCCTCACAGAAATCAAAAAGCACATCCATACCGATGATGTTCTTGATCTTTATTCCGGCGTCGGCACCATCGGCCTCTCCGTCGCCAAGGATCACCATCTCACCTTGGTAGAGTGTGATAAATTTGCCTTTGCCGAGCTAGCAAGGAATTGCACGGAGGCCTCTTTCGGGGGATCTTTGCGGCGACGGGCCGCAACGAAAGGGCAGACACCCGCAACGGCGGGATGGCTGCCCGATGCCCCCAAAAGATGGCCTCGTGCAATTTTTTCTAAATCGGAAAATGTAACTAATTATATCAAGAGTGATCAGACGGTGATCCTTGACCCCCCTCGCTCAGGCTGCGACAAAAAGCTAATTAGTCGCCTAAAAGAAGTTACTCCAGAGGTCATTATCTATCTTTCTTGCAATCCAGCTACCCAGGCTCGCGATATTAAATTATTATTAGACAAATACCAAATTGAATCTGTTCAAACGTTTAATTTTTTCCCACGTACACCACATATCGAAAATCTAGTAATTTTAAAAAAACCGTGCTAGAATAAATCAAAGACGGAAGTGTGGCCGAGTGGTTGAAGGCGCACGCTTGGAAAGCGTGTAACGGTTTGCGCCGTTCGCAGGTTCGAATCCTGTCGCTTCCGCCACATAGGAAGCAAATGGATAACCATCCTTAGCTTCCGCCATAAACCTAAAACATGGAGCAAAGGTGGAAGACAATTTAATAGAACTTAAGGGTTTGACCAAAAGTTATGGCTACGGAGATGCCAAGTACTTTGCACTAAAGGACTTTGATCTCTCAATCAAGCGCGGCGAATTCATCATGATTATGGGGCCGTCCGGCTGCGGTAAGACTACATTATTAAACATTATAGGATTACTAGATCGCGCCACTAAAGGTGAATATCTTCTAAATGGCGAGAATGTTAGTAATATTTCCTCCCGCCGTCAGGCCAAACTGCGCGCTAAGAAAATCGGATTTATATTTCAGAATTTCAACCTTATAGAAGATCTTCCCATCCTAGAGAATGTCGCTCTTCCACTAGTTTATACAGGATATTCAAAAACAGCTCAGCTTAAAAATGCCTCCTCGGCACTTAAGCGCTTTCACTTGCAAGAACGAGAGTATTATCTTCCCTATCAATTATCTGGTGGCCAACAACAACGTGTAGCAATCGCTCGCGCTATCGTGGGCGACCCAGAGATTATTCTCGCAGACGAACCTACTGGTAATCTAGATTCCAGATCGTCCCGCATTGTTATGGAAGAATTGAAAGCAATCCACGAAGAAGGTAACACTATTATTATGGTTACACATAACCCAGCTCTTACAATTTACGCTACGCGCGTAATTAATATGTTGGATGGGCAAATAGATACCGATGTTAAGACGGTCGCCGATCAAAATCTCCCTCAGCCAGTAAGTGTCAAAATTAAAAAACGCAAAAAGTCTCGGAGGAAATAATTGTGGCTACATTGTTTAGAACTCATCTTAGATTGGCTCGGATTTCTATCAAGGAAAACCGTACGCGCTCTTTCTTAACTTGTCTAGGTATAGCTATAGGCGTAGCTAGTATAGTTTTGATTCTTTCGCTAATGGGAGGAATCTCCAATTTAGTTAAAAATGAAGTTAGTGAAATCGGATCAGACTTAATCGTAGTTAGGCCTAGCTCTAGTAAGGATTCTGTTACTAGTGTTATAGAGGAATTAACTTCTTCAAATTCATTCCAAAATAGTAGCCTAAATATGTCTGATGTTTCTGCTATCTCTAAAATAGAAGGCGTATCAGCTGTAGCCCCTATTGCTATATCTAGCAACATGGTTAACTCAGAGAAGAATGATATTCCATCAGTCCAAATCATGGGTACCAACCTAGATTTTATCAAGATAGAACCACTTTCCATGCATTACGGTTCTTTCCTCACCGAAAACAACGAAGAAAAATCAGTCGTTCTTGGACGCACCTTATCTCTGGCGCTATTCAATACTATTAATAGTACAATTGGCAAAACAGTTGAAATCATGGGTGAAAAATTCATGATTGTCGGTGTCCTAGATGAAATCGAAAAATCAATCAACTTTGATAATATCGATTTTGACAACGCCGTTATCATGGATATTAAGAGTTTAAGTAAAATTACTGACTCAGTTCAAATTCAACAGATCAATATTAAAGCCGAAAACACTGATGCCCTAGATCAAACTTCCAAAGCCATAACCGATGCTCTCGTCGAACAGAAGATGGGCGATCAAAGTTTCACCGTTTCCTATGGCGATCAGATATCTCATCCGGCTAGCTCACTATTCAATATTATCTCTGGTATGCTCACTATGGTGGCTGCTATTTCCCTAGTGGTGGGTGGAATTGGTGTAATGAATATTATGCTTGTTTCGGTAGCCGAACGCTCGCACGAAATCGGAGTCAGAAAAGCAGTAGGGGCTTCTTCTCGTAACATTCTGATGCAATTCCTATTTGAAGCACTTATTCTTTCGGTCATGGGTGGATTGTTTGGTTTAATTTTAGGCTACATCCTAGCCTTCGTCATTTCGACTATTACTCCGTTTGCCCCTTATATTAGTTGGTCAATCGTTGCTCTTACCTTCCTCACTACGCTAGCGGTGGGTATCATCTTTGGTATCTACCCAGCACTCAAAGCCGCCTCCAGGAATCCAATTGATTCCCTCAAACACTATAGATAATAATACATGCTATAATACTATCAATGAAAAAAGCACTAGAAAAACTACCATTTTATAATAAACTTGTTCTTCCCTACCACTTTGCACAGTCTGTCGTAGCTAATGCCAAGTTTCATCATCCTGGGCGACAATTACACGTTATTGGTGTTACTGGTACTAATGGTAAGACTACTACTTGTTTTATGATTTGGCACATGTTAAACCAAGCCGGTATTAAGACGGGTCTAATGACTACTGTAGCGTGGGGAGTAGATAAGCTTACGCCCGAACTAAACCATATGACCACCGTTGATGCTGTTACCTTAAACAGCCGCATTTCCGAGATCAAAAAACAAGGTGCAACTTATCTAGTTTTAGAAGTTACATCTCATGCTCTCGCTGAATATCGTACACATGGCATTCCTTTTGAAATTGCAGTATTTACCAATCTCACCCACGATCATCTAGATTATCACAAGACAATGGATAATTACCGTGCAGCTAAAGGTAAGCTATTTAAGAAAGCCAAATTTTCCATCTTAAACGCCGACGATCCAGCTGTTTCCTATTATAAGAAGGTATCGCAAAAATATACCACATATGGTATAAAACACGGAGAAAATCGTGCTAAAGACGTCAAATTGTCAACCTCTGGCGTCAAATATTCATTTGATGATATAAATATTGAAACTAGTATTCCAGGTGAATTTAATGTCTATAATTCCCTAGCCGCAGCGGTAGTGGGCAAACAAATTGGCTTATCTAATCGCCAAATTAGAGATGGCTTAAAGAGCCTTAAATCAGTCGAAGGCCGCATGAACGTTGTGGATGAAGGTCAACCATTTACCGTCATTATTGATTATGCACACGCCCCAGATGCAATCACTAAGGTATTTGATTCTGTCAAAGGTCACCAAGGCCGAATAATATCCGTTCACGGTGGTGCGGGACGTCGTGATCCCTCTACTCGCCCAATTCGCGGTGCGATTCTTGCAGAAAATTCCGATATCGTCATCATCACGGAAGACGATTCCCGTGATGAAGATCCCGAAAAAATCGCCTTGGGATTCATTAAGGGTGCCACTAAGGCCGGTAAAAAGCTCGGCAAAGATCTCTTCAAAGAATTAGATCGCGAAAAAGCTATTGCCCTAGCTCTTAAGCTCGCCAAAAAGGGCGATCTCGTATTAATACTCGGTAAAGGTCACGAAAAAACCATTCTCCGTGCCGACGGCCCACATGATTTTGAAGATATCAAAGTAGTAAAGAAATTATTAAAAAAGTCTAAATAATTACTCAGGCATGTATTCAGCTATGCCGTCCATGATTTTTTCGTTGCTCACTCCAAGTGAGTTGGCGATAGCTGCCGCACAAGCCATGTAAGACACACTAGTTTCACCAGGAATAAAAGTAGCCACATTTAGAATTTCTGATTTAATTGAAATCGTTGCTTCCGTTCCCTTATTATAGAGTTTCGAGTTTAAAATCTTTACCTCGGAACTAGATTGCCCGAATGTGATAGTCTTTTCTTTTCCCTTGAATTCTGAAAAAGTATCATAATTTGCGTCATCTTGATTTAATACTACGATTTCGGGCTTCATATCAAAAAGCGTCTTTTCGTTATCAAGATACTCTTTAGGCTCCATATCTTTTAATCCAGCAGTCAAGAAATTAGTCATTGCTGCCACAGTTATAGGAAGTCCATAAAACACATTATCTCTTAATCCTTCAGCCGGCACAGTTACTATTACGTAGTTTGCCCCAGCTTTCCAGGCATCACTTAGGAATTTATGTAGCATCCCAACCTTAAAAGGCTGATCGGATGCAAGGACGGCCACTTTTTCGTTTGCGCATCTTAAGATTTCATGTACATAATGAGCTACAGTAGTCTTCCCTGTTGTACCAGTGATAGCGATTAACTTCATGTCGCGAATTGGATTACCGTAATAGGTTTTTAGTAGCTTCGCCTGCAACCTTTGTTTTTTTGCTTTTAGCCCACCACTTTTCTTAGATGTCTCTCGCTTTTCCATAATTTTATTCTATCACCTTTCCTTAAAAATAAAAATATTACTCGAGCAGCTTACATACTAGACTCACGATTAAGTCTTTTTCTTTGGGCTCACTTTCCGCAATTAAGAGCGCAATCGCCGTTAGAGCACGATCTGAAATCTTAGTTTCTCCACTTTTAGTCAAATGAAAATCGTTTATCGTTAAAAACAATACAAATAGTAAAGCGCCAATTCGTTTATTTCCATCATAGAAAGGATGATCCTTTATCACGAAATATAGTAGATTAGCTGCTTTTTGCGGTATATTCGGGTAAAGTTCTTTTCCGTCAAAGCTCTGAAAAATTGACGCTAAACTCCCATCGAAAGTCTCACCTCGCTTTTTGCCAAAGAGTTCGCCACCCTTAATACTAGACTTCAGCTGTTCCACCGCTGAATTGCAGAGTTCAATTGTAAGTTCTTTTATCTTTTTCTCTTTATTCAAAAAACTAAGATCAATTTTTCTGTTATCAAATTCTTCCAAAGTTTCAAAGCTTCCGGCATATCTAGAGATGACCTCTAGTACTCCGGTTGCTTCTCCAGCATTTAAAACATTTTGCGTGGTTAGCCGACGCACAATAGCCATCATGTTTTCTACGTCATGTAACTTTTTTATCTCTCTTCGTTCGCGCATCGCTTCAAGGCGCGGCCTATTTATAACTACCCCTTCAGTGACATATTTCTTTAATACTGAAGTTGCCCATATCCTAAAATTAGTTGCTTTTTTAGAATTCACTCGATACCCTACAGAGATAATCATATCGAGGTTATAGACTTTTACTTTGCGTTGTATGCTTCTACCACCTTCGTTTTGTACCTGTAGAATTTCCTTACTAGTGGAACTTTGAACTCGTGCATTTTTTGCACTAGTTGACTTAGTGCGTCCCGAAGTATCAATGGTTGGATTTTCGTTTAATTCGCCATCGGTATAAATATTTCGTATATGTCTAGAAATTACAGTCCTATCAACTTCAAATAAGCTAGCCATCTGCGCCTGCGTCGCCCAAATAGTCTCTTCTTCTGTATCTACATCAAAAACCACTTCACCCGCGAGCCCCTTATAAATCTCGATACTTTTCTTCTCTTTTCTTTCAGTCATATGCATACCTTTAGTTGCCACAATTATAACACGGAAAAAATAACACCCAGAGGATATCCAATAGAACTTCCATCATAAAAATGTTAAAATGAATATAGGCATTGCAGTACATTAAGGTCATATTGATATCTTCAAGATGAAAAGAGGGTAACCATGATCTACACTAGTAACTACTACTCTTGTAACTTGCAAGATCCTGGAATAAATTTCTATTCTATTTCTGGTGATCGTGGTAAGAGAGCAAACTTTAAGGGGCAATATTATAGTAAACTTGCGCCAAAAAAGTCATTCTGGCAAATCTGGCATAACAATATAGGGAAAGTCCCAGATGATGAGAATAATCGATTTTACGTCAGAGAATTCTACCGACAGACTCTATTTGGGCTTTGTGCAGAAGAAGTATACGAAGAATTGAACAGTCCAATTACTATACTTTTTTGCTATGAGCCCCACGACCAGTTCTGCCATCGCTTCATTGTGTCCGCATGGTGGGAAATCACTATCGGAGAGGATGTTTCTGAAGTTGTACAACAAGCTAACGGTGAGCTTAGAGTCGTCAATCGTCCGACTTGGATAAAGCCCTATCTCCAAACAATCATGTGAAGATGTTAAGAAGCGCCAAAACTAATACTGCCCCTGTATAGGGGCAGTATTAAACCTAGTAAGGTTATAGCGAATAAAGAATCTGAGCCTAAATAATCCTTGACTATCCAATTATTTTATTTTTCGCTTTTTAATTCATTACGAAGTTTCATCCATAGTTTACCTAATTGATTAAGACCATCCCTGTTGGGCCCCCATCCCCAAAAAGAATCTTTAGGAGAATCCTCCACTATTATGTAATCTTCGGTTTGCAGTAGTTTCTTCTTTACGTATGGGTTTTGCTCGATTTTAAGTCTCAATAATTCCTCCATAATCTCGACTTTTACATCGTCCCAGTCTTTTCTTTGCTTATCTTTATTGGCGTATGCTATCCTCTGTGCCTCATCGGCGGAATGTGAATTTTTGATTTTTTCTACTAATTCTTCATCGCTACCCATGAAACTAGCAGCTTGATATGCTTCTTCGACGGATGCATATAAATACCCATCCCATTCAACTTTAAATGATGAAAAATTATCTAATGGATAGAACTCTCGTGGATAAAATCCAATGACCTCATCCATTTTTTCTGCAAGCCATGTATCTCTATATTGTTCAAGTTTTATCATTCTAGTCTCCTTTTATATCCATTATATCGTAAATTATTTTGTCTATAAAAAACGACCCAAAAAGGTCGTGGCGAAAGGGAGGATTCGCGCCGAAGGTCCGAATCCGTAAAAAAACAACCCAATAAGGTCGTGGCGGAAGCGAGAGGATTCGAACCTCCGAGACGGTCAACCCGCCCACACGATTTCGAGTCGTGCGCCTTCAACCACTCGGCCACGCTTCCATCTCTTATCCTATCATAAACTTCCCTATTTTTCAATTATAATGTTGACAAAATACAAAAGGTGTGCTACAATAAAACTACTGGCTCCTCCGGTGCCATTATGATTAGTAGCCAAGCTCCGCAATCGCCTCTATATAGTGTCCTATAGAGGATTATGAAGATTGAGAACGGTGAGCTACTAGCAGTAGATTATATTATGGTCAATTGGTCATGTCTGTTATCCCCTACCCTACTGCTAGATTGGGATTGGACGCCGTCCTGTTTCCGCCGAAAACAGGAGCGTGATTAAAACCGGAGACCCCGAAAGGGGCGTACTTTAAGGGCTCGTAGGTGCCCGAGAGGAAGTCTCAAGGCGAATCAGAACATCTAGAGATCGGTTCTGGTAAATGGAGACAACCTCTCAACCTTCACCCGCAGGCTTAAGCCTGCACCCCCCACGAATTTGTGGGGGGTATTTTTTGCTATAATATAAAACATGAATGATGTTTTAAATTTTTGGCTCAGTATAATCACTATCAGTATAATTGGGACTCTTGCTCATTTTCTCTACGAATGGTCGCACCATAATAGAATTCTTGGTCTGTTTACTGCCGTCAACGAAAGTACCTGGGAACATATCAAAATTGCTATCACTCCTTCCCTACTTTGGGCTATATATGACGGTTTTTCGTATGGATACTTTCCAAATTATTTTTGCGCCAAACTCCTTAGTCTTATAATACTCGTCATTTTTATTCCTTGTGTATTTTATACATATCAAAGAATATCGTCTAAGCCAGTCGTTTTTGTAGATATAGCTACCTTTTATGTTGCTATTATTCTTAGCCAATTAACTTTCTACGGCATAATTAATATCTCTCCTATGCCATATTTTATTCAATTTCTATCCTGTATTGGACTTTTCATTTTCTTCGGCTGTTATATGACTTTAACCTTAGCGCCAGTTAAAAGTATTATTTTTAAAGATCCGATTACTGGCAAATATGGCTTTCGTGCCCACACTCACCTCATAAAAAAAGCTAAGAAAAAATAGTTTTTGCCGCAAAAACCCAAAATATGGTATAATAATAAAGTCACCTATCAGGTGATGCTCATTTAATTTCTAGGTGGATGTGGTGAATTTATTCAAAACATCCACATATGTTCTCACTGGCCCTAAAGGCCAGCGAGGAAACCCACGTGCGCCCGTAGCTCAGCTGGATAGAGCGTTTGCTTGCGGAGCAAAAGGTCGTAGGTTCAAATCCTGTCGGGCGTACCA
>CAMYUU010000013.1 GCA_947302355.1 uncultured Candidatus Saccharibacteria bacterium | reverse complement strand
TCGTTAGTCTGGAGTGATCTGGAGCGGGAGTTCGAATCTCCCACCCTCCGCCAAAATAGGCGCAGAATAGCTCGCTATTCTGAGTCTATTCTGAAGGAGGGGCAGGTGATTATTCATAATCTCCCACCCTCCGCCAGCATGCAAGCAAAAGGCTTGCTTTTTTTAAAAGCCGATATTCTGTGTTATAATGGGCTTATGGTAAACAATCGGCAAGAAATCATCTGGGAAGCAGAAGAATACCTAGAACACGAACATAACACTATCTGGTATATTGGATTATTGATTGTCACTGCAGGACTCTGTGCCTTGGCAATCTGGCTTCATTGGTGGACCTTCTTAATACTAGTAATCCTTAGTGCAATCGCAATCCTCATTTCCACTCTTCGTCCACCTCGCAAAATACAATATGCGCTTACTCCGGATGGACTCATAGAAGGAAGCAAGCTACACGGCTTCAGCGAATTCAGAGCATTCGGCATCCTTAAAGAAGGATCAAATTATTCGGCCGTCTTAATCCCACAAAAACGCCTTTCAATTAATGTGAAAGTATATTTCCCTGCTAATAGCGGCGAAGCAATCGTCGATGCCTTAGGGGCGCGTCTTCCGATGGAGGAAGTCAAACCAGATTTCCTAGATAAAATTGTGAACTTCTTGCGCATTTAAAAAATGTATGATAATATTAACATAAGTATAATGTAAAGGTGGGTAAAAATGGACCAAAATCAGACGGTAGATAATGATCTACAAAAAGCAATTGATAATATCACTAACACCACTAATGTGGATCCAGTTTTTTCGGATCCCGTAGCTGCGCCATCATCTGTACCAGAAGGCGACACGGGAGAACTCGGTGACCCAGTAGGCCCATTCCCCGAACCCAAAGTTGAGATGGTTGCACCCGCACCAGAACCAATTGCCCCACTTGAATCAATGGATATACCAGAATTAAATAATTTCCCTATGCCAGGCGGTTCACCTGCACCAACAGTTGCTACCACCGAACCTGCAGCAACTAGCGAGCCCATCAATACCCCTAGCGTAGCACCAGCCGAAACAGCAAAAGAATCTCTCAGCGTAAAACAAATCAAAGAAGCTGCATTGCGCGATTTAATACCAGTACTAGATAATCTTCATATTAATGTTTCACAAAAATTCAATATCTATAAAGATATTTTCGAAGAATTACGCGACTATTCAGTATTGGAGCCAGCATATCGCGCCGCCAAAGAAATGACCGATGATACCGAGCGTGCCGAAGCTTTACTCTACGTAGTTGAAGCAATTGACAAGATGTAAAAAATATCGCGCAAATGCGCGATATTTTTTTAAAAACCTACCTTACATTAAAACTTAGAAAAGATATTCTTAATAAAGCCAAACCCCGAAGTTTTTGACCCCTTTGTTTTTTTGGTCTTTTTCGCAACCGCAGAATCAAATTGCGACGCTTCAGCAGCCATCAACGCAAGTCCCACTGCAGTCGCAAACTCAGGCTTAGCAATCGATTCCGCTACACCATTCAATTCTCTAGGCACCCCAATCTTCACCGCAGCCTCGAGAGCCTCCTTCGCAAACAAATCAATATCGCGCATTTTTGCTCCACCACCTACTAACACAATTCCCTCTGGTAGACGCTGATCATATTTAGCAGATTTAAGCTTCTTGCGAACCTCTGAAAAGATCTCATCTAACCTAGCCTTCGCCACCACTTCGACTTCTTTACGATCAAAAACTCGTTCGCCCTTTTTGCCGACCTTAATCGCCAAGCTTTTTTCTGCATTGAAATTACCCGTAATAAAGTTTACTTTTATCTCTTCAGCTAGTTCCGGCTCAATAGCAAGCACAATCGCAAGGTCATTAGTAAGATTATTGGAGCCTGCCGGAATCACCCCCACATATTGCAAATCTCCTTCTTCGTAAACAGCCACCGAAGTAGTAGATGCACCTAAATCAACCACAGCTACACCATTCTCTTTTTGCCGATCAGTAAGCACTGCCTTAGCAGCCGCCACTACACTAGGCACCAAACGATGCGCTTTGACATCCGCAGCCATAGTAGCTCTTCGCAAATTCTCGCAATTGGGCGTCAACGCCGAAACCACGCAAGCCCGCATTTCTAATCTTGCACCCGCCATACCAAGTGGATCCTTAATACCACCTTGACCATCCAGGGCATACTCTAGCGGTATCACATCAAGTACATCACGATTAGCCGGAATCCTTCCAGTCACCGCCACATCCTCCACGCGAGCCAAATCTTCATCATTTATCTCGTGATCAACTGCACCCACAGCAATCATCCCCTCGGTGTGAGTAGAAATCACCGTAGATCCATTAATTGAAACATAAGCATCACGCACATCATACCCACCCATACGCTCAGCATCCCCAAGCATCCGATCGATAGCTTCAGCCGGACCAGTAAGATTAGCCGGAATACCTTTGCGCATACCAGCAGACTTACCTTCATTATATCCAACAATCGATACTTCGCCATCTTTCGATACGGTCGCAATCACAGCCCGTACGTTTTCCGTACCTAGATCAAGACCAGTGACAAAACGTTTATTTTCATCCATAAGCTTATTATATCATAATTTTTCAACGTCAACCTATTTCAAGAGTAACCCAGCTATTATTTAGAATGGACATCAATTTGATTATAAGGAATACTAATTTTATGTTCTTCTAAAGTTGTCACAATCACCCGAAGCGCATCACGACGCGTCTGAAGCTGCACCATCGGATCACAAGTCACTACAATTTGATAATTAAGCGATGAATCAGCAAAGCTAGTAATACCCTGATAATCAGCACTCGTAATCGCTTCGTGCTTAGCTAGCTTCTTTACAATTTCCTTTAGGACTTCTTCCGCCTTAGCCACCTTTAACTCATAAGGAAGCGGTATGGGAATATAAATATATCCCGAAACAATTTCAACCTGATCGATATTGCGATTAGCAATCGAAACAGTATTCATCGTATTTATATCTTGTATTTTGGTCGTACGCAGACTAATCGATAGCACCTGTCCCGTATTGTCTCCATATTTAATCACATCACCAATATCATAATATCCATCCGAAATAATATCGAGTCCACGGAAAATATCTTTCATGGCATCTTGAAGCGCGAATCCAATTACAATCGAAGCGATACCTACACCCGCAAGCATCGAAGTAACATTTACTCCGTAAATCTGTAGTATCATAAGTACAGTAATAATGCCAAGCGTATAGCCTACAATACTTTTTAACATCCTAATAAAAGTCTTGTTCTTTTTGCTAGAAAGAATTTTCGTATTCTTCTTTTCCTTTGAATTTAAAAACCTCGCCACCACATGATAAATCAAAAAACTAAACAAAATCACAATAAGCGACCAAAAAGCGCGTTGCACCCAAATATTCTCTACGATATTTTTTAATATATCCATAAGCTCATTATATCATATAATAAAGCACTTCATTGATCAGCGGCAAATTGCGCCCTCGCCAACTAGCGCGCACTTCACCACGCTCACCTAGCGCCATAATCGTCGGATATTCCACTATATCATAAGCTTCGCAAAATCCAGGATTTTTATCCGGATCCATCGTTTCAATTTCACGACCAGTCTGACGACGAAAATTCTCTAGCCATTCGTCCACTGACCGTGAATAGTCCTGCCCATCCCTAAAAATACAAACCACCCTCATTTCTTGTTTTTCTGCTCCTTTAAAATATCTTCAAAATCTTCAAGGGTTTTAAATTCACGAAACACCGAGGCAAACCGCACATACGCCACTTCGTTTACTTCGGCCAAGACATCCAGTATTGCCTCTCCTATCTGCTTAGAGGTAATTTGATCAGTACCATAACTATATAGAATATCCGAAGCACGATTCACGACATCATCAACTTCTAGTTCAGAATCAAAGAACTTCCCTACACTCCGACGCACCGCCATTAATAATTTATCTCTATCAAAAATCTCCTTATTTCCGCTTCTTTTCAAAACCGTAAGCGGCGGCATTTCAATCCTCTCATAGGTAGTAAATCTATGACCGTCCTCAGTTTCACGACGTCGACGAATCATTGTGCCATCAACAGTTTCACGACTCTCCAAGACTTTGCTATCACCTATGCGAAACTTGCGATTAATTCCCATTCGTTATTATTTTTTCTTCCTATTCTTAAATCTATCCCTAAGAGAAGGCGGAATATCCATATCATCATCATTCTCATGCACTGGCTCAGGCTCCACCTTAGGTTCATTCTTAATAGAATCCCACATATTAGACTTACTATCCGTAGCAAAATCCTTTGCCTCAACTTCCGGCTTTTCATCCGAAAAATCAGATTCCGGACGAGCATTCAACTCCTCGTTGTAATAATCAGAATCAAAACCAGTAGCCACTACGGTAACTACTATCTCATCTTCTAGTTCTGGGCGAATAGAAGCACCAAAGATGATATTTGCTTCAGGCGATACAGACCCAGTAATTACTTCAGCTGCTTCTTGTACTTCACTCATCGACATATCATATCCGCCAGCCACCGAGAAGAGCACTCCACGTGCGCCTTCAATTTTCACTTCAAGCAAGGGCGACTCTACTGCTTGCTGTGCAGCCACCACTGCTCGATTCTCACCAGAAGCTCTACCAATGCCCATTAGTGCCGAACCAGCATTCTTCATAATAGCCTTAACATCCGCAAAGTCTAGATTAATCAACGAATGTTCGGTAATCAACTCAGAAATCCCCTGTACACCTTGACGCAGTACATCGTCAGCAATCTTAAAGGTCTCAAGAAGAGGCGTACGTGGATCAATAGTCTGAAGCAAGCGGTCATTAGGAATCGTAATAAGCGCATCTACTTGTCGAGCTAACTTATCAATAGCCACCTCAGCATTAGCTTTACGGCGAGCCCCCTCAAAGGTAAACGGCTTAGTAGCTACGCCGACAGTCAAAATATCCTTTTTACGAGCTTCTTCTGCCACAATTGGGCCAGCGCCAGACCCAGTACCACCACCAGCACCGAGCGTGATGAAAGCCATATCCGCACCATCAAGCGCCTTACCAATTGCTTCCCTGCCTTCTTCAGCAGCTTCGCGGCCTTTTTCCGGATCGCCTCCGGCACCAAGCCCCTTCCCAATATGAACTTTGACATCTGCTGGTGAATGATGAAGCGCCTGCGCATCTGTATTAATGGCTACAAATTCCACACCAGAAAGACCCACCTCCTTCATACGCTCTACCGCCGAACCACCGGCACCACCAACTCCTACTACCTTTATACTGGCTTGACTTTCCACCTCTGTAGGTTTAACTTCTGGCATAATTATATCCTCACTCTTAATATAGCTATAGTATATACCAATTTCTTCCCTAAATCAAGGGGATTTATGACTCTATCCCACTTATGTCTTTTTCTGCAATCTACTGATTTTTCCTAAAACCTCCAGGTACTCTGCACTATCCTCGGGAAGACTCTCAAGCTCTTTCTTCAGTACATCTATTTCCTGTTTTTTTAGCTCCGCCTGATATCTAGCAAGCAACTCGCTAGCTTCCTGCCCAGAATCATAATCCGATAAATCTTCGTGCTCTTGATTAAAAATCAACTCAAGCTCAGATAATCGCGTTTCCTCGCTTGGTACTTCTAGTGGAATTTGTACTTCAGTCACTCCACCATAAATCTTAATTGCGAGCAAAGAATCTTCAAGTTTTTTTAATTCATCGCTCTTCACATCAGTCTTTGGCTTTTTGTAATACTTCTTCGTAGAAGACGAAAGCTTATTTTCAAGCCGTTTGCCCTTTTCGCGTAGCACTTCTATCTCTACTCCTAATTTTTCTGCCACTTTTTTCTCGTAACTAGCCCTCTCCACTTCATCCTTTATATACGAAATTAACTTTAAAGCCACATCAGAGTATTTACGCTTCCCAGGAGCCGTAGTCAAATTCAAATCTTCCTCGTATTTAGTTAATAGCCAATCCACGGCTGGTACACGATGTTCCACTGCCTTCTGCCATAATTCTGGATCTTTTTGAATTAATTCATCAGGGTCCTTAGCACCATGATAATCAGATATCACTGTTAAATCAATTCCTAAATCCCCAGCCATCATAATGGCGCGTTCAGTCGCCTTTATGCCAGCTACGTCCCCATCATAGGCCAAACGAATATCCGAAGTTAGATTAGAGAGCGCTTTTATGTGTTGCTCAGTCATAGCAGTCCCAGAGGTAGCGACAGCTTCCTTTACTCCCGCCTGATGTGAAGATATCACGTCCATGTTCCCCTCCACAATCACTACATACCCACTACGGCGAATAAACTCTTTAGCCTGATATAATCCAAAAATAAACTTTGATTTATTAAATAGCAACGTCTCAGGAGTATTTAAATATTTTGGTTCCCCATCCTTTATTACGCGCGCCGTAAAGCCAATCACATTCCCAGTCGTATCGATAAACGGCACTGTCATCCGGTCCCTAAATAAATCAATTTTAAAACGATTAAGCAGTCCAGCCGCATCCAGCTCCTCCGTAGTATATCCTCGTTTACCAAGAACGTTCACTAAAGCCTTACCGCTACCTGGAGCATATCCGATTTTGAATTCTTGAACAGTAGTGCGATGTAAATTTCGTTTATAAAAAACATATTCCCCTACCGTTTTATCCCGCACCAAGCATGCTTGATAATACTTAGTAGCCAGCGCTAGCGCCTCTTTAGCGCGCGCTTTTTTTCTAGCTACTGCCGGATCACCACCACGGTATTTAGTTAAGTCCACACCCGCTTGCGCCGCGAGCTTTTCCATAGCCTCTTTAAAATCAATACCCTCAACCTCCATTACGAAACTAAAAATATCACCGCCCTTGTTCGCCGAAAAATCATGCCAAATTCCTTTTTCAGGAGAAACCATAAAACTAGGAGTTTTATCCACACCCCAAGGAGAATGACCTTTCAGATTCCGGCCAGCTCGTTTCAGCTCCACGTACTGCCCCACTACATCCTCAATCGCGAGCCGAGATTTTATCTCTTCTTTCGCGTCATTCATATAGATAGTATAACATACAACCATCGCGCAAATGTGTTATAATAAATATAATATGGACGGGCAAGAATATCTAGAACAAATTTCAGCCAGCAACCGACCAGTCACAAAAAAAGGTCGTAATATTTTTACTTCAAAATATTTCATGCTGGGGATGGGCGCATTGGCGCTTTTAATTATTTTTATAATCATCGGCTCAATTCTTCGTGGCAATAAAGGCAACAACAAGAATTCATTATATTCTTTGCTATTACACATCGACAACACTTCCAAGCTCATTCAAGATTATCAACCAGAAATCAAATCTTCCAATTTAAGATCCAGTAGTGCATCACTCTATGGCGTCTTAACTAACACTAGCAAAAAGCTAACTGATTATTCAGTCGAAAAATATGACTACAGTCTGAAAAAGGTCGACAAAGACATCGTCGAAGAGACGACTCTCAACAAAGACGCTTTGGAGTCAGATTTGTTTGAAGCTAAAATCAACGGCACCCTAGATCGAATTTTTGCGCACAAAATGGCCTACGAAATCTCAATCCTAAACAGCGAAGAGACCAAACTCATCAACACGACAGGCGACTCTGAGCTAAAAGAAATCCTTACGACTTCTCAAGAAGGCCTAGAAGTCCTGTACGATAATTTTAATAAATATTCGGAAGCCAACTAACGAAAGGAGTAAAATGGCAGAAACTAAAAAAGAAGAGAAGAAGAGCTTTAAGGATGAGTTTATTGAATTCATCAATCGTGGCTCAGTAGTAGAATTAGCTGTAGGTGTAGCCGTAGGTGGCGCCTTTACCGCAATCGTCAACTCATTAGTTAATGATATCGTAATACCGATTGTCGGTCTAATTGGCGGTGGCGTCGATTTCACCGGCCTAGCGATTCGCATCCCAAATTTCTTTGGCAACGGCGACGAAGCCGTTATCGCCTACGGTAATTTCATCCAAAACGTCATCGAGTTCCTAATTATTGCCTGGGTCATCTTCCTAATTATTAAGGCGATGAATCGTTTCAATGAAAAGCGCGAAGCCAGAGCCAAGCAAAAGAAAGAGAAAACCGAGAAAAAAGAAGATTCTGAAAAGAAAGAAAAATCCGAGAAAAAAGAGAAAGCCAAATAAAAACAACTAAAAGTCCCCGTAAAGGGGACTTTTTCTATACGGTAAGATTATAGCTCAATCGAATTAAGTCTTCTAATTCACGATTAGTTAATTGCCCAGCCAAAACAATTTCCACTCCCCCATGACCATAATATCGCGATTCCATTACTGATTCATATCTTTCTTTTAATACCTCAGATAATTTAGCGTCACAACGTATTTCTATCGTATTGCGATGTAGCACCAAAAATGCCATCTTACCTTTATAGTAAATATCGCGATCTTTTTCACTTTTTACCGTATATTCACCAATACCTCTTATTTTAGAAACGTCAAGTACCATTTTAGCTCCTCCATTGAACCCTGAATATCATCCAGTGCACGATGATGATCGGGCTTTATAAATTTTTTACCTAATGCATTCTCGAAATACACCTTCCAAGCAGAAACATCCAGCATGCGATAATGCAGAAGCTTGTTGAGTTCAGGCATTTCCCTTTCAATAAACTTACGGTCCTGGTGGATAGAATTTCCCGCAAGATACACTTCTTTTCCAAAATTCTTTTTCACAAAGTCAATCAGTTCTTTCTCAACTTCACCGACCGCTTTTCCCGAAGCATTCTGAGCTTCCAGCGCTTCGCGAGTCTTTTTATTCTTTTCCCAAAACTCTCCCACCATTCTAGTTTTTATTAACTCTTCGTCTACCTTCACCACTGCCTCATAGCGAGCAATCTCATTTAATTCCATATCAGTAGCAATAGCCGCCACCTCCAGGATTCTATCCTCCACTGGATCAAGGCCCGTCATCTCTAAATCCACCCACAATAGTTTAGCTTTTTTCATTACATTTCCTCTGGCACTTCAATGCCCAAAATACCAAGGCCATGAGTCATGGTATCTAGATATACTTTGACTAATTTCGCGCGCTCTTTTTCCTTATCACTACCAACCACAGCACAATTTTCGTAAAACCTTGAAAACTCTTGCGCCAACTCATACAGATAATTAGCTACTTTATGTGGCGCCATCTCACTTACCGCCTCACCCAGCAACGTTTTATACTCTAGTATTTTTTTCACAAGTGAACGTTCTTCGTTAGTAAATACGTCTTCCGCCGACGAAATACTTTCAGAACCAGCAGTATCAGCGACTTTCTCTAGAATCTTTCTCGCCCTCACGCACGCATACAGCAAATATGGACCAGAATTTCCAGTCATCTTAACCGATTCTTTCGGATCAAACACAATATTTCCACCCATCTTATATTTCAAGAATGCATATTTAATCGCCGCCAGCGAAACTTTATCATCGGTAGATTCATATTCATTTTTTAATTCATCCTTCACCATTTCTATCACATCTACCGCCTTCAAGAAATTCCCTTTCCTAGAAGACATCTTCACATTTCCGGGCAACTTGACCAACCCATGTACCAAGTGGGTAGTGCGCTTAGTGAGCTCCGGTTCAAACTGCTCAATCGACTTATAGACTACCTTCATGTATTCCAACTGTTCAGAGCCAGTAATAATAATGGACTTATCAAAATGATAATCTTTCCACTTCGTTAGCACTAGCCCCACATCTTTGGCTTCATAAGTAGGAATCCCTTCCCCATTTATAAACACCCTAGTATGTAAACCATATTTCTCACCGTCAAATATTACGGCCGCGCCACTCATCTCATACACACCGTTTTTCAATTGTTCCTTAACAGTCTTTAGACCAAGAGCAGCCACCGTAGATTCGGGATAGTATTTATCAAATTTTACGCCGATTGAATCGTAAAAGTTTTCAAAATAATCATATGATAATTCCCTACCCTTCCAATACAACTCAGCAGTAGACGTATCATGCAGCTTCTCAGCATTAATCTTATATATTTCTTTATTCAACTTAGTAATATCTAGTTTAGCTGCTTCATCATCTTCATATGCCGCAGTTCCCTCCACATAGCATTTTCCAATATCTTCAATTTTAAGTTTCTCAATCTTTTTCTTCTGCAAAGCATACATTGTCTTAGCTACGTGTAGCCCCACATCACCACCATAATTCGCCCGAATTACTTTAGCTCCAGCATATTCAAAAAGCTTACCAATCGAATCACCCACAATAGAAGTATATAGATGCCCAACGTGCAATACCTTAAATGGGTTAGGATCAGAAAACTCGCATATCACAGTTTTGTCTTCGTATTGATCTGATTTCATACTATCCGCAAAATCGTCACTAAGCGCATCAATCGAACTCGCAAGATAAGCATCCGATAAGACAAAATTAATAAATCCAGGCTGAGAAACGCTCACTTCTAGCACGGATTGCCCCTCGGCCAACTCCATAACGTTCAGACTATTTTTTATTTCTTCAGCAATCTCCATTGGCGATTTGTGTAATTCTCCAGCCAGTTTTAATGAAACATTAGTTGAATAATCCGCTTCGATATTACCCGGCGCAGGATTTATCTCCACATCAAAATCCAAATCGTATTTATTTTTTATAGTTTTTTTCAACCATTCCTTTATCTCTTGCATAAAAATATTATACCATATTTTAAGAGTATGATATAATGGGAGTGTCTGCGGGTATCGTATAGCGGCTATTATGTATCCTTCCCAAGGATGAGATCAGGGTCCGACTCCCTGTACCCGCACCAAAAAAATAAGCCCACTTGGGGCTTAATTTTTAATTACCATTTTCCGCTTCGCCAACTTCAATATATTCGTGAATCTTATCTTCTTCCTGAAGCTTAGCAAAACGCTTCTCAAATTCCGTAAACGGAACTTTAATCGATACGAAATTCACTTCCGTGTCATTTTTCTTAATCAACTTTACGAAATAATAACCATCGCCATTCATCGAAATAAACTTGCCACTACTTTGTCCAGGCTCCAATTTCATCGCTTCAGTAGCACGTCCACCATCTATGTTTTTACTATCTACCAAGCCACCAGTTTCCTCATAAACTATACCTTCATCCAGCTCCTCAGCCACTTTCTGATAATCATTATCGTTTCCCGCCAACAAACTTTCCACCTTATTTGCAACTTTATTTGCACTTTCATCAATCGCAACATTTACTTCCGACTTCAAAAGTGACAAATAAAGCATATGCTTATATTCATTCTTGTCTAAACTAAAATTATCATCAATTATTTTTAAGAAACCTTCCTCACTACGATCAATTCCGCCAATCTTAAGGTGTCGATCAAACTCAGCATTTATTTGCTCATCAGATACAGTAATACCTAAATCCCGAGCCAACTTAGCCGCATAAGTATACTTTTCAGCCTCCGTAAGAGCCACACGCTTATACTCAGCACGTAGTGCCTCAGCCGAACTCTGATCAAACTGGTTGCCAGACTGACGTTCAATTGAAGTCATACTGCTTCGGTATAGCATCAAATAATCAGAAAACGGCACACTTTCTTCTTCCACTTTCGCCACTGATACAGGAATCACCTTAGTAATCCGATAGAGTGGCTCATCCGTCATTCCTAAACGATAAAGCGCTAGCCATCCCCCCACCACAATTATGGCCGTAATCACAAACGCAATCAAAATAGTATTCATCACGATGCGATGCTTTGTCCACTGCAAAGGATATTTAAACTTTCGTCCCGTAGCAAGCACTTCTTCGCGACGCTCCTCCACCTTCTCTCTTTCAGATTGCTTCTTCTCTTTTTTCTTCACTAAATTCATGTTATAATTATAGCACATCGTGGCTCCGTAGCTCAATGGATAGAGCGGCTCCGTCCTAAGGAGAAGGTTGTGCGTTCGACTCGCGCCGGGGCTACCATTTTTTTTATTAACCGAAAAACATGCCCATATCCAACCAGGCGAGTCGGACCTTCGGTGCGACTCGCGCCGGGGCTACCATTTTTATTTGTCATCTTCTAGCATAATCATTTCTAATTCGTGGATATATAATTCCTGCTCATCTGGATTTTTACTATAAGTACTTACGAGTTTCTTTTTAAACCATTCCAATTCAGATTTCTTTTGAGCCTTATTATACTTCCTAAATTGCTCTACATAATTAGACCATTTTTGGTCTTTTTCAGCTTTTTCCAGTTTAGCTATTCTCGCTTTTTCAGCTTCGATTTTCCTTCTAGCTTTAACAGCTTCCTGCTTCCTAGCTAAAGCTTGTTGCTCTTCTAATTTCATCCTAGCTTTTGCCTTTTGATAGCTCCCATGCCAAAGGCGAAGTTGTTTCTTATCTAAAATAAATGGCCCAATATTAGTTATCATGTGGTTTTCTTCATATTCTTGCTTGATGGCTTCCAAACGCTTAATGGGCAAATCATTTAATATCGGATCCACTTCATTTATCATGACCCATTCGAGCGCTTTTTTATCTTTAAAGTGTGTAGAAATCGTTTTCTCAACCGTCTTTTCAATATCTAAGAATAGTTTTTGTTCATAATCTTCTCGTTCGCGTTGCTTTCGTTGTTCCATGGCGCGTTCTTTCGTTTCTTTCTTTAGCTGGTTTTTCTGATGCCAGTTTCTAATCACCACATAAATCGGATAACCAATAAAAAACCCGAGTACTATTAGCATAGCAAAGTTTAGAATTATTATTGCATGATTATCCATATATAACTTGTTTTTAATATTATACTATACAATCTTTATCAAAATAGAAAGTACATCTTAAGTACCGGCCGATACCGTACACCTAATACTGCTGCCGACGGCCTTATTGTTGTTATAGGTACCTGGGTACACGTAGGAACTAACCAGGCGCAGGCGGTAGCTATTGTAGTAATTGCGCGCAGTAGACGACCAATAGTAGCCATAGCTACCTCTACTGTAGGCGGACGAATTAGAGAAGTAGCCGGCGTAGAGGAAATTATTAGGATAAGCTCTTAAAGCTTTAGACATATCAGAACCTTCAGGAGAACCAGTATAGTAAGGCTGAGTACTACTTCCATAGTTAGCTGGATTTGTTCCGCCATTGATTCCCGTAACTATTAGTGACCAGAAATCATTATTGGCTTCATTAGATTTATCACCTCCTTTTGGCAAATGCCAACCAGACGGGCAGAGTGAGGTGTTTGTTACGCTACTATTATTGGTGCCATTGTAGGTAGTATCTGCTATAGCTGCGTGCCAGGTGTAGTAGTTGCCATAACTATACATACCTACTTTAGATTTATTATTTGTGAATGTATTGCTAGTAGGATTTTGTGGCCTATTACTAGCATTAGCAGGAGTATTGAGGTTATTGTAACGTGGCATACGATAGCCTGGGTCATTTGATGTGCCAATGTTTATACTAGCAGTACCACTTTGAGTACCACTGTAGTAGAGGGAGTTAGCGGTGGTGGAGTCGTCGAAGTTGGCTGATTCTGCATCAGCAAGCCCTGAGAAGTTGCCATAGGTAGAACTTGTACCATAGCCTTGGGCTAGAGCAATATCTTCTGCACTGGTGGTGTCGTCTGCTTCTAGCCTTAGGTTTTCTATCATCCAACATTTACCATCAGCTAGTTTAGCAATAGCATATGTATTG
>CAMYUU010000012.1 GCA_947302355.1 uncultured Candidatus Saccharibacteria bacterium | reverse complement strand
AACCGACTTGCTCAGATTCTTACCCTGACCGTAGCCCACTTGCACAGCATTATAACCATCGCTTTCGACGGTCTTTATCTGAGTCACCATGCATGGACCGGCTTGTAGAATAGTCACGGGAGTAACTACGCCATCGTCGCCGATAATCTGGGTCATACCAATTTTGGTGCCGAGAATGACTTGCATCCTATTCCTTTCCTTTTGTATTGCCATTTTGCCTCTGTACACCAGGCAAAATATCTCTCGCAATTTTTAATTATTTTTTACATGTAAATAACTAGACTTTTAGGCCGGTTTCCGCTTGACATCCTACGGACCTCACCTTATGTCTAGATAACTACGTAATTATATCACAATTATTTTATGTTGCCAACCCCTAAAATCTAGGGGGTTACATCGAAAAGGCCCCCATGGTGGGGGCCTCTGGTTGCCCGAAAGATTTCAAGAAATCATTGTATATTCTCAGGGACTGACCCCCATCCAGGAATTGGCGTCGTCAATCCTCTTCCGTGCCATGTCTCGCATCGCGTCAATAGCGTTTGGATTGGCGCGTGCACACAGCGTTGCTTTACATCTGTCGATGTCTTCGGGGCTCATCCTGGATACGATGCTGTAGACGTTAACATCGTCATCTAGAAGCGACTCGAGATGGTTCGGCAAATCACCGTCAGGCAGATACTCATACAGTTCGCTTGGACGAACCCCCTGCTCGATAAGCTCGTCGTAGTGTAAAGCGACGGCCTCGGGCTTAACATCTTTTAGTTCCACTGCGACTCTCATACGAGTCCCCTTTCTCTAGGAATCTTTCGTCTCTAATGATCTATTCGCGTACATCAGATTGGAGTACGTGATTTCACCGTATTGTATCACGAGATGGTTAGAAGTCAAACTAGAAAAACCTCGGCAAGGGGTGCCGAGGTTTTGTCGAGTACGGATAGAACGGGTTCAAAATGCCATCAGTCAAGCTCGTTATTTTTTTACTGGGCGATTCCAATGTCATCGTTGATAGCGCGAAGTTTGTCTAGGGCTATACTAGCGCAAATACTGCCGAAGCCCGTAGATTGATTGCATTAGACTATGCAGTTCGGATCCGACGTGGTCTAGCTTGAAGCCAATGCCACCAGTTTTGTCCGTCAGTGTACCGACATTGCTAGAGCAACCCTCCACGGTTTTAGATAGGTCGTCGATCGAAAGAATCAACCTCGCGAGAAGGTCTTTGGTTTCCTCTTCAAGCTTCAGAACGATAACTTCTTCCATTAAATCGGCTTTTGGCTCACTTTGCGTTTCGGCCATTTCTGCCTCCATCCCTTTTAGCACCATGACGCGTGGTTGGATCTACAGCTCTCCTTATTCCCTTCTATTCGAAAAATGTTCTTCAAAGTAAAACCATTAGGTCTTGCTTGATAGTTATATCATACCATGATTTGCCGTATTTGTCTAGTTGTGGTTATTTCTGGTTTTCTATATAGCTTTCAATGAACCCTTCGATTTCTCCATCCAATACTTTGTCAGGGTCCGAAGATTCATACCCCGTCCTGGTATCTTTAACTAATTTATAGGGTTGTAAAACGTAGTTTCTAATCTGCTGCCCCCAACTAGCCGACTCTCCAGCTCTAAGCTCTCCAATCGTCGCCGCATGCTGTTCAAGTTGCATTTGTACCAATTTACCACGCAATATTTCCATAGCCTTTTCTCTGTTTTGAATCTGACTACGCTCATTCTGGATTGTCACTACTGTATTTGTTGGTAGATGCGTAATTCTAACCGCCGAATCCGTCGTATTTACTCCCTGCCCGCCATGTCCGCCAGACCTATAAACATCCACTCTTAAGTCTTTCTCGTCTATTTCTACCTCCGTATCGGCTTTTATTACTGGCAATACTTCTACCAAAGCAAACGATGTTTGCCTTAAATTATTAGCATTAAACGGAGAAAGCCGGACTAACCGATGCACACCATGTTCTGATTTCAACAATCCGTAAGCATTTGTGCCCGCCACCTCATATACTGCTGTTTTAATCCCTGCCTCTTCACCAAGCACTCGCTCTAGGCAAGAGGCCCTCAATCCTTTTCGCTCACAAAATCTTAAATACATGCGTTCCAACATCGAAGCCCAATCCATCGCTTCCGTGCCGCCAGCTCCAGAAGTTATCCGAATAATTGCATCCCTATCATCATGAGGCCCCTGAAATCTCAATTCCTGCTTGCGCCCTTCGAAATCCTTTGTCATCGCCGAAATTTGTGCATCAATTTCCTCCTTCAAATCTTCATCAGAAACTTCGATTAATTCTTTTAGGTCATTTATCTGAGTCTTTAAGAGCTCCCACGGTTGAATCTGATCTTGCAATTTAGCCAACTCTTGATTCTTTTCCGTAGCCAACTTCACATCTCGCCAAATTTCCGGTTCGGCCACCTCTTTTTCTAACTCAGAAGCCTTTAAAACCTTATCAGAAATCCCGAGTTTCTCATAAGCCTTCAAAAACTCTCCCTCAAGCTTACTTAATTTCTTTCGCGCATCATCCATACTCTCTAAATTATAGCACATTAATAGCATGACAAGGGGAGGCCGAAGCCTCCCCAAAAGGTGAAAACTAGCACTTACCCTCTTTGAGCCGCCGTTTCGTTTCCTCTTCATCGCAATCATAAAGAATCGCGTAGATACCTACAGATACCGGATCTGAAGAATCCTTAGCAATGTGCTCTTCTATATGATACCTAAGGAAATCCCACTGATAGTTAGCCGGCCAAAACCTATACCGAATCTCAAGCTCTTTTACGAGAGCGTCGGGCGCAATCTCCTCTATGCGCTCTATAGCCTCTTTTAGGTCTCTAGCCATCTCCATCCTTTCTCACAAAGAACTTCCACCCACCCAAACTATAACATAAATATAACGCTTTATCAATGACATACCATAAAAACCAGCCCCTTTCGGGGCTGATTCTTATGTGAGGTGCCAAGAGAGGTCTCTTGAATCGAATTCAAGACGCGCCTTCTCCCGTCCAATAAGCACATCGAAGACGTATAACGTAATCCCACCCACGAACCTAATCTGAGTTCGGAGCAATTCCGTTACCTCGGTTTCTTTTTCTCCTCGTCGCCTAAAAGTCAGCGGCTGACAAGGTGTCATTTCATAACCGAAAAGCGCCATTACTTCGACACGCTCTTTTTGATTTTTATTAAAGTTTTTCATAAAAGACTCCTTTAAATTAGATTTATTAGAGTCATTTATGTGAGCCTAATCCATTCGGCTCATAGTTAAGGGCACAAATGACAAATACCCAAAACCGTGAAACTTTTCTCATTGCCAGTGACCGAAGTTTAGCATGAGTATCTTTATTATATCACGCTATTGACAAAAAACTAATTTTGTAGTAAAAAAATTTAAAGAAATAAGTCCTTCCAATGTTCACACTTTGGTTAATCTTATGAAATATGTTATAATATCAAAATGAAATATCAAAAAGTCAATATCTGGGATAAATTACCAAAACCATTCTTAATTCTCGCGCCCATGGAAGGCGTAACAGACATTATGTTTCGTCAGGTAATCGCTCGTGCTGGGCGACCAGACCTTTTTTTTACGGAATTCACCAACGTATCATCTTATGCTTCCGAAAAAGGCCGCAAAAACGCCTTAGAAAGGCTAGAAATTGCACCCTCAGACTCCCCTATAATTGCCCAAATTTGGGGTAAAAACCCCGAGCATTTTTCGGAAACATGCCAGGCGCTCGAATCACTCGGCTTTTCCGGTGTAGATCTTAATTTTGGCTGCCCAGACAAACACGTCAATAAGGCCGGCGGTGGCGCCGCTATGATTAAGAATCCAGAGCTCGCGATAGAATGCTTCGAAAACGCCCAGCAATCTACTAATCTTCCAGTTTCTATTAAAACTCGCCTCGGATGGTCACAAATCGATGAATATCAAACCTGGCTACCTATTTTGCTCGAAGTTCATCCCACCGCCCTCACGGTTCACCTCCGCACCAAGAAAGAAATGAGCAAAGTCCCTGCCCATTATGAATTACTTCCCAAGATAATCTCCCTACTAAGCCAAATCTCACCAGAGACCAAGCTTATAATCAACGGCGACATTAAAGATCGCGCTCATGCCCTAGAACTACACCAAAAATATCCCGAAATAGATGGCTTTATGATTGGCCGCGGTGTTTTTCAAAACCCTTATTGCTTCACCGACCACACCCCTTCACGTGATGAATTAATGAAGCTCCTCACATTTCATCTTGAACTATACGAAGAACAATCTCAAAAATATTACATTTCTTACGAAACCTTAAAGCATTTTTTCAAAATATACATCAACAATTTCCCCGGCGCCAAAGAACTTCGCGCCAAACTTATGGAAACCCATTCCATAAATGAAGCGCATAAAATTATTCATTCTTGAATCTATCAACTTATCACGACCATCCAACTTACCACCCCAACACGCTATTCTGGACATTTTAATCCAATTAGGCATCAAAAGGCAATTTACTATACCCTGGCAATCTATTATGATACGCCCACCTCAATTCCTCAATACTAGCTACACATTCAAACGGCTTCATTACCCCATCTACACCAAGTAAGCCCTTAAAGATATCAGTCAACCTAGAATCAGAAAACAAATCCCGTCCGAACAATTCTTTTTGCTCATCAAACGGCACAAACGGCGCAAATAGCAAATACGAATTTGCACATTTAGCACATTCACCACACCACTTTAACTGCTTATTATCCGCCCCCTGTCTGTAATTTGCAAGATTACAAGATGAAAACCTATGACCATACTTATCCCAACATTTTTCTGCAAATTCTTTAGCAATTTCTAACTCTGTCAAATCATCTAATACCGACCCAATACTAAGATTAGAATCTATAAAAGTATTCACGTATTTTTTTAGCATGTTTTGCGCTTCTTCTGTCTTTGACCACTGATGATTAACCGGCAAATCGTCAATCCAGGTATGTGGTTCCAAGCCTTCCCTACCAATACCAAGTTCGATTTTATCGGCCCCAATCAAAACCGCCTGAATCAAAGCCAAAGCTTCATTAATCAAGGTAATAGGTACATGCCCATTTAACCCATTCGCTTTCTTTAATCTTTCTTTGTCGATAAATCTCCGAATTACCATCGGCTCCCCAAAATCTCTAATTACATCAGGATAACTCCCATTCGCACCAGCAATATAAAGAACTCTAAAATTAGCCTTTTTCTCTTTCAGGATTTCAGCTAGCAGCAGCGAATCCTTGCCACCACTAATTAAAGCTAAAATCAAATCATCGATTTTCTTATTATCCTTCGGCTCAATCGCTAAATCATCAATATAGCTCGTAAAATCAGCCAAATCATCTCTTTTTAAATTGTTTTCAAAAGCAAACTGGCTCATTCCTTCTTGGTAAATCAAATTGAAAAACTCAGCCTGCCCTCTAGTAATATCACGATTCAAAACGACCTTCTTGGTCGGTGCCACCTTATAATATGATGTCCCTAGAACTACAAAAGCAAAAAATAGCGCATCGTCTAATTCTTTTTCATCATAGTCAATCATTCCTTCTTTAGAAAAAACAGCTTTCTCACTAAAAACTATCCCATCTTTGCCCTGATAACGAAAAACCGCAGTCGCTTCCTCCTTATCAAATTCATATCCCAAAAATTTAAAATCCATTTTACAACTCCTCGACTAACTTTTTAAACTGTTCACCTCGATCATAAAAATCCCGAAACATGTCAAAGCTTGCTGCACCCGGGCTAAGTAAGACCACCACTTTGTCACCATTTTGCGAGACCACCTCGGCTGTCTCTCTTGCTCCTTTTACTGCCTCTGCTAGTGTATCTACCATCGTGTACTTCTCCTCATTCTCGCCCTCAGCCAGCATTTCCTTGGTTTCGCCCATCAAAAATACCTTTATCAAGTTCTTCGTCCCAAAAATAGTGCGTTTTGTCGGCCTAAGATCCAACCCACGATCTTTACCGCCCGCAATCAAAACTATTTTTTTCTCCGAAAATGCCTTAAGCGCCACATCAAGCGCCGGATAAGAAGCCGAAAAAGAATCGTCATAATATTCAACTCCATTCAAATTCCGTACGAATTCTATGTGATGTGGTAGGCCCTTAAAGCCTTCAAATGCACCCTTTATTGCCGCAAAATTATCTTCTATTAGTTTATCAAGAGAAATACCATAAAACGCTGCCACTGCCATCAGGGCTGCCTCAGCATTCTCCTTATTATGTTCACCTGGAACACGCAGCGAACCTAAGAGCCCTATCTCTTTCTCGGATTTGTCTTCATTAGGATAAGGTATTTTCGTGCCTCGGCTTTTTTCCGCAATCTTTACAGAATTTTCATTATCTTTAAAATAAATCACCGTATCCTCTTCCCCCTGAAACTCCGCGATATGACCCTTCGCATTCACATAATCCTCAAAATCTTTATGTACATTCAGATGATCAGGCTCAATCCTTAATACTACCGCAATATGTGGAGACTTTTCCATATCCCAAAGCTGAAAACTACTCATCTCATATACAATTACATCATCTTTCTTGGCCTGGTCCAAAATATCAATCGATGGATTACCGATATTACCTACCAAATATACCTTTTTACCAAGCGCCTGCAATACATCCGCAATCATTGAACAAGTAGTGCCTTTGCCCTTTGTCCCAGTCACCCCAATCACTGGAGCTTTCACATTATCAAAGAAATATCTAGTCATACTAGAAAATTCAGATCTCGGCCTTACCGACGGGCTTCTAAAAACATAGTCAAAGCCTGAAAAGTCAATTATATCTAAATCTTTATCTGTAAAGTGATCTATTATTTTAATTTCGGCCCCTTTTGGCTTAAAATATTTTTCAAGAGCCTTTCCCTCTTTGCCGTAACCTAAAATCGCAACTTTCATGCCATAATTATACACTAAAAATCTAACCTTGTCTCTAACACGAAAAAAAAGTCGTTGATTTAGTGTCCTAATCAAAAGGTATCTTAACCAAATAACTTGACAATTATAGAAAGATATGCCAGAATAGAACAATCACACGGTAGTCAATCAGAAGGGTAAATCCGTATGAGTACTTTGAATAAAGCTATGAAATTCGTCAAGAGAGCTCTTCCAATTATCGGGGTAATAGCGCTATTTGGACTTATGTTCAAGAGCTGTCGCTATGACGATGTCAAACCAACTGTCACATCGCCAACCGGTAATGCCACGCAATGCACTACCGATAGTCGCTTCGTTGACTATACGGTAACAATACCACTCGTGAACCTTGCAGATTCTATCATTACCGATGTTCACGGGAACTTATTCTGTATTTATAGCAGTGCTTCTGGCATATATAGTTTCTATACCAAAGATGCAGAAGGCGGCTACCACCTACACGCAATACCGGCATCAATGGTCACAATCTACCAACAAGACAATCGTCACGATATCGTAATCATCGGCTCATACTGCTCTATCCTATCGTCCATTGCAGACGATAGCGCTCATTATTCTATCAATGATGGCGACTTTGAGCGATATCTATCCAGCATGGAAGAGCTAGAGTTTCCAAAACCCGAAATCAAAAAAATAGCTCTTTTTGTCCCAGAAGGGACTATTATCGAGAGCTACAGCCTTGATGCTAGCTAGCCACAGTGCCCCCTTCAACGGGGGCACTTTACTATTAGAAATTCAATCTCGATTCTAAGCTGGAGATAAATGCTTTGTCCGTCGATGATACCGCCGCAAAACCCTTGATACCAGAGCCCGCAAACTCCCTAGCGAGCTCCACCATCTTAAACTTATCAATTCCCTTAATCAGACTAGGCATATTGTCATATTTTTGAATCGTTTCGTTGGTAAAAAACCCATCTGCGTAATAGTCGGCAATTTGACCCACCGTCTGCGCACCCATTTGGAGCCTACCAAGCGCGTAGGATTTTGCCGCGTCAAAATCCTTATCCGAGACTTCACCGTTTAACGCCTTCGTTAATTCCGTTTGAATTAAATCAAATAATTCTTCAGCATTTTCAACATTTACTTCCCCATCAAAATCCCAATATGAACTATTAGCATTACTAGCTACAGAGCTACCCATACCATAAACTAAGCCACGCTTACGTGCAGTACCAAAAATGCGAGAATTCGTCGTGCCATTCAAGATGTGATTTAAACAATTCATCGCAAACACCTCATTTGGCTCTAAATGCCTGGGTGTCACCAGAGAGAATCCAAACGTCACATTAGAAGCATCTTTACGCCTAATTGACACTGCCTCAGAAGTATGTAAATCCGCCACCGGAATTTCGAACTTCTCCCCCTCTTTTAAGTTCCAAGCTTCTAACATTCGCATAATCTTGCGCTTACGCCCACGAATCTTTCCTGCCACCACAAAAAGCATATTTTTGGCAGTATGTGTACGACGATAGTGCTCGCGGATATCCTTTAGTTCAATATTTGATATGGTTTTCAGACGATCGGATAAATCCAAAATATCCTCTCCCACAGCTTGCTGCACTTTTGGCCATAGTAAACGGTAATAATCATTCATATAACCAGTTAATTCACTTCGCACATTAGACTTTTCAGACTTAAGTTCCTCTTCATTGAATCTTGGCTCGCAAATAGATACTCTCTGCAAATCCATAATGCGCTCCCACTCAAAATCTGCACATTCCGCTTCATAACAAACCGATATATCAGAGGTCCAAGCGTTATGATACGCCCCATTTTTGGTAAATTCCGCCTCAAAAGCCTGCTCATCACGAAATTTAGCATTTGCCCCAAAAGCTAAGTGTTCAACTACATGCGGAATCTCATAGACATCCTTGTTCTTGGCATACATCATGCCAGCTCTAAATTGAATACGTGTAGACATTACACTAGCTCCAGGAATATTTATCAAAATCCCTTTCGCGCCATTCTTAAGAGTAATTTCTTCTACGGAATGCTTCATAACGCTAAACTATCTATTTGCGACCCTTTTTGTGTGCCTTTTTTCGCTTCTTGGCAGATTTCTTGGATGACTTCTTTGCGGCAACCCTCTTAGTCGCAGATTTAGTGCCAGAAGGCTTTTTCTTAAACTCATCATCAAGATTCTTCTGACCTTTCGAAATCTCATTTACGCCCTTCTCAGTCTGACCCTCCGCCATCTTAGTGAGCTCAGATTCGTACTCTTCGCCATCCGTCACATCATCAGCTGCCGCTTCGGCAGGCGTAATCGTAAGCAATATCTTTAATACTTCTTCGCGTAAATTACGTTGTAAGCCATCAAATAATTTCTGAGATTCACTACGGTATTCTACCAAAGGATCGCGCTGACCTACACTACGCCAATGGATGCCCTCACGTAGGTGTTGCATATTTTCAAGATGTTGCATCCATAAAGTATCAAGCACCTTCAAATAGACCTCGCGTTCAACCTTGCGCATCGTTTCTTCACCAAATTCTAGCTCTTTCGCATGATAAGCTTCTTCTACAGCCTCCAAAGCATACTTATAACGATCTTTCTCTTTGCGCATCAAGCCAATTCCATGAATTAAGTCATCGTCAAAATCAAATACCGCCTTAAATTCTTCATCAAAATTTTTATTTACCCTAGAGGAAAACTCGGTTAAGGTTTTAACCTCATCACGCATCAAACGTTTTATTTCTGGATAAATCTCCTCACCCTCCAGAATCTTCCGACGCATCATATATACAACCTTACGATGACGGTTAATTACGTTATCATACTGTACAACATTCTTCCTGGAATCAAAGTTAAATCCTTCGATACGTTTCTGCGCGGCTTCCAAAGTCTTCGAAATCGATCTAGTTTGGATAGGTGTATCTTCATCCACGCCTAATCTCGTCATCAACATTTTTACCCTATCCCCCTGGAAAATCCGCATCAAATCATCTTCACAGCTTACGAAGAATTGCGTGGTACCAGGATCACCCTGACGTCCACCACGACCACGCAACTGGTTATCGATTCGCCTAGCATCATGTCGCTCTGAGCCAATCACTACTAGCCCACCTAGTTCCCTTACTCCCTTACCTAGCTTGATATCGGTGCCACGACCAGCCATATTAGTAGCAAGCGTAATTGCACCCTTCTCGCCAGCCTTAGCAATAATCGCAGCCTCACGTTCGTTATTCTTAGCATTCAAAATCTCATAAGGCAAATCAAACTGATCAAGATATCTAGCAATCTCCTCGTTATTAGCAATCGATCCAGAACCCACCAAAACCGGTTGGCCTTTTTCATGATATTTCTTTATTTCTTCTGCAATCGCCTTTAATTTGCCTGCCTTAGTCTTATAAATCAAATCATCTTTATCAACACGCGCAATTGGCTTATTGGGTGGAATTTGGATTACGTCAAGAGCATAAATCTGCTGAAATTCTTCTGCCTCTGTAAAAGCCGTACCAGTCATACCAGATAATTTCTTATATAATCTAAAGAAATTCTGGAAAGAAATCGTGGCAAGCGTCATCGACTCTTGCTTCACCACTACGCCCTCTTTAGCCTCAATCGCCTGATGCAGACCCTCATTATAGCGCCTGCCCTGCATCAAGCGCCCAGTATGCTCATCTACAATAATCACCTCGCCAGAATTAGTTACTACATAATCCTTGTCACGCTTAAAGATAATTTCAGCACGAATCGCTTGCTCAAGATGATAAACCAAACGCGTATTTTTAGTAGAATAAAGATTATCTACCCCTAGAATCTTCTGGACCTTTTCAATACCAGCATCTGTCAAGGTTACCGAACGGCGTTTTTCATCAAAAATATAATCATCAGGAGTTAAACGTGCCGCCACTTTAGCAAACTGATAGTACGACTCAGGATTATCACCGGCTGGCGCCGAGATAATCAAAGGCGTCCTAGCTTCATCAATCAAGATTGAGTCTACCTCATCTACGATAGCAAAATTCAATTCTCGCTGTCGCAAGTACTGTACCTCGCTGGTCATATTATCGCGCAAATAGTCAAAACCAAATTCGTTATTAGTTCCATACGTCACATCCGCAGCATATGCCTCTTTACGAGTAGCTGGCTTCAAATGCAAAAATCTCTCATCATCATGCTCTTCATTCTCGTATTCAGGATCATAAATAAATGAAGCTTCATTTATAATCACACCTACAGAAAGCCCTAGAAAATCATAGATTGGGCCATTCCATCCCGCATCACGCTGAGCCAAATAATCATTCACGGTAACTACGTGCACGCCACGTCCAGTTAAGCCATTCAAATATGCCGGAAGCATCGCAACTAAAGTCTTGCCTTCTCCAGTCTTCATCTCTGCCACTGCGCCTTCGTGTAATACCATACCACCAATCAGCTGCACGTCATAAGGCCTAAGTCCAGTCACACGCTTAGATGCCTCGCGCGCTACCGCAAACACGTCTGGAAGCAGCTCATTCAATATCTTAGTGTCGTCAATCGGCGCGCGCTTCTTGCCCTTACGATTTACTCCTTGCTCGGTTCGGGCTGTCTTTAAAGCTTTATCAATTCGTGCCCTAAATTTCTCAGTCTGCGCACGCAATTCCTCGTCAGACATCTTTTCGTATTTCGGCTCTAATTTATTAATCTCCTGAGCCCTTTTCCATAAACGACGCAAAACCTTTTTCTGAGCATCGCCAAATACGCCCTGTAAAAATTTAGTGAGTGCTGTTTTGTCGGCCAACTTATCGGTCGGTTTCTTTTCTTTTCTCGCCATATTTCTCCAATCTACCCCCCATTCTACCACATTATTTTCTTCTGATAAAGAGATTGCGCCAGTTTCTTTTCTGACGATGCGGTTGGGTTTCAAGCTTATAGCGTCGGATTTGCCCAGTTAGTTTTGCTTCAATCAAATCCACACCAGCAAAAACGTTCGTGCATTCATCCTTAGCGGCCAAAACTTTACCACCAGGAATCTCCATTGCCGCCGAAATAGAATATTTCTCATTCTTGCCTTTGCCAATTTCTGACACCACCACTTTGCAGACTACATCTTTCTTCGCGCTTCGTGGCAAATAGCGATCTAGCTTTCCTAATCTCTTAGTAGTATACTTACGAAACGAGTCGTCAACTTTATACCCATTACCACTAATTTCTATTTTTTCGATCATTTAGATCTCCTCCTTATTATTTAAATATGGCTTCAATACTTCTGGAACTTTCAATTTACCATCCCGAGTAGCATAGTTTTCTATTACTGCTACCATAGTACGCGCTAACGATACAGCCGTGCCATTTAAGGTATGCAAAACCTCCACGGAGCCGTCTTTCCGACGTACTCTAATATTCAAATTCCGCGCCTGAAAATCAGTACAGTTACTACAGCTAGTAAGCTCCCTATAACACTGATCCACTGGCGACCAATACTCTACGTCGTATTTTTTGGCCGCTGGCGCGCCAAGATCGCCCGCGGCAATATTAATCACCCGATACGGAATCCCTAGCTCCTGCCAAATCTCTTCCTCTGTAGCAAGAATCATCTCGTGCATCTCTTTAGACTTTTCTGGCAAACAAAATACATACATCTCTAATTTATTAAACTGATGTACCCTAAACAAGCCTCTGGTGTGCTTGCCGGCTGCTCCCGCTTCTTTTCTAAAGCAGGCCGATAACCCAGCATATCTTAGTGGCAAATCATCTTCATCGATAATTTCATCCATATGATAGCCGGTCAATGCAATCTCAGCCGTAGCAATTAAAGCTAAATCTTCACCTTCAATAAAATATTCATCGCTTTGATCACTCGTCCGCGGACTAAAACCAGTGCCCTCTAATACCTTAGACGATACCAAATCCGGCACAGTAATAAAAGTAAATCCTTTTTCTAGAACTTTCTTTAATCCAAATTGAATCAAAGCATTTTCGAGAAGTGCCAGCTCATTCTTCAAATAATAAAACTTTGCTCCCGCTACTTTAGCGCCACGTTCAAAATCCACCCAATCACGACTCACAGCATAATCTAGATGGTCTACTCCATCTTTTTTCTTCTCACCCCAACTCTTTACCTCTACCGAGTCCTCCTCGCCCCCTAGTGGCACATCGTCAAAAATAATGTTAGGCACCGCCTTTAAGGCTTCCTTGCATCTTCCCTCAACCACTGTCAAATCTTTCTCTAAATCAGCTAGCTGATCTTTGACTTTTTTACCTTCGTCTATTAACGCCTGCTCTGGCTTACCACCCTTCATCTTAGCAGCAATCTCGTTTCGCTTGCGCCTGAGCTCTTCCACACGAGCCAATTCTTCTTTTCGCTTGTCATCCAGCTCTAGAACTTCTTTAATATTGATTTTGTAACCTTTTTCTTTGGCTGACTTTTCTACCAATTCCAGGTTTTCACGGATAAACTTCACATCTAACATATTACCCTCATTATAACACATCCATAATTATTGATATCAATATTTTTACTAGGACAACGAACCTATAGCGTTTTGTAGCTTTTGCCAATCATTGAGGTGAAGATCCCCAGGTCTCACATTCTCATCAAATCCCAATTTACTGAAAATATCTCTAAGCTCCGACTCACTTTTTAATCCAGCTAAATTGTGAATCAACTTCTTTCTTGGCGCCTTAAAACCTCGTTTTATCAATAAGAAAACTTCGTCCCCCACTAAAGGCTTATGCGTCTCCATGATTATCACTTGACTATCCACCTTTGGAGACGGCGTAAACTCATCCCTCTTTACTACTGGCCCAGCCCATACATCAGCCCGATTCTTTACAAATAAAGACAATTGAGTCTCCTTTTCATCCACGATTCGCTCAGCCACTTCTTTTTGTATCAAAAGCACGATCCTCTCCGGAATTTTCTCAGTCGTCAATAGTCTTTCAATAATCGGACTTGTAATATAATACGGGATATTTCCCGCTACGACATACTTCTCTTTAATATTCGTAAAATCAAATTCCAAAATATCCCCATGAACCACCTCGAGATTTTTTCCCGGAAAAGACTTTGGTAAATTTTCTGCCAACCTATCATCATATTCAACCGCTATCACTTTATCAAACCTGCGAAGTAGCGATGAAGTCAAAGTACCTAGGCCCGGCCCAATCTCTATACAAACCTTAACTTTTTCGGACGAACCATAGGCGCTTTCTTCAGCCGCAAGTTCGGCTATTTCATCGAGAATAACCCGATTTTTTAACCAATGCTGGCCTAACGACTTTTTAGTACCAACCATGCGAATACCACCAAGCTAGGGCCTGGCTCCAGCCGCCATAACGTCCGTTTACATAGCTAATCATCCAACGAATCTGTGTTACTGGATTGGTCTGCCAATCAGCCCCTACCGATGCCATCTTGCTACCTGGCAAAGCTTGTGGAATGCCATAAGCTCCAGACGACGCATTAGAAGCATCTACTCTACAACCGCTCTCGTGATAAATCAAGTCAAGCGCGCTCGACAAATCCCCTTCTGAAACGCCTGCTTGCCTAGCCCAATCAGCACAAGTTCCCCACTCTGGAGGAATTGACTTCTTGGCGCCTACCGCCACTATCCTGGAAACCGGCTCACGGATTACCTCTTCTCTCACCAATTCACGTGATACCTCTTCACCGTTTACATATAAGACATTGTAATACGACCTCTTAGCGCCCACCTCACCTAGCTGCCTGACCTCAGATGTTCCAGTTGCTAGATTTACATCCGTCACTTTTTCTTCCCCAAACGGTATTTCTTCTTCGACTGTCAAAGTACGCCCACCGTTTCTAGTAATCTGATACTCGTTAGCTGTACCTGCTTCAAGAGAAAAGATATTTGGCACTAAATTAACCTCATCGCCATCATATAACGTAAAACCAGCTTCAACCGCAATAGTCCTCAAATCATAACTAGCAGTCATAATATATTTCTCAGCATTGCCATCCTTCACCAAAACCGGACGAGCCCGATAAATATTAATGAAAAAATTATCTGCATTAATTTCGTCATCTAATTTAGGCTCCACAATGTCACCTTCATTAATCACGTAACCCGCCCGCGTCAAAGCCTCTCCTACCGTCTGCGCCTCGGTTTTTACGGTAAGTTTAGTATCTTCATCATAAAAAGTAACGAAATGCGAAGACGACTCCACATAAGAAGCTTCTTCTCCTTCCGCATAGGTAGGACCTGAATTTAATTTCAAAACGCAGGCCATCGAAAAAATAATCATTAAGATAACAGTAATAACGAGAACTCGATCAGTCTTACGCGAAAGTCTCATACACTACATTATACCACAGCTTAAAGGATAAACAAAATCCGTCATTAGACGACGGATTTCTAAAACAAATTTCTAGGTGGTGATTAACCAAAATAGCTCTACACTCTCCACCCTTGCTCCCAATGGCTTAGGCCCCTTTCAACGTCGGATCAGGTCCAAACCTACTTTAATATTAGCATAGGCATAAACATTGTCAACCTTGTTTTTTCAGAATATTTGTTATCTAATATTATGCTCATGTTTTATATTTTAACAGAGGTAATATCAAAAAACCGAACAAATATAACTTGACAAATTAAAAGATTATTTTGCAACAAGGCGTGAGTCCAAGTAAATAAAATAATAATTATATTTGCCATGTTATAATTGTTCTTATGAATTGGAGGAAATGGTGCGATGATTTTGTTTTAGCTGGCAAAGGCATTATGCTAGCCACTAAAGAAAAGCGTTTTTGGTACGGCTTCATACCTAGTTTTCTAATCTTTGGGACTTTGATGAATTTATTACAAGGCGGCTTCTCGAAATTCGAACTCATGGGCACACTAGGCTTCCCCGAAAATCTCCAAATCCTCTGGAGCAGTTTCATTTCTATCTTTGGGGTCAATCAACCTTTTTCTGATTGGCTACCCATATTCTTAATTTCCCTCTTACAAGCCATTCTTATCGGCCTGATTGTCTTGCTCTGGAAAAAGAAAAAAGATCAAAACTCCGCCAATTTAGAGCGCGCCGGAATTATCACAGGCTTAATCGCCCTAGGTGCTGGCTGCCCCACCTGCGGCACCACTCTCCTAACTCCACTCATCGGTACTATCTTTTCCACCGGTAGCCTAGCAATCGCTGGCGCCATTTCTACCATTGTCACAATTCTAGCTATTGTTATTGCGATTCTTTCCCTAAAGCGTCTTGGCCTCGAAGTTTATGTTACAATAATTAATGAAAAATATCTTGCACGCAAAAAGGAGGAGAATGAAAAAGGCGCTTAGGATTATCGGAATTATCGGTATTGTCGTTTTAATATTTTTTACTATAGCTACCAGCATGAACACTAAAACTTCTAATGCCGAAAATGTCTGGGACGAAAAAACCACTATCGGAAATCTAGACGCCAAAAACTACTTCATCGTATATTCCGATCTGGTCTGCCCATACTGCATAGCCTTTGAAAATGCCATCGTCGAGCATGAAGAAGAGTTCCAAAAATACCTTCAGGAAAACGATATCCTCTATGAAGTGCGCATTTCCGACTTCCTCTACGAATACGGCGAAACTAACCCCATCAACTCACGCTATTCCGCAGTCGCCACATATTGTGCTAAAAATGAAGACAAATTCTGGGATTATTATAATCTAGCCGTCACCACTGTATGGAACGACTATTTCAAAAGTAGTGGAAAATCTGCCGTCTCTAGTATGTCGAAATTAGACAAAGAATACTGGATAAACATTGGCAAAAAAGTCGGGTTAGGAGACACTTTTGAAACATGCGTCAAAAACGACGAACCCCTTACAGAAATCAAAGAAAACGCTGCCAAGACCGCCAAGCTCGCCAACGGCATGCCTTATTTCAAGTTTAACAAATATACCAGCTCCGGCTTCGACCTCTCTTGGGGTTGGGAATACGTCCAAATGTACTTCAAAGCCGGCTTAGAGAGCTAATTCTCAGCCTTCCAAATCTTGTGATCCTTTATCGCGTCCGGCAAGTAGTTTTTATCTAGATGAAATCCAGATTCCCATTTTTGCCCTTTACCGTAGCCTAAATCTTTCATTAATTTAGTAGGTGCATTACGAAGCCAAATCGGCACCGGCTCATTCGGCGCCTTTCGCGCCAGCTCTAAGGCCTTGTACCAGGCGTCCGCCGAATCACGATTCTTCTTTGACTTAGAAAGTGCTACGCAAGTATGTGCCAAAATCAACCCAGATTCTGGCATACCCACTCTTTCCACGGCCTGAAAGCATGCCGTAGCTAAACTTAACGCTCCGTTCCCCGCTAACCCAATATCCTCAGATGCAAAAATCACCATACGTCTAGCAATAAACTTCGGGTCTTCGCCAGCCTCCACCATCCGCGCCAGATAATAAAGTGCTGCGTCCACATCACTCCCCCGCATCGATTTTATAAATGCCGAAATCGTATCGTAATGCTTATCTCCTTTTTTGTCATAACCCGGCATTTTCTTACCAGCCGCCTCAATCACTACATCCTCATTAACTTTTTCCGCAAGCGACAAAGCTAACTCCAAATCACCTAGTGCCGACCTCGCATCTCCACCAGATAATTCCGCAATATAATCCAAAGCTTTTTTCGAAACGCGCCTACTTGCTTTCTCAGCTTTTACAGCTCTTTTCAAAACTTCCAAAATCGCATCCTTAGAAAGTGGCGCAACTACCACCACACGTGAACGGCTAAGCAAGGGCGAAATAACCTCAAAAGACGGATTTTCCGTCGTGGCCCCAATCAAAGTAATCAAACCCGATTCCACATGTGGCAAAAATGCATCTTGCTGCGCCTTATTAAAACGATGGATTTCATCCACAAATAATATTGTTCGTGTTTTTAAATTCCAGTTTAACTTCGCCCGAGACACCACCGCCTCAACGTCTTTCTTCCCAGCCGTCACCGCTGATATTTCCACGAAGTCAGCTTTAAACTCGCTTGCTAAAATTCGCGCAAGCGTAGTTTTACCGGTCCCTGGCGGCCCCCAAAAAATCAGATTAACTGGCTCACCCTTTTTTACGATTTCGGTTAAGATTTTGCCTTCACCAACAATCTTATCTTGCCCTACCACCTCAGACAATTTCTTCGGTCTCATTCTTTCAGCCAATGGTACCCTGTTCATGTTTATATATTATACAATATAATACCCCCCTACCAAACATTACCACTTTTCCACAAGTAAATCTTTACTAAATGCTTTTATTTGTGTTACAATTAAGCTAATATAAATTAAAGGAGTTATATATGTCCGACTATGAGGCATACAATCTTATCAACAGTTATAGTGGTAGCAGCTACGGTGGCTCAACCGACGCCCTAGCTGGAGCCGGAATTTGGACTATTATCGCCGCCATTTTAGCAATCGTTGGCGGGATTTTGGTCTATTTCCTCTTCGTCAAATCTAAAACCGAACAAAAAGGCAAATTCGCCAAATGGCTCAAAGATTTTTTGGCATTCAAAATCATGTGGATTGAGCCAATTCTTAAAGTAGTTTATTATATTGCGACTATTTTCGTAGTCCTCTTTTCATTTTCATTTTTGGCCTTAGGCGGATATGGGATTCTTCCATTCTTCTCGTGCCTCATTCTCGGGCCAATTGGTGTTCGTTTAGCTTACGAAATGACCATGATGTTTATTATGGTTTGGCGAAATACTAGAGATATTGCCGAAAACACTAAGAAGAAATAATCTCAAGCTAAAAAATTCCCTCCTAGGAGGGGATTTTTTTATGAGTACGATTTTTGCTCCGCAAAAATCTGCCTCACCTGCGGTTACTCAAAAGCCATTTTTTACCAACAGTAGTGAGTACGATTTTTGCTCCGCAAAAATCTGCCTCACCTGCGGTTACTCAAAAAAGAAAGAGCAAGCTCTTTCTTTTTATTCGTAACCTTGGTGAGTCGGGAGGGGCTCGAACCCTCGACACCGGGCTTAAAAGGCCCGTGC
>CAMYUU010000011.1 GCA_947302355.1 uncultured Candidatus Saccharibacteria bacterium | reverse complement strand
ACTCCAGACTAACGATTTAGCAAACCGTCCCCTTCAGCCACTTGGGTAACCCTCCGCGTATATCTATTGTAGCATATATTTTGATTTTTGATGAGATGTGATATAATTTGGGTATGAGAAAGTATTTAAGATTATTTTTACCATCAATAATTATGTTAGGCGTTTTGGTCTTTGTGGGGACACAGAGTGCGTCTGCTTTAACTCTAAGAGAGGGAGCGGAGGCTGCTAGGTGCGATGGCTGTCCAGTAGATTTGTTTGGTGGAGCTGGGATTTTTAAGCAGATTACTAATACTATTCTTTATATTGTTGGCGTGATTGCCGTTATTATGTTGATTATAGGTGGTATTAAATACGTTATTTCTGGTGGTGACGCTAAAAAAGTGACTGATGCTAAGAATACTATTCTTTATGCAATTATTGGCTTAGTGATTGCGTTTCTAGCTTTTGCGATTGTGAACTTCGTAATAACAGCATTGCCTTCTTCAGATAATGCAGAAACTAGTTTAATTCTTAATTCGACTAATTGCTAATATTAGCATTACTATCTTATTTGCTCCGGCGGTGGTGAGTATTTTGTGGGCGGATTTCATGCTGGCTCCTGTAGTCCAGACATCATCAAAGAGAAGGTAAGTAGTGGATTTGTGAATTTGATATTTGGGATTAATTTTGTAGGCTTTTTTGGCTTGAGCTAGGCGAGCAGATTCTGAAGCTCCTACCTGTACGGTATCGTGAGCTCGTTCTATGATGGGTCTGACAATCCAATTTTGACGCCTTTTAGCTAGGTATTTTGCAATTTGCATAGTATGGTCAAATCCGCGTTCGCGAATATGTTGCGAAATGGTGGGCAATGGCACGATAGTTGTTTCTCCTAAAATATTTGGCAGTATATCGTCGGCTAGCCCTGCTAAGATTTTAGCTACGGCTCTGGCAGAAGAGTATTTGAGATCATGAATTAAAACACCCGTAGTCGTATCGCGGTCAGCTATGGTATAGATTGGTGGCAAATAAGAACATTTTGGGCAGATTCCGGTTGGGTTTTCTGACTTGCAATTTGGGCAGATGTTTTGGTGTTCTAGAATTATGTTATTTTTACAACAGTGACAAAGTGGGCTTCCGATAATTCCACAACCCCTACAGGTATGGGGCGCAATAAGGTCAATTGGATTAAGAATTGTTGTATTTTTTACAATAAAACCCATAATTCTCTTGATTTTACTACGATTGTGATATATAATAAAGCATAACAATATAAAGTGTGGAGGAAATATGGCTCGTACAAACAGTGACGATTTGCTGATGGAAGATGACCTCGCCGCCGCTTTTTTGGGAGATGATGAAATCGTGGCTCCTGCGGAAAGTGAAGAGATGGTTGAGGAGGTTGCTCCGGAAGAAGCAGGCGAAATCGTTGAAGATGAGTGGGCAAACGATACCGACGATTTTCCTGGGCAGCTAGCAGTAGATGTCTATGAAACCGTTGATAAACTAGTAGTAAAAGCTCGCACCGCGGGGATTTCGAAGTCTGATTTAGACGTCAGTATTTCTGATAATATTTTGACTATTTCCGGGGTATTGTCTGGCGGTGAAGATGAGCAAACTACTAGGTGGCATATTCAAGAATGCTACTGGGGTGAGTTTTCGCGTACCATTGCTCTTCCTGTGCAAGTACGTGAAGACGAAAATAGCGTGAAGGCTGAATTAAAAGATGGTGTTCTTACGATTACCTTCGAAAAAGAAAAGACCGAAGCTCCGAAGAAGATTGAAATTCAATAAATGACAATAAAAAAAATCACCCCTGGAAGGGGCGATTTTTTTATGTGTTAGCCACCAATGTTTGCGATTACGAAGTTGACGATTGCGAAAGCTAGAACGCAGATAACTAGACCAATGATACCGTATAAAATCGTATCCTTGGCTTTTTTTACTTTGCCAGCGTCTCCGGTTGATGTCATATATTGAACACCACCAAGAATAATAACAATAACAGCTACAATGCCGAGTGCGCCAATAATTACATTTAAGATGTTAGTAACATTTTCAATTAGATCGCCGTCATCCTTTACCGGTTTTACTTCGGTGGCGAGTTGTGAAATAATATCTTTCATTGTTATCCTTTACGTTTAATTTACTTTAATTTTATAACTATTTAGCAAATAATGCAAGGGTTATGCGCTAAGGTTTAACTTTATTTAAGGACTTTTTCGATTACAAAGTTAACTATTGCGAAAGCTAGAGCACAAACAACCAACCCAATTACGGCATAGAGAATGGTTTGACGAGCCTTTTGTGCTTTGCCGGCGTCTCCGGCAGATGTCATGTATCCTATGCCTCCGATGACGACATAGATGACGGCTACTATACCCAAGACTCCAATTATTGTATAAAGAATGTTTTGGATGACTGTGGCAAATTGGTCGTCGGTTCCGCTTCTACAACCGGAAGCTTTTTTAGCTTCTGCAGATATGTTCGCATTGCTACAGATACTATCTGCGAAAGTTGGTAAGGAGTATCTGAAGAATGAGTAGATTGTCGATGCAATTGCTACTATTAGTAGTTTAATTCTTTTTGGCATATTCCCCCTCTATGATTAATTGATTGTTTGGGTATGTCAAATTAGCCTGTTCCGCTGCATCGTTAATAATGTTATTCATAAATGCTGTAATGACTTCGGCTAGTGCAACGATAGCTAAGCCGATTAGGGCGTAGATAATGATTTGCCTGGCACGTTGTACTTTGCTCGGATCTCCGGCGGATGTCATATAAGATACACCTCCATAGACTACGAAAATCGCAGCCGCTACTCCGGAGATGCCTATAACCCACTGGAAGGCGCTAGTAATCATAGTTGCTGGATCGGCGCAGCTATTACTAGTAATACAATCTTGAGTAAAATCAGCGCTTAGTGCGGTGCGGATGGCGCTGATGATGATGCTTGCAGTTAAAACAATAGCTAGTCCAATAAAGCCGTTAGTTAAGGTCTTTTTGCTGGAGGCGATTTTGCCTGGGTCTCCAGCTGAAAAAATATATTGATAGCCAGCATAGATAACGTAGCCTAAAAGAAGATAGGCCACGATGACAGTGAGGTCTTTGAGGAGGTTGGCGACTATTGTCCAGATACCACTGGAGAGAGTTTCTTGGTTTGAGATGTTGACATTACAGTCCCAAGAGTCTAAGCCTAAGAGGGAGCGACATTCTCCTTGAAATCCACCAGAATTGTTGCTGGCAGAAACAGAAAAAGGCATAGAAATAGACGCGAATAGCGTCGAGACTAATATAACCAAAAGCACGAAGCACTTTTTTACCATAATTAAATGATAACACAAAGAATTTAAAAGTCAAAAAAGGATAATCTTTGTTGAACGTTTTTGATGAAGATTATGCTATAATATATAGTATATGGCACAATATAAGGTACCTCAGGATGTGGAGGCTGATGATAAGCTAATCGGCCCTTTTTCCTTTAGGCAATTTGTCTATCTTTTGATAGCCGCGGGATTAATTGCACTCGCAGTGGGTCTTTTTCAGATATTTCCAGTTTTAGTGATTATTCCTATTCCATTTATTTTGCTTTTTGGAGCTCTTGCTTTGCCATTAAAAAAAGACCAACCGATGGAGACTTATCTTGCGGCTGTAATATCGTTTTATCTTAAACCACGAAATCGCATATGGACGCCTGGACAGCGTGAATCAACCATTAATATTACTGCCCCAAAAGCCGTAGACGACGACAATAGGTCTAGGGATATTACTGGAGAAGAAGTTACGCATAGACTATCTTTTTTGGCGGATATTGTGGATTCTGGTGGGCGTTCGATTAGCAATGTAAATACAAGTCGGGTGAAGGAAGACTTAGTAATGGAAGCGAATACTACAGACGATATGTTTGAAACCGGCCATTTTGAGCGTCTTGAGAGTACTATTGCTAGAGATGAGAATGAAAGACATCAAGACGTAATGGAGGAAATGCGGCAGGCCATTATTGCTTCGGACGCGAGTTCATCAATTGGGAGACCCGAATTTGTTACCAGGAGCGAGGAGCGGAAGACGGATGAAAACAGTTATAAGAAAGAAATGCGGTCATATGAGGCTTCTCGTGGTACGAGGGATGAACGTCCTGTGGAAAACTATAGCGAACCATTATCTAGTATAATAAAAAAAGATACCACAACCGCTTCAAAACCTAGTATAATAGAATTGGCGAACAATGCTGATTTTTCTGTAGCCACTATAGCCAAAGAAGCTAATAGGATAAAAGAAAAGGAGGAAGGCGAAGTTTATATTTCGTTGCATTAAGTTATGGGTCCACAACAAGACGTTTATCAGAATAATCCACAAGTAATTATGCCTAGTCAGCCAGCGCAGTCGTTTCCTGCTCAGGCTATGGGTGGTTCACAACAATTTCAAATGCAACAAGCTTCTTTGCAGCAGGCGCAAATGTTGCAGAATCCTGCTATGGCAAATATTGGTTCGGCGGCAATGGAAGCAAATAAGATGTCTCCAGTATCACCAAATAAAGAATCACCTACATCTACACAGTCGACTTTGTTGATTTCGGAATTGAGAGACAATATGGTGATTATGAAGGACGGGTCTTTTCGAGCGGTGGTGGCTTGCAAATCCATTAACTTCGATTTAATGTCGGAAGCTGAACGCGAGGGAGTCGAATACTCTTATCGGAATTTTTTGAATTCATTGAGATTTACGACTCAAATTTTAGTACGTTCCCAAAGAGTGGATATTGGGCCGTACATTGAGCAGCTAAGTGAGATTCGTCGTGAAAATGATAATATGTTACTTGGGGTATTAATGGATGATTATATCAATTTCATTGACATTCTGTCTCAAGAAGCCAACATTATGGATAAATCGTTCTTCGTGATAATTCCTTATTATAGTTCCGTAGATGCAGAGAAATTGGTTGAGCAGACCAAGAATTTCTTTAAATCTTTTTCGAAAAATAAGGCTGGTGATGTAACTAAGATAGACCGTGCTACTTATGAAAAGGCAGTAACTGAATTGAACAATAGAGTTGACTCGGTAATAAGCGGGTTGTCTCAGATTGGTATTCGTTCTATGCGATTAAATACTAGGGAACTAGCACAATTATATTATAGCTTTAATAATCCAGATACCGCAATAAGAGAGCCGTTGGTGGATTTTTCGCAATTGGCGACTATGTATGTAAAGAAGGGAGAGGGCAATGGCTAAAAAAAGACAATTGACGCAAGCTGAGATTGACGCAAGAAATGAGGCGATGGAAGCGGCGCGTTTGCAGCAGGTGTTTGAGCAGGGTACGAATACCTTGAGAGATCTTATTTCTCCTTCCGCGATTGAGATTCATTCGGATTATTTTAGATTGGGTAATAAATATGGTCGTACACTTTATGTATATGGCTATCCACGTATGATTTCAACTGGTTGGCTATCTTCGATTATCAATATTGATGAAGTGGTTGATGTGTCGATGTATATCTATCCGGTGGAGTCTGCAGTGGTAATGAAAAACTTGCGAACTAAGGCGACTCAGCTTGAGGCTTCAATGAGTCTGAATATGGAAAAGGGGAAAGTGCGTGATCCGGGGCTAGAGGCGGCGTTGGCCGATACAGAAGAGTTGCGTGATCAGTTGCAGATAGGCCAGGAACGATTCTTCCGTTTCGGGTTATACGTTACGTTGTGGGCGGATTCATTAGATGAGCTGAAGTTTATTCAGCAGAAGATTGAGACTATCTTTGGTCAGCAGATGATTTTCTCTAAGGTGGCGAATGCTCAGCAGGAGCAAGGCTTAAACTCCGTAATGCCACAGTGTACGGATCAGCTGCAGATACGTCGTAATATGAATACGGGCGCTATTTCGACATCGTTTCCGTTTACTTCTGCCGACTTGACTCAAGATAAAGGTATTCTATATGGTATTAATATGCATAATAGCGGATTGGTGATTTTTGACCGGTTTAGTTTAGAAAATGCTAATATGGTGGTGTTTGCTAAGTCTGGTGCTGGTAAATCATTCACGGTGAAACTTGAAGCGTTACGTTCGATGATGGTGGGCTCTGAAATACTGATTATTGATCCAGAGAATGAGTATCAGAAACTTTGTGAAGCAGTGGGGGGGTCATATATTAGATTGTCTTTGAATTCTGATGTTCGTATTAATCCGTTTGATCTTCCTAAGGTTGTAGACTCGGAAGAAGCCAATGATGCTTTGAGGGCTAATTTAGTGACTTTGCATGGACTTCTTAGGCTAATGCTTGGAGGCAATCAAATGACGGCTGGTGGGCAAGTAGTGCCGGCATTAACCGCCAATGAAGAAGCAGATTTAGATCAAGCGTTAATTGATACTTATGCTAGAGTTGGTATTACTTCTGACCCATTGACGCATCAATCTACGCCGCCAACGATTATGAATTTGTACGATACTCTGCTACATATGGGTGGTTCTGGTCCGAGTCTAGCGAATCGTTTGCGTAAATATACTACAGGGACATTTGCGGGTATTTTTTCGCAGCAGTCAAATATTGATATCAACAATCAGATGGTGGTATTTAATATTCGCGATTTGGAGGATGAGCTAAGGCCGGTAGCGATGTATATAGTACTTTCTCATATTTGGAATATTGTAAGGGCTGAGCAGAAGAAACGTCTACTAATCGTTGATGAAGCATGGCAATTGATGCAATATGAAGATTCGGCTAACTTCTTATTCTCTTTAGCAAAGAGAGCGCGTAAATATTATCTTGGATTAACTACGGTAACGCAAGACGTGGAGGATTTCATGAGTACGAAAATGGGACGAGCAATTGTTGGAAACTCTTCGATGCAATTATTATTGAAACAATCAGTGTCGGCGATAGATGTACTAGCGGATGTTTTTAAGTTGACTGAAGAGGAAAAAAAGCGTTTGGCAAACTTTCCAGTAGGACATGGTTTATTCTTTGCTGGGCAAAATCATGTACATATTCAAATAATAGCTTCCGAAACCGAGGAAGGATTAATTACGACGAATCCAGGAGGTAAGAGATAAGATGAGCAATAGTTTCTTAAATAACAAAAAGAATTATGCAATCCATATAGTGATGTTCGTATCGATGCTTTGGATGGCCGTCATGTTTTCGTCGTGGACGAGTGTTGATGTATTTGCTTTGGAATTATCTAATGAGGTGGCGCTTGGATCGAAATTAACAGAAGAGGATCAATTGATATATTCGTTGAATGGTATTATTTTTCCAACGACGGACTGTGTTGGTGGTGGCTCCTCATCGGTTTGTGGTAATACAGCTAGAGAAATTTACTGGTCAGCGTTGAGCCAATATATAGATGATCCGATAAAAATTGCTGGCATTGTAGGCAATTTGATGCGTGAGGGCGGTATGAATCCGGTAGCTTGGGAAGGCACAATAACTAATTCTGATGGCTCGTTAATATATGACTGGGATTTTCTTTATGGTGGCGGTGTTGATGGGGAGAAAGGAGTAGGAGCTTTTGGCATTACTTCTGGATTGAGCGATTATCTTCATTATATAAATGATAATTATCCTGATTTGTTGAAGTATTTTAAAGAATCTAAAGAACATAGTTTTAATTACGTTTATCCTGGAAGTGGAGCTAATCCTACGTATGGGGATACATTACTTGAAAAAATAGGTGCAGATGAATATGGAAAACTTGTTGCGGCAGAAATAAAATTTGCAATGGAGGACTCTCCGACTTTCGCTTCAAGGTCGCAAGAGTATATGGGCGAGAGTTTTTCTAGTCCGATGGATTCGGCGTATTGGTGGGCGAGTGAATGGGAGATATGCGGTACTGGATGTCTTAATGGTCCCAATAGTGAGGAAAATGTTGCAAGGGGGCGTGAGGCCGAGAAGACTTATGACGAGCTCAAAGACTTCAAATGTACTGCAAAAAGTTCTTCTGGAGCATCGAGTAGCTCAAAAGTGAGCGAAGCGGATGGCGAAATAACTTTGATAGGCGATTCTATTGCAGTGCAGGCTGAAACAGAATTGCAAACAAAATTTCCTAGTGGCTTTATGACCAAGGTCGGGTCGCGTCATTCTACCTCAAAGGGTGATTGTAGTATTGATGAAGGTGGATTGACAATTTTGGAAAAAATAGTATCTGGTGATGGTACGGTAGCTAATCAACATGTCGGAACTGAAGAGTGTGTAGCAATGAAGGTTGATTCTGACTCACTGAAAAAGAATGTGGTTTGGGAACTAGGTACTAATTCTACTGGGGCAGATGAAAGTACAATGAAGAGGTTGATTGCCTTGGTTGGGCAGCGTAACTTGTTCTTGGTGACGCCATATAATGGCAAAGATATGAGTGGGGCGGATAGTATCGCCGAATTGTATCGCGAAACTGCAGAAGAGAATGATAATGTCTATGTAGTGGATTGGAACGATGCGGTACGCAATGATCCGGATAAATATATTACGACGGACGATGGTATGGCAGTACATCCCACGGCGAATGGGCGTCAACTTTTGGCCGACTTAATCGAAGAGGCTATAAGTGGCTCCACGGATTGCGTGGCGGCAAATTATAAGAATCCTGCATATGTTGAGCGGCTTGATAATATGGATACTTTCAATCAATGGCAAGGAACGTGGAAGGATCATATGATGTGTCCTGGTAGCGACCTCGACATACACCACAACGGATGTGGCATGATGTCGTTAATGGGGATGTATTATTTATTTAGCGGTAATGGGCTAGATGATGAGCAGGTATTCAAAGATCTTATACAGGGTGCTGCTCTTGAAGATCATTATAACGGATGCGGAGGTTCGGCCCCGCTTAACTGGGGAGAAAACATTGAGAACTATACGAAAATGTCTTCAGAAACTCTTTGGGTTGGTGAGCAATACACTGATGATAAGTGGGAATTGCTCGTCGATGCGCTAAGACAGGGCAAGAAAATTTTGATTGGTACGACTGGTGAGGCGGTGGGTGGTCCGTCGAAATTTGCATATAAATGGCACGCACTATTTCTAGATCATTATAATGTGGAAAAGGATGCGATTCTATTATTTGATCCGTCGATGAGTTCAGACAGAGCAAAATATGCTCCGATGGTTGGGCCAACTGGCGATTATTATGATGGAGTATACATAACTAGGGAAGCAATGAGGGAGTTTGTGGCGCCTGACGAAGCATTTCCGATAACATACAATGGACAGACATGTCTTTCGGAATGTAAAGATACTGGGGGGTCTGTGGAAGGCGGCTTAACCGAAGAGGAAGCCCAAAGGCTAGTAGATTATTATAAGAGTGATCGAGTTGACGCAGACGAATGGGGTTTGCCTTATGGTAAGGCGAACTGCGTATCTTTGTCAATGTGGTTTATTCAGGCTTTCACGAGCATAGGAAAAAACGGTAATATTTCGGATAATGGTAATGGCGTCGCGTATCAAACGGCAATTGTTGGTAATCTTGATCAAGGCAATGACCCAAGGCCATTTTCTGTATTTTCTGTAACAGAAGGTGTTACTATGTGTGGAGACGTTCCTTGTGGGCACACCGGCATAATTGTAGGGGTTTACGGCGATGATGTTTTGACGATTGAGGCTGCTTACGAGACAAGTACTGGTTACGTGGATCATCACAGTAAGGAGTATTTTGTGAATGCGAGGTTTGGAAACTCAATTACGTATTTGGAATCAATTTTAAACAAAGCCGACCTTGCGTCAGCGATATGGAGGTAAAATGCAAGAGAAAAAACCTAATTATTTGTTAATTGCCGCTTTAGTCTTCCAGGTTATTTTCGTTGTTGTTTTGATTGCTTCCTTGTCTAGGGTTTTTCAAAGTTCAAGAATCGATCCAGACGATCGCAATGCTCAGCCTTCGGTAACTATCGTGGATCTAGATAAGAGATTTCAGGGACTGCCTGCCGATGTGAGTAGGGGAGCCGAAAACGAACTCTTTCTTTTGGTTCAGAAAAATAATATTGATGTTGATTTCGGAGCCGCACTTGCATTTATCCGTGAGGATTCCGCTAATTATGTGAGTTTTGAAAATGAAAAGTTTGATTTTTATAATTTCATTGTTGACATACCAGATCTTAGCCAGTCTTATCAGCTGTTTTTGACTGTATCGATGGTAGAGAATAATAAATATATCGACCCAAACAGTATGGTTGTTCCTTTGTGTTTGTCTAATGCAGAGGAGAAGGTCTATCCTAACTTCGAATGTAAGGATATTTACGATCAAAAGACCAGAAACGCAATTGCGCTTAAGTATGTAGCGTATTTTAATAACGGTTATATATTAGTGCCTAAATTAAGTAATCTCGATAATTTGAAGATTATGGCCAATAATCCAGATGATGATTCAGAATGGCCTGAAGATGTTATTGACGAGGTGAAAAACGACATTCGTTCGCTTGGCGTTTCTCCAGATTTGTTTACTTATGATGTGGAGGAATTTCGTGAAAACTAAAATAATTGGGGTATAATATATACATATGCAAAATGATAGTTTAGAATCACAAATAAAGATTTTCTTTAAAAAGAGGTGGGTGCGAGCGATTTTGATTATAGATGCTATCGCTATTGCTATTATCGTGGGCGTAATGGTTTGGAATGCGACCAAGACTGCCACTTTGATTTTAAATGTGGCTCCGGTGGATGCAAAAATACAAATTGGCTCTGGTAGCTACCAAAACGGTACGTATAAGATGCATCCTGGCGTTTATGATGTGGTAGTATCCCGTGATGGTCTTGATACGAAGACATTCACCGTTGATCTTGGTTCTGGGAGCGCAGTTTATTTTTCGGTTTTCCTAAAATCTGGTGAGGATAATTTTGATTTTTATACCTTAGATGATAATTTCGAATCATTCAGGAAGCTCGCTGAAATAGCTAGTGAGAAGGATAATAATACTTTTGATTCTGATTTGTCTGCTGAGAGCTTTGTTGCTGATTATCAGAAAAAATATGATGAATATATCAGTGGCGTCTTTCCTATAAACTATTCTGCGTATGATGAGGTTGATAATGGTAGAGTTTTAACTACGGATGTAACTATACGTCGTGGTAGCGATGACATATGCGAACATACTCTGTGCCTCGAGGCTTTAATGGTCTTTACGGATGACGCTGACTTGGTGTATGATTTGTTGGAAGAGAATGATCTTGCTCCAGAAGATTACGAGATTCATTACAAGTACTATTAGAAGAATTTGTGTTTTTTGGCGTTTTTGAATTCTTCTAGGATTTCCTTTTGCTTTTTACTAAGGTTTTTCGGGGTCTCTACCAAAATGGTGACGATATGTGGGCCCCTGTCGCCATCTTTCCTGAAAGGAACGCCATGGCCAGACAATTTAAATGGTGTGCCAGAATCGGTACCGGCAGGGACTTTCATGGTTATTTCGCCGTCTACGGTTTCAACTTCTATTTCGCAACCTAAGGCTGCGTCTACCATACTAATGGTTTCTTCTGAAAGGATAATAGTTCCTTCACGAGTAAGATGTTTGTGCGGGCGTACGCGAATTTGAATATAGAGATCGCCTTTTTGGCCGCCTTCGGGAGCCTCGCCACCTTTGCCGCGGATGCGAATTGAAACGCCATCGTCAATGCCGGCAGGAATTTTAACTGGTAGTTTTTCGCCATCCAGATTAATGGTCTTAGTAGTGCCAAAAACTGCTTCTTCGAATGTTAGAGTTAAAGATGTTTGATAATCACGCCCTCGACGTGGCCGGCGGGTGTTTCCGCCAAAACCAAAGATGCCGCTTAGGATGTCATCTAAGCCGCCACCACCAAAGTCAAAATTAAAGCCTTGACCATTGAAATTGAAATTGCCACCTTCGAACGGGTTTCCACTTCCTCCGAAAGGGTTGCCCCCGGCGGCGCCGTTGACACCGGCGTGGCCAAATTGATCGTAGCGCGCACGTTTTTGTTTATCGCTTAGAACTTCGTGTGCCTCGGATATTTCTTTAAATTTGGCTTCTGCTTCTTTGTCCCCAGGATTTTTATCTGGGTGATATTTAAGTGCAAGTTTTCTAAATGCCTTTTTGATTTCGTCATCAGATGCGTCTTTTTTGACGCCTAAAATTTCATAATAATCTCGCTTTGTCATATGAATCATTATAGTGCCTTGGCACTCGTAAGTCAAGAGTGCTAATTAGATTTTTAAGCTTTTTTGAGATTTTGTGATATAATGGTAGATGGAAATTTATTAAATTTGATTTTATTTGTTAAAACGTCAGTATAAGGAAAATACTGACAAAACAATTAGAAAGGGCAATATGGAAATAATTATCCCAATTATTGCCGCCGTGACAGGTATAGCTGTTGGGGCTGGTGGTATTTTTGCTTACAATAAAACTAAAGAAAATGGGGGAAGAGATAAGGCTGAGAGCTTAGTTCGCAAAGCTAAGCGTGAAGCTTCGGAAATTGTGCTTGCGGCCAAAAAAGAGGCCGCTAGGGTAACTGACAAGAATCAATCCGAAGAGAACGAGCGTCGTAAGGAGTGGAAGCGTACGGAGAATCGTTTGGCTGAGCGTGAAAATTCTTTGGATTCTAAATTGGATCAGTTGGAGAAAAAATCTGACCGTCTCGTGAAAGAAGAAAAAGAGATTGAAGAATTAAAGAACGAAATCCGAAATATCAGAACTAAGCAACATGAGAAGTTAGAGAAGATTGCAGGGCTATCAAAGCAGGATGCTCGTGATAAGTTAATGAAGATGACCGAGAATGATATCAAGCAGGATTTAGTTGGTCTAGTTGTTAAGGAACAAAAAGAACTGAAGCACGATATTGATGAGACGGCTCAGGCGATGCTTCTTACTGCAATGGAAAGGATGAGCTCGGAGGTGACGGCTGATCGTACTATTACTGCGCTTAAGTTGCCAGATGACGATATGAAGGGGCGGATCATTGGTAAGGAGGGACGTAATATTCAGGCTTTGCAACGTGCGACTGGTGTAGATATTATGGTGGATGATACTCCTGGCATGGTGGTACTATCTTCTTTTGATCCGATCAGGCGACAGGTTGCTAGATATGCTTTGGAGCGTTTGATGAAAGATGGACGCATTAATCCTGCTTCAATTGAGGATGCAGTAGCAAAAGCCGAAAAGGAAATCGAAAAAGAGGTGGTACGTGCTGGAGAAGATGCAGTAAGAGAAGTAGGAATCGTGGGGATTCCGCGTGAATTGGTACATTTGCTTGGAGAATTGAAGTTTAGGACCTCTTATGGACAGAACGTGCTTTTGCACTCTGTAGAGATGGCGCATGTCGCCGGTATGATTGCTGAGGAAATTGGTGCAGATAAGAGAATAGCTAAGACTGCAGCTCTCATGCATGACATGGGTAAGGCCGTGACGCATAAGATTGAAGGGAAGCATGCAGAAATCGGGGCTGAGCTTGCGAAAAAATATGGTATGCCTGATGAAATTGTGCATGCGATTGCGGCACACCATGATGACATTGAGCCAACTACGCCAGAGGCGTTGATTGTAAAGATTGTCGATGCTATGAGTGCAGCTCGTCCTGGTGCAAGAAATATCTCAGCTGAGAATTTTGCAGAAAGAATGAAAGATCTAGAGAATATCGCAACTAGCTTTCCTGGCATTGATAAGGCCTATGCGATTTCGGCGGGACGCGAGATTCGCGTGATTGTGGAGCCAAAGCAAATTGATGATTTATCAGCTTTGAAATTGGCGCGCGATATTGCAAATAAGATTGAGGCTACAATGAGTTACCCTGGTATTATTAAGGTGAATGTAATTCGGGAAACTCGTGCGGTAGAATATGCAAAATAGGATTTGAAAGAGGCTCACGGGAAAAGTGAGCCTTTTTTGATCATAAAAAAATGGTGAGTCGGGAGGGACGAAAGAACCTCGCTTCGCTCGGTGCGAACCCTCTTCTCGGGTTCAAACCGCTACGCGGTTTATCGCAAATAAAAATAGAACCCTGCGGGTTCATTTTTTATCCGTGGTGAGCCGGGAGGGACTCGAACCCTCGACACTCTGCTTAAGAGGCAGATGCTCTAACCAGCTGAGCTACCGGCCCAAACCGTATATTATTATATCACTTATTTCGAAAAAAATAAAGCCCTTCTTCTGATTTTCCGCTATGTTATAATATGAATTATTAAAAAAGGAGTTTATTTATGTGTGGAATTGTGGGGTATATAGGTGATAAGAATGCACAGAGTTTTTTGATTTCTGGCTTAAAGAGATTGGAATATCGTGGTTATGATTCTGCGGGTATAGCTACTTTATCAGATAGCGGAAAGGCGACTTTGATTCGCGCAAAAGGTAAAATTGCGAATCTTGAGAAAAAAGTTGCAAAAAGTAAACGTGATGACAAAATTGGCATTGGCCATACAAGGTGGGCTACGCATGGAGAGCCAAGCGAAAAGAATGCTCATCCGCATAAGGCAGGCGATATCTATTTGGTACATAACGGAATCATTGAAAATTATAAAGCCATAAAAGAACATCTAAAGAATCATACTTTTGAATCAGAGACGGATACGGAAGTATTGGCTGCTCTGATTGAATCGTTTTATGCAGATGGTAAGCACGCTTTGACCGATGCCGTGGTTCAGGCTTTGAAGCTAGCTAAAGGGACTTATGGGATTGCAGTAGTTTCAGAGAAGAATCCTGATGAAATTGTAGTAGCTAGGAGTGGATCGCCACTTGTGATTGGCGTGGGGAATGGTGAAACACTGATTGCTTCGGACGCTTCGGCTTTGGTTGGCCACACGAAGAATGCTATTTATCTGAAGGATGGAGAAGTCGCAAGGGTTACTAAAGATAGTATTGAAATTAAGACGCTGAATTCGGAGCCGGTATCGGCCAAAGTTGAGGAGATTGAGACGAATCTGGCGGCAATTCAAAAGGGTGGATACGAGCACTTCCTTTTGAAAGAAATCATGGAGCAGCCGGATTCCCTAGCCGAGACTTTACGCGGTAGAGTAGATGCGAAGAAAGGTGAAGTGAAATTAGGTGGTCCAGGTTTGTCAGAATCTGAGTTAAGAAAAATTAGCCATCTTGTGATCGTAGGTTGTGGCACGGCTTATTATGCGGGAGTCCTGGCTGGATATTATATAGAACAGTTTACTCCCGGAATAACTATTGAATCAGTGATAGCATCAGAGTATCGCTATAAACAGTCATACATACCGGAAAACTCAGTAGCATTAATTGTGTCTCAGTCTGGAGAGACGGCTGATACATTGGCGTGCCTTCGGGAAATAAAGAAGCAGGGAATAAAAACCGTTGGTATTGTGAACGCAATTGGTTCGACTATTGCTCGTGAGGTTGATGGGGGTACCTATGTGCACGTGGGGCCGGAAATATCGGTAGCTTCAACTAAAGCATTCACCTCGCAGGTAATTGCTATGGTGATGTTTGGGATTATGATGGCGCAGGCTAAAGGTGTAAAGAATTCAATACTTCGACCTTATATTAACGAGATTGCAAAACTTCCTGAAGAAATTAGTAAAGTACTCAAGAATTCTGAAAAACAAATCAAGGAGATTACTAAAAAATATACTAAATATGAGCATGGTATCTATCTAGGAAGAGATGTGGCATATCCTACGGCAATGGAGGGTGCGTTAAAAATGAAGGAGATATCTTACCTTGATGCTAATGCGTATGCTTTTGGTGAACTAAAGCATGGTCCGCTAGCTTTGGTGGACGATAGATTCTTTGAAGTAGCTATTTTGCCTAAAGGCGCGCTATATGAAAAAGCAATATCTAATGTACAAGAAGTGTTAGCTAGAGGTGGGCATATGATAGTGTTTACTAATGAAAAGAAGTTTGATTTGCCAGTAGAGAATGTTGTAAAAATATCAACATCTTTAGAGATATTTGCTCCAATATTAATGAACGTTTTGTCGCAATTGTTTGCTTACAATATGGCTGTGGCTAAAGGAAATAATGTAGATCAGCCACGGAATCTGGCGAAGTCTGTCACAGTAGAATAGTATTAATAAAAATGATAGGTTAAAAAGTTCAAGCGTGCCCTTTGGGCACGCTCCAGGGCCGCTCTGGCCAGTCTTTATGCCCCATAGAGCACCTTAAACTTTTTAACCTATCATGATATAATGTTCTTATGCAGAAAAAGTCTGATGTAGTGCTGAGAGTGGCATTAATCATAGGGGATGCTATTGCATTGATTTTGTCGTTTGCGATGGCGTATTTTATACGCATCTATGTAGATCCAAGGCCATATACATTTGATTCTCAGTTGTACAATTTTACATTGACAGTTGTGTTTTTGTTACCAATTATGTTAATAATACTAGTGACGCTGGGGTTGTATCGTAAGAGTATCTTTTTAGGTAAATCTAGATTGCCGGAGATGGGTAGATTGATACTAGCAGCAGTTTTGTCGGTAGCAGCTTTGATTGTGTATTCTTTCTTCAGTGAGGATAATCTTTTTCCAGTAAGAGTGATGGCGCTGACTTCGGTAGTATTGTCGTTTATCTTTCTTTTGGTAGAAAGAATGATAATGCGATTGATCGCTAAACATATCTTCAGAAAAGAATATGGCTCTAAACGGGCGATTATAATTGGAAACAATAAAAGCACTGAATATTTGGCGGACTATATTGCTTCTGCCCCAGAGTCTGGATATCATTTGGCTGGTATTGTGGCAGGAAAAAGGTTTATACCAAAAGATTTGGTCAAGAAGCAATATCCTTCACTCAAAGATGCGTTGAAAAAGTCGCGGGCAGATGTGATTTTTCAGACCGATGAAAAATCTACAGGGTATGTATATAAGCAGGCGGTACGTCATCACTTGTTATATTATTTTGTGCCAAGTGAGACTGCGCTTTCGTCACATTTTGGTGAACTTGAGCTAGTTGGTAATACGCCAGCTGTGCTTGTGATGACTACGCCTCTGCGCGGTGGATATGTAATTATAAAAAGAATGTTTGATTTTGTGTTTAGTTTGATTGCAATTATAGTGGCAGCAATACCGATGATGATTGTGTGGTTGATTTTGAAATTTTCAGATTTTAAGCATTCTCCGATTTATGCTGATGAAAGGTTAACTAGATACAACCGAAAGTTTAGATGCTATAAATTTAGGTCGATGAAGCCTGAATATAGCGGTATGACGGCGGAGGAGGCGTTTACTAAAATGGGGAAGCCTGAGTTAATCAAGAAGTATCGTAAAGGAGGGGATTATTTAAAGAACGATCCACGAATTACAAAGTTTGGTCATTTTATTCGCAAGACTTCGATAGATGAACTGCCGCAACTGTTTAATATTTTGAAAGGTGATATTTCTTTGATTGGGCCGAGAGCATTGCTACCTGGTGAGTTAAGAGATTATGGCGACAGGTCTTTGATCCTGACGGTGAAATCTGGTTTGACGGGATTTGCGCAGGTGTCAGGGAGGCGAGATATTCCGTTTGAGGAGAGGCGGGCGCTAGATATATACTATGTAAAGAATTGGTCGTTGATGTTAGATTTGCAGATTTTCTTTAGAACTATTGCGATTGTGTTAAGGAGGGATGGGGCAAAATGAATGTAGCTATAGTATGTGATTGGTTAACAAATGTGGGTGGCGCAGAAAAGGTAATACTTAAAATTCATAAACTTTTTCCTGAGGCACCTATTTATACGTCGAAATATGATCCTAAGGGTATTGATTGGTTTGATGATGCTGAGGTACGGACTGGGTGGCTGCAAATTTTTCCGAGTTTCTTAAGAAGAATAATGGGGCCACTTAGGCAAAGATACTTTTCGAAATTGGATTTGTCGGGATATGATTTAGTGATATCGGTGACTGGGGCGGAAGCAAAATCAGTAAAGGCTCCGGATGGAATTCATATTTCGTATTGCCATGTGCCTACACAGTATTATTGGCAAATGTATGATGATTATGTTGAAAATCCTGGGTTTGGATTCTTGAACCCGGTGGTGAGGTTTTTCTTTAAGATAATGGTAAAACCGCTTCGACGAGCGGATTTTGAGGCGGCTAAGAGTCCGGATTATTTTGTAACTATTTCGGAATATGCGAAGGAGATGATAAAGAAATATTACAAGAGAGATTCTGTAGTAATTCATCCGCCAGTGGAGATTAAAGACTTTAAGATTAGTGGACCCGCAGATGCTACGTGCCCTGCGGGCACGCTCCAAGGCCGCTCTGGCCAGTCTTTATGTCCCGTAGAACACAAAGCATCTACGGATCCACATCTTCAAGATTATTACATTACTACTAGTCGGCAGGTGAATTGGAAGAGAATTGATCTTGCGGTGGAGGCATGCCTAAAGACAAAAAGGGAATTAGTGGTGATTGGAGATGGGCCTGAGCATGGAAAGTTGGTGAAGATGGCTAACGGGTCTGAACTAATTAAGTTTTTGCCAATAATGGGGAAGAAAGATTTAGCTAAATATCTAGCGAATGCGAAAGGGTATTTGTTCCCTAGCTTGGAGCCGTTTGGGATTGCGCCGGTGGAGGCTTTAGCGGCGGGTTGTCCGGTGATAGCTTATGGAGAGGGGGGTGCGAGAGATTATGTAATAGATGGAGAGAATGGAGTCCTATTCGAGAAACAGACGGTTAAATCTTTGGCAGATGCAATTTTGAAATTTGAAAAAAAGAAATTTAATAGAAATGAGATTCCGAAAACGGCGGAAGGTTTTAGTGAAAAAAGATTCGATAAAGAATTAAAGGATTTTATAAAGAATTGTAAGAAGAAGAGTGGGGATGAAAAAACTGTATAAGGTTCTAGTATGCATTTTGCCTGCGGTATTGTTTTTTTCTTATCATCCGTTGATTCATTTTGGTGAAAGTGAGTCAATGAATTTTGAAATTTCTTTACCTTTGATATGGCTGATAGTATTTGATTTGGTGGTGGGGATATTGACGATAAGAAAAAGAGAGTTTTGGCAAGGGATAAAAAAACATTGGATATGGCTGTTGTTTCCTATGTGGATAAGTTTGTCAGTAGCGTGGTCTTTGAATCCTGTTCGGGGGATTTTGACAGTAGGCATAGTTTGGTTGATTTGTTTTGCGGTTTATGGTTTTTATCTTTTGCGAGGGTTGTTTGATGCTAGGTTTCGCGTAGTTTTTTGGAGGGTGTTTTTTGGGAGTACGATTGTGATATGTATTTGGTGTTTTTTGCAATGTATTTTGGATTTGATGGGGGTGGGGCGAGAGTATACGTTGATGTGTGCGGGATGTACCTATTCTATGTTTGGATTTCCGCACCCGAATGGGTTTGCAATAGAGCCACAATTTATGGGAAATATGCTGCTAGCGCCAGTAATAATAATTAGTGCAAGAATTTTAGCTGTAGCGTGTCCTTCGGACACGCTCCGGGTTGTTCTGGCCAAGTCTTTATGTTCCGAAAAACACGGTACAGCTAAAACTCTTGCACTAGCTTTTGTAATTTCTGCAACGTTATTCTTGACGTTTTCGCGGGGGGCGATTTATGCGGCGATGGTGGGGCTGGTGTTTATGTCGGCATTTGTGGTAGCACGTAGAAGAATAAAAAAAGGTGAGATTGTAAAACGTGTGGGGATGATGTGGGGAATAGTAGTGTTAGCGTTTGCGTTTATATTGAATCTGCAGGGAATAATGTCAGCGGTATCGCCAACAAATGATACTTATCAGGATGGAGTAGCAAAAGTGTTGAATCATCTTTCGTTAGGAGTGGTTGATATTAGGGGTGGGAGTAGTGAGGACGATGGTGCGCTGGAAGAGGCCGAAACAAATGATGCGGAAGAGAATGGGGCTGAAGAAGCGGTATTTGATGGATATGTGGCGGAATCTACTGATGCAAGATTATATTTAAGTAATGCGGCGATGCAGGTTTGGCAAAATGATTTTACGACGATGATATTTGGCATAGGATTAGGCGGTGCGGGGCAAGCATTGATGGATAATGGTTTCACGTTGACGTCAAAGGAGATTGTGCAGAATCAATATGTGAGCTTGCTGCTTGAAACGGGAATAGTTGGGATATTGCTTTTTGTTTTGACGATTGTTTTGGCTTTGCGAGTAGTATGGACGAAATGCACTAAATCAATACCAATGATACTTCCACTTATGGTGGCGTATGGGGTATCGCTTTGTTTCTTTGCGGGGTTAGCTAATGCGTTGCAGATTTATTTATTAATTGGTTTGTTGATTGTGATGGGCGTAGGTGGTCACGGGACGGCAATTGATGTGAATAAATAAGTTAGAAAATCCTTTGATTATATCGTAGATTTTGCTTGACAGCATAATAATTCTTATGCTAATATAGGGGTATAATTTAAGGTTATACATTAATAATGGGAGCAAGACAAAAATATTTTAATAGTATTTTAATGGAGAACTGTACCTATAGGAAACATGGTGTACAGAGTCTCTGCTTTTTGGGCTTTAGTGTATTATCGCTAATGTTCCTAAGTTCTTTGTTTAACACTACCTCCGTCTCCGCCTATTCCGTAAGTATGTCTACTAATAATTCTATAGAACTAGATGCCGTACCAGGTGATGATGGCGTAACTATTAAGGATGAATCTATTAATGTAATATCAGATTGTCGTAGTGGATATAATCTGTCTATTGCTACACCACAGGGTAGTGATCTATATAAATACGATAACAATACACCAGCAGCTAATGCATCCTTTACTGCAGTAGATGGTACTTCAGCCCTAAGTAGTAGTAACAATACTAATAAATGGGGCTATACATTAACAAGTAATCCTACTAGCTCCACCATCTTTTCTCCACTATCTGCTACTACATCTACTTTGAAGACTTCATCTCAAACAGCTAGTCCTAGTAGTGATATTAATGATACCTTTCATATTTACTATGGTGTAAAGGTGGATAATACCATCAATCCAGGTACTTATAAAATGGCAAATAATGGTACCATCCTTTATTACCTCACTATGGACGCTTCTTGTACACAATACACTGTGGCATTTAATGCTAATGGTGGGACTGGAACTATAGATAACCAAGGTATAGAGACTGGAGTACCTACTAAGCTTGCTAGTGCAGACTCTATTACGGCACCACAAGGAGCTTCCTATACTGACGCAGATAACAATACTATTACAGGAAATCCAGACAAGCTCTGGACCTTCTGGGGCTGGAATACAGCAGTAGATGGTACTGGTGATTGGTATAAGGACAGAGAAGCAGTGGAAGACCTAGTAGGTGCAGGTAGTACTATCACCTTATATGCACAATGGAAACAAGCTACACTAGCAGATATGACCACATCTACTCCAGTAGGTACTGAAAAAACAATAGACCATAACGAGATGCAAGATATGGCCCCAGAAACTTGTTACAACTCTACAGCTTATTCTACAGATACTGGTTCAGATGCGCATACACCATATAATCAATCTACTAATCCAAACGGTTACCATACTATTACATTACTAGATTATCGTGGTAAAGTTACAACAGGTTCTTCTCCAGAACAACCAGAACAATATACTGTATCCAAACTTCCAGACAATTTTTGTTGGATGACTAAGGACTTAAATCTCGGTAGGACTGGCGGTGGCGAGAATGGAGATGGTACAATTACACTAACCTCAGATGATACAGACCTTGCAGATAATACGACTTTTACTTTACCTAAATCGCCTACTGCTTATACTACAGGAAATGCGGGATATTATACCCCACAAATCCTTATCAATCACCAAGTTACTTCATATACTGTAAATAGTATATCTTATTCTCCAATTGTTGGTCATTATTCTTGGGCTGCTGCTACGGCGACCAATACATCTATCTCAACTTCTGGCACCAATGTGGCGACTTCAATTTGCCCTAAGAACTGGGATTTGCCTATAAGTATACAATATACCACTTTAAGATCTAAAGGCTCAATTACAAGTGCCGCCATTGCTCATGCTGAGCCATACAATTTTAGATATGGTGGCTATCGTAATGCTACAAATGCATATTATAATCAAACAACTTATGGGCATTATTGGACATCTACTAATAGCAGTGCCAGTTATGGTTATTGGAACTACGCGTACAGTAGTGGTTTGTATAGTACAAATACAACAGGTTATAAATATTACGGAGCAAAACTAAGATGCGTAGCTAGTAGTGGTAAAGTTACCATAAACTATGATGGCAATGGTAATAATGAATATCCAGTTACTGGTGCTACCGCGAGTCAGATTGATGTGGATATTGTTGGTGCCAATACCCGGGCCAACGGCTTTACTAGGGCTAACTGGCGCTTTAATGGTTGGAATACGGCGGCTGATGGTACTGGTACGGCCATTGCTGCTAATACTTCGATTGCCGCTCTTAGCCTTAAGCCGGGCGAAACTATCACTCTTTATGCTCAGTGGCTACCCCAATACACAATTACATATGTAAATAACTGCATGACTTATGTTGGCTCTAATTCAGCTTGTACTCAATCTGTTTCGGATGGTACTAGTGCTCAAGCTATAAACTTGAATGCTAGTGGCAATGGTAGTGGTACGCTTGCAGCTTATAATAAATGGACCTTGACGGGATGGAAGATTAAGGGTTGGTCTATAGTGGCGGATAATTCAAGTGAAGCCAGTACGGAATATGGGATAAGTACTGTTTATTCGGTGACAGATCAAGGTGCTGGTAGTGGTATTACCCTTTATGCCCACTGGATACCGGTTTATTCCGTTCAATATGATGAAAATGGCGCCTCCAGTCAATATGATATGATGGGCTCGACTGATGCTGCTGGGGTAAAAAGTGTAAGGCACATCAATTTGGGCGAAGGGGATTCGGTATCTCTTCTCGCCCCCAACCTTATACGTGCAGGTTATGGCTTTATGGGTTGGAGTACAGATTCGGATGCCTGGAC
>CAMYUU010000010.1 GCA_947302355.1 uncultured Candidatus Saccharibacteria bacterium | reverse complement strand
GCGCTAAGGGTGGTCGCATCTCCCGTCGTGGTCCAGCTAAAAAAGCTGCCTAATAATCAAAGAAACGCAGATAACACCTTTCGAGACCGTCCGCGACTAACTAACGAGGAGCGGATTGGGCGAGGCGTCCCCCATACGATGGGCGGACGCGAGCGAGTCGAGAAAGGTGTTATTGCGTTTTTATGGGTTTTAGGCTAGATTTTCGCACCTAGGACAATGATACGAAGAATCCGGCGTCTGAAATCGTGTTAGTCCGCAGACAGGGCAACACGATTTTTTGTGGAGCCATTCTCTGTAAGTATCCAGCTCACTTTGTGCCAATTCTTCGTCATATTCCACTCCGTATTTCACCGCTAATTCTTTTGCCTTTTCCCATGCATCATTTTCCATTTTTAGTCTATCTATATGAGTCCTAAAATCTCGATGGCCCAGCATAGCATGTCCGAGTTCATGAAGCAGTAATAACTCTGCCTTGGGCTCTTCTGGCCCCACGATGATAGTTTTAGGGGGACGAAAGGCAAACTTTTTGCCTTCCTTAAAGACTAGCCCTAGATTATCTCGCTTTATTTGCTCAACCAATTCATCCATAGCGGAAACTATTCTTGAGATTTTTGCCTAGCGTAAAGATAACAACCGTAAATTACAGACTCATTTGGCCGCTTAGGGCGACGTAATTTTACTTCGAGATCTTTTGGCAAATATTTAACGTATAATCTAAAAATCTTACCTAGCGGGCCACCCAGAATGATAGTTTGCGGATGATATTTCTCAATAATATCAGGCAAGCCCAAGTAGATTCGATCAGCGATATCTTTCAGCGTCTCTTTCTTTCTGAGCTCAGTAGCATGATCTACATGATAGTAAGCTCCAATTGCGCTAGCTGCCGCGATATCTTCCCATTCTTTGGCCTGACCTCTGTAAGAGTATTTCTGATGCCCAGGTTCGAATTCGCTAGATTCTGGTATTATCTTATTATCTTCGACTATCCCACCGCCAATGCCAGTAGAAAAAGTCAAAAAAATCGTACGTCTAGGCAAATTATGCGCTTCGTACAGAGCGGCCAAATTGGCATCATTTTCGAAATAAATAGGAACCTTGAATAAACTACTTATAGGGGTAAAAATGTCTATATTTTTCCAGTCCCGATTGCCGAACTTGACTGAATAATTTTTTTGTACAAGCCCAGGAATAGCCACAACAATCGAACGAATCCGATATTTTTCGAAATCTTCCAAATGTTCCGATAAATTTTCAAGAAAAGTTCTTGAGCCTTGTGCAGTTCTAAACTTGACCTTCTTTAATACGCGTCCTCGCCGTGAGAATAAAGCGATTAACGTTTTTGTGCCTCCAATGTCAATCCCAAGATACATGACTTGATTATAACACAGTTTTTTGCTATAATGGACGAAGTTTTAGGCTCGCTCAAAGATGCATTACGAATACCACTGTTAAGGTAATCGTGCGTTGTGTGTCACTGAGCGAGTCTAAAGGAAGGAAATAATTAATTATGGCAAATGCCAAAAAAATCACAATGGACGAGCTCCTAGCTAAAGAGGATGACTCGCTCAAAAAACTTGTAGCAGGTGATACTGTAAAGGGCGCGGTATTATCGGTCAAAAAACATGAAATACTAATCGATTTAGGCCCTCGAGGGGTAGGTCTAGTACCACGCCGCGAAGCTTCTTTCGTAAGAAATCTCAAGGTAGGAGACGAAGTTACCACGTCGGTTATAGATGCTGAAATGGATGACGGATACGTCTTGCTTTCACTGCGCAAGGCCGTGAAAGACAAGGGTTGGGATGAAATCCAAGCCAAACTTGGTGACGGAGAAATCGTAGAGGTAACCCCATTTGATGCCAACAGGGGTGGCTTGCTAGTAGAATACGAAGGTATTCGCGGGTTTATGCCAGTTTCACAGTTGTCAGCCGAGCATTATCCTCGTGTTGGATCCGCCGATAAGGACGAAATCTTACAGAGGCTAAACTCGCTAGTGGGTAAGCCAATCAGAGCCCGCATCATCGATGCCAACAAAAAGGAAAACAAGCTCATCTTTTCTGAAAAAGAAGCAATCAAAGATGGCTTAGCCGAACGCTTCGCCGAGCTCAAAATCGGTGATACCGTTAAGGGTGTAGTTACTGGAGTAGTTGACTTTGGCGTCTTCGTCAATGTTGACGGCATCGAAGGTTTGGTTCACATCTCTGAAATTTCCTGGGAACGCGTCAGTAATCCATCTGACTATGTCAAGGTAGGCGATACGATTGATGCTAAGATTATTGCTATCGACAAAGAGCGCCTGTCTCTTTCAATGAAGCAACTAGTCGAAGATCCATGGATTTCTGAAGTATCCAATTTGAAGAAAGGCTCCAAGGTTGAGGGAACCATCACTAGGATCACGCCATTTGGTGCGTTCGTGCAAATCTCACCAGCCGTAGAAGCTTTGGTGCACGTCTCTGAATTAGGAGAAGGCTCCGATGTGGATCCAGAGAAAATCTTCACTCTAAATGAGCGCAAGAGCTTCAAGGTCCTTGATATCGACAAAGAAGGTCGAAAGATTTCGCTATCCATTGCGAAATGACACATCTTTTTACCAAAAATAGCCCGCTAGGGCTATTTTTGTTGACTTTTTCTCTTCATAGTTATAATATAAAACCATAAGTGTCATACAACATAAAAGAAAGGAATAATAATGCAAATGCAGAGCGTTGACGAGTTCGTGGAGTCGATTCTTGACGACAAAGGAATTACCAATGTCGAACCAGATATTAGACAAGAATTAAAAGAAGACATGAAAAAACGGCTTATGGACCAAATCAACAGAGCTGCCGTTATGAAATTGAGTGAAGAAAAGGTCGCTGAACTTAACAAATTAATGGATGAGCCCGACTTTACCAATGAAAAAATGACCGAATTTATGAAGAATTCGGGTATTAATCTTTCAGAAGTAGCCCTTGATACGATGATTAAATTCCGTGGTTTCTACATGGGCGCGGAGGCGTAAAATGAACGGTTCAGGAGAAAAACCATCATCACAGGGTCAAGGCGCAGGCGGGCCATGGGATGAACTTCTTGAGAAGCAAGAAGAAAGATCAAGAATGACTGAGGATGAGAGAATGACGCAACTCGAACAGGGCGGCGAACGATATAGAGTTTTTCAGATTCTCCCGCGAGAGGCCGGCGAAAGTTCAAAAGAATACGGCGAGCGCGTTTCGGATGGTTATAATTTGAAGGTTGTCGCTCAGCATATAAAGAGAAATGTAGACCGCAAAGTTCCCGAGACTAATCAACATCACATTGAAAGAGTCAGAGCGTTTATGAACGCTCACCCGAGACAAGAAGGGCAGACGCTTGAAGAATATGAGAGATATATAGATGGGCTTTTTGAATCTGGCGCTGTAGACTCAAATTGGGGTCTCGATCCCAATGCCACTGATCCAAATAGTCAGGCTCCAATACCTCCTGCGGACGAGCACACTGAGCAACCTGCCCCAGATTCACCTGAATCCAAATCTGAACTTGGTGAGTTTATAGGTGAATTTCAGATTGACGAGCATTCCGGTATTACGTTGGAGAAACAATTCAAGCAACTCACTGGCGAAGATTGGTCTGACGCGGACTATTATGCAGAATGGGATGGAGTAGATGATGACAGTTATGATTACCCATTATTGACAGTTCGAGTATGGCGTCGTGCTCCCAAGACTGGCACAACTAGTGAAGGTGACAATAATGAGGGTGGCGAAGGTAACGGCGACAATGGCGAAGAGGGTATCGGCGAAGGCGACGACAATGGTGAAGACAATGATAACGAACATCCTCAACACAAACCGCTAGTTGGTATAAATGCAGATTTTTCTTTCGACAGGAAAGATTTAGCTAGGCATTATGCCCAAGAAGAATTAAATGCCGAATTGCAGTCTTCTGGTTTTCTTAAGCGTATATGGAAAGGCAATCTATTTGCGAAATATTATCAACATAAATACGAAAGACAAATTCTGGAAGGCAAGGACTTTACTGTCGGCGACAGAAGAACGACGCTAGGCGAGATTATAGGCGATTCCGAATCTGGCAGTGCCAAAAGTGCCATAGAGCGATTTGTCCTAAGTGTCAGTGATGAATATAGTGGTAATTTAGTTCACTCTTTAGCTGGAGAAAAACTAACTGAAGCCGACGAGAGGACCACAAGAGTGGTTCGTGAGGCTATCGAGAGATTCGCTACGGCTGAGATACCAGAAGGCCACAATCTAGAAGATGCTAAACGCGATTTTCTAAATGACCTAAGGCTGCAGTTAGCTGAAGGTAGAGACAATAATCAGCCTCTCAACGAATCCATGGTTAACAACTTCTATGAAGTAGCAGTTCAGGCTCGTGAACGCGCCGCGCATGAAGAAGGTATCGAGCAAATCATGGAAGGATTCAAGGTCTATAATGCCGACGCTCGCAATAACATACGAAACCAAGAACATAGGGATGGAATCGATAGAATAGTAGACAAAATCGAATCAAGTGCTATAGGGCAATTTGTTCCTGCAGAAGTCCTTGCTGGCGCCGTTAGCGCAGCCTTCTCACTCTCTCGTACTGGAGCTAGAGCCGCTGCTGGCACTGGAGGTGGCATAATAGCATCTGGTGTAATCCAAATGCTTAGGGAGCGAAACAGATTAATTGAAGAACGCAATCATATGATGCGCGCTGCCGCCAGTGGTTTAAGATATGAAGGAAAAAGAGCTTCTGACAAAAAGCGCGGAGAGCATGAATTTAGGATTGGTGGGACATTATATGACTATGAGTCGGCCAAAACATTAACCGAAAATCTTGAAACCGCATTAGAACATAGCGCTGAAGATAATGACGAATCCTTACTTGAGGCAATTGCCGAGGCAAGCGTAAGGATTGAATACTCCGATTCCGAGCAAAAAGATTTGATTGGTTATTCTTCTCCAGATAAAATAGGTGATGAAAGGCTAGCCCTAGATCTAGCCTTAATAAAAGCACAAAAGGAGCTAACAGAAGAACAAAAAGCTATAGTGGAAAACATGCGAGGAGTCATTCGTGAAGGAATTATTAACGACAACGAAGAAAAAGATGATAAATTTGATGTTGAAAAACTGAAGATATCTCTTAGCCAAGGCGCAAAGACGATTGCTGCCGGAGCCCTTTCATATTTCTTTAGTCAAGAAATACTTGGGGCAATTAACCCAGCCAAGATAAGTGTAGGCGAAAAACTAGGTATAATTAAGACCACGAATAATGCAGATGCGAGAGAGACATTTGGCGCAAGTCTAGTGGGTCAAAGAGGGATGGTCACTAGTACCAAGACGGTGTCTGGTATTACTGGCGATCCAGACACGATACAACGGTACCAAAACGCTGGTTACACTCCAGTCGTGACTCAACCAGAATATACTACAACAAGCCAAGTACTTACACGAGTGTCTCCTAATCAGTCTGCTAATGCAGTTAATGTAATCTATGATGGGTGGGCTAATAATGGTACTAGTTTATCCGATTCCAATGAACTTAGAGTGTATCTAAATAATGGACAATTTAGCTCAGGTATGCTTGATGCATCCACTATGGGAGGTCAGGCATTTGATTATGCTCAGCTTGCAAACGATGGAAGAATCAAGGGTTTCCTAACTATCGATGGAAGTAAATTTGAAATAGCATCCTCAATTGGTCCATCTGGAGAGTTGACATGGGGCGACAATGGAGTCTTCACAACTACGGCTGGAGACGTTATCAGCGGAGTAATCGGGCCTAACGGCGAAAGAAACTATGAATTCTTTGAAGTAGCCGTAGATAATGGAATAGACGCTAATGGCTTACAACACATTATCCCACTGGCCACGGACCCGCAGAGGAATGTATTTAACGGAACAATGCAGAGCGTAGTGGACGTAATTGAGGAGCATCCAGCAATTTATGATTTCGTAAAAGAAATTCAAACCCCGCGCGAAGTTGATTACTTTGGCGTACCAATAACTCTTGTTCCGAGGACTAGTATAGGCGTAGGCCGTAGCCCTATTCCACGACCAGTAGAGGAGCCAGAACCAACTGAGCCTACTGGACAAGAAGACGACGGCGGTAATACCCCTAATCCAGAACCAGAGCCAATCGAACAGGGTACCCAGGGCGACAATGGATTCGAAAATGCTCAAGAAGCAATCAAGAACGAAATCAGGGCAGAGATTCCCAATGTCAATGATGAAGACTTAGGGTTCTTGATGAATAATGAACATTACAATCCGGCCGACAAGGAGCGCTATGATCAATGGTATGATAGCCTAGATGGCCGAGGTGTACGGACTCCAATTCTATGGTACATAGGGAGGCACCCTGATCGAAGCACTGCGCTTAGAGAATACTTTACCCAAAGAATAGAAGGCTAGGCCGAACTATTTAACAAAAACTCCTTTTATGATACAATTATCATAAGGAGTTTTTGTGAATAAGAAAGAAAACCGCGAGGAAAAACCTTGGTTAAATTATTATGATGAAGAGGGAATACCTCATAAAATAGATTACCCAGATTGTTCAATGGTGGATATGGTAATTCAGTCTGCCGAAAAATGGCCAGACAATACGGCCTACGTATACTATGGTCACAAAGTCACCTATAAAAATTTTGTAAAAAAAATCGAGAAGACCGCCCGCGCTCTTAAAAACTACGGAGTTAAAGAGGGCGACAGGGTCACCATCTGTATGCCTAATACCCCAGAAGGAATCACGATGGTGTACGCCGTTAATATGGTTGGCGCCATCTGTAATATGGTGCACCCATTGTCATCCGAGAAAGAACTTGAACACTACATTAAGGTGGCCGATTCGAAATACGTCCTTGTGATTGATGCTGTCTTTGATAAGATCTATCGATTGAGAGACATGGCTCAACTTGAACGTATTATCGTGGTGCGTCCATCCGATGGACTGGGTTTCTTAAAGAAAAAGCTTTACAACACCCTACATATCAAGAAAGTTCGTCTTCCGTCCAATGATAGCCGAGTAGTTCTATGGGAAGATTTTATCGCTAACTCGTATTTTTACCAAGGGAATTACCACGAAGAGAGAGGCGGTGATGATCCAGCGGTCATAATGTACTCCGGTGGTACCACGGGAGCCCCAAAGCCGGTTTTACTGTCAAACCTCAATATTAATGCTGAATCAATCTGTGACGCGGCTATGATACGTCAAATTGTCCCAGGCGCCACAGTATTATCGATTCTTCCTCTGTTTCATTGTTTTGGACTTGGGGTCTGCATCCATACCCCTCTCTGTAAGGGCATGGGCTGTATCCTTATCCCAGCTTTTTCCCATAAGCAATTCGCCGATATTATCAGGAAGAACGAACCTAATTTCATCGTCGGTGTTCCTACGCTGTTTGAGGCGCTTATCAATACCAAACTTAAACCCAATGATCTCAAGTCCGTCGCCGCTGTTATCTGTGGTGGGGATGCCCTCAATCAGACATTACGCGATAAGGTTAACGATTTTCTAAAGAACCATGGTTCTGACGCCAAGATTCGTGTCGGGTATGGTCTAACCGAAGGCTCAGGGGCGGTATGCCTTTCACCAGAGAATACTTTCGCCGACGGTATCATTGGTGTGCCACTTCCGGATATGGACTTCAAAATTGTTAAGAATGACACCTTTAAGGAACTTCCTGCTGGAAAGGAAGGTGAAATCTGTATTTCTGGCCCTCTCGTAATGATGGGTTATCTTGGCGACGACGCCGAAACCGCCCAAACTATTCGTCTCCACGACGATGGAAAACTCTGGTTGCATACTGGAGATATAGGATATCTTGGCGATGACGGCTTAATCTACTTTGCCCAGCGCCTGAAACGCATCATTGTTTCATCTGGTTATAATATCTACCCGACCCATCTTGAATCTATTATCAACTCACACGAAGCTGTCCTGACCTCTATAGTCATAGGTATAGATCACCACTACAAAGGACAAGTTCCAAAGGCCTTTATCGTATTGAAACCTGGGTACAGATCGGGCAAAAAAGTCGAACGTGAAATTCGCGAGCTTCTAGAGCGCAACGTTCCAATCTATGCTCTACCTGTTGCATATGAATTCCGCGACAAACTCCCACATACCAAAATCGGCAAAGTTGCCTTCAAAGATCTCGAGAGAGAAGAAAAAGATAAGTAATAAACACTCTTACTATTTTATGTAATTAATCTTTACTCTCATTTGTAACCTTAGAGGTTTTTCACGTAAAAATCGGTTCTTTCGCCAATTAGGGAAGTATTTTTTGAGCATCTCGCGCGACTTCTTAAATCCAGATCTCCCTTCGGGAAACTGCCCAAAATCTTTAGCTGAGTCAATTAGTAAATTCCAGATAAAAAACCACTCTAGTTCGTCATGATATTTTTTCTCCGCACCAGCCTCTTCAAATCTTTGATGCAGCCCTTCAAGCGCAGGGAAGATGTCAAAAATATGTGGACTGAATTCTTTTTTGTGTAGCACTGATTCAGGGGTAGAATTATAATAATACAGGGGTTCGTCGACACTCGCAAACTTATCGGTATATAGAATCAGGGAAGACATCAACTCCATATCTTCATGGATGAAGCCCTCTTTAAAAGCAAATCCGTGCTCCTCCCACCATTTTCGGCGAATGATTACTTGCCAAGGCCCCATCCCATAGCGAATAAATCTACTTTTATAATCAGGATCCGTGGCATTTACCGCCGATAAATAAGACTTTTCACCTTTGTCGTTTACTCTTTCGGCTCCCATCATCACTAGATCTGCCTCTGTTACATCTGCTTTCTCAAGTAATTTGGAGACCGCTGTTTTATTAATCTTATCATCTGCATCAATAAACCAGATATATTTACCTTTAGCTTTTTTAGCGCCAAAATTCCTCACCGCTGCCGCCCCAGGAGTGTGGCATCGCAAAACGGTAATGATAGGGTATTTACAAGCATATTCTTCTAAAACAGCAAGGGAATCATCGGTAGAGTCGTTATCTACCGCCAAAATCTCACTCTTTATATCCCCCAGTGACGCCAATATTGAATTCAAGCATTTCTTCAAATTCTTTTCAGCATTAAAAACAGGGATAATGATAGATATTTTTGGCATTATTTAAAGATGTCCTTCAGAATCTTATCTGTTATTTTGCGCCCAATCGCACTACCAGCCGAGCCGATTACGTTACCCAGGAATCTATCTGCCTTACTCTTAACTTGTTTTTTTGTCTTAGTAGCCTCTCTTTCAGCCTGCGCGCGCCTTTTCTCCTCAGCCTTGATACGTTCCGCTTCTGCTTTTTCGGCGGCTCTCGCGGCAGCAATACGTTCCTTCTCGGCTAATTTTGCTTGCTCATTAGCAGCCTTTTCGGCGGCCTTCTCGGCTTCAACGCGTTGCTTCTCGGCTATCTCCGCTTCAACTCGCGCCTGTTCCTCCGCTGCCTTGGTATCCGCTTTTTGCTGAATTACTTCTGCTGCTGACTCTGGATCCACCGCTTCATCATACTTACCGCAGAGAGGACTACCATTTATCACTTTATTACGCGTAATCCCATCAATCGCTCCCATTTTGCTCTGAGGTGGCAAAATTGTCGCACGTTCCACTATCTCTGGGGCGCCCTTTTCATCCTGGAAGGAAATCAAAGCCTCACCGGTGCCAAGCTCCAAGATAGCCTTCTCTGTATTGAATTTCGGATTAGTCCTAAAGGCTTGCGCCGCTGCATGTACCGCTTTCTGCTCTGACGGTGTATAAGCACGCAAGGAATGCTGTACTCTATTACCCATCTGCGCCAACACTTCATCTGGAATATCAGTCGGGCTCTGAGAAATAAAGTAAAGTCCAATTCCACGCGAGCGAATCAGCTTTACAATCTGTACAATCCGCTTCAAACGATAAGCCGGCATCCCATTAAAGAGTAAATGTGCCTCGTCAAAGAAGAAGACTAGTTTTGGCTTGTCTAGGTCACCCACCTCTGGCGAAGTAGAGAAGAGCGTCGTAAGGAGCCAGAGTAAGAACGCTGCGTACATATCTGGACTCTCAAATAAAGACACCGCATGTAGGACATTAATTAAACCCTTGCCGCCTTCGCAAGCAAAGAAATCATTTACATCAAGTGCCGGTTGCCCAAAGAAGTGGTCCGCGCCCTGATTCTCCAGCGTCAAAAGCGACCTCTGTATTACACCTATACTTTGCGTAGTGATATTGCCGTATCTAGTTGAGAATTTATCCTTGTTTTCAGCCACATATTGCAAAACCGCACGTAAATCTTTCAAGTCAATTAGGGCCAAATTCTCATCTTTTGCAATCGCAAAAGCAATTGCTAGGTTACCTTCCTGAGCTTCAGAGAGTCCCAGCATAATTGAAAGCACCTCTGGGCCAACCGATTCTACTGTGGCACGTACAGGGTGTCCCTCTGTGCCAAATAAATCCCAAAACCTTACAGGGAAGGACTTTGCTTCAAAATCCTTAATCGCAAGTTTATCGAGACGTTTTTGAATTGCCTCTGTTATTTCGCCAGATACCGCCGTCCCGGCGAGGTCCCCCTTCACGTCAGCCAAGAATACAGGCACTCCGGCATCCGAAAAGCTCTCCGCCATCACTTTAAGGGTAATGGTCTTACCCGAACCAGACGCTCCAGTAATCAGCCCATGCCGATTCGCCATTTGTGGTAAAATCGCAAGCTCTTTGCCGTCCTCAGTTTTCCCAATTAAAAGTCGATTATCTACTAACATAAACACTCCTTTTCTTCATTTTATCATGTTATAATCAAAACATAGCAAAACAAGAAGTAAAAATTCACGGCATTTACAAACACTATAAAGGCGATCTTTATACCGTAGAAGATATCGCTCGCCACTCTGAAACTTTAGAGAAAATGGTCGTCTACCGCGCCCTTTATGGCAATGGCGAACTCTGGTGTCGCCCTTACAATCTATTTATAGATGAAATTGACTGCCAAAAACACCCCGAAATCAAACAAAAATACCGTTTCGAACTCCAAGATATTGAGAGTAAAAATATCCAATAATCACTACAAAACAATGCTATAATGGCCATATGTTCTGGAAGATTCTTATCGTTTTAGCTATATCCATGATTCCATTAGTGGAGCTTCGTGGCGCCATCCCAATTGCGGTCGGTATGGACCTTGGCTTGCCAGAATGGGTAGTCTTAATCACTGCAATCATCGGCAACATTATACCCGTACCATTCATTTTCTTTTTTGCGCGCAAATTTCTCGAATGGGGAAGCAAAAAACCATGGAAACCACTCAAGCAATTCTGCAATTTCTGCCTCAAAAAAGGAGAAAAAGGAGGAAAGAAGCTTCTCAAAAAGACCGGCAACTACGGTACTTATTTCGCTCTGTTTTTATTCGTAGCCATCCCAATACCTGGTACTGGCGCCTGGACCGGCACGCTCGCGGCCAGTATTCTAAACTTGGACTTCAAAAAAACCATGTTTTCAATCATAACAGGAATTTTGGTAGCTGGCCTCATTATGCTTTTGGTGTCACTCGGGCTATTTAAATGGCTTTTAGGCTAGAAACCAGCGTCATGTATTCTTCTTTTCGTACCAAGCTAGTTTCTCTTTCGGATGAAGGATATCGCGAATTCTCTATGCGTGGTATACCTTGTGACCGTCCATTTCTGGGTGTCCGTATTCCAAATATTAGAAAATTAGTTAAGGAAATTCCGCCATCGGTTTTTAAAGAGTTTCTAGATGCTACACCTCTCGCTGTAGAGGAGGTCATTGCGAGGGGTTTTCTGATAGCACGTCTACCCTATGATGAGATGATTGAAGCTTTTGATTCTCAGATTAAACTGCTTGATAATTGGTGTACCGTTGATACCTTTTGCGCCGCTCTTCGCAGTGTTATCAAACGCCACGAGGCTGATTTTCTTGACCGCAAGGTAGAAAAACTTTTAAATTCGAAAAACGAGTTCGCTATCCGTGCTGGACTCGTTTGTTTACTTGATTTCTATGTGAAACCAGAGTATCTTCATCTCATTTTTGACCGTATTGAATCTCTTAAGGATCACGACGGATACTATGTCAAAATGGCACTCGCTTGGCTACTTGCCGAATGCTTTATTAAATTCCCGAACGAAACATATAGGTACTTAAGACACTCCAATCTGGATAAGTGGACTTTTAACAAAGCCATTTCTAAGATTTGCGACTCCTATCGCGTCGCCCCCGAAATCAAGACGGAGATTAAAAAACTTAGAGAACCTTAATAAAAAAAATGGCTCCCCGGGCCAGACTCGCACCGAAGCGTCAGCGGAGGTCCGAGTCTGCTCTTTTCCATAAAAAATGGCTCCCCGGGCCAGACTCGAACTGGCAACCTCGAAGTTAACAGCTTCTTGCTCCACCATTGAGCTACCGGGGAAGGTATCCCCATTATAGCATATTTTTCTAAAATGTGATAAAATTGAACAAATATAAGCGACGGATAACGACTTTTTTTGAACGGGATGATAAAGTCAATGAATCCGCCAAAACATCCTACACACAGAAAGGAGCGTTATGGAAGAAAAAACAATTCAAATTGCTGGTTCTATCACTGTTGACGAGCTATCTCAGGCGCTCGGTCTTTCTGTGACTGAATTAATTGGAACTTTGTTTAAAAATGGCATTGTGGCCACCATTAATCAGCGTCTTGATTACGAAACAGCCTCAATCATTATCGATGAATTAGGCCTAAAGAACGTTAAGCTGGAAAGAAAAAATACCTCTACCAAGACTTCCGACTACCACAGGGAATTATCAGATAAAGCCGTCACTCGTCCTCCAGTAGTTGCTGTAATGGGTCACGTAGATCACGGTAAGACCACTTTGCTAGATACCTTGCTTCATAAAAAGACTGTTGACGATGAGGCTGGCGGTATCACTCAGCATATCTCGGCTTATCAGTTAAAGCACAATGATCGCTTGATTACATTCCTTGATACCCCTGGGCACGAAGCCTTCGCGGCTATTCGTCAACACGGTGCTATGCTTACCGATATTGTCATAATCGTAGTCGCAGCTGATGATGGGGTTAAGCCACAGACTGTCGAAGCGATTAATTTTGCCAAATCCGCCAATGCTAAAATCATTGTTGCTATCAATAAGATCGATCGCGAGGGTGCCGATATCGACCGCACTAAGGCTGATCTCAGTAATAATGGCCTTCAACCTGAAGAATGGGGTGGCGATATCGTGATGATTCCAATTTCCGCCAAACAAAATCAGAATTTGGATAAACTTCTGGATATGATTCTACTCACGGCTGACATCGAAGAACTAAAAGCCGATATCAATATTCCAGCCGAAGGCTTAGTAATTGAATCACACATGGAGGTCGGCAAGGGTTCAGTAGTAAACCTACTTGTCACTGGCGGGGAACTAAAGACTGGTGAATTTATCGTAGCTGGCTCAACTTACGGCAAGGTCCGTACCATGCTAGATTGGCAGGGCAAGCCAAAAGGCAAGGCTACTCCTTCCACCCCAGTTACGATTACTGGCTTCAAGGAGCTTCCGAACTTTGGTGATCGGTTTATTGAGGTTGAAGATGAAAAAACCGCCCGCAAAATGGCGCTCCTGAATGCTCAAAATATTGCCAATGAATCTGCCTCTGCCAACGTCACCAGTACTGACCTTCTTCGCATGATGAACGTAGCAGATAATTCCAAGACTTTCAATGTTATTATTAAGGGGGACGTACTCGGTTCAGTCACTTCAGTAGTAGATAGTTTAAAGCTAATCGATACGCATGGCGAAATTAATCTAAACATTGTTTCTACTGGTGTTGGCGACATTAACGAAAACGACGTTTACATGGCTGCCGGTGGTAATACCGTAGTATATGGTTTCAACGTGTCCGTTCCGATTAATATTTCAAAAATGGCAGCCCGCGATGGTGTCCCTATCCGTACCTACAAAGTAATCTATGAACTCTTAGACGACGCCAAGCGTGAAATGGAAAACTTACTAGATGTTGAAGTTATCGAAGAAGATAAAGGCGAACTTAAGGTCCTCGGGGTCTTCCGTACTGAAAAAACCAACCTTATCGCTGGCGGCGAGGTATTAAAAGGTGATGTAAAAACTGGCTATCTTGCTCGTGTAATCCGTGACAAGAAATTTATTGGTGAAGCCGAAGTTGTTTCCGTCCAAAAGGAAAAAGTTGATGTTAAAGAATTAGTCGCTGGCGAAACTGGCGGTCTAGCCCTTAAAACTACACACAAAATTGACCTCCAAATCGGCGATCGCTTAGTCTTCTTCACCCGTGAGACTAAAAAACGCACTTTGTAAAGCTTTTTTGGCATTTTCACCTCGGCAAGCATGAAAGAAATTATGATTTTGCATACTTGTATGTTATTATTAGTCGAAAGGAGGATTATTCATGCAATTTGACGATAAATTTTTACAGGAAATGGGGCTTACAGCGATGCCCGAAAATCTAAAACAAAAATTCTTGGATTATGTCCAGGAAGAACTTGAAGTTCGCATTGGTGAACGTATTTCTAGAGGTTTGACAGAAGAGCAATTAAATGAATTTGACCAAATAAGCGACCCAGCCGAAGCCGCCCGTTGGCTCGAAAAGAATCGCCCAGATTACAGAGAAATTGTCAATCGCACTATAGAAGAAATGAAAGAAGAAATCCGCGCTAACCGCGAGAAGTTAGTCGGAATCCAACCGTCCAGCCTCTAGTATTTTATTTCTTGTATCCATTTAGAAAGCTTTTTGCATCCATTGGCTTGCGGCCTTCTGGCTGAAGCTTGTCTACGGCCACCAGAGCCCCGTCAGCGCATTTTATTGTCAAAAACGCTTCCTCACCCGTCTTTAAAGCATGAGCATCTAGAATGATGCAATTTTGGCCGCAGAACGCATATTTTGACTTAGGGTAGTTCTGGAAAGCTATGATTTTTCGTAAAGTCTGCTCGGCGGTATCGGTATCAGGGGTGAGTAGAGACATCGTTTTATCTAGTTTTCCGCAAAAAGTCGCCTCAGCATCATTCTGCGGTATAGGGATCGGTAGATTCGTTAGGTTTTCACAAATCCAATTAGCCCCCGCTTCCGCTAATTCTCGGTATATAGCGTCTTTTTCTAAAGGTAATCCACTCAAAGTAGTCTGCCAATAAATCGGCCCCGCATCCATAGCTTTTACTAGTTTCATTACAGAGACGGAGAAATCTGAATCGCCATTTAAGATTGCGCTCTCTATCGGTGACGCTCCGCGATACAGAGGTAATAGGGAAGGATGGATGTTTAGAATTCCTTCCGGCTCGAACACCTCTAATACCGATCCGGGAATCATTACCCCAAAAGAAGCTAACACACCGTAAGCTTCTGGGTGCTCTTTCTTTAACCTACATACTTCATCTAAATCTGCCTTAGTACGAGCGTGAAAAATAATTTCAAACTTCTGTTCTAGTATTTTAAGCGCGTAGTCGGACAGTATTCCATTGCCAAAGAATATTATTTTACCTCTTATTTTCATCCTCAAACCTCCATCTTGTATAAAAATTTTATTCAGCCCGAATTCTAGCCCTAGTCTTCGCCCCACAACTTCTTATTGTCACGAATTTCTTTTTCGTAATCCTTTACAGGCACCAAATCACCTTTGTCGTTCATCTTATAGAAGGCGTCCGATTTATCCCTAATATGATCAATAAACAATATGCCGTCTAGATGATCAATCTCATGTAAAAGCGTCCGAGCTAACTCATTAGTGGCCTTAATTCGCACCTCAGTACCATCTTCTAACTTTGCCTTCACCTTCACCTTGGTAGCTCGGGGCACCATTCCATAAATTGAGGGAACAGAAAGACATCCTTCATAATCCGTCTTAATCTTACCTTCAGCTCGAATTACCTCTGGATTGATTAGGGCTGTAAAGGAGGCGTTTTTCTTATCTTCCATATCATCTCGGACGATAATTATCCGCTTATTTACTCCCATCTGTGGCGCCGCCATCGCTGCAGATAATTCGTACGGATGCTTAGACTCCCAATCTAGCGACAACTTGCGCATATCCGCGATAATCTTATGAATATCGTCGTCGATAACGCGTACCTTCTCTGATTTCTCCCTTAGCCTCTTATCTGGAGTGGTGATTATTTTCATAAGCCCATTATATCATATTTCAGGGGTAAAGTGAAGTTGCCGCCAGTCGCCCGTCAGAATCTTCTCTTATTACACAACAATTAATTCTGCCGAATCCAGCTTATGGTCTTTCATCGCCACGCTTTTTATTGCTGGGTCTTCGTAGGTATTGTAATAATAAGTCTGCGAAGCCGCCGAATAGCCACCAGTATAAACCGTTTTCTCACAGTTTCCATCTGCCATCATTGCCGCTCCATCAATCATCGCTACGCCAGTCAAAGTATGGAAAAGTCGCGAGACATTAGACGCCTCATCGGATTGTATTGGATAGTGCGTATTTAGGTAGGCCACGCGAATGAATCGATCCGTAGAATAGAATCCACCCGGAATCCCCCGCATTAGAGAGCCAGAACCAAATGCCGTCATTGTAGCTCGGCCCCACTTTATCTCTTTTGGCATTTGAGGGAAGAGATTCATGTAATTTCGTAGATTCTCTTGATGCCACCCATAGCCAGGCTGGTTAGTCAGAATATCTACATCATCTTTGAATATCTCCATCCCGTCTTTGGTATATTCAACCACGATGGAGCGCTTGCCGTCCCCGATTAGCCAGTGCAATTGCGATACCGGGTACTGCTCGTTAATTGGCTTCGCCACAATTGCGACGTTTTTTAAGGTCTTTTCTATTTCGTCTACAGAGGTAAAATTCAACGCCACCCATAGAGGGAATTCGTATGCTGCTACATTTGTTTTGCCGTCCACCGGCTCCGTTTCGTAATCTGCATAACCAGGGAAGTTTAGTCCAGCTACTGCCAGGCCGTGCTCGTTTGCGCAGTCAAAATACAGAGGCGTATTCTCTGCAACAATCCCCATCCCAATTAGTGCTGGAGAGTTAGACATTTCGCCAAGAAATGCCGACTTATACTTATAGCCACGTGGCGTAATCACCACTTTTTGCCCATAACCTTCCGACCAATCCAAATTCCGCCCAAAATACATATTGCCATCTTTGTCACTAAACCTGACTCCTGTGCACATATTACCTCCTTTTTGTTAATGCTTATTCTGATTTTAGCATATATAATTTAATCGCGGCAAATTAGTTTATAACAGTCCCATCGGATCTAGTGTCACCTTAAAGCTTTGGTCTAGCCCTGAGCAGGCTTCAATTAAAGCCTTCCTAGACCGCGCTCGCACAATGGTTTGCCAGGTATAACCTCTGCTAGTATGCTCATGAAAAGCCGGCATCGGCGGAGAAACAATTAACCGCTTATCCCGAGACAATATAGCAGTCAAATTCTGTATTTTTTTCAAAACAATCGCCTCTGTCTTCATCGTGATTTCTATCTTGGCCACGAACTTAAAGGGAGGGAATCCCGCTCGTTTCCTTTGGCTTATCAAATAATCATAAAAGCCCAGATAATCTTCATTTACCGCGAGATTAATTACTGGGTGATCTGGTCTAAATGTCTGAATAAACACCTCCGCCATATCTAAATGCCCTCTTCCTACGCGCCCAATCACTTGGGTTAGCAGCTGAAATACCCTCTCTTCGGCCATAAAATCCGGAAGATTTAGCCCCGCGTCAGCTTGCACCACTCCTACCGTAGCTAGTCTTGGCAAATCTAGCCCTTTAGCCACCGTTTGCGTCCCAATTAGCAAATCTACTTCACCATCTCTCACTTCTGAATAAACCGCATCCAGCCCCTCACCTTTCTTGTTATCTGCATCAAATCTCCGAATTCGTGCAGTGGGGAATAACTTTTTTAGCTCGCTCTCTAGAAGTTTAGTGCCAAAGCCTTTATGAATTAATCCTGGCGAACTACATTTGGGACAATTCGAAGGAACCCTGCAGGTGTATCCACAGGTATGGCACACTAATTCATACGTATCCGCGTGCAGAGTTAATGGCAAAAAACAATTTGGGCATAGTAGCTCCTCACCACAACCCTCACAGATTGTAAGAGGAGAAGACCCTCTCCGATTATGGAAAATTAGTGTTTGATGTTTTGTATCTAAATTTCGTTCAATTGCCTCAAGCAGCGCCCCTGAAAAATACCTATTTTTCCTAAAACTATCCCTATTTTTAAAATCAATTATTCGAATCTTTGGCTTAATCGCTGACTTTTTTGCTTTCTCTGATAGATGTATTACAGCACCCTGTTTTGATGCGATATAGTAATCGGATACATCGGGCGTCGCCGAACCTAGTATCAGGGAAGCACCCGCTGCTTTTGCCATAAAACTCGCCACGCGAATCGCCGAATATTTGGGAGTATTCTCTTGATGATAAGAAGATTCATGCTCCTCGTCTATTATTATTAGTCCTAAATTATCTAGAGGGGCAAACAGAGCCGATCTTGGCCCCACCACAATCAAGGGCTCGTCTGACCTTAATATTCTCTCAAACAAAATATGACGCTCCGCCTCAGTCTGACGGGAATGAATTAGTATTACCTTTTTGCCAAAATACTCCTCAAAAACCCGAACAAGTTGCCCAGTTAAAGCAATTTCCGGCACTAAAAGGATAGTAGATTTTTGCTCGGAAAGGGCATCAGCAGCCATTCTAACGTAGATATTAGTTTTACCACTACCAGTTATGCCAAATAGTAGTTTCGTAGCGCTATGGGTCATATAAAGGCTTTTTAGGGCCTTTTTTTGGGCTTGGTTGAGCCGTATTTCGCCTTGTTTTTGAGTATGTTCGGTTTTTGTGGGAAAGGACATATCATCTTTCTGAAAACCGAACACTTGTTCGGTTTTTGGCTTCCGTCTCTGTTTTTCTACTCCGTTAGGCAGAATTAGAGAGATTGCTTGTCCAGTAGGCACCAAGTAGTAATCATGAATAAACTCAGCCGTCCGTAGTAAGTGTTTTGGCAATGGCTTTGAATACAAAACTTTCAAAACCGCCCGCGTCTTAAAATCCGGTTGTGCAACTTTTTTCACCACCACTCCCGGCACTTTGCGCTTACCTATCGGCGCCAACACAATTTGTCCCAGAAACAGAGAATCATCAGAACTATATGTCAGGGCCTCCACCTTCCCCTCGGGTATTACCTCGTAAAACATATTCCTATTATACACTACAAACCTTAAGTCGGTTTTAGTCGTTGTAATTTTTACAAAATCTGTGCTATAATAGACACAAGATAAGCGAGGTAATATGTTAGAGATTTTTGTCACGTCTAGGGTGCGCCGTAAAATATTAGTAGTTTTTGCTAAGTATCCAGATTTTAGAACCCATGTTCGTGGACTAGCCAAGTTAATTAAGGAAGACCCTGGCAATATTCAAAGGGAGCTAGAGCGCATGGTAGCAGGCAACTTTTTAATCGTCACTAAAAGGGGCAAAACCAAAGTCTACCAGACTAATAAGCAATTTCCAATCCTAAAAGAACTCCAAAGTATTGTGATTAAAAGTCAAAAAGGTAGCAAACCAAGCAAGACTATAGGTTAAAATGAGCAAATTATTTGAGCGTCTTTGCGAAAAACGTGGGTTTGACTCCACATTTTTAAATCCAAAATACGAAAACTTGACCGACCCGCTAATCCTACCAGATATAAAGAAAGCAATATCTCGTATTAAGCAGGCAATTAAAAACCAAGAAAAAATCCTTATCTATGGCGATTATGATGTAGATGGTGTAACTGCCAGCACACTGATGGAAGAAGCTCTCAAGCTAGCGGGTATTCCTTCTGAGAATATCAAAATAATGCTTCCTGACCGCTTCGCTGACGGTTATGGTATGAGCCCTAAGCTAATCGATTTTGCTAAAGAAAATGGCATCACTCTTGTAATTACGGTAGACTGCGGGTCGCATAACCAAGAAATAGTAGATGAGCTTAATTCTCTAAAAATAGACAGCATTATCACGGATCATCACGAAGCACCTGACTCGCTTCCGAAGGCGGTCGCAATTATTAATCCTCATCGTAAAGATCAGCCAGTGGCAGAACTCTATAATCTGGCCGGCGTCGGTGTCGCCTTTAAGATTGCCGAATCGCTCGTCCAGGAAGGATTGATTCAAAATGGTCAAGAAAAATGGCTCCTTGATCTCGTAATTCTAGGCACGATTTGCGATAGCATGATCCTGACCGGTGAAAACCGCATCCTTGGGTTTTATGGTCTGAAAGTTTTAGCTAAGACGCGTCGCCCTGGCCTTAAGGAATTAATGATGAGGGCAGGAGTAAAAAAGTTGAACTCCGAATCAATCGGCTTCCAAATTGGTCCACGACTTAATGCTGCAGGTCGCTTAGAGTCGGCCGATTTATCATTAAATCTTTTACGCGCACACTCATTAATCGAATCTGCGCCTCTTGTCGAAAGGCTCGAACAACTGAATAAAAAACGTAAGAATGAACAACTTTCTGCTACGCGTGAAATCAAAGAACGTGGAATTAAAGACGGCTTAGTTATGGTCGAGGTTGGAAAATGGCACGAAGGCGTTCTTGGTATCATCGCCGGCCATTTAGTTGAAGATTACCATAAACCCGCCTTCGCCCTAACCGAAACCACCGACGGATATCTAAAGGGGTCTGGTCGCAGCTTTGGTGATTTTAATCTCGCTGAAGCCCTCAATCATGTTAGAGATACAATTGTTGGGGGCGGTGGCCACGCTGGAGCGGCTGGCGTCCGTATAGAGAAAAAGAACCTCTCTCGTTTTCGCGAAGCGCTGAATAATTACTACAAGAGTTTAAATCTCACTAATCAAGAAAAATACCTCAAAACCCAAGCAGACTTAGAGGTTTTTGATTTCTCGGAACTGAATCTAGATCTTCTTGCAGAATTACAACTTCTCGAACCTTTTGGCGCAGGGAATGAAGAACCTGTTTTCCACCTAAAAGATGTCAATGTTTTAAACGTTGCTCGTATGGGGGCCGAACGCAATCATCTTCGCCTCGACCTCTGTGACAAAACTGGTAAAAATCTTAAATGCCTCGCTTTTTATGCCCCAGAAAAATGGCTTAATATTGACCCTCAATTTGACCATATTGAGCCACTCGTCAAGTTTATCGAGAACGACTTTAATGGCGTCCGTTCGCTCGAAGCTCGCCTAGTTGATATTATATTTCTAGGTTAATACAACAATACGGCTATCGCTAACTTGTATATTTTTGCAGGATATGTTATAATAAAATGATGAAAAGAGTAATTGTCAAGTGTAAGCTTTCGTCGAAGGATGTTTTTGAAAAAAAACTTTCAGATATAAGTATGAATTTTTCTGCGGTGCACTGGCAACACGACCGTATCTATGTTCCGCGTGAGTATAAAAAGAATTCTAATTATCCGCGCCTAATTATGCGTACTGATATGCAGTCTGCCGATCAGCCAGCCAAATATTCTTTTATTCTGAAGCGTCATATCGAAGATTCTGGAGCCGACATTATTGAAGAAACTGTTATTGAAGACTACGAAAAACTAGTTAATATAATTTTGCAGCTAGGTTTTAAGCCGTATGCTGAAATCTCTAGACAGCGTCAATATCTCAATTTGAGCGAAGGGGCTTTCATCTATCTAGATAAGATTGGAAACTTACCTGGCTATTACGCCAAAATCGAGGCCAATCTAGCTCCAGAAGATTCGGTCACTGAAGCCAAAAACGACCTCCAGAACACTTTCAGGGCCCTAGGCGAATCTAGCTTTATTGAAAGTGCCTACTTCGAGATGAATAATTAGCCCCTTGGTGGCTCACCATCTGGTTCACCAAGTAATTTTTTGGACTTTATCTCGTATCTACGTCCATTTACTGGCGATACATAATAATCTTCATTAAGTAGATTAACGAACATTGACAAATCTTTATCATCCATAATGATAATCGAGCCATCGTCATCCGTCATTAGCTCAAGTTGCATTTCGTCAGCATAATCAATGAGTTTATCTTGTGGCATTTCAGCAGCAACATCCATTGCCTGAACTTTCTTCAAAATCGGTTTTTTATCTGCAAGCAGGGAATCAAGTGTTAAACCTTCCGCGAACGAAAGTTTATATTTCTCGGTCAATTCTTTTGCCTTCGCCTCGGCAATTACCTGCATCTTGTAATCGTATTGGAAGAGGTTTTCGAACTTTGACTGGTTAAATACTACGATATTGCCGTCGATAATCGCTACCTGATTATCCTCAGGCATTTTAAGGGCAATCTCTGCACTAAATGGCTCAAAGCTTTCACCGTTTATCTCCCAGGAAGCTGTACCTTTAAGAGCTGATGAAGCAGGCAAAATTTTGGCTATATAGAAAGTTTTCATTCCGTCTTCGCCTGGATACGTAAACTTTGCAATAATACCTTTCACCTTTCTAAAATCATATTCATTTTCAGAAAAATAATCGATGTCTTTATACTCATTTTCAATTAAATGAATCAAAGTTTCTGCTCGCCCAACCTTGGAAAGGGAAGTACGGTAGATTACTTTTTCTTCGCCGTCGGCTCGCTCATACTCGCGACACTCTAGACCTTTATCGGCCTCCTCGATGACGTAGTGAATAGCTTCTTGCATAAACATCGATTTTACCGCTCCTGTTAGTTTGTCCGAATAGCGGATTTTATAGGGGGTGTAGTTTTTGTTAAATAGAAACAACTCTGCCGAGACGTTATTTTTGACTTCGTCCACCTCGTTTGCCCACAAGAATACATCAAATTCTGTATTTTCCATAGATTACCTCACTTATTTTTTCATATTATATCATATATACGACCATGAAGGGCTGATTATGAATGGGGCGAGGGAATGGCGATTCATTTTTTTTGAATATATAAGGCGCCACGTTTGGGTGGCGCCCTAAATGATTGCTTCCTTCTTGGCCGGATTAGATGTTTATTCTGAATGCTCAGAATTATCGATGTGAGTTTGCGCTAGGTCGCAAGATCCGAGCCCGAGATATTCGATGGGGCCAAGTGCACGATAGAGCCAATAGCTCGGATCTCTTACCATCAGCAGTTGTTCTCTTATTCGGTCTCTTGTTGCTAGACGTTTGTCGAAGTCCTTGTAATAACGTTCATCTTGTCCTCTGAGGGCTACCTCGATCATTTTTTTCTCCATTCCGTAGGAAACGAATCTTAAAGAACTCTGACTATTATAGCATAAATAAACTCATGGCCGTTCTGCTCTCTTTGTTCGGTTATTATAAAATAAATTCTAAATTGTTCAACTCGGTTTGTTCGGGAAAATAACAGGGAAGTTTTCCACACATGGGCAAAACTTAAACTTAAAAAAAATTAAAAAAAGCTCTTGCATTTTTTTAAAAAACATAATAAACTGAAATCAGCGAACATTCATACAAAAACGCTAAACAAAAAGTAAGTACCTTAAAAAAGTTTGAGATCGGCCAACTAGGAGTTTCGGCGCGCATTAAATCTTAAGCGAGATGCGTCAAAACAATCGTGCGTTCTTTCTTTAAAACACACCTCCCAATAAAACTCTATGTGGTCAAAAGACCGAAACACAATAAGTCTCTCAACGGCTGCGATATAAGATTAGCCTCGCGCTGGTAAAATCGTGGTGGATTGTATTGTGCTTAAACAAAAATCAAAGCAGAAACAAACCCGCTGAAGTTTCTAGTTGAACGATCTCAAACG
>CAMYUU010000009.1 GCA_947302355.1 uncultured Candidatus Saccharibacteria bacterium | reverse complement strand
CGCCCGTCGTCACGGGGCTCGCGCCCTCATCCTCGGTCGTAACCTCCGGAAGCCCCCTCAAAGCATATTTCCAATCACCTCTTGCGTTCTCGGGATGTATGCCATATGTCCAATACACATTCTCGTGCGAATTTGCAAAATCACGAGCTGCAAAAGAATCTTCGTGTGATGTGCCGATGCAAATAATCTTTTCTACACCCGCCTTATGTGCGCGCTTAAGCATTTCTTCGGCCTGCTTAGCCGTAAAGAACTCTCTATCATGCAAGTGACAATGTGTATCGATAAGAGTCAAGAAACTCTCTTCCGAGGACCGTAAGCTTGGCCGAACGGCCTTGAAAGCCCCTTGGGACGCTGGAGCGCAGCGACGCGTGGCCGAGGAAGAGGGTTTTTGGCTCCTATCCATTACGATTCTCTCTTTTTCGCTTAATCGGATCTAGCTGTCTTTTGCGTAGTCTTAGTGACTTTGGCGTAACTTCTAGTAGTTCATCATCTAATAAAAAATCCAAACATTGTTCGAGTGATAGCTGTGTATACGGCGTGAGTTGAATAGCTCCGTCCGAAGCGTGGGTTCGCATATTGGTCAGTTGTTTTTCGCGACAAATATTAATATCGATATCTTCTTTCTTGTTGGAAAGCCCCACAATCATGCCCTGATAAACAGGTACCTGAGGAGGAATAAACAGAATGCCTCTAGCCTGCGCAGCATCTAACGCATACGCAGTAGAAACACCGTCTTCGAAGGCAACTAGAGCCCCATTACGCTCTGGCCTGTAATGCCCCTCAACTGGCCTATAGCCACTTGGAATACTCGACATAATCACTGTGCCTTTAGTAGCGGTTAGTAGATTATTGCGAAGCCCAATCAAGGCCGCGGTTGAAATTTCATAAACAAATCTAGTCGAGCCCGAAGAAGTAATTTCCTGAGTCTTTAACTCTGCTTTACGAATCCCCAGTTCCTGCGACACGGCGCCGACGAATTCTGATGCTACTTCAATGGTTAAATCTTCCATCGGCTCACACTTTTTACCATCAATTTGCCGATAGACTACTTCGGGGCGTCCCGCCTCTAACTCGTAACCTTCACGGCGCATTGTTTCAATTAAAACTGATAAATGCAACTCTCCCCTACCAGAAACTTTATAGCCCAATCCATCTGGCTGGAGTTTAAGAGCGATATTTGTTTCCAATTCTTTTTCTAGTCTTTCCGCAATTTGTCTAGAAGTCGTGAATTCTCCCTCGCGACCTTTCAGCGGCGAGGTATTCGGACCTATATAAATCGAAAGCGTAGGAGCTTCAAGCTCAATGCCAGGCAAAGGCTCGGGATTGTCACCAGTCGCAATTGTATCTCCGATATTAGCCTCAGTGACTCCAGTCAGAGCCACGATATCTCCCGCAATCGCTTCGTTAACTTCTTCCTTGCCTAACCCACGATAAGAAAAAATCTGGTCAATTTTGCCTGGTCGCTTCTTGACAACGCCCCCATTCGGGCATCGTTCGTCGCGCCCGTCGTTACGGGGCTCCTCACTTTCGTTCGCTCCCGTTGTCGCGAAAGATCCCTCATTGGGGGCATTATCAAGTCGCAAAATGGACACAGTTTGACCCTTTTTCAGCTTACCTCGGAAGATTTTACCGATGCAGTATTTGCCGAGATAGTTATCTCCAGCGAGTGCAGCCACGAGGAGTTGTGCGGATTCTGAATCGGTGTCAACATTCGGCGCCGGGATATCATTGATGATTGATTCAAAAATCACATGTAAATCGTCGTCTAGGTCGGTTGTTTTGCCGGCTCTACCTTCACGCGCAATTGCATAATATACTGGATAAAACAATTGCGATTCGTCTGTCGCGAGCTCCAAAAACAAACTTTCTACTTCCGAAAGGACTTCGTCAATTCGTGCTGCCGGTTTGTCAATCTTATTAATAATCACCACCGGCTTCAGGTTCAGTTCCAAGGCTTTTTGTAAGACAAACTTAGTCTGCGGCATTGGTCCTTCCTGTGCGTCAACAATCAACAATACACCGTCAGCCATATTGAGTGTTCTCTCTACCTCACCGCTAAAATCAGCATGTCCTGGCGTGTCAATAATATTAATCTTATAGCCATCATAATATACGCAGGTTTGTTTGGCGGTAATCGTGATTCCGCGCTCGTGTTCCTGATCCATAGAGTCCATAATTAGGGTTTGCGACATTTCGGCTTGGTTCTCTCGAAAAGTATGAGATTGTTTCAAAAGCCCGTCGACCAAAGTCGTCTTACCATGATCTACGTGCGCGATGATTGCCACATTCCTAATTAAATCTTTGTTTAAAGTCATAAGGGTAATTCTACCATAAATTGACAAAAATATCAATCTGTGATATAATAAAGATATATGGCTAATCGAAATAAACATCTAAATATGAATCAGACATACGAGCCCGAGCGTTGCTGGGTTGGTGATGTCCACAAAATTTGCTACGAAACCAAAGCCGAGGCAGAATTAGCCGCTAGAGTTGCCGAATACGATCATCATACAGGCCATTTGTCAGTTTATAAATGCGAATATGGCGACCATTGGCACTTGAGCTCTACATAGCTTGCCCAGTATTTGGCGCTTTCGGCAAAATCATATCGACTGCCTTTAGGTTTACGCTTTCACCCTCACCCCTTACTTCTTCAGAGAGTGGAATTAAAGTGATTGAGTTATCCACCGAAGGGTCCAACCCAGAAATAGTGATACTATTCTCAGCTATAGTTCCAAGAACTCGGTCATTTAGGACTACTAAAGTTTTTATTCCATCAGTATCGTAATCAATAGTGATTTCGTTTGCTGAATTTTGGTGAGTTGAGATAATCTTTAGTGTCGGTTTTGAAATAAACACATCACTTTCTTCTACTCTGGGCAAACTATCGTAGCGCTCCATTATATAGTCTGTTAGTAAACTTAATTCGTCTAAATTAGTTACCACTTGGCCGTTAGTTAATTCAGCCAACCCCTGATAAGCGGATTCATTTTTTGGCTCCGTAATAACATAAAAGTTGACTGGATCAATTGATTTACTAAGTTTGACCACCTCACTAATCGTGATTCCGTCTCTATCTGGCTCCAAGAAACCGGCATCAGTCAAAACTACTAAGGACTTGGTGGCGCCATATCGCCAAGTCAAAGTTTGCATAACATTAAATGAGGCAGAAAGCAATGATTCTTTAGTGTCGCCTCCGCCACCAACCTCAATTTCACCTAATTTTTCCTGAAATAACTCTAATGTACAAGTATCAAAATTACATCTTTCTTTTAGTGGATAAGGATCGTTCAAATCACGATAATCAAACAGTGCTACTCTGCCGCCAGATTCCAAAGTTTCCGTCGCCAGTCTATAAGCCTCATCCTTATATTGATTTATCAGACTACGCATCGAGCCAGTAGAATCAATCAAAATTGCCGTATCATGTATTGATGCTACGCGACTATCTAACCCGAAAGAATCCACGATTTTAGAAAAAATGACTTTTGCAGCATCTTCATACAAATCATCAGATATATAGCTAGTATGATCGTTGATGCTCAAATAAGAACTACAAAAGATATCGTGCTTGTTGCACCACGTACCTACCTTGCCGATTAGCGCTCCGGGTTCATATGGCACATAAGCGCCTAGTAGCCCCGTATAAGCATAACAATCAGGAACATACATGCGGTAGTCAGATAAATCCTTATTTTGGCATGCAGCCGGATAGGAACCTTTACCCTCGGGTAAGTAAATCTTCGGGTCGCCAAAAGTCGCCGCATAGATTATCCGATCTGGATATAACTCCGCCAAAGATTTAGAAACCACCATTGCGCCCTGAGAATACCCCCCAATAACATATTTGGTGTTAGGGCAACTTGCCCCGTTTATCATCGTTTTTAGTTTCTTAACTCCAGAGTTCACACTTTCGCCGAATTCGTAAGCATCTCCCGAGCCAAAATATGCACCCAACGTAACGCCTAAATTATCGATACCGATACCAATTGCTGGATAGTCTAAGTCGATGAACTCAAATGAAATGCCAGTATCGGCCAGTCTTGCTTCTATGCTTTCTTTAAAATCTATATAGTTCGGATCGTTATTTAGCTCGCCACCAGAACCTCGCGCAAATACTATTTTTAAATCCGGACAACTTACTGCTTGCGCTTCCTTCCATGGTGGCGCGAAAGCAAGAAGTGAAATCGCTAAAAGCAAAAATCGAATCTTTATTTTAGATTTTTTAATAGTATTTTTAGGAATTGTTTTTCCTCGCATTTTTACTCCTTTCTTACTGTGGAGGTATTCTAAGCACGACCTACTGAAAAACACAACCCCGTCTCTAAGCTTGTGCTATAATACTTACTATGAGTAAGCAGAGAGATTGGGATGAATACTTTATGAAGATTGCCGAAACGGTGTCGGAGCGGTCCAAGGACCCATCTTCGAAAATGGGCTGCGTGATTGTCGACGAAAACAAACGTGTAGTTTCCCTCGGCTACAATGGTTTAGTCCAAGGAGCCGACGAATCAAAAATGACGCTCTCAGAGCGTCCGATGAAATATCGTTTTGCAATTCATTCTGAAATGAACGCAATTCTATTTGCGCGCGAAAGCCTGCATGGTTGCACGATTTATAATCGAGTTGCTACTTGTGATAATTGCTTAAAACATTGCTTGCAAGCCGGCATCAAAAGATTCGTCTACAAAGAACTACGTGTACACTCACACACCTCCGATCCCAAAAAATCCATGACCAATATCGAATCCGACGAGGCGGTTGTGCGCTTACTCGCTTCAGTTCCCGAAGTGCAAACGTTGAATTTAAGTAATGGAAAAACTTACATTCAGGATATCATAGACTCTTACCCAACAGACTCCGAAGAATATAAACGCTTGACCAAGTGGCTATAAAACATATGCATGAGAGCTGGAAGCCGTTTTTAGAATCTGAATTTGCAAAGCCTTATTTTAAAGAGCTGTCGGAATTTTTGCACGACGCATATGCGACTCGGACCATCTATCCTCAAAAATCATTAGTATTTTCCGCCTTCACTACAGATTTAAATGATGTTAAAGTAGTGATTCTAGGGCAAGACCCATACCATACACCTGGCGCAGCAGAAGGCTTGGCTTTTTCGGTGCCTAATTCTCAACCCATTCCTCCTTCCCTCATTAACATTTATAAGGAAATTGATAATGATCTTGGTCATCACACTAATCAGACCGGTAGCTTGCGTAACTGGCAAAAACAAGGAGTACTATTATTAAATACGGTACTTACCGTAGAAGCACACAAGGCTGGCTCGCATCGCGGCAAGGGTTGGGAAATTTTCACTACAGAAGTTATTAAATACCTAAACAAAACTCGTCCGCACTTAGTGTTTATTTTGTGGGGTCGCGATGCCAGAAATAAGAAAACTTTAATTGATGAAAGCAAACATTTAATTCTCGAATCGCCCCATCCATCACCACTCTCGGCCCATAGCGGATTCTTTGGCAACCATCATTTTTCCAAAACAAACGAATTTCTAAAGTCGCACGGCTACGACGAAATAGTTTGGTGATATAATAAAAACATGTATATAGTTATCGAAGGTCAAGACGCCACCGGCAAAGACGCTCAAGCCAAACTCATTAAAGAATACTATGAAAAGCAAGGCAAAAGAGTTGTTACCTATACCGAATCTGGCACTGGTAGTAAAGACAAGTTTATTACTGAAATCGCCAAGCTGAATTACGGCTCCGACCAAGATATCGACCATCGCACCAGAGTACTACTATATCTCGTTAATCGCTACGAACAATGGCGCAAACTCGCCGAGCCGGCTCTCAAAAAAGGTGATATTGTTATCACTTCTCGTAATTGGCTTTCTACTCTTATTTATGAAGGTTACGCTGGTGGTGTCAGTAAATCTCTAATCATTAAGCTTCACAAACTCGTCATGCCAGAACCTTATTTTCATCCAGATAAGATTATTCTTCTGACATTGAGTGAGGAGGAGCAAACTAAGCGTCTCAGCACGCAAAACGACGGCAACTGGGATCGTAAACAAGAAATCTGGAAATCTCAAGGCAACACTTTCCAGCGCAAAGTCAAACAAGGTTACTCCAAAGTCGCTAAAGATTATAATATCCCCACTGTCGATGCCTCCGGCACCATCGAAGAAGTATTTGAGATAATCAAGGAAACGCTTTTAGGACCATAAGCTCGGCCGAGCGGCCTCGAGCGTGTCCTGAAAGCGTTTCTTGATTATCCTAAACTAATCGGCAAACTGTGAATTATATAGCTCGGCATAGAATCCGCCGGCCTTTAGAAGCGACTCGTGATTTCCCTGTTCCACCACGGCGCCGTCTCGCATTACTAAAATCAAATCTGAATTCCGTATCGTGGATAATCTATGTGCAATTACAAACGAAGTACGTCCACGCGTAAGTTTTTCAAACGAATCCTGAATTAATTGCTCCGTGCGTGTATCTACGTTCGACGTTGCTTCGTCTAAAATCATCATCGGCGAATTAGCTACCATTGCTCTAGCAATTGTAATTAACTGCTTTTCTCCCGCCGAGATATTATCGGAATCTTCTGAAATTGGCGAATGATAAGTTTTAGGAAGAGCTTCAATAATATGATTCACATTTGAAGCTTTAGCTGCCTTTTTTATATCCTCAAGACTTGCTTTCTGGTCGCCATAGCGCAAATTTTCTTCAACCGTACCAGAAAATAGCCAAGTATCCTGCAAAACCATGCCAAACATTTTACGTACATCCGCACGTTTCATTTCTCGCGTTGGTACACCATCTACTGTAATGTAGCCTGAATCTGGATCATAGAATCTCATTAATAAATTAATAATAGTAGTTTTCCCTGCGCCGGTTGGCCCAACAATGGCAACTTTCATCCCTGGCTTCACTTTCACCGAAAAATGATGAATTATCGGGCGGTCCTTTTTATAGCTAAAGTTTACATCATGAAATTCCACCTCGCCCTTCACCTTTTCAATCGTTTTGGTGTGCTCTGGATCTGGTTCCTCTTCTGGTTCATTTAGGAAGTCAAAAATTCTCTCGCTCGCAGCCAGCAAAGCTTGCAGGGTCGAAGTAGTAGAAGCGATTTCGGTAATTGGGCGATTAAATCGTGAAACATATTGAATGAATGCCTGAATATCGCCGATGCCGATTTGGCCTTGAATTACAAACACGCCACCTAGTGCGCAAATTGCCACATAACCCAGATTTGTAAAGATATGCGTTACTGGGAAAGATAACGACGAATAGATTTGGGCGCGCCGAGAAACCATGGTCAGCTTGCCGTTGATTTTATTAAACTCATCCAGGGCTGGCTCTTCATAAGAATTAGACTTAATTACGATTTCGCCCGCATAATCTTCTTCAATTTCGCTATTGAGGGAGCCTAAAGTATTCTGCTGCTCACGGAAATATTTTTGTGCATGGCGCATAATTCTTCCTACAACTATGACTGAAATCGGCACAACCACAAAAGAAATTAAGGAAAGAGGTACAGAGATAGTTAGCATAATTATCATCACACCAATTAGTGTAGTTAACGATAAGGATACATCCGCAATTTCTTGTGACATCGAAGTGGTCAGCACATCTACATCGTTAGACATACGCGACAAAGTGTCGCCGTATTTATGCTTATCAAAATACGCAATTGGCAAACGGAAAACCTTATCCAAAATTTTTTCGCGCATTACCTTCGTATATTTTGCTGAAACTATAGCGAGGATATAAGCCTGCCCATAATTTAATATGGCTGAGGCTACGAATAATACGATCGCAAGAATCGCTTTTTCGCCTAGAGCAGACCAATCTAAATCTGGATAACTATTTACGGCGATAGTCGTCATGTCGCCTAGAATTTTTGGGATGAATAGACCAAGGATTGCCGAGCCGATCGTAAGCAGTATTGCAAATGTGATAGGTAAACGATATCCCTTAATCGACCGCAAAAAGACTTTAAACGATTGCCACATACTTCTATTTTTGACGGAACGCGAATTAGGCTTTGGCATACTGCGCTCCTTTCATTGTTTCAGTTGACTCTTCCTCTTCAGGGGTAGTATATTTACTGGCCATTTTTAATTCTACCGCGTATTCTTTGTCGGATAATTGAGATTTGACAATTTCTTGATACACCTTGCAATCTTTGAGAAGCTCTAGATGTCTGCCCTTTCCTACTATTCGTCCATTATCTAATACTACTATTTGGTCGGCATTTTTAATAGTCGACACTCTCTGCGCCACAATTAGTACTACCGCAGTTTCGGACACTTCTTTTAGTGCGTTGCGGAGTCGCTCATCCGTCTTCATATCTAATGCAGAAAAAGCATCATCAAATATAAATATATCAGGCTCTTTGCAAATCGCTCGGGCGATTGATAGGCGCTGCTTTTGGCCACCAGAAAAGTTTGACCCACCCTGCGCGACGTGCGAATTATACTTGTCGGGCAGTTTTTCGATAAAGTTTTCGGCTTGCGCAATACGTGCAGATTTCCGCATCAGTGAATCAGACGCATTTGGCGCGCCAAACTTAATATTTGATTTAACTGTGCCTGCAAATAGCATACCGCGCTGAGGTACGTAACCGATTCGCTGCATCAAGTCTTCTTTACTATAGTCCTTTACCGGTACATTGTTTACGAGGACTTTCCCAGCAGTAGCATCATAAAACCTCGGCACTAAATTAATTAAAGTGGATTTTCCAGATCCAGTCGAGCCAATAAAGGCAGTAGTTTCCCCGGCTTTCGCCAAAAATGAAATGTTGTCCAAAACTTTTTCGGAGGCTTCTGGATAACGAAAATCTACATTTTTAAATTCAACCGAAGCGGTGCGCTCTGGCTTACCCTCCGTTTCTTCTCGCCAGGTTAGTCTCGGCTTCTTATCCAATACGGCATTAATACGGTGCGCCGATACATTAGCGCGTGGTAAAGTCACAAAGAGCATTGACATCATCAAAAATGATATCATTACAAAAGTTACATATTGTGCAAACGCCGTCATGTTCCCGAGGTAAGCAAAATCTTTAGAAAGTAACGATATACCCACCCACGAACAAAGCAATGTGGTTCCGTTAAATATAATACTAATTAATGGGTTTTGTAATTCCAGAATCTTGTCGATATAGATGAGTAACTTCGTTAACTTGTCATTAGTTTTTATGAATTTCTTTTTTTCTAGTTTTTCGTTGTCAAAAGCTCTTACTACTCTGAGTCCAGTTAAATTCTCGCGCGTGATTAAAGTTATTTTATCAATTAGCTCTTGGAAGATTTTGAATTTTGGCATCACGAGCGACATAATAAGAATTGCTGACCCCAAAATCGCCACCGAGCCAACTACGATAATCCAGTTCATATCTGGGGCCGTCTGAATGGCCATTATTATCGAGATAATTAGGAAGAGTGGCGACCTCAGCATCATCGAAAGCATCATAATCGTGACCATTTGTACTTGATTTACATCATTTGTGGTGCGAGTTAGTAAAGACGCAGTGCTAAATTCCTTTAAGTCTAGCAGATTAAAGTTAATAATCTTCACAAAAACTGCCGTACGAATATCTCGTGCATAATTTGTGCCAACCCTCGCTGCAAAATAACTAGAGACAAACGAACTGAATGCTGAAATTGCTGTGAGGCCAATCATTTTAAGACCAGTCATCCAAATATAATTCGTGTCGCCAGGAACAATTCCGTTATTAATGATGTCAGCCATTAGCGCAGGCAATCTTAGTGTTGTATAAACTTGTATTGCTGTGGCGAGCAACAAAACCACAACTTGCCACCAATATGGTTTTAGAAATCTAAAAAGTTTAATCATATAACTCTCCTATTATAACACTACTTGCATGTGCCATTCTTTAAATCTCCTACCAGGCCGCGAGCTTTTAAATAATGTTCCAACGAGTCATACTCGCCGTTATTATATTTCCCATTAGCGATTTCTGTGGCTGCTCCGATTCCTACGTAGCGATAATGCCAAGTTTCAAATAGTCCAGTAGATCCATTTTCATCTACATTCAATGGCTCATCCATCGAACCTCCGGCCCAAGCCTCGGGAAATCTATCAATAAAACCATATTTATAAGAATTCGCTCTTAGCCACTGCCAATCTATGTGCTGGTCATAAGTGGAAGTATCTAGTGAATCGCCATAAACCGGGTCCAATAAATCGCAAGTTAGACCCGTATGATGATCGCTCGCTCCAGTTGCTGCGCAGAGTCTACCGCAACTTGTTCCCACTGCTCGAAAACATGATCTCGTTTCTAGTGTATGCCCTGGATAAGCTTCTTTATAAGCATTTACCATGTCGTTGATGTGTTCTGCTGCTTCGGCGTCAAGTAGATTGTCTCCATTTCCAGGATTCCCTTCAGCTATGCCGTACTTCGAAGAGATACTAATTAGCTCTGCGCGTCGCTCCGCAATGAAGGTATTTTCAACCGTAAAATTAGGGTTAATTAACATTAATGCTCCATATTCTATCGTGCAATTATCTGACGCTGCACTAGTGTGTAGCTCGCTCACGGGCAACTCCACTTCTGGCTCAACCTCTTCGGGCTCCTCACTCATCATTTCCTGCTGCAAGTTATCTTGGCTCGTATCTTTAACATTTTCTTTTTTCCAGCCAAAAACATGCATTGCCTTCTCGATAAAAGTCGGTTCTTTCTGATATTCGTCTGCGACGACTTGTACGGTAAATTCTTGATCCTGTATTATTAGTACTAATTCTCCATTATCCCCGTCCATTTTAAGCGCGTGTGTGATTTCCGCTCCCGTCCAGGCTAGCTCATTCAAATCTGATGTAGCCTTAATCTCAACCTTTCCAGTCCACCAGCTATCATAATGTCCCACAGCTTGCTGGGCGTTCACTAACCTAGCGGCTTTTGTCAAATCTTGCATCTTGCGAATAATTTTCAAACTATCATTATAGGAATCCTGGCGTGTCGGTGCGTCAAGTAGGGCCAATGTTATAATATGGTCTCCTTCAAGGTAGCCAGATATTAAACAATACCCAGAAGCATCGCCGACATATCCAGTTTTTATGCCAACTACTCTATTTTGCCCAAGAATGCCATTGGTATTGGTTATTTCGCCGGCTACCGGTACCGAATAATTTTTCGTGCCAACAATTTCTCTCAGCACAGGATCTTTCAATACCTTTTCGCCAATTTGAGATAAATCTGATACTGTACTGGTAGTGCTCTCACTAAAACCGCTCGCATCTTCGCCTATAGTTGTGTGGGTAATTCCCCACTCCTCCAGCATAGAGGTGGCATATTCGCGATATTTTTCAATCGATCCAAACGCCCAAATCGCCAGAGAATCTGCCATGTTATTTGACGAAGCCAAGAAAACAGACACCAAGGCATCATATTGACTAATTTCTTCACCAGGTTTTACTACTGTCACAGAACCACCATTATTTTTATACCGAACATAGTAATCGTAGTCTTCTTCAGCTAGCACAATCATCTCACCTTCCTCCCTAATATCAAAGGGCTTTTCTTTCATTACTGCAAGCCCTAAAATCATTTTTGCAGTGCTAGCAGTCGGCTGAATTTCTGGCTCTTCATGTTTAAAGTCCGAACTATCTATGACATTCCCGTCGATAGCAACAGCATACTTTGCGTCGCCTAATCCATAATCGTTTTTCAAGTCCGTAAGTTCTGGTAGTTGATAATCATTAATCAAAACCAATTCGGTGTCCATGGTAAAAAAACGAATCAAAAACCACGTCGTAAAAGCAACGAAAACTAATAACAAAGCCAAGATAATAGTTTTTTTAAGAGCCAAGCTTTTTATTCTTTTCATTCGTTTTCTCTTTCTTCTTTTCGAAGTGCATATGCGAATAAATGATAGGCCCCATTATTATGTATATATAATACGAGAAGAATCGCCATACCAGCATTGCCCAAAACACATAACCAGAAGAAAGTGCCGAAAATACCAAATAGAAAGTGCCTTCAGCGGCCCCGGCATTGCCAGGCGTAGGTACAAAATACACTGCAGACATTACTGCAATTGTAGTAGCAAGGCATGCCAAAAAATCAGTATCTCCACCAAATGCTTTTAAGACAAAGAATGGAATTGAAGCCATCAATAAATTAAAGCAAACAGAATAGAAAATTGTCTTCAAAAACAACTTATGTGTTTTTACGATTTTTTTGACGGAATCCACGTACTCTGCGACTTCCGCCTCAACCTTTTCTAGGGCCTTCTTTTGATTCTTGACGATTCTAATTTTGGCCAAAAACTTGATGAGGGATTTAATGATAGAAGTAGTCGGTTTAGGAAAAAAGGTAGCGGCCGCGACGACCACCGGCCAAAAAGCAAAAAACAATAAACCAAACCATGCGGTCGTGAGTAAAACTGCGTTATTGATAAGAGGAGCACCAAGAGTAAAACACACTAGCGCTACAATCAAAAATCCAATCTGCCCAGTAATCATTCCGAAAATCGGGATCGAAGTAGAATTGCCACGGCTCAGCCCACTGTTTTTGCGCATGTAATAAATCTGAAAAGGCTGACCGCCTACAGCCGCAGGAGTAATGTTGTCGTAATACTTTCCAAGCAGAACCGTACGGCTGGCCACTTTCCAAGCCCTCTTAGCGTCGTATCCTTCGCACTCATGAAACATTTCTTTAATCATGATGGCGTATTTATGAATTTCTATGCAAATGGCGACAATGAAACAAAGTGCAGCCGGCACAATTAGCCACCAATTGATTGTTACTTCAGACAAGTCCTTTGCCTCCTTTGAATTACCAAATTCCGCCAGCGCCGTAGCTGCAATTACGCCAATATTTAGCAGCACAAATAGAAAAATCAAAAAAAGCTTGCTTTTTCTTTTGTCGAATTTAAAACCAGATTCACTGGACTCAATTTTTTTTCCTGACATTCTAACTTCTAGCGGCTTTTATATTTGGATATTCATCGACCAATACTCTGATACAGCCGGCAATCGGAATAGAGATGATAGCACCGAGCAGCCCAAACATATACATACCAATCGTGATTGCGCACAAGATAATGGCTGGCGACAAATGTAAAGCATCGCCTTGAATCTTCGGCGAAATAATATTGTTTTCAATTTGAGCATACACTACATAGACAATCGCAAAGGACAATGCAGCCACTGGGCTCGAGAAGAACAAAATCAAAGTTACTAATGTACCACCGATGAATTGTCCGAACATAGGTATTAAGTAAAAAACCATAGTAATCATGCCCATTGGTATAGCAAGAGTTGAAGAAAATCCAAATATAAACGACAATATGAATACTATTATCATTGCTGCTAGTCCGTCTAGCATCGCCACCAATACTTGCCGTGAAAAGAAAATCGATACTACATTGGCCATTTTCTGGACAATCTGTCTGGCTACTGCGATAGTTTTATTATTTTTATCTTTAGCGCCTAGTTTGTTCCATAATGATTCCATCATGCCTGGGCCATCTAATAGGAACAACAAAGTCAAAACCAAGGTCAATACGACCTTCATGACGATATCAGCTACGCCACTTACGCTAGAAAGGAAGTTGTTCCCCAGCACGCTTAACATATCATTCGAAAAACGATGGATTGTAGTAGTAATTTCGTTTTGAAGGTTATCAATACCAAGATTTCTGCCAAAATTATTTACACCTTCCCATCCGCCAAAAGTAGTTTCAAATGTTTCTGGGAAGTTTTGTACAAACTTGGTAGTCTCATTTACTACTACCGGCCCTACAATTGCTAAAATTGCACCAATTACCAGAATGACAATCAAATAAGCAAAAAAAGCGGAAATGGTTTGGTGCTTTTTGTCTTCACCAAACAACTTTACTAGGAAACTATTAACTTTGCGCACTAGTGGCTTTAATGCCAAAGCTAGCAAAATCGCAACCCCAACAATCACCAGGCCCTCGATTGCGCTACCAACAAATAAATATAGTAAATACGCAATACCAGGTATAGACCAGAATTTAATAAAGGTCCAAGTATCGGTTTTAACTTCTTTTGACATAAGCCTCCTTTATATGGCCATTATAACACAAAACATAACAAAAATGATATAATGTTATCGTGAAAGTTTTAATGCACACTTGTTGTGCGCCGTGTAGTGTTTATTGTATTGATTCGTTGCGGGCCGAAGATATTGAGCCGACACTTTTTTGGTACAATCCAAATATTCATCCATATATAGAGTACAAAACGCGCCGCGACTGTTTAAGAGAATACGCAAAAAAGGTAAACATCGAACTGATCCTAAAAGAAGAATATGGATTGGACGATTTTTGCCGCAGTGTTGTAGGTGATATTAGAAATCGTTGTGTAAATTATTGCTATCCTAAACGCCTTTCCGAAACTGTGCGTTATGCTGCTGAAAACGGATATGACGCCTTCACTACCACCTTGCTCGTTTCACCATATCAAAAACACGATGAATTGAAGAAGGTTTGCGAAAAACTAGCCAAAGATTCCGGGATTAAGTTTTTGTATCGCGATTTTAGAATTGGTTTTCGTGATGGCCAACAAAAAGCTCGTGATTTAGGACTTTACATGCAAAAATATTGTGGTTGCATTTTTTCTGAAGAAGAGCGTTACCAGAAACAGATCAAAAAAGATAAAAGCAGTTTGGGATTCTCGGCATAAATACCTAAAATATGTTATAATATGTAAATATGCTAGTGTCTGATTTTAATTATAATCTGCCCGAAGAACGAATTGCTAAATTTCCACCTGAGGAGCGTGGTAGTACTAGGCTGTTAGTTTTAAATCGTAAAACAGGAAAATTAACGGATTCTTATTATCGCAATCTGGCTGATTTTTTAAATCCAGGTGATGTTCTAATCTTAAATGACACTCGCGTTATGCAGTCACGAATTTTTTGTCAATTACCCGATGGTCGCAAACGTGAACTAGTAGTATTAGAAAAACACGGCGACGAGCCTCAACGAGTCATGTACCGCGGTAAATTACACGAAAAGGATCAGCTTATTATTCATCCTCGGGCCGCGTTGCTCGCTCCCGTCGCCACGGGGCTCGCGCGCTCGTCCTCGCCTTGCCAGGCTCCGGATTCCCTCGGATCGAATAATAAGCTACTTATTGTCACGAAAATACTTGGTAATGGTATCGCTGAAGTTGAGTCCGATACTCCACTTGCTGATTTAGCTGAAAAATACGGCACCGTCCCCTTGCCGCCTTATCTTCATCGCGACGCTACCGAATCAGACAAAAAACGCTACCAAACCGTATGGGCTAAGAATATGGGTTCTGCCGCTGCCCCCACTGCCAGTCTTAATATGACAGAGGAATTACTGAAAAAACTACGCCAAAAAGGCGTAATCATTAGATACTTGACCTTGCACGTCGGGCTCGGTACTTTCCTACCCATGCGCACGGAAAATGTCGAAGACCATCATATGCATTCTGAGTGGTTTCATATCCCAGATGACACAATCTCTGCCATTAAATCCGCTAAACGCGTAGTCGCACTTGGCACTACTGTGGCTCGTACCCTAGAATACTACGCCAAGACTGGCAAAACTTCAGGCGAAGACGATATATTTATCTATCCTGGTTTCGAATTCAAAATCGTCGACGCACTTCTCACTAATTTTCATGCTCCCAAATCTACTGTTTTAATGTTAGCTTCAGCCTTTGCTGGTTGGGAACATTTAAAGAATGCTTACGATCATGCAGTTAAAGAGAAATATAATTTCCTAAGCTACGGAGATTCAATGTTTATATGTTGAAGTTTGATATTGAAAAAAAAGAAGGTTTGGCTAGGGTCGGAGTAATTCACACCCCGCATGGTGATATTAAGACCCCTTCATTCGTAGGGGCCGCTACTCGCGCCACAGTCAAAGCCTTAACTATGCAAAACATGCGGGACCTTGGCTCGCAAACAATTCTTGCAAACACTTACCACCTAATACTTCGCCCTGGCGCAAATCTAATCAAAGAAGGCGGTGGCCTTGCTGAGTTTAGCTCCTGGCACGGTCCGACTTTTACTGATTCTGGCGGCTTCCAGATTTTCTCCTTACCTGATGTCAAAATTACTGAAAACGGGGTCAAATTCAAATCTCATATCGATGGTGCAAGTTTTGAAATGACTCCCGAATCAAGCATGCAAGACCAGTGGAAAATCGGCGCGGATATTCATATGGCATTTGATCATCTCGCTAAGTCCGACAGTTTCGAAGACATGAAAGAAGCTATGGAGCGCACCCACCGCTGGCTCGACCGCTGCGTGGACGAACATCGCAAATTGATGGATGAAGACGGTCGGAATTCTGCTTTTAAGGATCATATGCTTGGTCGAGCGCCCTTGAGCGCGTCCGAAAAAGCAGAACCCGACCACCAGCAATACTTATATGCAGTCGTCCAGGGTGGTACATTCAACGATCTTCGCGCCGAGTCTGCACGTTACTGTGCCTCAAAGCCCGTCGATGGCTTCGGCATTGGCGGCGTATTCACGGCAGACGGCATGGACGAAATGCTAAAAACTGTAAATAGTATTCTTCCCGAAAACAAACCACGTCATCTTCTCGGCATGGGTCAAGAGCCAATTGATTTATTTGTCGGGGCCGAATGTGGCTGTGATACGTTTGACTGTGTCGGTCCGACTCGTATGGCTAGGAATGGCTCGCTATATACTCTGGACGGCCGCATTAATATCAAAAACGCCAAGTATAAACATGATTTTTCCCCACTCATGCAGGATTGTAATTGTGAGTGTTGCAAAAATTACACACGCGCTTATCTTCATCATCTATTTAAAACCGATGAAATCACCGCCAAGATTCTTGCTAGCATTCATAATGAATATTTTATCGTTCATACCGTTGACCGCATTCGCGAATCGCTGAAAGACGGTACTTTTGCTAACTACAAAACTGAGTTTTTATCTAGGTATTATAAGTAATCGAAATCATCTTCACTGGAAGTAATCACTCTGCGACTACGCAATTCTGCAAATTTTGCTGTACGGCGGATTGCATTGGCATGACCAGATAATGCTGCAAAAGGTGCAAACTGCGCTGCCCTCATTTCGCGCGACATGCGAGGATGATTTTTTGGCTCATAATGCGAATGGTCAATAATTTTAGCATATTCTTCTTTTCTAGAATCGTTCATCCTCTGTGTCCTCCAATCTGGGCATTTCGTTCTCTACCAGTGGCACCATCTTCGAAATTAATTCCTTTTAGAATTGCGTTCTTGCCGTAGCGCCTTTTGATGGCTAAAATTGCTTCTTCTGCCCGCTTTTCTTTTTTTAGCTCAGACTCATCTCGTATTATATCGAATAGCTCCAATTGCCTTAATTCTTTTTTGGCATCTTCTTCCCGCTTGACGTGATTTACATCTATTGTGATCCTGCGTATTTTCAAATTAGGGTCTACCTTTTCGTCGAAAATTGTCGCAACGGCTTCCGAAATCAGGCGCGAAGATGCGCTCATGCGCTTCAAATTATAAGTCCCATGCGCATGTTTCGGAACTTCTCGGCCGTAAAAATCCTTAGTTTTCTCGCCTTTATAGCCAACCGAGCTTACTTTATCATACCCCACCGTCAAAACTACCTGGTCTGTTACCATCTTTTTCGATAGCAATCCAAGACTAACTTCCTCGGCCATCTCCAACACCACCACTCTCGCACGATCAAAACTATAAGGTTCTTTTAAGACCTGGCCCGAGGAAAAAGAATTAGCGCTTGGCCGATATGCCCGAATGTCCGCCATCTCGCAAGGCTCCCATCCCCAAGCGTGGTCAATCAATAATTCCGCATTTATGCCAAATAATTTGTATAAACAATCCTCGTCTTTTTCGGAGCATAAAGCTACATCGCCCATAGTGTAGAGCCCAGCCGCTTCCAGCTTCTTCGCATACCCACGGCCTACACGCCAAAAATCCGTCAGTGGCCGATGATTCCACAGCTCTCGACGATAGCTAGTTTCATCTAACTCAGCAATCCTTGCTCCGTTTTCATCGGGCTCCGCATGTTTGGCTAAAATATCCATTGCTATTTTGGCTAAATATAAATTAGTTCCTATCCCAGCCGTTGCAGTTATCCCAGTTTCTTCGTAGACCTCTTGCATGATTTTCTGTGCTAATTCTCTCGCCGGCATATGGTAATTCTTTAGATATGGAGTCGCATCGATGAATACTTCATCGATTGAATAAACGTGCATGTCTTCTTCGGCGATGTAACGCAGATATATATTATATATACGCGTACTGTAGCTAATATAAAAAGCCATTCGCGGCACCGCAATAATAAAATCTTTCGCCTTTTGTTTCACTTCATACAATCTAGCTCTTCCCGGAATTCCCATTGCTTTCAGGGCTGGTGACACTGCGAGGCAAATCGTTTTGTCCGTGCGAGACTCGTCTGCTACTACCAACCTAGCCTTCAAAGGATCCAATCCGCGTTCAACGCATTCTACGGAAGCATAAAAAGATTTCAAATCGATTGCAATATAACTCTTACCCATTCCATAATTATACACCGCGAAACTTGTGCAAAAATCGAAATAAAAGCATTTACATTTTAAAAAACGTGCCGTATAATGGTTATACATAAATGGAGTTATAACTGTTAATGTATCTAGCGCGCGGAAGTGTAGGAGTGGGAAGATGCGAATAGTCAGGCGTACGCTCACGACTGTTTTGTTTGCTATCTTTGGGGCTTTATTCATCATGCCAGGCTCTGTGTATGGCATTGCCAAACAGAGTTCAATTTCTATGAGCTTGCAATCTGGCTCTTTATCGGCGCATATTCTCCCCTCACCTGGCGGTAACTTCGGTGAATCCGGAAGCGCTAATCTTAGCGTTAGCACAGACAACTTCACTGGCTACACCCTCTCTATCGGCACGAGCGGTGGTACGAGCTTATTGAATGACGACGATGACGCTGTCGAGTCTATATCTAGTGCTATCACGCAGCAGGCATTTTCAACTAACTCAGCATACAATAATAAATGGGGCTTTAAGCCTAGCCAGTATATCACGGAATCGGGTGGCGTATATACTACTGTAAATAATACTGATTTCTTACCCGCCCCTACTAATTTAATGCTAGACAAAACAACCGCCGCAAACAGCGTTGCAAACACCTATACTTTTTCATTTGGTGCAAGAGTCGACATGACCTTGCCAGCAGATACTTATACTGGCACTTATATCATAACTGCAGTAGCTAATTCAATCGTCTACAACATAACTTACGACGATGATACGACCGAAACTGTAACTAATATGCCTTCGCCAAACCCACAAGCATTAGAGATCGCTGGTGGTACGCCGGCGGCCGATTCCTACGGAACGCTCAGTAGTGCGGTGCCGACTATGACGACCGACGACATGTCATTTGGCGGTTGGTGTACGGTAGCGACAACCCTTAATACCACAACCAATAATTATGAGTGTTCCGGCACTACTTATCAGCCAGGCGACGATTATCCAATTGATCAAACTGTAGATGGCACCAATATTACACTTTATGCAATATGGTTAGATGATCCATTCCCGATGGTCTGGAGTCAGATGGGCAAGTGCGTATTTAACCATGGCACCATTAGTGGTTCAGAATGCCAGGATTATATAAACAAGGATTATATTGACACCGAAGTTGCGCTTTATAGCACCGAAAACTATCAGAAGGATTATGAAGTACATTTTACACTCGATGTCTATAACCCACATTCTAGCGTTCAAACGGAATCTCAAACGACTATGTTTAACGATAAATTATCATCATCTGTGACTGAGTCGCCTTATGGTGGAAAGTCCCCTGGTATTGTTATTCGTACTACTAGTTCAAATAGTTTTGAGATAAAGTCAACGTATGGTGCGCCGACAGAACATGCTGAATCCAGAGTTGTTACCAAAACTCCTTATGCAAGCGCATACAACGGCACAGATGTTCGTGTTTTCAGGATTAATGGGCATATTTATTCTAGTATAGACAATGGGCCACTAATTGAACTTCAGGATTATACCTCGTTCAATCAACAATTTGGCTTAACGGCATGGTTCGGCGCATATCCTGATAATGTCGACTGTACTGAAGACTGTACGGCTGCAAAGCGTTACTTTACTGGCGAAATGAGCAATATGTTCATTAAGCTTGGTGATTTTGATGAAGATAATCTACACGAAATAATATTTGATGATAATTATGGGAGTGTACCAGATACTACTACTTATTTAATACTAGATGGCGATACGATTGATGAATTTCCCACCGCAACCAGAACCGATTGGATTTTTGGTGGTTGGTGGACGGCAGCAACTGGAGGTACAGAAAAAACCGCACCATATACGCCAACCACGAGCGATCATTTATATGCCCACTGGTACAAATCTGTCGCGGATGCGCAGATTGTAAATGACAACATTGCTCTTGCCATTAATGGCTCTGATACTATTCAGATAACCAATGTTTCGGATTTAGAACCATATACGTTAGTTTCGAGTAACCCTACTGTCGCAACCGTTACCGATGCCGGTTTGGTTACGGCCCTTAGTAATGGCGTGGCAACAATTACGATGACAGGTTCGATTACTGGTGACACTAAGACGATTACCGTAACAGTTGGGAGTGTGATTGTGGTAACATTTAATCCAGACTATGGTTCCGAGGCGACCTTCACGAGAAATGTGGCCGATGGTGGCTCATTCGATAGTTTGCCTGAATATACGAGAACTGGATATGAGCTTGAAGGCTGGTATTCTGGTCAAAATGGTACCGGTTCAAAGCTTACAACCTCGACCGTGTTCGGTGGTGGCACTCCGACAACTTATTATGCAAACTGGACACAAACTGCCTATGTGTGCAAGGTTGCCACTACGAGACACAGTGAAACTTGTACTCGGACCGGCACTAGCGGTTGTCGCAAGGCTGGGTGGAGTACAAATGATGTAATTCAATATGGTTATTTAATTCAAAATTCTTCTACTGTGACACATGGTGCCGCTTATGACTGTGATGTGGATTATGATGGAACATATGATAGCGAGACTGAGCGATTCTATTACTTTGGGACTGAAAATGGCAATGCTAAGCTAATTTATTACAAAAACATGTCTAGTGATGCCGGTGTTGCTAATGCGAGTGTTGGTTATGATCTTGCGGTTTCTTACCTTCCGAATTATGAACTAGATCAACAATCTCCGACTATTCCGGTATGGGATAATCCAAACCTTGTAACATATAGTTCTGGTACATTTGCTGGTAAAGCGGCTCGATTTATGACCTATGAAGAAGCTAGTGTTCTTTGGAGTGGTGGTACTGGCAAGCTTACGCCTAGTAACCATGAGAGCGTGTATTTATTCGAACAATCTAACTTTGCCACAGCTAATGCAACGGATGGAATTTGGCTTGCTAAAACAACAGTGGGTAGTCCATCAAACGATGGCAAGAATAGAATTCAAACAAGTGCACTCAATTTGAATCATAATTTTAATACTTCAGCAAACGCGGCACGTCCTACTATCGAGGTTCCAACTGAATATATAGAGCCATATACGGCACCTGTTCAGACGTATACGATTACCTTTGATCCGCACAATGGGACAAATGCCTGGACCGAAACAATCGATGCTGGCGATGATTTGACCGATGTTTATCCCGGAGCCCAGACTTACACCGACCACGTGTTCAAAGGTTGGTGGACTGCGGAGTCTGGTGGCACGGCCATAGATGCGGATACTCAGCCGAGTGGTAACACGACTTACCATGCGCAGTGGAGAAGCATTGTAGATGTGGCTGTATTCGAAAATGATCATTTGACGGTTGAGGAAGGTAGCACAGTAGCAATTAACATAACTGGTCCATCAGACCTCGAGGATCATTCATTTACGTCCAACAATTCATCGGTTGCGACCGTCGATTCTAGTACCGGTGTAATAACTGGTGTAGCTACTGGATCTACTACTATCACGATGACTGGTTCTGATTCTACGCATACAAGGACGATTTATGTCGAAGTAACTGCGCCAGCAGTCACATATACGGTTTACTTTAATCCCCATAATGGTTCTCCAAATTCTAGCGTCACGGTGACTGCCGGCAGTACAATTGGCAGCAATAATATTCCTGCCGATCCAACGCCGAGTAGCGCTGATGATGTATTTATGGGTTGGTTCACGGCTGCAAGTGGTGGTACTGTCGTGGATGGTAATACTACGCCAAGCGCTGACGGTGAAACTTACCACGCTCAATACAAGAAGATTGTGTGTAAAATAGAGACGTCAAGCGTGAACCTCCATGTTCACAATACGAATGTTGCTTATGGTCAACTTGCTAGCAGTTCAACGCCGCAGGCTGGTGACGCTTATAACTGTGATGTAGATTATGACGATACTTATAGTGCTGTAAATGAACGATTCTACTATGTAGGTCAAGACGCCAATAATAACGCAGTCTTAGTGGCTTGGAACAGTTATTACGATGATGATTGGGCTCCAGGTACAAGCGAGGATGATCTCTTTTCTTATGACGATGCCCTTTTGGAGCTTCCTGCGAATACGAGTGGAGCGTGGGATAATCCTGGTCTTATAGAGCAAGAGACTGGTTATGCGGCTAGGTTCACAACGCGTGCTGAGCTTGCTGCGGCCTGTAATACCACCGTTAATGGACTAGGTACAACCGACGTGTTGTTAGCGTGTGACTATTTCATGGAGCATTCTGCTTACGATGGTGGTGGCAGATCTGCGTTGTGGCTAATGAAGGAGAGCTCGAACCAATATCGTATCCATAGTGGTAGTGGTAATCGTAAGGTCAGTACAAGTACAGGAACTAGTATGGTACGTCCGACCATCGTAGTGCCAGACAAGCTAATTGAAAAGTTTACACCCACATATTTAGACGTAACTAATGCTGTAATATCTAATGACTTGATTCTTGCGGCAGGCGATCAACTTACAATTATAGTTGGTAATGCTTCGCAACTTGAACCATATACCTTCAGCTCCGCCGATACTTCAAAAGCTACAGTTGATACTAATACAGGCGTAATTACGGGCGTCGGCGCCGGAACTACGAATATCATCATGACTGGTTCGCAATCTGGACTAAACAAATACTTAGAAGTAACTGTCGCTCCGGCCCCGACGACGAGTTGGACTGTAACATTCAATGCCAATGGTGGCTCGCTCGATAATGGGGCTTCTAGTACTAGAACTGTTGATGATGGCGATGTGGTGGGCGCTTTACCGACTGCTAGTAAGCCGAACTATAGATTCTTTGGTTGGTATACGGATGATGGCACTTTCTATACTGAAGTATATCCTGAAGAAACTGTGACTGCTGACATTACTTATTATGCAAAATGGGTAGAAGATACATCTAGCTTCCCAATCGAATGGGCTGAAATCAATGAATGTATATTTACTGGTGCTGCAGTAACTGGTACCTATTGCGGGAATACTAGTAGTAGCCAATACTATATCGATACCGCTGTCCAATTATTTACTCAGGCTAATTACGACAAAGATTTTGAAGTTGGGTTTACAATTACCGAATATAGTCCCAGTAGTCAGATCCCAACTCAGGGCAACCAAGCAACTTTCGTAAGTTTCAAGAAGGAAGATAGTGCCAACAATTATCCTGGTTTTGTGGTCCGTCGTTATTCTTCTTCTAATACCATTGAAATTACTTCAAGATGGAAAGGTGATTCTGCATCGTTGTCATTACATGATTTTGCTTCAACTACCAAGACCGTGAAGCTACTTAAGCGAAAAGAAGTCGAGCAAGGGAATACTTATTACAGAGTTTATTATTCAGTAGATGGTAGTGCTTGGACACTATACGAAGATATAACTAACAAAACACATTTCGAATTTGATACTAAGGTTTGGTTTGGTGGTGCTGCGAATTCCAATGGTACCTCATCGATGCGTCCTTTGGTCGGGAAGATGACTGATATGTATGTCAGACTTGGCGTTGACAGTGATTATACGGTTGAACTAGATGCAAATGGTGGAACTTTGCCGAGTGGTTTCCAAAATCCTTATACTATTACGGCTGGTAGTTCGGTAGGAACATTACCAACACCAACTGCGCCGAGTGCAAATTATACCTTTGGCGGCTGGTATAATGGTAATACTTTGGTGAGCGATGGTACACAATATATCCCACAGAGTAACGTTACATTAGTCGCTGATTGGGTCTACCAATCTTCGGATATTCCTGTAACATTTGATGTGTCCAATAATGCCACTCGTGGCTTCCAGGCCTTGTCTAGCGCATGGGCGCAGAGCCCCGTCAATTTAACTACCTTTAATGAAGCTAGCCCAATAAATAATTCGACTTGGGGCGACACTACAGAGTTGTCAGAATTACAATACTGGGAAGCTGTTCGTAGTAACTTTATCAATAATCAATGCTTTATCCAGACCAGTACTGCTCATAATACAAATAGTGATGCGGTAAAGCCGTTATCGGCTTTGTCAAATTGGACAAGTGGATCAGTTGATTGCTCGAAACCTGACGTATATGATACGAAGATTAATGCGGCTCTTACTGTTCGTCTCAATGACCCTCAGGGTGCCGTGGTTGCTTACGCAAAAGCAGACAATGGCATTATCCATAATATGATTCCGGGGCAAACCTATTATTGGGAGAAAACTGGTGATAGTTCGGTTTATGGTTATGTGACAGCTACTTCAAACGGCTCAAGCACTGGTACTCGATGGGTTGATACTGGAGTTGTTCGTAACGTACGTGATCTTGGTGGGTTGCCGGTCACTTATACAGATAGTAATAATCAAACTGTAACTGGTACTCTCGCCTATGGTAGATTGTTCCGTGGAGAAAAGATGCAAAATGTATCTGCTAGCGAGTTTACCAATCTTGGGATTACGACAGAATATAATGTAGGTGATGAATACAGTAGCGACACGCATCTCACCGATTATCATCTTAATACTGTGATTCATTATAACTTTGATTACAACTCCGGTGATGAAAATGACGCTACTTCTAATTATATGAGGGCTTGGACCGCAGTGACGAATATTATGACTGATATTACAAACACTAACACTACCAAGAATATTTACTTCCACTGTCGCGTAGGAGCAGATCGAACTGGAACAGTAGCATATCTTCTAGAAGGTCTCCTTGGCGTGCCGGACGAACAAAGGTATGAAGAATATGGTTTGACGAATGTGTCTGGGTTGTATGATAGAACTAGGTATTATAAGGAGAAATCAAGTTCAAATAATCTAAAGTTTGTCTTCATGATGGGCTACGTATTAACTAATCAAGATATCTATGACTGGTACATGCATAATCCAAATGCTGACGCCAACCTAATTCAAGCCTTTAGATCCGCAATGACCGTTCAAGCCTCATCTCCTTCCCCCTCTCCATCCCCAGACAACAATCAGGCGAATAACGGCAATCAAGTAAACAATAATAGCCAAGCTTTAAACCTGAGCAATATTAACACCAACAACAATTCAGATTCGCCAGACACTCAAGAAGGCTACAACGCACCACTTAATGCATATGAAACTAGCGGAGATTACAGTACACCGTCCGATAATGGCTTAATGGTTGCAGCTGCGGCTACGGCCGCAGCTGCCGCTTCTGGTTCGCTTGCTTATGCCCTAGCGAAAGACGATACGAATAATTCTTAATTAGTTTTTCAGATATTGCCAAATCGGACCCGACGGCGTATCTTTAATTGTGATTCCCTGACTAATTAGCTCATCGCGGATTAGATCGGCTTCATCAAAATTCTTCTTTGCCCTCGCTTTCTCGCGTTCCGTAATAGGACCTAGTGCTTTTTGACTTAAATCTGGCGAATCTTTAATCAGCTTAAGACCGAATAATTCATCAATCTTTTTCCAATCATCAAGGCTAAGATTTAGATTGTCAATTAGGGCAAAAGCTTCCGGAGAATTTAAGTTATCGTTTACGGCTTCAAGGATTTTATCAAAAGCGGAATTATCATTAGATGCGGCAGTCGCTTCTTTGTTTTGGTAACACTCCGCAATACGATTACGCCACGCTAACCTCCTAGCCTGCGCACCAACCAAAGATTCAAACGTAAAATTGCGCGTACCTTGATAGTGCCCAGATAAAACCCACATCTTAAAATCCATCGGCGAAAACCCACGCTCGGCTAAATCGTCCAACGTATAGACATTTCCTAGAGATTTAGATATCTTTTCGCCGTCTATCGTGATGAAATTGCAATGTAGCCAATACTTGGCCAATTCGCGTCCAGTCATTGCATAAGTCTGGGCGATTTCGTTCGTATGATGGACCGGAATATGATCAATTCCGCCCGTGTGAATATCTATTGGGCCACCAAGCTCCTTGTCAATAATCGTTGAGCATTCTAGATGCCATCCAGGATAGCCCGGTCGACCGAGATAATCCCAACGCATCGCGTGTTTTTCTCCCGGTTTGATAAACTTCCACACTGCAAAATCCGAAGCTTGGCGTTTCTCATCTGAGAATCCTACCCTCGCGCCAGCCTGCAATCCAGCAAGATCTAATTTTGCAAAATCAGCGTAGTGCTCAAACTTGCCAGTATCAAAATATATGCCATCTTCAGTTTCGTAGGTGAAACCTTTTTCAGTCATCTTGTCAACGGCCTTCATATCGTCTTCTATATAATCCGTAGCATGCGCAATTACATCTGGCTCGGTCAATTCTAGCGCTCGAAAATTGCGCATAAAATCGTCGCCATAAAACTCAGCGATTTCGTATACGGTTTTTCCCTCGCGAGCCGCACCTTTCTCCAACTTATCTTCTCCAGAATCAGCGTCGGAAGTCAAGTGGCCGACATCAGTGAAGTTTAGTACCCGTTTCACTTTATATCCGTCTATTTTTAAGACCCTAATTAAAAGATCCCAGTAAATATAAGACGCATAATTCCCTATATGCTGAAAATTATATACGGTTGGACCACAAGTATAAATCTTGACTAATTCTCCAGCTGGCTTAAATTTCTCAATCTCCCGCTTTGCCGTATTATATATCTTGAGCATTTAATACCTCCTCTAAAATCTTTGCAAGTTTAGTAAATTTGTCCTTTGTTACTCCGTGTGATTTGTCGGTCATAATTCCACTCAAATATTTCGAGTTGACTTTTAATAATTCAGGAATATTATACGACGCAATAACCCTATCCATTTTTCCGTAAATTAATACCGTCGGTGTAGTTAGATCACGTAACACCTGGTAATTCTTCTGATCCAATGCAATCTTTTCTAGAGAATTATTAAAAGCTTTGTCGCCCAGAATATTACGATTTCGCATACTAATTGCATCCTTGAAAAGCTTAATTGCTGTTTCGAATGCTGGATTCTTAAAGTCTTGCTCAGTATAAATTGGCGGCGAAATCAAAATTAGTTCTTTTACATCATTTTTATGATTACTAGCATAACGCGTCACAATGAAGGTACCAAGAGAATGGCCGACCAGTACCAATGGGATATCTAATTCGAGCTGCTTGATAGAATTGCGGAGCGCTCCAAGTTGATCGGCATAATCATAATTCAGATTATCATCCTTGTAAGATTTGCCAGAACCCAATAAATCAAAAGTAATAAATCTAATATCCGAAAGAGATTTTTTCTTTTCAAGATATTTTAATGCATCATCAAAGGTCGAAGAATCAGACGCAATGCCATGAATCATGATTACTGCTATTTTGGGATTTCCGCTTGCGCAATAATCGTGTGTTTTTTCGAGAGCTAACTGCTTTGTATCTAATGGTTTCATCTCTTACAATAATAACACAAAATAGCAGTTTCGCCTGGATTATTGCGCAAGTAACTCAGGAATAATTCTAACCAGATCTTTTACTACTTCATCATATGAAGTGTCGTATGTCCTAAATCCAGCTGCATAAGGGTGTCCTCCCCCGCCAAAATAGCCAGCAATCTTATCGGCTATTGGCGCAGAAGAATCACAGCGAATTTTGCCAGTCACTTTGCCATCCGGATAAGTTTTAATTGCTACGGCTGCTTTTACACCTTCTACTAGTCGCATTTCTTCTAGAATCAAGACGTTTGGATTGTATTCATTTGAGTATTCTGTAATATCTTCCCAAGGAATATGCACCGTGGCTAGTTCGCCATCAAGTGAATATTCGACTCGTTTGATTAAGTCGGCTTTATAATCTAGAATCCGTGGCGATTTCTTCATGAATTCGCGCCTACGTTCTTCGAGACTTGAGATTACGGCCCCGCAGCGCGTCAGGTCCGCCGCAATTTCAAAAGTTTCCGCTGTCACCGAAGCACTAGTTAGCCCCAAGGTGTCCGACAAGATTCCCTGAAAGATAGCTTCCGCCGCTTCCTTTTCAATTGGAACACCGAGGTCTTTCGCAATTCGATAAATTACTTCCGTACACGATGGTCGTATCTCGATGATACTTTCATGTGGGAATTGTAAATCATCTGGAGTTTCGTGATGGTCAATTACTAGGACAGGTGCCGAAAAGAGACGGTTTCGTATCGCGGTATCTTCTAAGAGCTTCGACAGCAGTACTTCTGCTGCTGTATCTACGATTATATATCCATCTGCTTTGTAGTCGAATTCACTGGTCACCCTCGCCCAGTCAGTAAAATAATGCAAATATTTAGGTATATCAATCGGGCAATAAAGCGAAATCTCCTTATCGGGCAGCAGATAGTCGAGCGCGATTGCGCTACCCAGAGAATCCCCATCCGGATTCTCCGCCTGGATAATGCAGAGCCTCTTCTTGTCTTTCAAAAAGTCGTTGAATATATCATACATGTCTATCATTATACCATACGTATTGAAATATCATTGCACCATCGAAGCATTCTAATAAGTCAATGCTTTTAAATTACCATGCTTTAACTGCCAGTTAGCGCCGTACATCTAATACTCTCAGGCTCGGCTTTAACATAACTAGAAGTACCTGGATCCACAATAGAATCATATATCCACATAGCGTACGAGGACGAACCAGAATATGTACTGGACGACCAATAATAGCCAGAACTGCCCCTTCCAAAGCTTTCCGATATAAGACCAGAGTAAAGAAAATTGTTCGGAAAGCTTCTAAATCTTTTGGACATAATTACCCCAGCGGGAGTTGAATGAGAATTCGCCTTGGCTCCCCCGGCTGGACCATCTAATGCTACACTGAGTGCCCCAAAAGTATTATTTGCGGTAGATTGGCTACCGCTCGGCAGCCTCCAACCAGTAGGACAAAGAGACGTCAAAGCATAATCTCCATTAGTATAATTGGTGGTATCCGCTATAGCCGCCGTCCAAGTATAATAGTTGCCGTAACTATACATACCTACGACAGTATCATTGTCTGCGAATGTATTGCTGGTTGGATTTAGAGGTCTATCACTGGCATCGACGGGAGTATTAAGATTGTTATAACGTGGAAATCTATAGCCTAGATTACCTCCAGTACTATCAATGGTTTTGGCAGTAGAGCCATTTGTGCTGTATAGACTATTCGCAGAAGTGCTGCCGAAAGTATTGGTTTCCGCATTGGCTAGACCGATAAAACTAGAATTGTAACCTTGAGCAAGCGTACCATCACTATTATGCTCTGCGGTACTTTCTAGTCTTAAATTCTCAATCATCCAACAATTACCATCGGCTAGCTTAGCGATGGCGTAGGTCTCGTTGTCCCTACTATCAGTCAAAGCAGATACGCTGGATAGATTAGCGGTACCATCTATGGGGGCAGTCGTAAGGCTAGAACAAACGGATGAAACGCTGCTGGAATTCTGTAAACTCCCCCGAGATTTAATCCATATAGCATAAAGTGATAATCCTGGATTAGAGCCAGTGTATTGTCCAGCAGTATAAGTAATATCTTCCTGTGGACCATAGAAGTGAGCATTT
>CAMYUU010000008.1 GCA_947302355.1 uncultured Candidatus Saccharibacteria bacterium | reverse complement strand
ATAGAAAAACCATTACTATCATTACAATAAGCTTTAAGTGTGGTAGTACCTATATCTGCAGTATATGTACCATTAGTAATTTCTGCAGTATGAGAGTTCATACCAGTGCCGGTCATAGTACAGGAGACTGGAACTGTGATATTTATCTCATCTACTATGGAATCGTCTGCAGAGACAGTACTAGGTGACAATAAAGAGACGGAAAGAAAAGATAAACTAGAAAGAAGAGTTAATATATATACACAGGAATTAGTTTTATTACACAACTTTAACATAAGCTAATTATATATAATATATCGTGGATGGTCAATGGCCTTGTTGGACAAAAATTATAGCATAAACAACCGAAATTTGTTAAAATAGTAACATGTCTATTTTGCATGCAGATAAAAAGTTTGAAAGATTCGAAGATGTTACGCCTAAGCTTCTAAAGAAAGAAGGTGTAAAGCTTCTTCTCTGCGATCTTGATAATACTCTTAGGCTCCACTCCGAAAAAGAGCCAGCAGATGAGCTTCAAGATTGGGTAGAAGACTGCAAGAATGCTGGCGTAAAAATCGTCATTATTTCCAATAATGGCCGCAAAAAGATGATGCAGAAATTCTGTGAACCAATCGGCGTAGATTGTGTCTGGTGGGCCAAGAAGCCTATGAGCAAGAAGCTGACTGAGGCTATGGTAAAATACAAGTTTAAGCCACGAGAAACTGTCATGCTTGGCGACAAATGGTCTACCGACGTGCTTGCCGCTAAATTCGCTAAAATTCGCGCCTGGAAGGTAGATCACAGAAGGAATATTGTATGACCGGGCCGACTGCCCTTACGGTCGCCAGAATGCTACTCTCTATCTTATTTATGATTTTCGTGACGATCCCGGATACTTGGGCTAGAATTACGGCTCTAATTCTCTTCATCGTAGCAGCCATCACCGATAAAATTGACGGCATCTGGGCTAGAAGTAGTAGGCAAGTCACCGACCTCGGAGCTTTTCTGGATCCCATTGCAGATAAAATGCTAGTAAACCTAGCCTTTCTAGCCCTTACATATCTAAATGTGGTGCCACTTTGGGTATTCGCCGTCGTTTTAGTACGTGATTTCGCTGTCGACGGAATGCGTATGGCACTAGCTCGCAGTAAAGTTACTCTCGCCGCCTCGTTTTGTGGTAAGCTAAAGACTACAATTCAGATGCTTGCGTTAACCATCCTACTCCTAAATCTCATTTTAAACAATGAAATTATAAGCGTAATTGGTAATATCGCTCTATATATTGCATTAATTTTGACCATTATTTCTGGCATAGATTATTTATATCGCGGCCGAAAAAAGATTTAATTATAACAAACAAATAATAACAAAGAGAACTGTACAAGCGAAAGCGGTCGAATCGATTCTGTCTAAGAATCCGCCATGCCCTTCCGATCCTCCTACGACCATCTCAAGCTTAGCAAAGAATCTATTCTTAATTAAAATTTCGTTCGAATCTTTCACGTCAAACTTCCTCTTCAAATAGCTTTCGAAAAGATCACCCATCAAAGCTAGCGGACCACAGAACAAATACATCCAGTCAGTTGCAAATCCTCCATCAATAAACATTTTTACACCAACGAGTAAAATTGCCATGAATAGCCCAAATGCTGTACCCTCCCAAGTTTTGTTCTTAGAAATACGCGGAAATGGCCTAGACTTTTTAAAGACCTTACCACCGAATGATCTACCAAAAAGATATGCAAATATATCATATCCCGGCACGCCAAAGATGATGTACCAAAAATGTCCGACGTCAGTACTTGCAACATAAATGGTACTCCATATCAAAAATACAACTTCTAAAAATGACAAGAAAAAGACTGTGCCATTTGATTTCTTTTTGAAGAAACTAAAAAGCTCTATCATTGATACGAAAGCAAACAGTGCGTATAAAAGCTTGAATGGCGCACCATCCTTAATATAAAGTGCCAATAAGGCCACTACAAACATACTAGCGCCGACGATTAGTCTAACCTTAAAGTTTCTGTCCATGCTTTAATTATACCATAATTATGATAAAATTGACCTATGCCATTGGATTTTTTGTACCGCAAGTTAAAGAATACCCTGCGCAAAATTGATATGAAGTTGGAGCGCACAAAATATGGCTATATTGATAAGTTACCAAAAGACATAGAATATTTTAGCGGCGGGCTCTATGATGCCATTTATGAGGCTTCCCTCAAGTGGCCACACAATATAGCACTGCGTTATTTTGATGCCGAAATAACTTATAAAGACATGATTAAAAAAATCAATAAAGTCGCAGCCGCATTAAAAGCAATCGGGGCCGAAAAAGGCGATCGCATTACGGTATGTATGCCAAACACTCCGGAAGCTATATATATGTTTTACGCTATTAATGAGATTGGCGCCGTGGCCAATATGATTCACCCACTCTCCAGTGAAAAAGAAATTGAGGATTATTTAGTCCAATCAAATTCTAAAATTATGCTCTGCATCGATATTTCGTATTTCAAGGTCGAAGCAATTATTGAAAACACTAATCTTGAACAAGTTATCGTAGTATCGCCCTCTCGGTCTATGGACTTTATTGTCCGATTAGTCTACAAGCTCACCAAAGGTCGCAAGAATCATGTTAAAAAGTCACAACACGTATCGACGTGGGATAGTTTTCTAGCCAAAGCTAGTAAGTTCATCGGCAATCCTCATACCGATATTAAATCTAAAGATGAAGCTGTTATTATGTATTCCGGCGGCACCACCGGCAAGCCAAAAGGTATCATTCTTTCTAACCTTAATTTCAACGCTCAAGCCCTAGGCGCCAAATATCTGGTACCAGAGCTATTTAAGACCGAATACTCGTTTATGGCATTTTTACCAAATTTTCATGCTTTTGGCTTGGGGTGCTGTATCCATATGCCACTATATTTCGGAGCCACTTCTTTTCTGATTCCTCAGTTCAACCCTAAAAAATTCAAAAGCTATATTACTAAATATAAAATCAATATCCTGGTGGGCGTACCTACGGTCTTTGAATATCTTACTAAAATTAAATTTAAGAGAAACGATTTAAAGACAGTGAAATATGTCGTTTCGGGCGGCGACATGATTAGTATGTCTAGCAAAGAAAAAATCAATAGTTTTCTGAAAGAATTTGGCTCCAAGGCCTTAATCGAAAACGGCTACGGGCTTACTGAAGCTTCGGGCGGCTTTATCTTTTCCCCGCTCAGCGTAGCGGAGGATCCTGACGGCATAGGCTATCCTCTTCCAGATAATGAAGTTATCATCATGAATCTAAAAACCAAAAAACAAGCTACACCTGGCACAGACGGCGAAATTCTGGTGCGCGGACTATCGGTTATGAAGGGATACCTGAATAAACCGAAAGAAACTAAGGAAGCTTTTGCTACAGTAAACGGAAAAAAATATCTTAAAACCGGTGACATCGGCTATATTGACGAGAAAGGGCTCGTCCACTTTCGCTCTCGTCTCAAACGCATGATTATTAGTAATGGCTATAATATTTATCCTACCAATATTGAAGATGTTACACTTAAATGTTCCAATGTTAGTAGCTGTGCTGTAATCGGCAAGGAAGATGAGCTGCGTGGCGAGAAAGTAATCGTATTCGTAGTAGCTAAGGAAAAAGCTTCCGAACGATCCATCAAGAAAGAATTAGGCGGTATCTATAAAAAGTATCTCGCTAAATATGAAATTCCGCGTGAAATCAGGTTTATCGATGAGCTTCCAAAAACCAAGCTTGCAAAAGTAGATTTCAAAGCTTTAGAAAGACTATTATAGCTTCGTCCTATTTTCTAGGGCTGCGCTTAGTGTAATTTGATCGGCGTAAGATAAATCTACGCCCAGCGGCAGCCCGCGCGCTAATCTTGTAAGCTTTAGCTCCGGATTTTGCTCATGTAAAAGCTTTTCGAGCAGCAAAGCTGTAGATTCTCCCTCGACGGATGGGTTTGTTGCAATGATGACTTCTCTTACATTGTCGTCATTGACTCTTTTAATCAATTCACCAATATGTAGCTGGTCGGGAGTAATCCCATCGATAGGTGAAATCGCGCCACCAAGTACATGATAAGTGCCTTTAAAAGATTTTGTCTGCTCAATCGCATAAATATCGAGAGGCTCTTCAACTACTAGCACTGTGGTTTTGTCGCGAGCGGGGTCTGCATAAAAAGGTGAAATATCCTCATCTGCATCAATCAATGAAAAAGTCACAGGACAAGATTTAACCTTGTCATGTAGTCCAGCCAATGCGTCAGCGACATTTTGAGATATCTTCGGATTCGATTTAAAGAGAAAATATGCATACCTCTCGGCTGTACGCGGTCCAACGCCAGGAAGCATCGACAAAGCTTCGATTACATTTGTCAGAGCCTGGGGCAACATTTGTTACATCCCGCCGAAGCCAAGATTGCCTAAGCCGCCCATGAGTGGTTTCATCTTATCGGTAGCAATTTCTTGCGCCTTTGCAAAACCATCCCTCATGCAGTTCTCAATCCAACGCTCTAATTCATGGATGTCGTCTAAATCCACCTTTTCAGGGTCGATTTTAACCTTCTTTACTTTTAATTCGCCATTAATTTGAACGACTACTGCTCCGTCACCAGCTTCAACTTCAACGATTTCATTCTTCAATTCTTTTTGCGCCTTGCGCAATTGGTTTAATAATTTCATTTGGTCCATCTTCTGACCCATATCATTCTCCTTCTTTTTCAGTATATGTATATAGATATATTATATCAGAATTTTCGCGCATTGGCGAAGTGATAATCTCTGATAATTCGTAATATTCAGGTTTGTCTGTAAGAGAACCCAGTGAAGCAATATCTTCGCGACTATCATCCAATTTATCAATTACTGTAATATCGGTCTTGTGCTCCAATATTTTATAGAATTCATAGTTTTGAGTCGCAAGAAGCTTTCCTGAGCTAACATTCTCATTGATTACCTCAAGAGTATAACTAAACTGATTAGCGATATTAGGATTGTAGCGATAGCCATAAACATATTGTAAGAGATTCGGGATAATCATTATTCCAAACAAAATCATCAACGGTAACGCAGCCGAAACACGCGCGTAGGGATTTTCCGGAAATAGTCCATACCATTTCTCAAGAATATACTTGAAGCCGTGTGCCATAAGAATCGAGAAAGGCAGAATTAAAAAGATAATGGCGTTAGGGTTAAACCCAGAAATAATCAGACAGAAAACAATCAAAATAGAAGCAATAGAATTTCGGGAAGCGAAGAACCCCTTAGTAGTAGAGAAAAGACCAATTAAAACAAGAGCAAACACCGGTAAGCTAATTAGAGGCGACAAGAATACACTTTCGACCGTACTACGCCAAGAGAAGACCGGGCCTAGGGCATATGCTATATTTGGGAAGAAATCGCCAATATTAAAATCTCTTGCAAATAGCAAATCCATTATAATATCTGGACGATTATGAATACTGATCCCGAGCAATACAAAACTGCCAATCACTAATAGCCCAATGATTACGAGCGGGATTTTAGGAAGGTTCCTGATTACGAAGCGAAGATGTGGCTGTAATAGTACGAAAATCACACAGAAAACAGCAAAATAAGCCATATATGGTGTAAAAATTGACATCATCATAATAATAGCAAACGCAAAGCAATATAATGGCTTGGGGCGTTTTTCACCCTGAATTTTTGATCCCAGCCAGAGCATTAAAGTTGGCCAAAAAACTAACATAATGAGCGGCGTACCAGATCCAGCGAGAAAGAGAAAAGGCGTAGAAAGGACAATCAGACAAGACACCAAGAGCGAAACATTACTTTTAAACCACCTGTTAAGTAGTAGGATAAATAGAAACCCTAATAATAACCCGACTAAAATACTTGGTAACTTAATTGCATAGGCTGTTAATCCAAAGAGAGAGATAGATATTTTCTGTAAAATTCTATACGGTAAATCCACCAGCTCGCCGTTTAAAATGCCCGCTCTTCCGACTCCGAAAGATTCAGTCGCTGAATCAATCTCGGCCTGGGATAATCCATACTGTGCAATCAGCGGCAGGACGAAAAGTAAAACCACGAATGCAAGACCCAAGATAGTGTAACCAATTACGAAGCGATGCCGATACAAAAAAAGTTTAGAAATTATAATTTTCTTCATATAAACATTATACCATATGTATATTAGACGCGCTTAAGTTAATGATTTAATGCTCTTTGTCTAGCGACATAAACCTCGATCTTGCGCCGTCGAAATAAAGTTCGATTGTGCCGATGGCGCCATGGCGGTGTTTGCGAACAATTAGTTCCGTGATGTTCGTGTCTTCTTCTTCCGGTTTCTTATAATAATCTACGCGGTGCAAGAACATTACGAGGTCAGCATCCTGCTCAATAGAACCAGATTCACGTAAATCCGAAAGTACTGGCCTCGGATCATCACGACCAGTCACGTTACGAGATAGCTGCGCTAAGGCAATTACCGGAATATCAAGCTCACGCGCTAAGATTTTTAGTCCACGCGAAATCTCGGTCACTTCTTGTACGCGCTGACCTTTGTATCGTTCCCCGCCCTGGATTAACTGTAAATAATCGATTATTACCACACCAATATCATGATCGTGCATTGCTCTACGGGCTTTATTACGTAGCTCGATAATCGTCATTGAGCTAGTGTCGTCTATGTAGATGGGTACTTCATCCATTTCGTCCATAGCGTCGCCAATACGCTGAAATTCTTCATCAGACAAATTACCAGTACGCATGCCCCAGTTATCAATTCCAGAAACAGCCGAAATCATGCGGTCGACGATTTCGTTCTTTGCCATTTCTAGAGAAAAGAACAAAACGCCTTTTTTATTAATGCTTGCCACATTGTACGCCAGATTTTGTGCAAAAGTCGTCTTACCCATAGCCGGACGCGCGCCAATTACAATGAAGTCGCCTTTTTGCAAACCAGCCGTCTTTTTATCTAAATCGCGAAAACCAGTCTTTAGTCCCCTTAGTGCACCACGATTCTTATGTAGCTCTGCGATTCTTTCTAAAGCATCGGCTAGGAGCTCGTCCATTGCCACGTAATCGCTTTTAATAATCTTATCCGAGACCTCGAAGAGCTCTCTTTCGGCCTCGCCTACCAGTGCATCAGTATCGACATCATCTTCGTAAGCTTTTTCTGCAATAGTGGTGCCAGCATTGACTAGTCTTCGCCGTACTGACATTTTCTCCACAATCTCCGCATAAGCCTTAGCATGGGTAGCTACCGGCACAAAGGTCGAGAGTTCGGTCAAATATTCCGCGCCACCAACTTCCTTTATTTTCTTGATGGATTTGAGCTCGGAGGTCAAAGTCAATAGGTCGATAGGCTTATGCTTGTCATACAGACTAACCATAGCCTCGAAAATTATTTCGTGACGTTTATCGTAAAAATCACGCGGACGAACAATCGATAATACATCCGACATCACATCCTCGGCCAACATAATTGCACCAAGCAAAGACTTCTCGGCAGTTATATCCTGCGGTGGAACCTTCCCGTTTTTATCACTCAAATGGGTTACCTCCTCTATCGTTTTGTACTCTACCTCCCATTATATCAGAAATTTTATCAATCATCGTGTCGGTTTTCGTGTTTTCAGGATGGTCTCCTATCTCGTGAACTACAATTTTAACGCCAGGAACCACTTTGTTTAGAATCATTTTATTATTATCACGCGAGAGAATGGCTTTAACAATCTTTTTTTGTGGATAAAGATTTAAAGTTCCGCCATCGATAACATAATCGCACTTAAGTAGTTGGGAATACACGGCATCATTTAGTTCTTTCACGTCATCAAGAAAAGACTGCCAATCAAATACATTTTGCGTTGCGGCTCGTGTTGGCTCTGCTGCTGGTGATTCTTTTTTTGCCACAGAAGTAGGCGTTTTCCTATCCATATTTACTGCCGTCTGTTGAAGGACGGGGCTAGGAGCTGGTTTAGGAACCACCTCAACGCCACTCGTCAAGGCCACTAGTAATCTAGCTTCAGGAAACGGCGCTTTTACATCAGCCAGTTTTGATAGTAGTGGTAAGACGCTGGCACTTGGATTTTCGATGATTTTTTTAATCATTTCTTCTGATAGCGTTTCTGGCTTTACGCCAGAGAGTAACAAATCCTTTAATGAAGCAGAAATCCCCGCCAAATCGCCAGAAGTATATTGCGACAGTATATTGTCTATCTTTTCATCGTCAGGCAGTCCCATTGCAGATACTACCATATCCTTTGTGATTTTATCATCCGAAAGTGTAGATAATTGATCAAGTAGAGAAAGTGAATCTCTAAATGACCCTCCGCCTCGTCTCGCAATAATCTTCAAGGCATCATCGTCTATGGCGATTTTTTCTTTCTCGGCTATTGATTTCAAAAATTCCGTCATGGCGTCGACATCACACAGTTTAAAAGTATATACTTGGGTTCGAGAAGTGATAGTAATAGGAACCTTGTGTGCATCCGTAGTCGCCAAGATAAAAATAACGTGAGAAGGCGGTTCCTCCAATGTCTTAAGAAGCGCATTAAAGGCCGGAGGCGTCAACATGTGTACTTCATCAATAATATATATTTTGTATTTTCCGGCAGTCGGCGCAATGGCGGCCTTTTCCCTTAATTCCCGAATATCATCTATGCCGCGGTTGCTAGCACCATCGATTTCGACTATATCTACATAACTATCTTCAGCCTTATATTTAAAGCCATTTACTTCATGCGCAAGAATTCGAGCCACGCTAGTCTTGCCGCAGCCTCTCGGTCCAATAAATAAATATGCATGACTAATCTTGCCAGACTTAAGAGAGCTTGCAAGTGGCCGCGTAACCTGGTCCTGCCCAATCACATCCGCCAATTTAAGAGGACGGTACTTTCTGTATAGAGCCTTCATAAATATATTCTAACACGAAATTTAGAGTGCTGCTTCAACTGCAGCCCAAGTAGCATCTTCATTGTTGGCCGGGATAGTCACAGAGACTTGCGAGCCTTCGTGTAGGTGAAAGTATGTGACCGATGCATATAAAATCTGATATTCTTTGCCGGCAATTTCAACGAAGTACTTATCATCATGATGCGTGAGCGTACCAATCACGGACTTGCGCTCCACTGGACCAATCTGCTTGTAAAGGAATTTGCCATCGTTAGTAATCGTGAGTTTCATGATGTCGCCTTCAACCAGCTTAGACTTAGAGGCATAGTTTGCAGGGACTGGATAATTTTTGCCGTCAGGGCCAATCATGATTTGACCATCGAAAATACCTTCTACAACCTTGCCTTCTGGGCTAGACATAATAGAATCACGTGGCGCAGTAATAGTGTCACCATCGCCAATTACGGAAACTAAAAGCTCCTTGGCAGCAGACAAATTAACTTCTGCTTCGCTAAGAAGACTACGTAACCTTTTTATTTGTTTTTCTGAAATTTCAGACATCACCTCGCATCCTGTCTAAATATAGTATTAATATTATATTATATCTTTCGGTTAGTAAAGTCAAGGATTTAATAATAAAGTTTTCCACAAAATTAACAGCGGTTTTGTGTAAAATGTTGTAAAAATAACATAAAATTGTTGTGCTAATTTTCTTGAGTCCAAAGACCAGTATGCTTTTTTCCATCATAGATCATAGTGGGGATGCCTTTTACTTTTAGTTGATTTTCAATAATCTCTTTATTCTCATTCATCTTATCTGTAATTTCGGGATAGTTCACGATTTCTCTAATTCGCTCGATTCCTCCATCATCTACTCCAGCCTCCCTGAGCCACTGTTCAAGCTTAGCAGTCGCATCATCTATACTGTAATCTTCGTTAAATTTGTTTTGATAAGATATTCCCTCACTATTCTTTTCGGTAAAAATTTTATCAATAATGTAGAGCGACAAATCAGACTCGTATTGCTCACTGGCAAACATATACTTAACTATTATTTCTGAATTCTGGAACTTGTATTCGCCACTTGCGTCCTGAATTGCAAAAGGCACCAGTCTTACATTATAGGAATCGAAAAAACCAGCATTCTTTTGATTGCGATAAGAAGACATGCAGACCGAACACCCAGGGTCAAAGATATCAACTGCAGTCGGCAAACCTTCAACCTCAAAGTTGTTAATGGCGATGTAATTAAAATTGTAATCGCTAGCTTCGTAAGATCGGAATTTGTCTGGAATGGCTTCGAAAATCTCGCCCCACTCGGTAAACCAGCGCCCCGTGGCTTCAAGTAGATTAGTGGGCTCACTTTCATCAATTGAGCAAACCTCTGCCCCTAACGTACAGGCCGAAGGCTTAGTCACATTACAACTTCCAAGCGCCCATAGGGCTAGCAATGACTTAATCGCCGTTAAAATAGCCCAAATAGCTATAATTACAATCACCACCGAGAGAACCTCGATAATTATCGATAGTGGCTTAACCCACTTAGGATATTTAAGCATTACTCGACTAAGAAGGGTATTCTTGACGTCTTCTTTAAAACCAGTTTCGCATTTCTGTAAGCGAACTTTTTTCCAAAGGCACCCCCACGCTTTTTTTAATGCCTTAAGATAGGCCTTCCCTATTTTGGGTTTGAAGATTGAAATCAGCGCCACAAAGACCCCAATCAGCGCCAAAATAATAAATGCAGCTATACACACCATAATGTAACTATTTTAGCATAAAAGTTTAAGATTTAATAAATAATTTTTTCCATCACTTTTTTGACTTTGTCTACATCCTCTGGACGGTTATGCAGGCCAAGTGAAAATCTAACCAGTGGTGGCATTCCAAGCACATGATCTAGATAATAATGGACACAGAAATACCCAGTACGCGCCATAATGTTTTCTCTCGAAAGTGCCGTACCTAGTAGGTGAGAATCTAGCCCATCCACATAGAACGAAATAGTAGGATTGGCCTCATGATTCACTAAATGAACTTTATCCGAGCTAGATAAAAAGTCAAATAATTCGGTATAATTGTTTTTTAGGTTTTGCCAATCCTTCTTAGGCAGTTCATTTAACCAATCAAGTGCCGCGCCTAGACCCACGATTTCTCCCCAAGCTTGAAGCCCAGACTCAAATCGCGTATAGCGGTGTTCTTTACCCGTTGCGGATAAAACGTAGGCGCTTTCTTCAACGTCATCTACCATCCCGCCGCCGACAAATCCCTGCACCATATCATCCATTAGCTCATCTCGCCACACTATTACACCAAGCGATGGGGCGTATAATTTATGTGCCGAAAAACAAATAGCATCCGGCTCCATTCCGCGCAGGATATCCACCGAGTGCGCCATGGCTTGCGCCGCGTCGATTATAATTATCCCACCAGCCTTATGTACGGCCTTAATTACATCTTTAATGTTTAAGAGCTTTCGTCCATCAAAATTAGATGCGCAGTTCATCGCGACCACGGCATCGGCGAAGTTGCAGGAATCTATACTGATAGAGCCATCCTCGTTTCTCTTCACCACTTCACGCGGTAAGCCGGTACGCTCGGAAAAAGCAATCGTCGCGAGGAACGGTGAATTGTGCTCAATCTCAGTAGTGATTACTTTCTTAAATTTATCAGCCTTAAGCTGAGACAAGATTAAATTAATGCCGTAAGTAGTGTTAAGCGTAAACGATACCGTATATTTACGTGGGGATAGCTTCAAAAACTTCAAAACTTTTGCCCTAGTATCTTCGACCTTTTCATCGGTCTCAATTCCCCACTTATACTTCACCCTCTCTCCGCAAGAATTATGGTCTGTATAATACTTATTGATGGCATCAATCACATGACGCGGACGCAAGCTCTGGCAAGCCGCATCTAGATATACTTCCCCCTCACCTAAATAATCAAAATCGTTCATGAAAACTATTATAACAAAATATCACCCTTTCGGGTGATATTTGCACAATTAGCTAACAATAATAATTTAAGCGAGCTCTACGGTAGCACCAGCTTCTTCAAGAGCCTTCTTCATGGCTTCAGCATCGTCTTTAGCGACCTTTTCCTTAACGGTAGCAGGAGCACCATCTACGATGGCTTTAGCTTCACCAAGACCAAGTCCAGTAGCTTCCTTGACGGCCTTGATTACTGCAATCTTTTGTGCGCCAGCGTCCTTCAAGACGACGTCGTATTCACTTTTGCCTTCATCGGCAGCGGCACCCGCATCACCAGCAGGGCCAGCAGCAACAGCAACTGCAGCAGCAGCTGGTTCGATGCCATATTCATCTTTAAGAGTGTTCTTTAATTCATTTACTTCGAGAACAGTCAATTTGACTAGTTCTTCGGCTAATTTCTTGATATCTGTAGCCATATTAGTCCTTTCTAAAATAATATTATAGGTTACTTATTAACTTGCGCGTGCTTCTAGTCCAGAAACTATGCTAGATAGTCCACCGGAAAGAGCGGAAATGCTGTCGGTAGCTGGCGACAAAAGCTGTGCCACAACCTGAGCGATAAGCTCGTTCTTGCTTGGCATTGCAGCAAGGGATTTTACATCTTCTTCAGATAGGTTGTTCCCGAGATCGCTAAAACCTCCAAGAAGAGTTAGCGCATCATGAGTCTTAGCAAAATTAGCTAAAACCTTTGCTGGAGCAACTTCATCTTCGCTAGAAACAGCATAGAGTAATTGACCAGTCAAGCCAGTAGTGTCGGTGTCCTTGTAAACGGCGATTTGATTCATCGCTACACGTACAAGACGATTCTTAACTACCTTTATCTTGACTCCGGCCTCTCTAGCGGCTTTACGAAGCTCCTGAAGCTCTGCTACGGTTAAACCCTGATACTTTGCGTATACAGTAGTCTTCGCATTTGATAATAGCTCAGTTAAATCAGCAACCAATTCGTTCTTTTTTTGCTTTGTAATTGCCATAAAAAGTTCCTTTGGTTATTGTTAATATTTAGTTAGCTAATTGTTAAGTAGCGTCACCAAATAAAATTATAAGAATTTCCTCGGTGGCATAATTAAGATTTCTCCGCCACTGTCTTTGGTAACTGCTCCAATTATATCACAAGTAGAATTATTTAACAAGCCTAAGCTGCATCTGAGGACCATAAGCTTGGGCGAGCGCCCTCGAGCGTGTCCGAAGATGTAGCTTGGGCTTGTTAAGAGACATGCTTAGTGGTGACAAATTGGAATATCGATCCAAGTAGAGTGAATGCGCCAATCAATGGGAAATATAGGATTCCAGAATCAAGCACCGGGAAGATGTTTAGCAGCGCCACAGTGAGCGCATAGGCTCCAGCTAGCGCCGTTGCAATTATGATGGCTGGCTTCATCATCATATTGGCAGCGGCTCCTGCTACTACGCCGATGATTGCTCCAATTGCAAGGGTCGGTATCTCTGTGCCAAAATACTGTACAGTAATTATCATAACGAGAAAGAAGCAAATACCAGCCACACACACTTTCTCAATCGAAAATCCAAGCAGAGCTAACAGAAGTCCACCTGCAATCGGTAGCAGAATCTGATAAAGTTCACTTCCGGCGATTTCTGGCACCATATTATTTAGCATCGGCATCAGAAACATCATTAAATTATAGCCAATCAAGAACCAAATAATGAAGAAGGCAATTTTCTTAATGCGATAGCCGAACAACATTAATGCTAGGCCAAGCCCCGACATGATTAGTAGCTCATAAAGTGGCATCCCCTCAAATTTTGCCTTGATTTGCTCCAAATATTCCATGCTTTAATTATACAGATTTTCCACAGCTATGGAAGGCCCCATCGTGGTAGTAATAAATACCGACTTCACATAGGAACCCTTAAGAGAGGCAGGCTTTTGGGCCTTTAGGCTCTCAAAGAAGGTGTTGGCGTTCTCAAGCAATTTGTCGGTCCCAAATGAGATTTTACCTACACCGATATGAACGATTGATTGCTTGTCTACGCGGTATTCAACCTTACCAGCCTTAGATTCTTTTACAGCCTTCTCGACGTCCATAGTAACGGTACCAGCCTTTGGATTCGGCATCAAGCCTTTCGGGCCAAGCAAACGAGCAAATTTACCAAGCTTTGGCATGTATTGTGGGGTGGAGATTAAGACATCGAAGTCGATAGTTCCTTTTTCAAGGCGCTTAAGGAACTCTTCGTCTTCGGCAATATCAGCGCCAGCTGCCTTAGCAGTTTTACACACATCTAGTGGCGCAAATACAGCTACGCGCACACTCTTACCATTACCATTAGGCAATACAATTGTGGTGCGGATATTTTGATCAGCCTGACGTGGATCCACACTTAAACGTGCGTGAATTTCAACGCTAGCATCAAACTTAGTAGGGTTAGTCTTGATGGCGAGATCGATAGCATCTTTAAGGCCATAGACCTTACCCTTCTCTACCAACTTAGCCATTTCCTGATACTTTTTGCCTCGACGCTCAATCTTTGGACGCGTGATAGGAGCAGCCCCTTTTGGCTTAACGGCAGCTTCTTCCGCTTTGCGCTCAAGTTTACGAGCTTGGCGTTCTTCTTCGGCCTTGACTTCTTCTATATGTTTTTTAGACTTTTTGCCGGACTTAGCAAAAGTCTCCTGTTCTTTAACTTTTGTTTCATTAACTTCTACATTTTCAGTAGCTTTGACCTCTTCTTCGGCCATTTTAATCCTTTCTGTGGTAATAACGAGCAAAAGCTCTCCCAACCATTATTAAATTAATATCTATATTATAACAAAAACAACTATTTTTTGCAAACGAAAAGGGCGAGCAACGAGCGCTCGCCCCAAGGGTGAAACGGAGCAGCCGAAATGGCAGGCTAGGAAGACTGAACCGCCGCTTCGAGATCAGCGATCAGCTTGACGATCTCATCGGCATGGTTGTATGCAAACTTCAAAGTCTGCTTATCCATGTCGCGAAGTATCATCTGGGCTTTACCCCTACTGGGAGCCCTAAGAAAACGGGCCCACTTGGGGTAAAATTCCTTACTACTCACACCCTTAGGAAGGGCCTCGAGAAGGAATCGATACTTCGGCCCATAGGCGTTGTAATACGCCAGTAGGGTCGTGCGTGCACTGCTGACCTCTGTGGAGGACAGTCTTTGCTTCTTGGCCACTTTTGCTCCTTTCCTCGTGGCCTTTACGGCTGATAGATTTTTGCCTCCTTTCTTGCTCCGAATCCGAAATGTACTTAAGCTTGATTTTTAATCAAGTCATTATATTATACCAATGATTTGACGCTTTGTCAATAAGTGGAATTGTCGGACAAAAAATAACTATAACGAAGCGCCCCGCCTGAAGTTAGGCGGGGCTCAACAAAAAGGTGACAGATTAATCGGAGAGCCAGGTCACGCGTGAATAGGAACTAGAATGACGGCCCCCACTACGGGAAAATGGGATAGGGCTAAAGTTAGTGCTACCTTTAGAGCTAGCTTTATTCCACCAATGCCAATCCGGCAAAACGGAGCGAAGATTCTGAATTAAGAATTCGATGCTGCCAGCATGGCCATCCCTAACAATCGTAGAAATAGTATTACTACGCTTACCAGCAAGGAAAGACCTAGCCTCAGCTTCGCTCTCTTTCAAGAGAAAAGTAGCCCAACTGGGACGATACTCACTAGTCATGAGCTTCGCTGGACGCTTCTTGCCATTATTTTGATTAGCCTCCTGACTAATCAGCTCCAAATACTCCCGGTACAACGCGCTGTAGGACTCATGGTATTCGTACCACAAGATAATCAGCTGGTCGATCTGCACTTCCTTTTTGGGAATGTTCCGCATTTTGGTCATGTTTTCCCTATTCTCTAGGACCAATATTGCCACCCCTAATTATAACATAAATACGGGATAGGTCAAGCGTAGCCATCAAAAAAATACCCCCATGCGGAGTATTTTTTTGAAAAGAATATTTACTCTACGACTTCAACGCCCATTGAACGTGCAGTGCCAGCAACAATTTTAATTGCACCTTCGATATCGACAGCGTTAAGCTGGTCCATCTTCTTCTCGGCGATTTCCTGAAGTTGAGCTTTGGTAATCTTACCGACCTTATCAACATTAGGCTTACCTGAACCCTTATCAATCTTGATGGCTTCACGAATCAAATCATCCACTGGCTGACCTAGGCTCTTCCAGTCGAATGAACGATCATCAAAAACACGAATGTGCACAATTACATTCTTTCCCATTAAACCTTTGGTAGCCTCATTAAATGGATTGATGAAATCCATCATATTTAGACCCCATTGACCAAGAGTAGAACCTACTGGAGGACCCGCCGTAGCGCGTCCTGCTGGAATACGTAATTTAAGATTTCCAATTACTTTCTTTTCTGCCATAAAAATTAACCTTTCTAGTGCGTAACTCTTAAATTATAACAAAAAACCTAAAAAAGTAAAGTTATTAGTTTAATTGTTTTACCTGTAACGCATCAAGCTCGACGGGTGTTTCGCGGCCAAACATTGACACCATTACCTTTAGTTTGCCCTTAGCGGCATCAATCTCCGCTATCGAGCCATCGAAGCCTTTAAATGGTCCATCGGTAATTGAAACTACCTCACCGACTTCATATTTAACCGAAAACTTAGGATCCTCAACGCCCATGCGCTTTTTGATCTTAGCAATCTCTTTTTCTGAAACTGGAGTTGGCTGTGTGCCAGTACCGATAAAACCAGTTACACCAGGGGTGTTGCGGATGATATACCAAGTTTCATCAGATAGCTTCATATCTACAAGTACATAGCCTTGCAGAATTTTACGATCTACGATTTTGCGTTTACCATTCTTAATTTCAATTTGCTTTTCTTTAGGTACAATCGCCTCGAAAATTTTATTAGCCATTTCAACGGTGCCAGTACGCTGGTTGATTGAATCAGCCACCTTGTCTTCGTAGCCTGAATACGTGGAAATCGCGTACCAAGCCCTTCTATCATCATATCTGTTAACTGCCATATTATCTCCTTATCCTAATATTAAATTAAATAACCAAGTAAACAACATATCTAGTAACAAAATCAGTATCATGAAAAACGCTGTATACACCAATACCGCAAACACCATTTTCCATGTTGCTTTTCGGTTTGGCCAACGCACTTGCCTGATTTCATGCCAGGCACCTCTTAGATACCTCCATAAATATACAAATGGTCGGATCAGAATAAAAGGTTTTTTCCCTGATTCAGACTTAGCAAGTTTTTTCTCAGCTTTCTTAATGGATTTTTGCTTTGCTTTAGCGGATTTCTTATCTTCGACAGTAATCTTTTTGCGCGTAATAGCCGGCGCATCCGATTCATCGTCGCGAGAAGTAGAATCCTTTGCCTTAATCCTTGTGACTTTTGCCATCTTACTCCTTACTATTAAAAAAAGTCTGATACCAGACTTGTCAATAGTATACTACTTGGGAAACAAATAGTCAAGATAATCTTTCATCATCCTAGCGCCTGAAACAATTGGCAAGAAATTCTCGAGCTGACGTTGAACGTTGTACTCCAAGTCGTAATCATTCTCCCAAATCGCAATAGACTCTTCCATGCGTTGATATAGCATATCGAGCTCCTCTGATTCATCACTGCCGGATACATTGAGATAAGAATTGACTGAAGCGTCAGCCACGCCACCATCATGAGTAGAAATCAAAATACCAAGATTTGCCACATCTTTCATCCATGAAGTACCACAAGCTTCTAGCCCCACAATTGGAATGTTAATGACCGTATTGGATCCACAAGAAAGTCCATAAGCCAAATCCTCATCATAATCGGATAAATAATGCACGTGTGTACGCAAATAATCGTCATGATCAACTTCAGAAAGTAAAGCGTATAGTTTATGCAACATATTCTGGTCGCCAGTGTGTACTCTACCAGTAATAATATAATGTGCATCGCGAGATTCTAAGATGTTTCTTAATCGCACTGGGTCACTAAAGGGCAAATCAGGGCGCTTATAGTCGGCAAAACGACGTTTAAACGTAAAAATGAAATCATCTTTTGAAAACTTGAGAATATTATTGTTTTGATCTGGACGATTCTTTAAAATACCATTAAGCTTCTCACGACCCTCTTTCTTGAATTTTCTGATGGTATCAGAATCAAATGAGGGTAACAATTCTGTATAATTCGACGAAGGCATCCCAAATTGATTAACTAGACCAATCTCTTGGTAAAATGCATACAGGCTAGGCAACATCCATTTATTCATGTCTACGCCGTTAGTAATCGCTTTAAACTTGACTTTGTTCCCTGCGATATCATGATAATTTGCAACTCTAGCATGTAATTTAGATACGCCCGAGCGAAGCTCAGCAATTTCTATAGTAACAGAAGACAGGCGAATCTTTTCATTGGTAAACTTGTCAGAAAGCCATTTTTTAACGGCTAATGATTTAAGATTCGGAAAAACAAACTCTTCAAACTGACTATAGGAAAACTCAGCTTCAGCGGCTTGCACGAGCGTGTGATTAGTGTATAAAGTGTGCTTGCGTGTATACACTACAGCTTCATAGAAATCCATGCCGTTAGAAGCCAGCTCGTCTAACCTAGCAAGTGCCGCAAAAAAGGTAGCCACTTCATTCAGATGAATAATAGCAGGTTTTAGTCCTATCAACTTAAGTGCGGCATATCCACCAAAACCTAATGAGACCTCCTGGTATAGACGATGATCGGAACCACTCGTATTCGAATAAAGTTCACCAAAATTAGGCTCTGTAACGGCGATAATCCTTGTGGTGTTGAACTTTTTCTCGATAACATCTAGGTGACATAGCCCGTGTTTTGTCTTGATATTCACCTTGTCTACAAACTTAAAACCAAATTTGTGATAGTCGGCTTTTACTTGCTGCTCATATACAGTACGATCGCGCAGCATTTGATGCGATTCGGAAGGATAAAAGGGTGTGATTAGTACAAAAGGTACTGACATTTGATCGGCAACTCTTCTTGTATCGGCTGCGAGCACGCCTAGTCCACCACCACCTCGTATACCATTTTTTTGATCATATAATTCAATAGTCCAATAAGTATAGGGGCGCTCGGCGGAAACGGATTTCGTCAAATGTTCCCTACCTATGGCTTCATAAAAAACTTCGGTTTCTTCAATATTCTCTAGTGGATGATAAAAATACTGCCCATCTTCATCGTTCATGCTTATGATTATATCATAAGCCGATACTAATACCAGAAATCTTTTGGTAATTCGTCTGCAATTCGTTGATGAAAATCGTAGTCAAACCCTTCAAGGCGTTTTGGATTTTTCGTCTTGAAATATTTTTTACGAATATAGTCGGCTGTCATAATCTTTCCGGGAATTAATCGATATTTCTTTCCAAAATTCAGCCCTTTTTTATATCCTCTAGGAGGCAAAACGGCCATCGGCAGAAAATCACACTTCATTTTGGGGTCTTTATATAACTTTACTGCTAGCATAGACATTGTCGGAATAATCTCTTCATCTTTTTTGTAAACTTGCTCATTTTTAAAAACTGTAGTCTGACGGGTGGCCGAAGGGGCGACAAAGACGACTCCACCTTGAGCCAATGCATCATGCGACAAATCGATATAAATATTCCTAAAATCGTGTTTTAAGCGCCGACCCTGTTCGTAGAGAAATGCCCCTTCTTTTAGCCCTATCTTTTGCCAAGTTGTAGGCGTAATAGTGGGCGTAATAATAATGCCAAGACGCTTGATGCGGTCATAATTTGGCGCTAAGGCCTCATACCATGGCAAATTAACCGGAAAATACATTGGCTTTTCGCCCATGATATCGATCTTCATAGTTAAAATACGTGCAATTTCACCGAGTGAAGGATGATTAAAACCTACGACTAAGCCATCTTTCTTGTCTTTTGGCATTCCATGGTAAGACCCCGGCGTAATATTGGACAAAACTTTAACCAGCTTTTTTCTAGCTGCCTTAGTATGCTTAGCTGAATCACTTTTAGGGCCAGTCGTTCTGAAAAAGTAGTTGATCGCTGCGTTGCAAGCCTTACCAACTGGGACCATCTCTTTTCTCAAATTTTCAGCACCGAGAGTAGCCAGCAAAGAATAATTCTTATGCTGGAGCATATCTATGATTTCTTCTGCTGACAATTCTTGAAGCTGCTTTTTTGTGAAAATTTTTTTCTTCGCCATGATGCACTCATTATAGCATTATTTTTGTAAATATGATAAAATATAAAAAGCTTGGGGTGTCGCCAAGTGGTAAGGCATCGGGTTCTGGTCCCGACATTCGTGGGTTCGAGTCCTACCACCCCAGCCAGAATCAGAAGAAGACTCCGATGGAGTCTTATTTTGATTCTGATTGAAGGTGAGGGACGAGAACCCGTAGGGTTCGGACGTCGTAGGAGACGAGCGTATATTTCAAATCTATTTGAAATATACCGAGACGACGCTCGGCGTTGTGGCTTTGCGAAGCAAACCACTGTCCTACCACCCCAGTCATTTTTATTATCAAAAATTGCTAATAACAAATAAAAAACGAGCACAAAGCTCGTTTTTTATAAGAATATAATCCAACTAAAATAGCGAACAAACTTATAATAGTGGTTACAATGTGGTTAATAGCGCTAAAATTAGCGCTTTCATCTGCCGTAAAATTATCACCAGTGCTAGGAGCATCCGGAGTAGATGGAGCAACCATGTCTTCCTCTTCGGCCTCGGAAATAGTGACGGTAGTGTCACGGATAGGCTGAGTTTCATCATCGAAAATATCGCCACGGAAGTAGGTAGAGGTTTTCGTGGATACGTTACCGCTCTCGGTTTCAAAATGTGCGCCTTCTCCGGCAACCACCCCTTATGTCAACTATTACAATATATTTAATATATGAGCCTTACTCACTTCTCAAAGCTTCTACTGGATCTTTCTTTGAAGCCGAACGAGCTGGAATCAAACCACCAATTAGGGTCAAAACAATGCTTAGAACAATCAAAAATCCAGCCATTCTAGGGTCAAGCATGGCAGAGAGTGGGATATCGCCAGTAAAATGATGTAAGACAATATTAATAATTGGCACAAGTAAGTACGAAATCACTACTCCAAATAAGCCAGAAAGAAATCCAATAATAAACGTTTCAGCATTGAAGATTGACGAGATATTGTGTTTACTGGCGCCTATTGCTCTCAGGATACCAATTTCCTTAGTGCGCTCATATACAGAAATATAGGTGATTACTCCAATCATAATGGAGGAAACAATCAAAGAAATAGAAACAAATGCAATCAATACATAGGATACGGCATCGACAATTGTTTTAACTGACGACATTAAGACGCCGGTAGTATCTGTATAATCGATAACTTTATTTTCCGAATCATAAGATTTCATCAATTCATTATAATCATCTAGGAACTTTATAAAATGCGTCTTCCCGTCAAAAGAATTAAAATAGAAAGCCATCTCAAATGGGTCTTCCAGATCTTGATAGCCCAAAAGCGCTAGATTTGTAGATAGGGTCGATTCTTTCTTGGTGAACATTGCCGTTACGATACGGGAAAGCTCTTCTTCAGTAAAGTTAAGTTTAAACGCTGAAAGCAATTTGCTCTCATCAATATTGAACGCCTTAGAGAAACTAGAAGTCAAATAGGTAGTTAATCCGCCAACCTTGGTCAAAATCGCCTGCTTCATCATGACCTCGGTAATCGCAATTGATAGGGTATCGAACGCTTTGCCGACCTCTGTCATGCTGAGATACGAATCGATTTCCATAGTTGGATCTTGCATTTTGATGCCCAAATATCCTTTTAAGAGTCCAGCGTAAAAACTCTTAAAACTATCAACAGGAATCAAATACTTTTCAGTTAATACTGTAAAATCTAGCTCGTTGAGATATTCTTCAATTGTTGAATCGATATTGTCTTGATCTATCGTTCCGCCAGACATTATTATTTCAAGGATTTTATACATTAATCCATCGGATAACTCCCTGAATCTATCAGTCAGCACATCCTTAACAGGAGAAATATCGGCCGTGATATCATCGCTAATCTGATTAATATATTCTGTGGTCTTAGCTGAAATTGCATTCTGGTCAATAGTAACATTAAAAGCTTGAGATAAGGCGGCATTATCAACAGAAACCAAATCTGAAAACTCAAAATTAAAATCGTTGGACTCTTCCCCGAACTTGGTTCCCGAAAAAATGTCAATTGTTGGGCTAGCGAGTTGTTTTTTAACTATTTCTTTTTCGGACGATTTTTCGATAATATGTCGAACCAGTGAAGGCAAATATAGTATCCCATTTCCGCTCGTCAATTCGGAATTTGGCGTAACAATACCAACAATTTTTAGTTCCTCAGAATCATTCTCATATATATTCATCATATAATTCAAATCGCCAGACATATCCTCATACACATCATATTTTTCGTTATATTTATAAGTATCCGCCGCATAAACTAAACGCAAATCTACGCTCATTAAATCGTCGTAAGTCAATACCAAAGGTTCTTCATTTATTTCGACGTCTTCCCCACCCATAATCTTTTTAATTATTTCACTCAACCTATCAGTGTCATGAAGCCCAAGTGAATAAGTCAAAAAATCAGATATCTCATATTCATTAGAAAGATATACTACCATCTCATTATATTCCTCAGGATAACGTCCGGCCACAAGATTAGTGTCTGTCTTGATATTCTCTAAATCATATTGCCGAAATGACGAAGTCAAATTGGAATAAGAGTTCATCAAAGAATTATCTCCGAGTATAGTTGAGAACAGATTATTTGGATTTAGCTGTGCGAGTTCACCAGTCGCATCAATAGTATAAATCATTGGATCTATATTGTATTCATATTCAATTAGCCTAATATCCTCTTCAACTTCACTATAATGGCGATTTAAATAATCTCTAAAACTTGCTAAATCATTTTTGGTGACATTGCCCAGCGTCGAAGAAAGTATTTGACTCTCGTGCAATTTGCCGTCTTCATGTATAGATTCTTCGCTCATCCCAGTCATGCTAAGTAATATTCCGGTAATATTGGTTGATTCCTGCATTAAAGAAAGCGGATAAGATGTGAGAGTATCATGTTCGATTTTATCAATATAGTTCTGAAACCCAGTCGAAACCGCTGAAATCAGAGCAATGCCTATAATCCCAATCGAACCAGCAATAGATACCAAGATAGTCCGTGCTTTCTTCGTCATAAGATTTTTGAGCGACAACGAAAGTGCAGTCAAAAATGACATCTTGGTTTTCTTGCTCTTCTTTTGTGCCTCCACTAATTCCAAATCAGTTTTCTTTTTTCCATTGTATGGATTAGAGTCAGACGTAATCTTGCCATCTTTTAGCTTAATAATTCGCGTTGCATAAGCCTTAGCTAAATCTGGGTTATGAGTGACCATAATCACCAGCTTATCTTTAGCTATTTTTTTCAAAATATCCATCACCTGGACGCTTGTCTCCGAATCCAATGCGCCCGTCGGCTCATCCGCCAACAGGATATCGGGATCATTTACCAGCGCCCTCGCAATTGCGACTCTCTGCATTTGTCCGCCAGATAGTTGATTCGGGCGTTTGTCGATGTGGTCCTCTAAGCCAACATCTTTCAAGGCCTTCTTTGCACGGCGAATTGAATCACGTTTTGAAATGCCAGATAAAGTTAAGGCAAGACGCACATTCTGTAATACGGTCTGATGCGGGATCAAGTTATAATTCTGAAAAACAAAACCAATTCTATGGTTTCGGTAAGAATCCCAATCTTTATCGCGAAACTTCTTTGTTGATTTTTCATTGACAATCAAATCGCCAGCCGAATACTTGTCTAATCCACCAACAATGTTGAGCAATGTAGTCTTACCAGACCCAGAAGGTCCAAGAATTGTCACAAATTCGCTGGTGCGAAAATTTACCGAAATGTCATTTAAGACAACTCGTTTAATCCCACCCGTCAAGTAGGTCTTCTTCACACCCCGAATCTCTAGCATGTCTACAATCATTATAACATAAAAATTTTTAGACTATTTCAAGTTTTCGTATATAATATATAGTATATGAAGTCAAAAGTTTTTGATCGTATTGAAAAGAAATACTTGATCAATAAAGCTCAAAAAAGCCAGATTATAAATGAAATCAAACATCACATCGAAAAGGACAATTATTTTAAATCCGAAATTTTTAATCTATATTTTGATACCGATAATTACGATTTAATCTCTCAATCTATCGACTGGACTAACTTTAAACACAAGCTCCGTGCTAGATCTTATAGCGGATACGACCGAGTTTTCTTGGAGATTAAGACCAAACTTCGCGAAAAAGAAAGCAATCCCGGATATAAGCGACGCGTCATGATTACCCGTAAGGATTTCGATATATTAGTGAGTCAAAAAACAACGCTAGTCGATATGATTTCTAACCAGCAAAGGTCGAAGATTGATTTTCAGATTGCGCGCGAAATAGATTATTTGATTAGTCATCTTAAGCTTTCCCCCAAAATCTTAGTTATGTATCATCGCGAATCATACAAAAAAGAAGATGGTTTGCGTATCACTTTTGATGAAAACCTCAAATACCGTGACAACGATTTGAGCTTTACGAAGAAAAAACATGATAAAATTTACTTTAAGGATGATAAAAATATAATTATGGAAATAAAGTCGCGGGGGTCATTACCATTATGGCTGACCAAGATACTTTCAACGAATAGAATTTATCCACAACGATTTAGCAAGGTTGGTAAGATTTATGAAAAAATAATAAAGGAGAAAAATGTTTAGCAGTATATTTAATACGACATCAACAGGATTAGACATCGCTACCGCTCTTATTTGCGCCAGCGTAGCTCTAATCTTAGGCATTGCAATTGCAATTACGCATATGAAAACTTCCCAGACCACAAAAGGATTCTTGATCACTCTAGCAGTCTTACCGCTATTAGTAATGGCAGTCATGATTATGATTAACGGCAACCTAGGCACCTCAATCGCAATACTTGGCGCTTTTTCACTAATCAGATTCCGCTCGATCCAGGGACGCGCCAAAGATCTATTGAGCGTATTTTTCGCTATGATGGTAGGGCTAGCACTAGGTATGGGGCATATCCTTTTCGCCACTGTAATTAGTGTCATTGCGATTGTCGCAATTGTAATTTTAACATACACGCATTTTTTGGAACCTAATCAAAATGAGCGCGTACTCAAAATCATCATCCCGGAAGACTTGGACTATGACGAAACATTTGATGATATTTTCGAAAAATATACTTCCCGCGCACGTCTTATTCGAATGAAGACCGTAAACATGGGCTCACTCTATAAATTGACATACGATGTAAAGCTGAAAGCTAGCGTTAATGAAAAAGAATTTCTCGACGAAATTCGCATCAGAAATAGTAATCTTAAAGTGCTTCTTTCTGAACCATGTTGTGAAGAGGAGATATAACATTGTCAAACCCTAATAAAAATTTCCGTATAGACTATCGAGTCATCATTATCACGCTCGCATTGATTGCAACCCTAACCGTCGCCGTAATTCTCAATGTTAATAATAAAAGTAATCCACCAGGAATTACTGAAGAAGATTTAGCATTGGATAATGGTGACGAAAAAATCAATTGGGCTAGTTATGAAACAATGGATATAGACCCATCAAATGTAACCGCAATCAATAAAGCCGGCGTTTACAGATTATCCGAAAATACAATTAACCAACCGCTCATAATTGATGCTAATAATGACGACGTTAAAATAATACTAGACAATGCAACCATCGAAAACCCAACTGGGCCAGCCATCGCCTGTTACTCCGCGAATAATTTAGTAATTGAACTTATTGGCGAAAACTATCTCACGGACGGCGCAAGCTATGATTCGATATACGACGAAGATGTCAGCGGAGTAATCTACAGCAAAGATGATTTAGTGTTTCAGGGAGACGGCACATTGCATTTAACTGCAAAATATCAAGACGCCATCGTAGGCAAAGATGACCTCAAATTTAGGGGTGGATATTACCAAATTAACGCCACTGATGATGGTATCCGTGGTAAAGATTCGGTACATATTATTAATGGTAATTTCACAATCAGCTCGAAAGCTGATGCGATTAAATCTACCAACGAGGTAGATGTCGGCAAAGGATATGTCTTTATAGAAGGCGGTAATTTCTTTATTGACGCTGGTGACGACGGCATACGCGCCAGTCGAAAACTAAGAGTAGACAACGGAACAATAACCATATCCCAATCCTACGAAGGGCTAGAATCGCCAGTTATTGCAATTAATGGTGGTAATATCAGCTTAACCACTAACGATGATGGAATTAACGCCGGAAATGGTTCAGGTGACTCATCTACACCGCAAAACCCTAACAATGCAGACCCAAGCTGTTTGCTATCTATTAATGGTGGAAACATCTACGTAAATTCCGGTGGAGACGGAGTAGATTCGAATGGTTATATCTATTTTAATGGCGGCACAACCATAATAGATGGCCCCACCAATAATGGAAATGGGGCGCTAGACAGTGGAGCTGGAATTACTATAAATGGTGGCACTGTAATCGCCGTCGGCTCAAACGGGATGGCGGAAACACTCGGTGATACATCTACTGTTTACAATATTAGCGTATTCTTCCAAAATCAACTCGAACCAAACACGCGTATTGACATTAAAGACTATAATGGAAATACCGTGATTTCGCATGTTTCGGCAAAAGCTTTTAGTCATCTTGCAGCCGGTACGACGGATTTCGTACTAAACGAAACATACTCAATCTACCTAAATGACCAAAAATATCAAGATTTCATCATCTCTGGCATTACTACTACAATCGGGAATAATCATAATATTTTCAATAATGGCTTCCGTCGATAAAACTTATGGTATAATGATTAAAAAGGAGGTTCGGTGCACTTAATTATTATTCTATTAACCACAGTATCAATTCTAACTTTTTTATCTGGCGTAGTTACTTTCTTTGGAGCTAAAAAAGGTGAAAAAGTCCAGGCGTTCTGGTTTTTTATGTCAGCGCTCTTTGCCGCTGTTTGGACCGCATCAATCCTAATCTTCCTTACCGCCACTCCAGAAAGTAACCTCAACATCTCATGGCATGTTAACTGGGTATTCGTAGCAGCTATCCTAATTGATATTTTCTTCCTCAGCTACGTAGTCTGGAATGAAAAAAACGGCAGACTTTTAACTTTGCTCTTTGCGATTGCAGGTGCAATCTTATCAATTATTATCTTCCTGAAACCCGAACTCTTATATTCAGAAATCAACCTCGCAAACACTGGCAATACGATTAGTTTAAATATAGGACTATTCTATATTACATATATATTTTACTTCTGTTCTATCATAACCGCAGTTGCTACCGCGTTGCTCAAGCAGTGCCTTCGTACGCACTCAATCCGCAAACGTAAAGGCGACTTCATCATCATGGTTGCATTTGCTCTCTCAAGTTTGATTATCGGAGTTTCCGAAATAATACTACCAATTTTTGGCAACTGGAACCTCACATGGTTAGGTCCGCTTACGCTATCTGCCATGATTATTTCGTATTATTATTCGATATTGCGATATCGCTCGCTCAACTTATCATCAATCTGGCTAAAAATCTTCTCCTATACAGTTTTGCTCTCCTCAGTTGCTATTGTATACATGGTCATCTTTTCGCTAATCTTTGCGGCCTTGTTTCGAGGCTCCACACCGTCCACAGAGGTTATCATTCTGAATTTCATTATGATTTTAATATTCTTACTACTGATGCCGGCCATGAATCAAGTATACATGTCGATCCGAACTACCATTTCCGGAAAAACAGAAAATCATAAACAAAGAAGTGTACATGGAAAGCGATCGAAAGAAAAACAATAAAACCACTATACTATTATCGATCAATGCGGCCGCCATACTGATTGCAGGGGTCTTGATAGCGAGCGCTATTTGGTTTGGTGGCGGGCTAGAATTCCGCGCCGTCGATGAGCGCTCCGATATCGTACAAGATACAGTCGGAGAAATGGAGCTTCTAGAATCTGTGTCGAATTCGAATGCGAATACAGAACCAGCACAAATTGTCACCAATGATGATTATGATTCATTCACTGGCCACGAGTTTGATAATACTCCTGTCAATGCCGGGGAGCTATGGAATGAAGAATCGGTCGTAATCTATGCCACACCAGATACGGATATTTGCGTCAGCGGAAGCCTCGCCAATCTTGGCAACATGTATTGGCAGACATCGAATCAGAATGTCATATCTGGATTTTATGACTCCGCCCGCACCTGGTTAGGGTATAGTAACGATACCTGTAGATACCCAGTCATTAAAGGTATCGGCACCACCACTATTACTGCGGGTACCTACGATGGTACAAGGAAAGACTCCATAACGGTAACAGTAATTGAGCCACCAGTCGAGCAATGGAAATATGAAGTTCTATCTCTAGTAAATAAGATTCGCATCAAAAACAATCTAAATCCTTTGTCGTGGGGTGACACGTGTGCAGAGGCTGCCGATATTCGTGCTGGAGAGACAGCAATCTCCTACAGTCATACACGACCAAACGGCGCAAATTGGTCGACTGCCTGCCCAGTGCCTAATTCAGGTGGCTCAAGTGGAGAAAATTTAGCTATTGGCAATGCTGCCGTTTCTCCATCTACTACTGTGGCACTTTGGATGGGATCTGAAGCTCACAGAGCTAATATCCTTAATCCAGAATTCACAAAACTTGCGGTAGGATTCAAATTTGATATCGATTCTGACTATAAAGCTTATTGGTCACAATTCTTTAGCACTTACTAAACTATTGTGAAGATTTAAAAGCTTCTTCAATTAGCGAACCTAATTTTGAAATCTTTTGAAAAGGCACATGACTAGTCATTACTACCACAACGAAATGTCTATTTTCTTCAGGGAATTCTACGATTGCTGCATCATGATAAGTATTCCAATACTTTTCATCTGGATTGTAATCCCAACCAACCTTATTGTAGACTTTCGCCGAAGAAAAACCACTCGGCAATCCCTGTCGCCAATCATATTCGGTCACGGGCTGATTCAAGAAAGAATCTTGCATGCGAGCTACTAAAGATTCATCAGTAATTTCTTTATGCTTATAATATAGTTTCATCATTTCTGTAATATCTTCGGGATTCGAGATGAAAGAAGAAATATCTGAATTCGTAATCTTAAAATCATTTTCAATTATTTCGTCCAAATCACCTTCTCCCATCTTCGACCACAATGTTTCAGCACAAACAGAATTCGATTCTCTAATTGAAAGGTCAAGACATTCCAGTATAGTATATCCAGTATATCCAGCCGAATCTGAAGAATTCCATTCGCCAGATTGTACTCTTCTATATCCTTCGTACACAACGAATAACTTATAAAGTGAATCAATAGTGTAATTTTCGGAAGAATTATAGGCGCCTACTGCCTCATCTCTCTCTAAGTCATACACTAGCACACTACGACCGCCAGACATTGCCTCGGCCCAGCCATCCACCACGGGTTGAAAATCAACTCTATCGGGCAAAGGGTCTTCGGTCGGACCATCGAAAGCCGCATTGGGAACCGGTTGCATTTCTTCTAAATCTCCGACATCCTGAGCGGAAGAAGTAGCAATAAGAGCAACAATAAAAACTATCATTAGTAAAGTTGAAGCAAAAAGAATCCCGAACTTTATGGCCGTACGCTCGCTAATCTCTGCAGAAACCATGCCGCGTCCTCTTTATTCATTAGAGCTGTCTGAAAATTCTGATCGTATTGTGTGGGTACAAGCTTGGTTTGTAAAAGTTTACCGTTGTAGAAATAATGCGCCAAGATTAAACTCCGAGTCGTTCCTGGCCACCAGCATTGATCGAAAAACAAATTGCCAAGCCCATAATATATTGCACCGTCAGCATAAAGTTCATAGGTCTGAGGTTGATGCGCAGAAGTACCAACTACTACGTCAGCACCTAAATCAATCAAATGCCTGAAGAACCCAACCTGATCGCCAGCCGACGAATTAGCGTAATCACAGGTCGTATCTTCACTCTCTGAAACATAGGCGCTACATTCATAGTATTGAATATCCGCTATTACAAAGTCACCACGCGCTTTAGCCTCATTAACTTCGGCTACAAAATTCTCTTCATAATATTGGTTAGCTCCAGGAGTGTCGTCATATGTAGCGCCACCAGTAGAAAGATTATAAGCCAAGAATGTTACCCCGGAGTTTTTCTTGTTGATTAGAAGTGGCTCCGCAGCTAGTTCGGCCGTTTTACCACCACCCACTATTTGAATATTGTTTTGCTGATAAAGGTCAATCGATTCCGAAGCCGCTTCGTCACCGCAGTCTTGATTATGATTCCCTGTTAACTCAACGATATCGAGCCCAACACTAAGCAAGGTATTCATAAATTTCCGATCCGAACAAATATTGCTTGAGCTAGCGTAATCCGAAAAAGACGACTCATTAGAGGTGTGTGTAAGATCAAAACCAGAAAGATACTCCCCAATATTAGCCGCAAAATAAGATGCATCACCGACTTGGTTTAGTTTTGCATTCATTCCGCGAGACAATGCCGTCACGCCAGTCTGCGCAAAAGACAAAACTGAATCCTTAGTAGGAAAATCTACCGTAAACCGATCCTGTACTAGTGGCTCGATTTCGTCTTTAAACTTTTCCGATTCAAAGTTTATCACTCTAAATACTGCCCCAGAATCAAAATCGTCTAAGAAGTATTTATCGTTAATGCTCAGTAACTTTTTGTCAAAGCTAAGCTCATTCACATCAATAGTCTCATAACTCACATCCGACACATAAGGATCCGCAAACAAATTTGACGGCTCACCAATACTAATTCCATCCACAGAGCTATAAAAATCGGCAACTGGCACAAAAATACGATATAAGTATTCACCCTCCTTTAGCTCCGGCCTTTCCAGATATTCAGCTGCCGATATGTGGACATCCTTATCCAGAGATACTTCATCAGTAAAAATACCTTGTAAAATCGAAATCTCACTATTATTTAGGCTCTCGTCATAGTAAACTACGCCTGGGATACGAAAAATCCCTGTCTTTGTGAAAAATTGAAAACCAAAGAAGCATCCAGCACCTATCAAAACAAATAATACCATACCTCCAGCTAATACTCCCAGCTTATTTCTTTTCCGCCTAGTCATATTATTTTTATTATAGCACAAGAATAGACTGAAGAATTATGCTATAATTAGCTTATGCTAAAAAGGCGAAAATCCAAAGATTCTCAAACCGAAATTACCTCACCGGACGAACATATAAAGTGTAAGTTCCTAGTCAGAAACGGCAAAATCAGCTATTCGATTTATCGTGATGACGTAGTAGTCGTACGTAATTCCAGATTAGGCCTAAATATTTGTGGTGAAGGTATACTAGGCGATAACTTCTCTCTTATTCGCGCCCAAGAAATCGAGCATTCTGAAACCATTGAAATGCCATGGGGTGAAGATCGTTTTATCGATAATTCATATCACGAGGCTTCCTTCTTTGTTGCCGAAAACCGCGCCCTCGGTCGCCTTATGACTTTGCGCTTTAGAGTTTTTAACGATGGTATTGCCTTTCGCTACGAAATTCCACCACAGCCAAAATTCAGGCAAATTACCATCCAAGATGAATTAACAGAATTTGGCATTAATCCGTCAAGTGCAGCCTGGAGCATCCCCGCCTTTCAGCCGGACCGATACGAATACAATTATGAAAAAGCCAGACTCGGAGATTTGTCTAGTCCAGTACATACCCCACTCACCATCCAGACACCCGACAATATTTTCCTAAGTATTCACGAAGCCGCATTATATAACTACGGCTCGATGACGCTCGAAGCCAAAAACGCCACAATCAAGAGTAATATTACTCCACTTTCAGATAATACGAAGGCTCATGTTTCTCTGCCATTTAACACCCCTTGGCGCGTGATCATGATTGGAGATTCCGCAGTCAGCCTCACCAAAAACCGCATGATATACGCGTTGAACGACCCACCCATGCGCGATTTCTCTTGGGTCAAAACACTTAAATTTATTGGTATCTGGTGGGCGATGTATGTAGGCGAATGGACTTGGGCTCCAGGCGAAAAACATGGCGCCACCACTAGCCACGCCAAAGAATATATCGACGAAGCCGTCAAGCTCGGAATTGCAGGACTTCTAATCGAAGGATGGAATAATGGCTGGGAGGGCGATTGGCTAAAAAATGGCATTAACAATAAATTTACCGAAGCAACGCCAGACTTTGACCTAGAAGAAGTGGCAAGATATGCCAAAAGGCGCAATATCGAACTTGTAGGCCACCACGAAACCGTAGGCTTTGTTGATAATTATGAATCACAAATCGAAGAAGCTTATGATTATTACGCGAGAAACAACATCCGCTACATTAAGACTGGCTACGCTGGTAGCAAAATGGTAATCAATGGTCGCCCAGAATATCATCACTCACAGCGCGGTGTCAACCATTACCAGAAAACCATCGAGCTAGCCGCCGCTAAGCATATTTGCCTTGATATTCATGAGCCCATCAAAGGCACTGGTATAGAAAGAACCTGGCCAAACCTTTTGACCAGAGAAGGTGCCCGGGGGCAAGAATATGAAGGCGGAGCCCTCTCTCCATCCCATGCCTGCTATTTGCCATATACGCGCTTATTATCTGGCGGAATGGATTATACCAACGGCATTTTCGATATCAAGAATCCCAAGAAACGTATTAATACCACCATCGCTAGACAGGTAGCCTACTTCATAGTTTTTTATTCAGGCATGCAAATGGCGGCAGACCGCCCATTTATGTATTCTGGAGAATATGCCGACCTCTTTAGTTTTATCCGTGATGTGCCTACTAATTTTGAAAAAACCATCCCACTCGCCGGGCAAATCGGAGAATATTTCGTAGTAGCTAGAAAAGACCGCAACAGTGCCGATTGGTACATTGGTGGCGTCACTAATGAAAGCGGTCGCTCAATAGAAATAAAAATGGACTTCTTAGAAGATGATAAATACCAAGTCACCATCTACTGTGATACCGAAAAATCCCATTACAAAGACAATCCTCTAGCCTACGAAATCAAGACCAAAAAAGCTAAATCAAGCGACAAACTTAAAATTCACCTAGCTCCAGGCGGAGGATTCGCTATTCGCTTACAGCGGTTATAATTAATCGATGTGTTGCATCGCCGTTTTCAAACAACTCACCTGCACAAGTCATTAATACAACGGTGTCTTTTTCTGCGCCGGCCAAAATCTGCCCCATATGAATATCGGATTTCTTTTTAACCTCGATATCAATAATCTTGTATTTGACACGGTTATAGTAAAAATAATCATTTAAATCAAGTTGCTCTAGGTCATGAAATGCAGTGGTCGAATGTCCTATTAATAAAGTCTTATTCGGAGAAGTAGAATAACTACCTACAATTATATCAGGAGAATTCAATCTACCGTTTTCAAGTGTAAGCTGTGTAACATCAGATTCCAAACCAATATCTGGAATCTCGAGTTCCCCACTTATCACATACTCGGCAGCTCCAGCTGGACGCAGCCCAATCAAAAAACACATAAATATCACCACGACATATAGACCAATTAGAATCATTTTAGGGTCCAAATGACGTCTTAACTCCACAACTCCTCCTTAAACTTAATTATAGCACAAGCTTTTTCAAAGTCCAGGATTAAATTGTTTTAATTTTTTTTCATGTATTTTGTAGTTTTTGTCATGCTCGGCCACTTCAGCCCAAAAAGCTTTTGAATGATCCATATGATTAAGATGCGCCAATTCATGCAGTATTACGTAATCTCGTAGTTTTTCTGGTACTTTCATTAATCCGATGTTTAATGAGATTGTACGATTGGAAGAACAACTCCCCCAACGCGTATTAGCATGTGAAAGACGGCATTTCTCATATTTATAGCCATATAATTTAGCAAAATACTCCAAGCGATACGGCAAATATTCCCTTGCCTTTTTCATTAATACTTTTTTCCGATAATCTCTGGCGCGTTGCTCTTCCGGATTCTTAATCGGCAATTTCTCGCGAATCATTTTACGATTTGACTCCAGAAATCTTTTAGCTAAGAAATTTGACGTGTATTTAGGTACGGACATCGACAGTCTGCCAGAAGTAGACACAGAAAATTTAATATTCCTCGCTAGAGGACTTTTACGTACTATAACCTCACCAAATTCTTTATCTTTTACGATCATTAGTCTTAAAATCAGCTAGCCCAGAAATTACATGCTTGTTTTGCGTCTCAAAGGTATGCTTGCCAGATAGAATTATCGGATGTTCATTATCGCTAGGAGCCTCGAGAGCATCGACTGCGCTATTATATTCTTCTTTGGCTTTTGCTACACTCTTAAATTTAAACTTCATACGATTACGAATCGTAGAAACATCTGTCTGGATCCAGACAAGAGCCGGCTCGTAACCTGCATTATAGAATACAGAACGAACTTCGCTACGTGCACTTTCGGTATCAAGGCAACCCTCAATTATCAAATTTTGCTTAGTACGCGACAATAACTCTAGTATCGTCATAATATCATCATGCGAGAATTTATTATCATCCTTAATAGCAGCTAAATCATAATAGGCCAATGAATACTTTTTGGCAAAATTACATGCAAACGTAGTCTTGCCACTGCAGGGCGCACCGAACACCAATATCACGCGTGGTTTTGTTTTATTACCTTCCATAATACATCTATTGTAGCATAATAATTATATATTTCAATAATTTAGCTTAAGTACCGGCCGATACCGTACACCTAATACTGAACCCAGCAACCGTACTGTCGCTACCGATACCTGGATTCACGCCGTAACTATACAGGGTCAGGCGTTGGCTATAGTTGCCATTGTTGACAGTAGACGACCAATAGTAGCCTTGGCTACCTCTATCGTAGGCAGACAACGTACCGAAGTAGCCGGAGTAGAGGAAGTTATTTGGGAAAGCTCTGATCTTTTGACTTGCCGTAGAATTTGTTACATAAGAATCATTATTAATCTTGTAGTTTAGGTTATAGAATCCCCCAGCTGTAGCACCATTACCAGAGCTATTGCCATATGGTAATTTCCAACCAGTTGGACAAAGAGATGTGGTGTCGTGATCTCCGCTATCGTAATATGTAGTATCTGCTATAGCTGCATGCCAAGTGTAGTAGTTGCCATAGCTATACATGCCAGCATTAGTGGTGCTATTAGTGGCTGAGTTAGATATTGGGTCTTGCGGTCTGTTGGTAGAAGTGGATTGGTTGTTCCAGTTATTATAGCGTGGCATTCGATAGGCTGGGTCATTTGAGGTACCTATGTTTATAGTAGCAGTGCCTTCTTGAGTACCAGAATAGTAGAGACTATTAGCAGAATAAGCGAAAGGGAAGCCAGATTCTGCATCAGCGAGCCCTGAGAAATTGCCATAGGTAGAACTTGTACCATAACCTTGGGCTAGAGCACCTGTACTATTGTCACTATTGGTGCTTTCTAGCCTTAAGTTCTCAATCATCCAGCATTTACCATCAGCTAGTTTAGCGATAGCATATGTATTGTTGTCTCTGCTATCAGTAAGAGCAGAGACACTAGACAAGTTAGCAGTGCCATCAGTAGGAGCAGTAGTTAGGCTTCCTGTACCAGTACCACAAAGCTGTGCTACTTTAGTAGAATCTTGTAAGCTACCTTGCGATTTAATCCATACAGCATATAGGCTAAGTCCACTAGTAGTAGTTCCAGTAGGTACTGTAATGGTTTCTTGTGGACCATAGAACTTAATACCTTCTTGGTTAGGATTATCAGCATAATCAAACTTATTAGACCATCCTGCAAAGCCATAACCTTCTCTACTGAAGTTGGATGCAAGAAGTGTTACGCTAGCGTTATCCGAAGCAGACTGACACCCCATAGTACCTACTACGTTAGAGCCATTTGGGAAGTAGTTAATGCATCCTGCTGTAGCTGGTTGTGGTTGCAAAGGTGTTTCATTTGCTGGATGTACAAGTGTGTATTTAACTTTACCTTCATATGTATCAGCAGGTTGG
>CAMYUU010000007.1 GCA_947302355.1 uncultured Candidatus Saccharibacteria bacterium | reverse complement strand
ATATGCACCATATACGCAGATAACTAGAAGAGAAGTTGCGATATTCTTATGGAGACTTGCTGGTTCACCAGATGTTAATATTACAAATGCTAGTGAAATATTTGATGATTTATCAGTTAATGATGAGTTGGGAACAAAGGCTATTATTTGGGCTTACAACAACGGTATTACAAAATACTATAGTTCGCCTGGTGAATATGCACCATATACGCAGATAACTAGAAGAGAAGTTGCGATATTCTTATGGAGATACGAAGATGAACCGTTGGCTTATGATAGCAATTTGGAAGATTTACCAAGCAATATTGAAATGGCGAATGCTATAAACTGGGCTTACACTAAAGGAATAACAAAGTATTACACCAGAGAAGGTGAATTTGCAGACGGTGTAATAATTACAAGACGACAGATTGCTATTTTTCTTTATCGGATGAGTCTTCTTCGATAGGATATCCGATAGCGAATGCCATCGTAAGGATATTTGGACCAAAAATTTTATGGTAATGATCTACATTAAAATCTCTGATATTTGGATTGGCAAAACAGCCGTGAATTCCGAGTGAAGTGGCGGTAAGTGCAAGTTGCTGAGAAACGACTCCGCCATCTAGATAAGGCATAAACTTTATTTCGCCTTCGGCTTTGTAAGCTTTGGGATCTGCTGTAATTAGCAAGATGGCTGGTGCTCTATGAATCCAACCTACTCCACCAACTAGAATTCCTCCAAGAAGTGCTTTTTTGTCTCGATCGGTTATAACTTCGACTTTGATTGCTTTACGATCACAACTTGAAGGGGCTAATTCTACGACGGAAATTAACTCATCGATTATTTCTTGTGGTATTGGCTTATCATCAAAACGACGATTCGAGTGACGTTCCTTCATAATCTTTATGAGTTCTTCTTTTTTATCTAGTTGGTGTTTTAGATATCTTTCTTGATATATATCGTTTTCCATTACGTAATTATATCATATTGGTGTGTTATAATGTAAACAATGGAGAAGAAAAAACCAAAGGTTGGTGTTGCTTTACTTGCCTATAACCAGGGAAAGTTTGTTGACGACGCTATTGAGTCATTAAAAAAACAAACTTTTCAAGATTTTGAAGTTATATTGATTGACGATGGTTCTAATGATGGATTTACGAGAGAAAAGTTACAGTCGATAGAATATGACAAAATTTCAGAGAAACGTTTATACAAAACGAATCTTGGAAGTCCGAAACGTCGTAGGCAGTGTGATGAACTGATGAAAAATAAGTATATAATAGATTTTTGTGGTGATGATGTTTTGGACCCGACTTTTCTTGAAAAAACAGTAAAGTTTTTAGATAAGCATCCTTCATATGGCGCTGTGTGCACAAATTTGCGATTGTTTCGCGATAATCCAAGCGATTATTATTACGAGAAAAAGTACGACAAGAATACTATGAAATTCCCATATATGCTTGTATCTTGCAATATGTTAGGATCTTCTTTGATGCGACGAGAGGCTTTGGAGGGCTTAAATCTAGATTGGCCGATGAGGACTCGATACGATTGGAATAGATGGAATGCTATGTTGAAGAATAATTGGAAATTGGGATTAGTCGAAGAACCTTTGTTCTATTATAGGCAAGTTGAAACATCATTGTCGCATATTGGTAAAAAAGAAGACGATAAAATTTTTAGAGAAGAATTAATAAAACGATATGGTGGGGTGTTTGATGAATATCATATGGATATTATTCGGCAGTTATTCGAGGTACTAGCAGAGCTACAAGAGGGGAAGGATTGGCTAGAAAAGCAATATTATAGTTTGAATGAGGAAATAGAAAGATTAACGAGGTATAATGAAGATTTAATGGCGGATAATGAAAAGCTGAAAACTGAGATTGCAATCTTAAGTGAAACGAGGCGAAGTAAAATAAGAAAGAAACTTAAGAGAATAATGGAGAAACTGAAATGAGGAAAAAGATTGATTTAACCGTTGCGATAACTACACATACTGAGGGCCTAATATTACACAAAACAATGATGAGTATTTTTGAAGCGTTGGATAGGGTAGAAGAATCTGGATACGGTTATGAGATTGTTATCCATGTTGATAATGGGGATAATGCAACGATAAACTATTTGGATAGATATAAGAGTGATAAAAGAATTAGGATTTTTCAGAATAGTTTTGGCGATACTGGTTCTTCCAGGAACTTCGCCGCCAATAAAGCACGGGGCGATATGATTGCGTTTATGGATGGGGATGATTTGATTTCTCCAAATTGGTTCTTGGAAGCTTTAAAACTAGTGAAGAAATCAAAAAAAGATATTATCGTGCATCCGGAAGCAATTTTAACATTCGGGATGGATCAGCCTAACATTTTAACAATTCAACGCAACTCAAGATTACCTAAAGAAGAAGCTACTATACTGGCTAGTGGAAATTTATGGTGCTCTGTCTCACTTGCGAGGCGCAGTGTTTTTATTTCGACTCCATATAGAAGGTTAGGTATTGGTTATGGTCATGAGGATTGGATTTTTAATATCGATACTATTCAAAAGAATATCCCGCATAGGATTGCGGGTAATACGGTACTTTTTTATCGTCGTTCGGAAAACTCGAGATTATCGTCTGGAAATAATGATGGGGTAGTGATACCCGCCATGGATTTGTTTGATTTGAAGCAGATGGCTACTGTGCCGACACCGGAAATGGATGAGAGACTAAATCGTGCAGAAGCGGAGCAAGACGAAGATCAAGTTAAAAAGAAATGGACGGCGAGAAGAGTATACAAGGGAATTAGAAATAATAAATATCTGAATTTTTTCATTACGCCCGTAGCAAAGTTTATGTTGTGGACGATGGGTCGTTTGCCGAAAGACGATTCGCAAATAGGCAGTTTTAAAACGATAGTGCCGGACTGGGTGATAAAGGAGTGGGTAGCTGCAAACCATATCGAACCTCTATTATATCCATATAAGCAATTGCTTATAGATGCTACTTTATACGAAGCAGACGCACAATCATTAATTGGTGAAGCTTTTTGCAGATTGGCAAAAATGGTAAAAAAGAAACCGGATTATGTCTTTATTGTGCCGTGGGTAGTGCGTGGTGGTGCGGATAAAGTATTATTCAATTATATTGAAGCTCTAAAAGAAAAGCATCCTGAATGGCATTTTGCGGTTATTTCTACGTTGCCAGTAAAAAACACTTGGGCCGATAAACTTCCGGATTGTGTCGATTTCATTGATTATGGAAATGTGGCCGCCGAGCTTTGGTCTGATGAAGCGAGAGATGAATTAATGTCAAGACTGATAGTCCAACTGCAATGCAATAAATTACATATAATAAATTCTGATTTTGGATATCTATGGATTAAGAAACATAAAAAGCTGATTGAAGCGGAATATCGTTTAGATGTATCAATTTTTGCATGGGGATATATTGAGGGAAGCAATTTTGAGGCTGTAGAATCGTATGCTAATCCTCGTTTATTTGATATCTATTCGGCGGTTAGATATATTTTTACTGACAATCAGAATATGAAGGATTATTTGATAGATGTAAATGCTTTTGATGAAAAGAAGATAAAAGTACTATATCAACCAATTAAAGACATGGAAGTTGTCTCTCCGCATGAAGAATTGGTAGAGGAAGGAAAGATTAAGATTCTTTGGGCTGGTCGTGTAACTTCGGTGAAAATGCCGGAATTGGTGGCAGAAATAGGAAAGCGTTTGGACGAAAATAAGGTAACAATAAGCGTCTATGGTGAAATTGATAAAACTGTCAATAAAGATATATTTGATGATATTCCAGCATTAAAATATTATGGAGTATATAATGGATTTGAGTCACTTCCGATTTCTGAATATGATTTATTATTATATACTTCGTTATCTGATGGTATGCCAAATGTTGTTTTGGAAGCGGCAGCGGCTGGAATACCAATTTTGGCAAGTAACGATGGAGGGGTGGGTGAGTTTGTGCAGAACGAAAAGACCGGAATCTTAGTAGAGGATTATAAGAATCCTAAAGAATACATTGAGCGTATTAATGAAATCTCGAAGAATCCTAAAAAACTAAGTAAACTAGCAAAATCAGCACAGAGGCTTCTGAATAAACGTCACTCATGGCAAGCATTTCTTGACATAATTATAGATTAAGCTTGTTTAGTCTAAGTTGTATTTATATATTTAAAGTTGATACGATATCATGAATTAGCTTATCGTTTTCTTTATCGGTTCTGACTGCGAGTCGAATAAAGTTTTTGTTTTTAAATGCATCTTTAGTTTTGAGATCTTTAATGAATATCTTCTTGTTTAGCAGCTCGATGGCTAACTTTGTGGAATCGATATTGCCTAGGTCTACCATTAGGAAGTTAGCTTCTGATGAGTAAACATGACATTTTTTAGGGAGCGCTTCTTGTAGCTTTTTTATCATGCGCTTTCGTTCTTCGGCGATTTTATCGCAGGATAGAATGTAATCATTTTTGTATAGATTGGCGATTTGTAGGAAGTATTCGCCGTAAGAGTTGATGTTCCAGACTGGTATTTTCTGTTTAATTTCTTGGATGAGAGCTTCGTTGCTAGAAGCTAAAACGCCCAAGCGGATACCTGGTACTCCGTAAGATTTGCTGATACTCTTAATAACGATTAGGTTGGGGAATGAATTGAGAATATCGTCGGTAATGAAAGTATAGCGTTTGTCGGGTTCGGAAAAATCAATAAACGATTCATCGAAAATGATGGTTTTGTTTTGGAGTTTAGCTTGGTTTAAAAGAGAAAGCATATCTTTTTCTTTTATGAAAGCTCCAGTAGGATTATCTGGATTTACAATGCACAAACAATCATGGTTTTGAAGAGCTTCTTTTAGGGCGTCAATATCGTATGAGTAATTAGTTTTCGCTAAGTTTAATTTATGTAGTTTACACTTATTAAAACAACGAGCATATTCATTAAAGACGGACTTTGAAAGGAGCATTTTACCAGTAAGGATATTACCGAGGGTTGATATTAATTCTGCGGCGCCGTTACCAACCACGAGGTGGTTAATATCTACGTCGTTAAATAGACGGCTTGCGCAAATGCAATTCACTTTTTGTCCAGAAGGATACTCTGAAATGAGAGTTTGGGAGAAATAATTGATTTTATTAAGTAAACCTTTGGTAGGGAAATATGGGTTAACTAAATAGCAATAGTCTAGTAGCTCGTCGAAACGCCAATAACCACCAAAACGTTTTTGAAGATTATTAAGTTTGGTTTCGCCTTCCGAAAAGAGACAGGTACTAATATCTAGGTCTTGAGAATCGTCAATTTCATACCATTTTAAGTCGGAAACGTCCAATGCTTTTAGGCTACTTCTGGATAGATGTGCAATGATTTTAAGGATTAATTCGTAATATTCGTTTTCGCCATACGCTTCAATATAGGCTTTAAGAAAAGGAACGAATTCCTTGTTGATAAAATGTTTGCTAAATTTGTAGATATTGACGGTTTTATAATATTTTTCAATATCATGATAGTTGAAATCTTTTTTCTCAATAAATTCTACAATGCTATTGGTGTCTTGGTTGAGCTTTACGACGGTTCCATCCATCCACTGTTCATATTTGGCTACAGAAACCAGATTTGGTTCTTCATCTTCGACAATTCTTTTGATTAGCTCTGGCTCGTAAATTAAGTCAGATTCTAGGAGGACAGTGTCTTCTTTTTTGAATTCATCAATTGCTAAGAATAATGAGCAAATATTGTTAGTTTTATCATAAATAGGGTTATCAATGAAAACTAATTTCATTTGCTTAACTGCTGGATTATCGCAGTCATGCAAAAGGAATTGCTTGACGTTTTCACCTTTATATCCTAGGACTAAAATTAATTTATTAATTCCGGCGCCCACCAGAGCTTCAATTGCGCGTTCGATTAGTGTTTTACCATTTACTTTCAACATGCATTTTGTGTTGTCGGACGTATACTTGCCGAGACGCTTGCCCATGCCGGCGGCTAGAATTAACGCTTGCATAGTAATTTACCTTTTCTTAATTTCGATATCGTCGGATTCGACTTCCTTTTTCTTGTTTTCGTCGACGCCAAGTTTTTTGTTGACTTTCTTCTTTGCCTTTCTAAAGTAGAGACCAACGAACGCGCCAACTGCGATAATGATGCCGGCCCCAGCTTGAATGGCATAGGTCATAACTGATGGATCGATATAGCCAAAAGTTGATATTATATTCATTTTTTCTTCCTTTCTTTTACTTTAGCTTGCACGCATTTGATAATATATTCAGCGCCTATTTCCGCACTATTCCCTATATTATATACCGAATTCTTCCTAAGGGCGGATATTTTTTTCTGATATTTTGTGGGATCTTTGAGTATTTTTTTAATAATAGAGTCAATATTCTTAGCGTCCTTGACCTTGATGACTTCGCCGATTTGTTCTCGCGCCCAGATATTGAATGGTTCAACCTTGATTTTTTCGTATTCAGGGTTCATGACTTTCATGGGCGTATCTATAGATATAACTGGCTTTTTGGTGGTGAAGGCATATTCGTATCCAATACTAGACCAATCCGTAATTAATAAGTCTGCATTAAACACTGAATCCGTATTGGAAAAATCTGTCTGAATGACGATATTGGTATTATTGTATTTCTCTTTCATCTTTTCAAATAGATCTTTCATATGGCGAACTTGTTGAGGGTGCGGTCTTACAATGACTTTATATTTTTTACCTTTGACGGATTTTAATATTTTATCCAAACACAAGTCGATAATATTATCTTTTTGCCACGATGGAGCAATCATGACAGTTTTCTCTTTGCTGGATTTTTTCTTGGTTTTCTTATATTCTGAGATCATGTCGTCTAGTAGTGAGTAACCCCAGTCTATAATTTTGCGATTTTTCAAATTGTAGACCTCATTGGTCTTTTCGCATTCCTCGCGTTGATGTTTACCGGTTACAAGAATGGAATCATAATTATCCATTGACCCTTTACGCATGGTGAGATTTAGACTATCAATTCCGTGAGGCACATAAATATATTCGATATCTTTTCGGATATAACTGCGTTTGATGTGATAATTATTAATATCTGGCATAGTCATTACAACGACATCGGCATCCATTTTCATCATTAGGGTAATAAGTTTTTTCTCTTCGATATAATATGGTTTGATGTGTTTTTCGGTTTTGGCGAGCTCAAAGATTTGATCATTGTAATCGCTAGTAATATAGTGGATTGTAAGATTAGTATTGTTGAGGATGTATTCTATTATACCTTTGTAATATTTATAGAAACCATTGCTTTCGGAATAGAAGACGAGCTTTTTGTTAGCGATAGAGAAGAATTTTTTATAATCGTCTTTCTCCTTTCTGATTTGTTCCTTGGTGCGTTTATGAGATTTAGCGATATCTTGAAGTTCTTTTAGCTCTTGGCGAGATTTATTTAGTGCTTTGTAATTAACGTGCTTTTTGGGGTTAATCGCGATATTAAGAAGCCATTGTTGAAGGATTGCCATGAGGTTACTTGCGGTCCAATAAAGGGCAACTCCTGCAGTAACGAATGTACCCAAGTAGACCGATAAACCAACAGATAAAACGAGCATACCGTATTTATTCCATTTGGACTGTTCAGCTTGAAGGACATTCATGATGTTCTGGCTAATGCAGAGCGCAAGGGCAGAGAGACCAGCGATGATTGGTATCCAAATAGCCATGCCGCCGTTTTCGGAAGCAATCCAGCGTAAATCGAAACCGAGAAAATTATAATCTAGATTTTCGACCCCGATATAAAGTGTGGGATTTTTGACGATTTCTACTACGCCTAAAAGAAGTATAATTTGTGCAACTAATGGTACGAGTGATGCTAGGGGATTATATTTGTATTTTTTATATATTTTTGATTCTTCTTCAGCGATAGTGTCTTTGTCGCCAAAGTATTTAACTTTAAGAGAGTTAATTTCGGGCTGCATTTTAACCATCTTGATAGAGTTCTTTTGAACCCAAATTGAAATAGGAAGGAGGATGATTTTACTTACGAATGTAAATAGAATAATGGCAACGCCGTAGTTTCCAACAATGTCGTAACAAAGTTTCATAATCCAGCCGAGAAAATCTATAAAAATCATAAATCAAATTCCTTTCCTGTTTTACTTAATGTTTTTTGATCCCAAGCTTTGCCGGTTTGAACCCATTCTATCATATGTTCTTCATGCCCGAATGGTATTTGGATGATAATGCGATCGCGGTGCTCGTCTGAAACGTTGGAAAACACCTCGGAAGATGATTTATTATTTAATAGCTCGTTATAGGCTTCTAGCAAATCTGGATACCAGATGGCTTTGTCTGAGGCCTGATAAGCGTGATGTTCGTTAACTCCTTTGATGTAGAGGATGGGGTTTGGGTTGGCGGTATGATTAACTCCGTGGTCTGCCATAATGATAATGGAAGAATTATCATATACATTTGCTTCTTTTAATCGATTAATGTAGGTATTGATGATTTTTAGAGTGACAATGCATTTTTGTTCGTATGTGCCGGATTCTGGATCGATGGAGTTAAAATCCTCATCTAAATTATAAGGGACGTGAGCGCCTTCTAAATGAATGTATTGAAAGACTTTTTGATTGGTAAGTTCGATTGGATTTTCCAACATGTTATTATAATATGTGAGATCTTCCCATGCGAAAGACTCTTTTTCGTCGGAGGATTGGGTGTTGGCGAAATCTATAGAGTCGGGCTTTGAAAAACTTTTAAGAGGGTACGGTAAGTATTTAAAGAGAACATATTTGATTTCTTGTTTTAGGAAGGCAGTTTGATTAATATTCTTGGCTTGACTATCAATATTGGTAAAATTTAGTGCTTTGCGGCTTTGCCATGTGAAGTCTTCGTCGTAGAGATTCATATTATATCCATCGGATTGTAATTTGTCGAAAATAGGAGAATTATCGAATGCGTCGGTGGAATAGGTAATGAAATCTGTTTCGTTACGATCCCACTTACCAGAGAAAATAAAGGGAATAGAATCACGGGTTAGATTGTAGGCGCCGACGGTATCTGGATAATAGGTAAAATCTGCAAAGGTATCTTGGTATAGCGGCATTTCATTAACAGCTTTGTAAAAACGTTCTGAATCGACGGCGTCGAGAAGGAGGATGAGGAAATTACGATCATTGGAATAAGTATTAATATTGTCATTGGTGGCGTAGGTTATAATTGATTTTTCTTTAAGGGCATCAGTTGTAAAAATAGTGCTTAAGAATGAAATTACCAACATAGCGAAGATAGCCACCGTAAGATATGTAGTGTATTTAATAATACGAACTGGCTTAAACTTGATTGCAAGAATAATAGTAGTGACGATAATAACGAGACAGATGATTATAGAAATGATATATTCGACGGTATAATCACTCCAGATTATCGGATCACCAGTTAGAGTGGGTAGAGAGCCTGAAAAGAAATTACCATGAATGTAAGCTATAAGAAAAACAACAATAAGTGCAATATAATAAATATTAAATAAGCTTGGTTTCTTAATTATTTTAGACAATCCAAAAACGGACAAATTAATAATAGATATAAAAAGGAAGCTGATAAAAAAGAATTGAAGGAGGGAAGGGAAAATCGTGTAAAAATCAAACCAGAAATCATTTAAATTGTTTGCGTATAATATGATTGGTTCATATAGAAAAACCATAAAGCTAATAGCGCATGATAATATACACGCGCAAAAAAGCTCTTTTATTCTTATAACTCCCTTCATATTAGTTAAATTGTATCACATTTTTGATAGATTTGTGGTCGATAATACGATTAATTTGATTACTACTGGAGTAATGCAATCAGGAGGACGGTAGTCTATATACATTTCCGGTTGGTTGTAATTTACTGCCTTCCCAGGCATTGCCTGTTTGATTGTATTCGACTAGAACTTCTTCTGATCCGAATTCATTATAGATATGTCGTCTGGTGCGGCCTGAAGTTGGAATATCTTTGAATATCTCATCGCTCTTTTTATTATCAAGTAATTCTATGAATGCAGCACTAAGATCTTCGAAGGATATTTGTTTGTTTGATACTGTCATCTTGTCGTGTTTTTCATTAGCTCCTTTTATGTAAAGAATTGGGTTGGCGCGACTGTTTGTTTCGTACCAGAATCCGTGATCGGCCATAATGATAATAGTAGAGTTATCGTATGCGTTGTTTTCTTTTAATCTGTTTAGATATGCTTCGATGATTTTCATACTTGCTTCAAGTTTTTGACCGTAGGTGCCGTTACTATCTGGGATAGATTCGAAATTTTCGGTAATATCAAATGGAGTATGGCCGCCTTCGATATGAACGAATCCAAAGTAGTTTTGGTCGGTTTTTTCTACTGGTCTTTTGAGATAGTCATTATAAAAGACTAGATTATCCCATTGGAAGATGTCATTGGCTGGTTGCGTCACTGAGAAATCTAAGGTTTCAATTTTGGAAAGACGCTTGAGCGGGAATGGCAGTGTTTTGTAAAGGATATATTTAATCTCTTGCTTTAGCAGTGCCTTTTTCTTGATGGCTCCGCTTGATGGGCTTTCTATATTACTGAATTCTGTGGCCTTTTGGTCGTTCCAAGTTAGTTGGTATTCGTAAAAATTCTTATTGTATTGTTTTTCTGATAATTTTTTGAAAAATTCAGAATTATTATAGGCGTTGGTGGAGTATTCAGCGAATGATGTTTGGTTTTCGTTCCAAGTACTCGAAAAGATGAATGGGATTGAGTCTCTAGTGAAAGAATACGCAGATACGGTATCAGGATAATAAGAAAAATCTTTAAGCGTTTGTTGGTAGGATTTATTAGCCGAAACAACTTTATTGAATTGCACCGAATCGATAGCATCAAGCATTAATATAACGAAATTATTATTGTTGGAAACGAGATTGATATTTTTGGTGGTAGAAGTAGCGATAAACTCTTTTGGCTTAAAGACATCGGTGGTGATAGCGGTAGAAGCTAGAGATAAGAATAAGATGAAGACTATGGCTAGATTGAGGATAGATGTGTACTTGAGGGATTTTTGGTAACCTGTTTTTTTCACTAAGATTATCAATGTGATGGCGATTATAATACAGATTGCTATTGAGACTATGTTTGCAGTTTTGCTGCTCCAGTCTGGGTTGGTGCCGTCTAGTGAAGGTAAAAATTCGGCGAGAAAATTACTATGAATATATGCGCAGAGAAAACAGAATGTTGCCAAGAGAAGAGTCCAATAATAAATGTTTTTTAAACGTGTCTTTTTTGATAAGAAAAAAGCTATAGTAAAAATGATAAAGAGTGCTACGGTGGATAGTGCAAAGAATAATAGTGATGGAGATATGAGTACGTAGAAATCAAACCAAAAATCGTTTACGTTGTTTGCATAAAGCGTGATTGGTTCGTATAGAAAAACCATAAAGCTGATGGCGCATGATAGTATGCATGCGTAGAATAGCTCTTTTATTCTGATAACTCCCTTCATGTATATTTCATTGTATCACACTTCTATTGGATTGGTTTATAAAAAAATAATAATTGTAAGATGTTGTGAATTTAGGTGCCATATAAAGAGTTAAACGTGTGATATAATAAGAGGTATGAGTGAGAGTGAGTTGAGATTAAAAATCTTTATTTCATGTCATAAGCCTGCAAAGCTTATTTTGAATGATTATCTTGTTCCTATTCAGTTGGGTGCTTCAAATGCCAAAACGAAAATGAAAGGGGTGATTCGGGACAACGAAGGGGACAATATTTCGGAATTAAATTCTATGTATTGTGAGATGACTGCACAGTATTATGCATGGAAAAATGTCGATTTGGATTATTATGGGTTTTTCCATTATAGACGGTATCTCAATTTTAATAAAAAGAGATTTATAGAAGATGAATATGGTAATGTGATAGAGTCTTATCCGAGTGATGCTATGGCGGAAAAATATAGTCTCGATCAAGATACGATTAAGTCTATGGTGCAAAAATACGATGTGATAATACCAGAACGAAAAGATTTAAGAAGAATGGCGGAACCATGGAGTACTGTTCGGGAACATTATGAAAAAGCGCCACATCTGCACGTCGAAGATTTCGATTTGATGCTTGACATTATTGATAAAAAATATCCAGAGTATAGCAAGATTGCGCATGATTTTGCAAGAGGACATACGATGTGTTTTTGTAATATGTATATCTTAAAGAAGGATATATTCTTTAAATATTCAGAGTTTGTGTTTGGAGTTTTGGAAGAGTTTTGCAAGCAAGCCGATATGGATCGATATGACACGGAGGCTTTGAGGACACCTGGTCATTTAGCGGAAAGGTTATTTAATATTTTTCTCCTGAAACTTGAACAAGACAACCCTGACTTGAAGGTGTTTGAACTACAGACCGTCTATTTTGAGAAAACGAAACCACAAGAAATACTAGCTCCAGCTTTTAGTGATAAAAAGAAGACAATTCCGATAGTTTTTGCAGCTGGTAATAATTATATGGCAATTTTTGCGACTTGCTTGCAGTCACTAATAGAGCATTTGAATAAGAAATATAACTATGATGTAGTCTTGATTCAGACTGACGTAAATGACGATAATAAACGAATTTTGCAGGGGATGTGTGAGCCATATAGCAACTTGTCGCTTAGATTTTTCGACGCGGCATGCTTACTGTCTGGATACAAACTAAAGGCAAATGCACATATTAGTGAAGAGACATATTACAGATTCTTGATTCAAGAGGTGTTGCCAGATTATGAGAAGGTATTATATCTAGACAGCGATTTAGTGATAAATGGTGACATCGCAGAGTTATATGAAACCGATATTAGCGATTATATTTTGGCTGCGACTCGTGATCCTGATTTTCTGGGCCAAATAAATGGCGCCAATCGAGAAACGATGGAATATGTTAAAACTGATTTTAAGATGAAAGATCCATATAATTATTTCCAGGCTGGCGTCTTGTTATTCAATGAAGATAGAATGCGCAAAAAGCATTCTTTGGCGGAGTGGCTGGATCTTGCTTCGATACCACACTTGTATAATGATCAGGATGTATTGAATTTGGAATGCGAGGGTGAAGTGAAATATATTGATATGAAGTGGGGGATGATTGTCGACCATAATCATAGTAGAGTTAGGGATGTTATTAGTTATGCGCCAGATAAAGTTCAGAAAGAATATGCGATAGCTCATGCTAATCCAATGATTATTCACTATGCTGGCTTCAAAAAGCCATGGTATGACCCGACTGAAGATTACGCGCAGGAATTCTGGAAATATGCGAGGAAGACGGTTTACTATGAAGAACTTCTGCAGCATATTACGAAGTTTTGGTTGAAGATGGAGAAGATAAATAGCGGGCGGATGCGAAGTGGAATTAAGGGAAAGATGAAGGATAAAGCGGTAAAGGCTTATTTTGCAGTTATCCCTTATGGATCAAAAAGGTGGCGAACACTAAGGAGATTGCGTGGTAAAACATTCTAAAACATCAAAGCCAAAAGTGTCGGTTTTGGTACCGATATATAATGTAGAGAAGTTTTTGAGTGAATGCTTAAGTAGTTTAGTGGAGCAAACTTTAAAAGAAATCGAGATAATTTGTATAAACGATGGCTCGACGGATGACTCATTGAAGATTATAAAGAGTTTTGCAAAAAAAGATAAGCGAATAGTTATAATCGATAAGAAGAATTCTGGATATGGCAAGAGCATGAATATGGGGCTAGATAAAGCTACTGGTGAATATGTCGGAATTGTAGAATCGGATGATTTCGTAGCGCAGGATGCATTTGAAAAGATGTATAAGAACGCGAAGGCAAATGATGTTGATGTCGTAAAGGCGAATTTTCATAAATACATGACAGAAAAAGGTGGAAGTGTTGGGGTTAGTAAACTGTTTTTGGAAAGTGAAGTTGGAAAAGTAATTGACCCTAGAGAGCATAGACATATTTTTTATCAACAGCCGAGTATTTGGAGTGCAATATATCGGCGTAGTTTTCTGAATAATAATAAAATAAGGTTTTTACCCTCGGCTGGGGCATCATATCAAGATGCTGGGTTTAACTTTAAAGTATTTGCTATGGCCAAGAAGGTATTTTTTATGAACGAGGCGTTTTTGTATTATCGGCAGGATAATCCAAATTCATCCGTGAAGTCCGCAGGGAAGATATATGCAGTAAAAGATGAATATGATGAGGTAGAAAAATATTTGAAAGAACGAAGACTAATGGGTGAGTATGGGACGACGCTTGCGATTGTGAGGATGAGTGGATATATTTGGAATATGCGGAGATTGACGAAGGAGGCCGCTTCAGAATTTGGCAAGGTGGTAAAAGAGGATTATTCGAGGTATAAGAAGGCTGGATATTTAGATGCCAAAGGATTAGAAAAAGACGCGGCATTCATTATAAACAATTTGGCAATTGTGAATCCGGATAAGTTTATAAAGTTAAGATTTTGGTATGAATTAAATGACAAGGCAAAGATAAAGCTACTGAATGTCTACAAGAAATTGACAAAACGTGATAAGAAGAAGGAGGGATAGAATGACTTATGAATATTTAGTGGTGGGAGCTGGAATATTCGGGGCGACGATGGCAGAAAGATTGTCTAGTGCTGGAAAAAAAGTTTTAGTGATTGATCGACGCCCGCATTTAGCGGGAAACATATATTCATACACAGATGAAGAGACTGGGATTGAAGTCCATAAATATGGATCACATATTTTTCATACAGAAATGGATGAGGTTTGGGATTATATTGCGCAATTTGCTGAATTTAATGATTATGTGCATACTGTAAATACTCGACATGAGGGGAAGCTATATCCAATGCCGATTAACCTTGATACGATTAATTTGCTGTATGGTACAAATATGTCGGCGGATGAAGCGGAAGAATTTGTGGTTAAAGAAGCTGAAGCAGGTAGAAAAAAATATGGAATAGTTGAGCCACAAAATTTCGAAGAAAAAGGAATTAGTTTAGTTGGTGAAAAATTATATGAAGCGTTTTTGAAAAATTATACGGAAAAACAATGGAATACTCTAGCGACTAATCTGTCGGCGGAAATTCTTAGTCGAATACCAGTGAGATTTTCGCATGATAATCGGTACTTCATGACGGCTAAACATCAGGGAATTCCAAAAGAAGGATATACTAGAATAGTTGAAAATATGCTTAATTCTAAGAATATTGAAGTGAAGTTGAGTACGGATTTTAAAGATATCAAAGGAGATTTACCTAATGATATAAAGATAATTTATTGTGGCCAAGTCGATGAACTATTAGATTACGAGTTGGGGGTTTTGCCTTGGAGGTCATTAAGGTTTGAAACCGAAAAGACAGAGAATGGGCTAGGTGAAGCAGTAATAAATGAAGCCGATAAAAGTGTGCCTTATACTAGATCACATGATTATAAATACTATCAAATTCATCAGCCAGAGGTAATTAGGCAGAAGATTTCATATGTAGCAAGAGAATATCCAGCAGATTTTAGTAAGGGTGGGGAAGCATATTATCCAGTAAACAATGCAGAATCTGCAAAGCTGTATGAAAAATACGTTGCACTATGTAAAGAACGATATCCGAATATGGTTTTAGGCGGAAGACTTGGAGCTTATCAATATTGGGATATGGATAAGGCGATAAAAAATGCACTGGAGTTAGCCGAAAGGTTGTAATGAACGGAAATTTAAGTGAGAAAGGGAGGAAGATTTGATAATATTGCTAACTGGTGGAACTGGATATATTGGATCGCATACTGCGATTGAGCTAATAAAACTTGGCCATGATGTGGAAATAATGGACAACTTGTTTAATAGCAAGATTGAGGTACTGGATAAAATTGAGAAAATAGCAGGCGAGAAGCCGAAGTTTCATAAGATAGATTTGCTTGATAAGGATGGTATGGACAAGATGTTTGCCGAAGGCAAATATGACCTCGTGATACATTTTGCGGGACTTAAGGCGGTAGGTGAATCAGTAGAAAAGCCATTAAAGTACTATGAAAACAACGTTGGTGGGACAATTAATTTACTAGAATGTACGAAGAAATATGATGTGAAAAAGATTGTCTTTTCATCGTCTGCGACTGTGTATGGCGATCAGGGTGTAGCGGAGCTTACAGAAGAAATGCAGACTGGTGTAGGTATCACAAATCCTTATGGTGAAACAAAACATATGATTGAAGAGATTCTGAAAGATGTGGCCGAAGCGGATCCGGAGTTTGAAATTACGATACTTAGATACTTTAATCCGGTAGGTTCGCATCCTTCTGGACTAATTGGCGAAGATCCAAATGGTATTCCAAATAATTTGATGCCAATAATTATGAAGGTATCAACTGGAGAAATTGAGAAATTGAGGATATTTGGTGATGATTATGATACGGTTGATGGGACCGGCGTAAGAGATTACATCCATGTAGTGGATTTGGCTAAGGGGCATGTGGCTGCGATAAAAAAGATGAAACAGGGGGTGTCGATTTATAATTTGGGTACTGGTAGGGGAGCTTCGGTACTTGAAATGGTGGCAGCATTTGAAAAAGCAAGTGGGAAGAAGTTACCTTATGAAGTAGTTGGACGAAGAGCTGGCGATTTGGCGGAAATATATGCTAACCCATCGAAAGCTGAGAGAGAGTTGGGATGGAAAGCTGAACTAACTATTGATGACGCGATGAACGATACAATTAATTATTTAAAACATTTAAAAAATGAGTAAACCACTAATTTCAATTATTGTACCAGTATATAATGTGCAAGACTACGTGTTGAAGTGTCTGGCTTCTTTAAAAAGACAGGAATATAGTAATATCGAAATAATCGTAGTAGACGATGGTTCGACGGATGATTCTGGATTGATTTGTGATGATTTTGCAAAAAAAGAAAAGAATGTGCAGGTTTTTCATAAGAAGAATGGCGGACTATCTAGTGCAAGAAATTATGGTCTCAAGAAATCAAAAGGTGAAATAGTAGCTTTTGTGGATAGTGATGATTTTGTGAAGAAAGAATATATTTCTGATATGTATGAAAAAATGTGGCAAGAGCGGGCGGATATAGTGGTTTGCGGATACAATTTGGAAAAGTCGGAAATTGATAAGACTTTAAGTGGCGATGAAGCTACGGTTCGGTTATTAACGAAGCAATTAAATATTGATATTTTGGCGTGGAATAAACTATATAAAAAAGAGCTGTTTTTAGGAAATGATATTTGGTTTCCTGAAGGAGAAAACCACGAGGATTTGCTGACAACGTATAAAGTCTATTCAAAAGCAAAAACGGTGTCTTATATTGATAAGTCGTTATACCAATATGTGGATAGAAGCGATAGTATAACAAAGAAGGAAAAAGTAGTAGAAAGATTGAACAAGAGGGAGAAAGCGGCAAAAGAAGCAATAAAATATTTGGAGGATGATAAGGATTTAGTCGAAGCGGCTTGGGTGTCTTTGCTTCTTGCAAAATATGCATTTGTAGATTTTGCGATTAGCGGGCGGATTGAAGAAAAGTATGGCAAAAAAGCCGAGGAATGGATAAAGAATAATCTAGATAAATATAAAAATAATAAATACATGACAAAAAAGTTGAAGCTTTATAATTATTTATTAACTACTAGGGATGGAAAGTTATATACTGTATTTAGGAAGATAAAACACGAGTGATACTAGGACCAGAGTTTGAGATAGGCATCGGCGATTTTGTCTGGATTACCTTCTTTGATGATTTCGCCGTTTTCTAAGAGGAGTGCGCGATTACAGAATTTGCGTACGTTTTCCATTGAGTGAGTGACTAGAATAACTGTCTGATTGCTATCCTTGAGGCTAGCAAAATAGTCGTTACACTTTTGTTGGAAAGCGGCGTCGCCGACAGCAAGGACTTCATCAAGCAAAAGGATATCGCCTTGGGCGCGAATAGCGATTGAGAAAGCGAGGCGCACCTGCATGCCGGATGAATAGTTTTTGAGTTTTTGATCTTGGAAATCTTCGAGTTCTGCGAATTTCCAGATATCATCATACATGGCATCCATTTCTTCGTTACTAAAGCCGAGTAGTGCACCATTCATATAGACATTTTCACGGCCGGTAAGTTCAGGATTAAAACCTACGCCAAGTTCGATGAAAGGAACGAGGGTTCCGTTGACGGTTATTTCGCCCTTTTCTGGATAGTATATACCAGCAAGTATTTTAAGTAGGGTCGATTTACCAGAGCCGTTGCGTCCGATGATGCCGATGAATTCCCCCTTTTTGATTTCGAAATTAAGACCACGAAGGACTTTTTGCTCTTTGTAACCTTTGATGCCGCGTATACGATTAAAAATGGCTTGCTTGAGGCCAAAGGCTTGCTCGGTAGGTAGGTTAAAACTTTTGTGAAGATTTTTGACGCTAATAGCAATGTCGCTGTCGGTCTGTATTTCGGTGCGAGAACCAATTTGGCGTTTCATTAAACCTCCTCCGCAAAGAATTTAGATTTTTTACGAAAAACGATTGAGCCGATAATAAGGGTCAAGAGTGTTAGAAATATAGGGATAAATGCAAAGGCAATATTATTAAAGTAGTTCCAGGTGGTGATAGTTTCGTGCGTGATGAGACCGAAGCGTATATCTTGAATGGCTTGGGAGATGGGGTTCAACAAAATGACTTTGGCGGCTAAGGGGCTAGTTGAGGCAACCATGGATATAGGATAGATAATAGGCACGGCGTAAAACAAGGCTTGAACGATTACATCCCATATGGATGTAATATCGCGGTATTTGACATTGATAGAACCAAGTAGGAATGAAATTCCGAGAGATAGGATGTAGAGTTCGATAATTGCAGGAATAATTAAGAACCAGCTCCAGTCTGGCGTGACTCCATTAATAAAAGCGAAAATAATGACGACAAAGAGATTAATTAGCATATTAATAACTGCAGTTAGAGTAGCAGAAACGACGACGATGTATTTCGGAAAGCTGATTTTGCGAAGAAGATCTCCACGGCTGACTATAGCTTGGATACCTTGTGAGGTACATTCTGTAAAGAAGCTCCACATACTAGTACCGCAAAGAAGGTAAACTGGGTAGTGAGGAATGTCGCTGCCGATTTTTAGGAGTTTAACAAATACAACATAGAGAATAGCAAACATCATAAGTGGACGAAGTAAGGCCCACATGTAGCCTAAAACTGAACCTTGATAACGGAGTTTAAAATCGGTCTTGGTGAGTTCTTTTAAGAGAATTCTATTTCTACGATTTAATACTCGAGGTATACTCATAATGTTTTATTTTATCATATATGCGGGATTCTGTGAAATCTGCGGGAATTATTATATAATATAGGCATGAAGCAACAAGTGGAAGTTTCGATTATAATACCAGTGTATAATACTGGCAAAACAGCAGTAAAACTAGCAGAGAAGTTGCTTAAAGGTAACAAGGGACTAGAAGTGGTTTTGGTGGATGATGGTTCGACGGATGGTTCTTGGCAAATTTTGCAAGGCTTGAGCGATAAGCGGATAAAGAAATATCAAAAAGAAAATGGTGGTCCGAGCGCTGCTAGGAATTATGGCATAGAAAAGGCTGAAGGAAAATATTTAATGTTCGTCGATTCGGACGATGATGTGAAAGCTGGGTTTGTAGAAAAAATGTTGAAAGCGATTAAGACCGATGATGTGGCTTTGACCGTATGTGGGGTAAAATATAGGAAGTTATGGATGCAGAGTGAAGAAAATGTATATTTAGATAGCTTTCCGTATAAAGAAAACGAAAATAATAAAAGTTTAGCATTAAGAAGTTTGCTACATGACGGGAGAATGTACCCGGCGTTTAATAAGATTTTTAAGTCTGAAGTCGTAAAAAAGAATGGTTTGAAATTTGATGAATTGATGAAATTTGGTGAGGATACTAAATTTGTGCTAGATTATTTGACGGTGGCAGAGGGTAAAATTCAATTCGTATTAGAACCTCTATATGTTTACAATGCTGGAACGCCAACTAGTACGGCGAAAAAAATGGAGAAAGAATGGAAAAATTGGCAGCGTTGTTTTGATAATTTGAAAAAATGGGTGGGGAAGGCTAGCTTTGAAGAGAAAAGATTGTTGGCTTTGATATATCTAAAATGGCGCGCTTCTTGGTTAAAATCTAAGATTTGAGTTTATAGGCAAATTGAAATAACTTGACATTAGTTAGCGCGAGCGTGAGGGCGATTTTGTCGGCGGTGGTAGCTTCGGGGTTTTTAGTAATGTAGTCTCTATGCTCTTTTAGATATTTTAAAATAGTTTTGACTTGTGGGTGGCTAGGCGGAATTTGGCGAAGGATTGAAAATCTGGCGCGGATGCGACGTTCGTTGGTGGCATTTATTAAATCAGGGTATTTAGAATCGATATCGTCGCACATTTGGTCTGTTAGTTTAATAAGGTCGAATTTTTGGTCGTTAAAATTATAAATAATCGACGATTGATGATGGTGATAAATGTAATAATCATTAGGTACGAAAACTAGTTTCTTGGCATTAAGAATGGCTTTATAGGTGGTGCCCACATCTTCGTGGAGTTTGCCAACTGGGAATTTGACGTTTTTTAAGGTATTTTTAGAAAACAATTTCATGGTGGCAGTAACATTGAAGCCAGTTTCTTTGAGCATGGCTCTAAGGGCATTTTCGGTGTCATAAACTTTTTTTGAATAATTTTTGCCAAAGCTTTTTGTCTTGCCGTTTGGAAAAGTTTCTTTGAAAGAACATGTGGCGATATCGGCATGAGTATTCTCAAGAATATTTAGCATTTCTTCTAGCATTTTGAGATTAATTTCGTCATCAGAGTCGACAAAAGTAATGAAGTCGCCAGTAGCAATTTTGAGGCCAGAGTTGCGGGCGCCGGAAAGGCCTTGATTTTTTTGATTGATAAGCTTGATACGGGAATCTTTTTTGCTATAAGATTTGAGGATTTCCAAGGAATTATCGGGTGAGCCATCGTTGACGCAGATGATTTCGAGATTGGGGTAAGTCTGATTAACGATGGAATTAAGGCAGGTTTTAAGGTATTTTTCTGCGTTATAAACGGGTACGATAACAGAGATGGTTGGATTATTTTTCTTCATAATGTATCTTAGGATTTATATGAATAGTATTATATCATGAATAAGTTTTAGTATAAGTTTTAGTATTATTGTAATATTTTGAAACTATGATATGCTTAGTATAACCGTTAACGTTAAGCTTAAGGTCATACTGTATGAGTAAAGTAAGCATAAATAAACCAATGATTATGACTATTAGTCTAGTTAGCCTAACCGTACTGACTGGAATGATTTTAAGTTCTTCTTATGTCTCTGCTGACGACTCCATAGTAGACCAAGTGACCATCAACGTGCCAGAATCTTGTTCTATGACCGGCACTGGTATGAACTCTCATACTGCAGAAATTACTAATGGTACATATACTGCAGATATAGGTACTACCACACTTAAAGCTTATTGTAATGATAGTAATGGTTTTTCTATATATACTATAGGATACACTAATGATACATATGGTACTACTACACTAATAGGACAAAGTACTAGTAATACTATAGTTACAGGAACAGCTACATCTGCAGGTAATCCTGACACATCTAACTGGGCTATGAAACTAACAGCAGTATCATCTCCAACACCTACATATCCTATTACACTAGACAATGGTTATGGAAGCTATAGTATAGTACCATCTACTTATACTAAAGTAGCACATAGAGATTCTGGTACTGATATAGGAACCAATGCAGAAGGCTCAACTCTTACTACTACATATGCAGCTTATATATCCAGAACCCAACCTGCTGATACATATGAAGGTAAAGTTAAATATACATTAGTGCACCCACAGGATGCTGATGCGCCGCTAAGTCCACAACCAGCTACAGCAAGATGTATTAACTACTTCCCGAATGGCTCTAATGTAGTAGGTACTATGGGGTGTCAGTCTGCCTCGGATGGACAAACAAAAGAACTTCTTGCTTCTAACTTCTCTAGATCTGGCTATGGCTTTGCTGGTTGGTCTGATGCCTTTGATTATGCTACTAACCAAAACGCTCATTTCTATGGTCCACAAGAAACCATTACAGTACCTACTGGTACTACTGCTAATGGTTTAAGTCTTTACGCTGTATGGGTACCATCAGCTGGATCATTACAAGATTCTACTAAGGTAGCACAACTTTGTGGCACTGGGTCAGGAAGCCTAACTACTGCTCCTACTGATGGCACTGCTAACTTATCTAGTGTCTCTGCTCTTACTGATAGCAGAGACAACAATACATATGCTATCGCTAAACTAGCTGATGGTAAGTGTTGGATGATTGAAAACTTGAGACTAGAAAGTACCAATAGCGACAACTCTACTGGCGTTCTCGCTCAAGGCTATAATTCTAGCTTTGCTGGTCTCGCTACGACAGAATCTGATAATTTTACATACTCCACTACAGCCAATAGTCTATATAGTATAGATGGTTCTACTGTTAAAACTATTTCTGGAAATTACCAAGCTTATAGATTCCCACGCTATAATAACTGGAATAACCAATCTACTTCTGCTAATCGTCCGCAGAACCCCACATCTAACAGTGCTTTCAATAACACTACTAATGCTTACATGTATAGCTATGGTAACTATTACACTTGGCATGCTGCAGTTGCGGATACCACACACTACGCGAGTGGGGATTATGACACTACATCTCTATGCCCAACTGGTTGGAAATTACCATATGGCAAAAGCTCTGGTAATGGTGCTACAGCTGGGGGATTCTATAATCTAAACTACAAGATTAATAATGATTCTGATGTAACCAATTCTACTGCTAGTAAAAAGATTAGAGCTTTCCCGAATAACTTCCTCTATACCGGCCTCTTCGATACGTCGTCGGTGAATAATATAGGCTTCTACGGCTACTATTGGTCGTCTACTGTGTATAGTGATTACAATTCGTACTACCTGGTCCTGACTATGTCTGGCGTGACTCCAGGTAAGAATGGCTACAATAAGTTCTACGGCAGTAGTATTAGGTGTACGGTCGACACTTAAGGTGCGCCTTCTTATTCCAGAAAGACACTCCTGATTAAAGTGGTTACAGAATTACTTCAAGAGCCCTTTAAGGGCTCATGAGTAATTCTGGGATCACTTTAACCAGGAAAAGTAATCCGCCATTAAGGCGGATTACTGGGTCGGGTCATAGACAAAGATTGATTTTCGGTGTATAATATATGCGTTTAAATTTGCAGTAAAAAGGATTAATAATGGATGATGATTTTATAAAAGTAAGAGGAGCAAGGCAGAATAATCTAGACGATCTCAACGTAGATATTCCACGGGATAAGCTGGTAATTATTACTGGGTTGTCTGGGTCGGGGAAGTCGTCTCTTGCTTTTGATACCATTTATGCCGAGGGCCAGAGGCGGTATGTGGAATCTTTAAGTTCATACGCTAGGATGTTTCTTGGGGTGATGGATAAGCCTGAGGTGGATTCTATTACGGGGCTCAGCCCGGCAATATCGATTGACCAGAAGTCGACGTCGAGAAACCCGCGTTCTACAGTGGCGACGGTGACGGAAGTGTATGATTATTTGAGATTATTATTCGCGCGCGTAGGAGTACCACATTGTCCGATTTGTCATAAAGAGGTGAGTCGGCGTAGTGTGGAGGATATCGTAAATGAGGTAATGAAACTGCCGCTTGGAGCTAAACTGATGCTACTTGCTCCAATTGTATCGGCGAAAAAAGGTGAGTTTTTGCATATTCCAGAGCAATATATAGCTAAGGGTTATTCAAGAGTTAGGGTAGATGGAATTATCTATGCTTTAGACGAATTTCCGGAATTAAATAAAAATGAACGTCATGATATAGAAATAGTGGTAGATAGGTTCGTGCTAAATCCGGAGTTAAGGAGCCGGATTACTAGTTCAATCGAGCAGGCTCTTGAGATGGGACAGGGAATTATTCAGCTACTTCGCGTAGTAGATAATTCTACTGCGGTGGGGGAATCTAGAATTTCGGCAGAGAATACCGAAGTATTAACTTATTCACAGCGTTATGCTTGCCCTGATCATCCTGATGAGTTAATTCCAGAATTAACTCCTAGACTCTTTAGTTTTAATGCACCGGAGGGGGCTTGCCCGGTATGTACGGGGCTTGGGTCGAGAATGGAGATTGATCCGGGACTAGTGTTTAATAAAAATTTAACGATAGCAGAAGGTGGAATTCGGCCATTTAATAGGGTACAACAGGACTCTTGGTGGATGAAAAGGCTGATGCAGGTAGCACAAAAACATGGATTTTCGGTACATGTACCAATTGGAGAGCTGACAGAAGAGCAAAGACAGCTAATTATGTATGGCACGGGTGACGAAAAATACGAGATGAAGATTAGTGGGTCGGGACGATTTGCGGACGGTACTGTATATCAGACGACATACGAGGGAGTGATTCCGACTCTGGAACGCAGATATAACGACCCGAAAATTTCGGAATTTATGAAGAAAGATATCGAACGATTTATGCGGGTGCGTGAATGTCAGGAATGTCATGGAGCTAGATTAAAGCCTGCGGTACTAGCGGTAACGATTCATGATTTAAATATTGTAGATATGTGTAATCTGGATGTGGATGCGACGTTAGAAGTATTAAACCAGGATTTGGGATTTACGGAAGCTGAAAATATGATAGCGGCGCCAATTTTGAAGGAGATTCGCGAGCGGGTGAAATTTATGCAGGATGTGGGGCTGGGGTATTTGGAATTAGGGCGAGCGGCTAATACGCTATCTGGTGGTGAAGCGCAGAGGATTAGGCTGGCTACGCAGATTGGTTCGGGATTAACTGGTGTACTTTATGTACTGGACGAACCATCAATTGGCTTACATCAAAGAGATAATAATAAATTAATTGCGACCCTGAAGCATCTTCGGGATCTCAAGAATACGGTGCTAGTGGTGGAGCATGACGAAGATACAATGTTGGAATCTGATTATATTATAGATATTGGGCCGGGAGCGGGTAAACAAGGTGGGCGCTTAGTGGCGGCTGGTACGCCAGAAGAAATTATGAAGAATCCAGATTCAATTACTGGTAAGTATTTGTCTGGCGAGATGAAAATTCCGACGCCAAAAAAGAGACGAAAAGCTAAAAAAGGTGCTGAATTGGTAGTAGTGGGGGCGCGCGAGAATAATTTGAAGAATATTGATGTGCATTTTCCGCTAGGAGTGATGACGGTGGTATCTGGAGTGAGTGGGTCGGGGAAGTCAACCTTGGTGAATTCGATTCTGGCTAATGAATTACTGGCGAGACTGCATCGGGCACAGACGGTATCGGGGACGCATGAGAGAATTGATGGTATAGAAAATATTAATAAGGCGATTGTAATTGATCAGTCGCCAATTGGGCGAACGCCGCGTTCTAATCCGGCGACTTATACTGGCGTGTTTACGGCGATTAGGGAATTATTTGCTGCGCAACCAGAAGCAGAAGTAAGAGGATATAAGGCTGGAAGGTTTTCATTCAATGTAAAGGGCGGAAGATGTGAGCATTGTCAAGGCGATGGAGTAAATAAGATTGAGATGCATTTTCTTCCGGATGTGTATGTGACTTGTCCGAAATGTCATGGAAAACGATATAATGCGGAAGCATTGGAGATAAAGTATAAAGGTAAGGATATCTCTGAGGTGCTAGATATGACGATTGATGAGGCGGTGGAGTTTTTTGGTAATATTCCTTCGATTGCTAGCAAATTACGGACGATTCAAGAGGTTGGCCTTGGATATATTAAATTAGGGCAGCCAGCGACGACATTTTCGGGCGGTGAGGCGCAGAGGATTAAACTGGCGACGGAATTAGCTAGGAGATCTACTGGGCGGACGCTTTATATCCTAGACGAGCCGACGACTGGGCTGCATTCGGATGATGTGAAGAGGCTACTCGCGATTCTAAATCGGCTAGTGGATGGGGGGAATTCGATGATTATTATTGAGCATAATCTACATGTAATTAAGTCGGCAGATTGGATTATTGATATGGGGCCAGAAGGGGGGTTGAAGGGAGGCTTAGTGTGCGCTGAGGGTACGCCGGAGGATTTGGCGAAATCTGCGAAGACGCCGACGGGGGAATATTTGAGAAAATATTTGGGATAGTGACAGTAATTTAATTAGTCTGACTTTATTTTTTAAAAATCGTATACACCGAAGGTCAGAAATCCTGACTACTTGATAGGTGGTTCGATTTGGGAAACGAAATCACCCACTACTTCAAATTTAAAAACTATAAAGAAACGTATGTATGAGGCTTCGGAACAGGCTACTCGTATTATTGTGGATTTACGAAGGGTGAAAAAGAATTATAATAAGATAGAAAAAGACGTAATTAAAAGATTTTGTAATAAAGATTCTTTCGAAGTAATGATTTTGATCACTGAGAGTGGTGAAGTATTTGAATATCGTAAATAAAAAAGAGAGCTTGGCCTCGCGGACTAAACCACCAGGTCGCTCTCAATGTTTTAATTGTAGCACGGATAGCGAAAATAGTAAAGATTGGCGTATTGATGTTCTGGTGTACTGGTGAGGTTGAACTTTTCATGGTTAAATATAATATAATAGGAAGATAAGAAATGAGGAGAGTTAAATGAAGACTTTGATTAAGAATGGGGAAGTGCTACTTAGTGAAGATGGAAAGTTGGTAGTGAAGCGTGGGGATGTGGTGATAGATGGGACGATAATTCAGGAAGTGCGTGTAAGAGAAATCGCGGTTGGTGAGGATTCTGATAATGTGGGCGCGACGAAAGAAAATGATGATGTTGGTTTTGATAAGGTGATTGATGCGACTGGTACGCTAGTGATGCCGGGGCTAATTAATGCGCATACGCATGCGTATATGAGCTTATTTAGAAATTATGCGGACGATATGGAACTTTTTGACTGGTTAGATAAAGTGGATGCGATAGAAGACCAGATGACAGGCGAGGATTGCTACTGGACTACAATGCTTTCAATCGTAGAGATGATAAAGACGGGGACGACTTGCTTTGTAGATATGTATATACGCCCTAGCGTAGATGGGGTAAAGACGGGGCCTAAGGGATCGGTAGCTGGTGCCGTGAATGATAGCGGAATGAGAGCATATCTAGGTAGAGGAGTAGTAGGCGAGGATGGTGATGAGAGTTCGCTGAGAAGGCTGAATGAATTTTTGATGGATTATGAGCTCCATAAGGGAAGTGATAGAATAAAATTCATTTTGGCACCACATGCACCATATACTTGTGAGCAAAGTATGCTGAAACTAGTACGTGACACTGGGGTGAAAAATGATTTGATGGCCATGATACATATTTCGGAGAGCGATTCGGAAATGAAGGTGATAGCGGAGAAATACGATGGAATGACGCCGGTGGAATATGTGGCGAAATCTGGGCTGTTTGACTTGCCAACAATCGCGGCACATCTAGTAAAGGCCACAGATGAGGATATTAAGCTCCTCAAAGAAAAAAACGTAAGTGTAGCGATAAATCCGCGAAGTAATATGAAGCTCGGGAATGGATTTGCACCGGTACAGAAGTTTATTGACGCTGGGCTGAATGTGTGCCTAGGGACGGATGGTAGTGGAAGCAATAATACGCAGAATATGTTTCAGGAGATGCAATTCGCGAGCTTAGTATACAAGGGGAGCGAAAGGCAAGCAAAATGTGTAGATGCGAGAGAAGTGGTGAAGTTTGCTACGCTAGGTGGCGCAAAAGCATTAGGCATGGACGGGAAATTAGGGGTAATAAAAGAGGGGGCGTTGGCAGATATAATTTTACTTGATTTAAATGTGCCAGAATTTGTGCCGCGAAATGACATAGTGAGTGCGTTTTGCTATAGTGCAAATGGGTCGGAAGTCAAGACGATGCTGATTAATGGCGACGTGGTGATGGAGGATAGAAAAATAACGAAGTTTGACGAAGAAGAAGTATATGAAGAATGTAATAAAATAGCGAATAGACTAGGGATGGAAAAGTAAGAGCTTTGACTGATTACAGATATGTTATAATGAGGAAAAGGAGTTATTTTTATGGCAACAAATAATACAAAGATTTTCTTAGTTTTGAATTCTGGGTCTAGTAGCGAGAAATTTTCGCTATATGAGGGAGAAGATGAAGTCTGCTCGCTATATTTTGAGGGGATAGAGGAAAATGGAAAGAAAAAGTTTATTTGTACGATTACAAGAGCAGATGGTAGTGAAGAAGTAGTGAACAAGAAATGGGATTCTTTGAACGAGGCGTTTAAAGAAGCAAAGGTGATTTTTGAAAAAGAAGGATTCATTAATGAAGCACATCCGCTGGATGGGATTCTAGTGCGAGTAGTGGCGGCGGGGAAGTATTTCTCGCAGAATCATATTGTAGATGAACAAACGATGAAAGAACTTGAAAAGGTTCAGGTTACAAATCCTTTGCACGTACCTGGTACAGTGAGGGGAATTAAGAACGCTAAAAATACCTTTAAGGATGTGCCCGTGGTGATTATGTCTGATTCGGAGGCTTTAACGCGGGAGTCAAGAAAAGATACAGAATATGCTCTACCGAAGGAGATAATAGAAGAATTTGATTTGGGACGCTGGGGTGCACACGGGGCGTCATATGGCTATATGATGGGGCGAATTCCGGAACTTGGGTTGCTCGAAAAGAAGATGGTGGTATGCCATCTAGGGTCAGGATGCTCGGTGACGGCGTTAGTGAATGGTGAGCCGGCTTATACTTCTATGGGCGAGACACCACTAGAGGGATTAATGTCGTCTACTAGAACTGGTTCGATAGACCCAACGATTGGGGCGCTACTCGGGGAGAAATTGGGGGCTGGTGAAGCAATTAAACTAATGAACAAAGAATCTGGGTTACTGGCGATGGCTGGGTCGAATGACATGAGGGAAATAATTGCAGGAGCTGAGGATGGAAATCTAGAATCAGCGAAGGCGTATGATCTATTTATTGATGGAGTAGCTGGTAAAATTGGTGAATTTGCAGCTAAGATGGGGGGAATTGACGCGATTGTGTTTACGGCGACGATTGGTGAGAGATCTATTCCGGTAAGAAATTCAATTATTACTAAGTTAGGATTTATGGGCTTTAAGGCGAAGAATGATGCCGTGCTTGATAAGACTAAGGGCTATGCGAATGTAGCGGAAGAAGATTCGAAACCAATTTATATTATTCCTACAAACGAAGCGGCTTACATGATAAAGAAGGCAGGGGAACTGCTGGATGGCGTGGCGTAACGATCAAGTTTCAGAATACGAAACTGACAGGATAATTAAGGTTGCAAGGGAATGTTTGATAGTTTCTGGCGACATGGTGGAGCTAGGATGCTATAAGGGTGATACTTCCCTGATGCTAGCCGAAGTCATTCGTGGAACTGATAAAAAGCTTTGGATTTATGATTCTTTTGAGGGGCTGCCGGAGAAATCGGAAAAAGATGAGTCGGTGATTGGAGAGAATTTTAAGGCTGGGGCTTTGATGGTGACAAAAAGAGAGGTCAAAGAAAGATTTTTAAGAGCAGGGTTGCCAGTACCAATAATTAAGAAAGCGTGGTTTAATGAACTTAGGTACGAAGATTTACCGTCCGAGATTTGTTTTGCTTTTCTGGACGGGGATTTTTATCAATCTATTAAGGATAGTTTGGAGTTGGTGGAATCTAAAATGGCAAAAAACGGTGTAATTATGGTGCATGACTATAAAAACGAGGCTTTGCCTGGGGTAGCTAAGGCGGTAGATGAGTGGAAAAAAGATAAGGATGTGAAGTTTAAGGAATATCAGAGCCTTGGCATTATAATAATATAGAATGATAGAACGGAGTGGGCTGGTTTTTGATAAATCTGGTGATCGACGATTCTGTGGCACTGAAGAAGTGATTTTTGATGTATTTGCTAAGCTGGATGATGGGATCAGTTTAGAGGTAGTAGTAAAGAAGGCTGGAATATCTAGTTCGACTTTTTATCGTCATCATAAGAGCATTAACGGGCTACTTCATGATTATGAAGAGATGATTATGGAGAGGTTTAGGCGGTTTGTGAAGGCGGATTATAATGGGGTTGATTTTAGGCAGACCGTGCATCTGATGCTGATATTTATCGTTATAAATAAAAAAGTAATAGAAGTGATAGCTATAAAAGATAATTATTTAATCATATATTATATGGTGAGGGTATTAAAGAATAGGATAGTTTTGTCTGGGTATTTGACGGAAAAAAATGATAGGGTATTTGATATATATGTATGTGAAGTGTGTGGAGTGATAAAGGGGTGGCAAGAAGATGGCTTTTCTGAGCATTTATTAATGAGGATAGAGGAGGACATCATGTATCTTACTTTGACGATTAATGATAGATTAGGGAAGTTGATGTATTAGGGGATATTAGCACTCGGGGGTTTACAGTGCTAATTTTTGTGCTATAATGAGGCCAGAAAAGGAGTATAAAAATGACACTGAAACCATTGAAAGATAGAGTAGTAGCGGTAGTAGAAAAACCGTTAGAGAAGACTAAATCTGGAATACTATTAGGTGAGGCAAAAGAGAAGCCGGCATATGCGGTGGTAGAATCTGTAGGGCCAGATGTGTCTTCGGTGAAAAAAGGCGATAAGATTGTATATAAAGAGTATTCGACTACTAATATAAAAATTGACGACACGGATTATATTATCCTAAAAGAAGAGGATGTGTTGGCTACAATGTAGTCTTGTGGAAAACTTGTGGAAAAGTTGACTTATTAATCTAAGAAAGGAAGAAAATGGCAAAGAAAATTTATTATGAATCTGAGGCGCGTGAGAAGGTGTTATCTGGTGCTAAGCAGTTATATGATGCAGTAAAGGTAACATTTGGGCCAAAAGGCAAGAATGTAATTATTGAGAAAGAATATGGTGCTCCAGTGATTACACATGATGGTGTAACGGTAGCAGAGGCTGTGGAATTGCCGAATAAAGAGGAGTCGCTTGGTGAAGCAGTAGGTGCGAAGCTAATTAAAACTGCCGCACAGAAATTGAATAAGGCGGCTGGTGATGGTACTACTACTGTAACGGTGCTGACTTATAATATTTTGAATGAAGCGAATAAGTTGATTGCGGCGGGCGTGAATCCGATGGAGCTACGTAAAGGGATTGAAAAAGCTGGTGCGAAGATTGTGTCTGAAATTGATAAAGTCGCGGAGCAAATCGAGGGTGATTCTTCGAAGGTAGCGGAAGTCGCGACAATTTCGGCTGGAGATGCAGAGATCGGTAAGCTAATTGCCGAGGTAATTTCGAAGATTGGTAAGGATGGTGTAGTGACGGTTGAAGCTGGGCAAGGTCTGGAAATGGAGCAAGAGATTGTGGAAGGATTTAGCTATGATAAGGGCTACGCTTCCCCTTTCTTTATTACGGATACTAATCGCCAGGAAGCTATTTTTGAAAAACCGTTAATTCTTATTACCGAGAAGAAAATCACGGCGGCGAGTGATATTTTGCCACTTCTGGAGCAGATTGCACAGAGTGGAAAAAAGGATTTAGTGATTATTGCAGAAGAAGTAAGTGGTGAAGCTTTGTCGCTATTAGTACTGAATAAACTAAAGGGCGTATTTAATTCCCTAGTGCTAAAAGCTCCAGCATTTGGCGATCGACGTAAAGAAGTAATGGAAGATATTGCCATTTTGACTGATGCTACGGTGGTAAGCGAAGATAAAGGGATGAAGCTTGAAGAAGTCGGAATGGAAGTGTTAGGTTCTGCATCTAAGATTATTGCAACTAAGGATGAAACTACGATTATCAAGGGCGCTGGTGACAGAAAGGCTGTGGAGAAGAGAATCGACTTAATTCATACTTTTGCTAAGAATGCTAAGAGCGATTATGAAAGGGAAGAATTTGAGAAGAGAGCTGCGGCGTTGTCTGGAAAAGTAGCAGTAATTAAGGTAGGTGGTGCAACCGAGACAGAGATTGACGAAAAGAAATTCCGCGTAGATGATGCAGTGGCGGCGACCAAGGCGGCGCTAGCGGAAGGTATTGTGACTGGTGGTGGCGTAACACTAATAAATGCTGCGACAAAGTTGGATGAAACTGAAGCAGGAGCTAGGATTGTAAAGAATGCGCTAGAAGCACCGTTTGTGCATATCGTAGAAAATGCAGGGTTAAATGCGCAAGCGTTACTAGCGGAGGTCAAATCGGCAAAAGCTGGTATGGGTGTAAATGTGATGAACCCAGAAAAAGGCTTGGTGGATTTGAAGAAATCTGGCGTGATTGATCCGGCAAAGGTAACTAAAGAGGCTGTAAAGAATGCGACATCCATTGCGGCTACGGCAATTACGATGGGGGCTTTGATTTGCGAAATTCCAGAGGAAAAACCTGCTGCACCGGACATGGGTGGCGGAATGTATTAATCTCTTGAGTTTGACCTTAATTTGTGCTATAATTATCTTAATATTAGCTCAGCAGGTGTGCCAGTAAGAGTAGCGCCTGCTTTAACCAAAGGAGTTTTATGAAAGACTATGAACTCACAGTCCTATTTCATCCCGATCTCGAGATGAATCCGGACCCTGCCATCGATAAGGTGAAAGGTATCATCGAATCGTTTGGTGGCAAAATTACAAAAGAAGAAAATGAGGGTAAGAAGCGTTTAGCTTATTCCATTTCTGGTCAAGATTTTGCTCTCTATTATTTCCTCGATATATCTTTGCCAGCCGATGCTCCGAGCAAGATTTCATCTACTCTCAACATCGCAGAAGAGGTATTGAGATATCTTCTGGTGCGTGTTGATGAGCGTAGAGCGAAATTTGCAGCTCGTCGTGCTGAGCAGGCAGCAAATGAAGAAGAGAAAATAGTAGCGGAAAAAGGAGAGTAAAAAATGCGTGGATTTTCGAAAGTAGTGATTGCAGGTAATTTAACCCGTGATCCAGAGCTTCGTACTACTACTGGTGGAAGCAATGTTTGCGGCTTTTCAGTAGCAGTTAATCGTGTTTATCGTGATTCTAGTGGCGAGCAAAAGGAATCGGTTTCGTTTTTCGATTGTTCGGCTTGGAATAAGTTAGGTGAAACAATAAACCAGTATGCAAAGAAGGGGACGGGAGTTTTGATTTCTGGCCGCCTCGAACAACGTAGTTGGGAAGATAAGGCTACTGGACAAAAACGTTCACGAGTTGAAATTGTAGTGGAAGACTTTAATTTCATCGGTAACGCACGTGATAATGGCGATGGCGGAGCTAGCAGCAGTAGTGCAGCGGTCGATATGCCGGAATCCAGTGTACCTGATGATATTCCTGAGGGTGAGATAGACCTTAGTGAAGTACCATTTTAATAGTAAGATTAAGGAAAACGAAGGAGAATATAAAATATGAAACGGATTAAGAGTGATCCAAATCTCTATTTCGATTACCGAGACGTGAAGACGCTTCAGCGTTACATTGACGTTTATGGTAGGATAGAGCCAATTTCTAAGACTGGGCTTTCTGCTAAGCAACAGCGTCAGCTTGCGGTTGCAATAAAGCGTGCTCGTCATCTAGCACTTTTGCCATTTGTATCTAATAGTTAAAAGGAGGGCGTAATGTACGGACCAACAGATCTCAAAAAGAACACTTTAATTACTTTGGATGGACAACCATATAAGGTAGTGGAGTACTCACAAAAAGTTATGGGTAGAGGTGGTTCGATTGTAAACGTGAAGGTGAAAAATCTAATTTCGGGGTCGCTTTTGCCGAAAACTTTTAAGGGGCAAGAGAAGATTGAGCCAGCGGAAGTTACTACGAAAAAAGTCCAATACCTTTATAAGGATGATGAGAAATTCTATTTCATGGATCCGGAGAGTTTTGAACAATATGAACTAAGCAACGATATGGTTGGTGATTCGAAAGATTTCATGAAAGATGGCGATGAGATGGAAATACAATTCTATAATGGTACGCCAATCAACCTTGTGTTGCCTAAGAATATTTGGCTGAAAGTAGAATATACTGAAAATGCTGTAAAGGGTGACACTTCTACTTCCGTGATGAAAGATGCTACTCTTGAAACTGGAGTGGTGGTAAAAGTTCCAGCTTTTATTAAAGAGGGCGATATCGTTTCGATTGACACGGAGACTTATAACTATCGTGAACGAAAAAAATAGAGGGTATTACAAAATTGAAGGCGCTGCACGTGCCTTCAATTTTGATTTTCGAGATAAAGTGATACTTGATATTGGGTCTTCTACTGGTGGTTTTACGGAATATGCTTTGGAGAAAGGGGCAAGAAAAGCTATCGCGATTGAAAAGGGTAGCAATCAAATGAAGATACCACTTCGGTTTAATTCAAAAGTTGACTTGCATGAAAAAACGGATATTTTTGATGTGAAAGTAGGTGACGAGATTGTTAAGGAAGCTCCGGATGTAATTGTGGCGGATGTTTCTTTTGTTTCGTTGAAAAAAGTATTGGAACATGCGAAGCGTTATCTGGCGGATAGACATACTGATTTTCTAGTGATGATGAAGCCGCAATTTGAGGCTAGGGAAAAACAACTAAATAGAGGCGTAGTGAAGAATGAAGCTATGCGTCGTGAGATAATTAAGGATTTTGAGTATTGGCTAAAGCAGAACGATTTTATTATTATAAAAAAACGCGATAACGAATTAACTGGTAAGTCTGGAAATAGAGAACGGTTTTATTGGCTAAAGAAGACAGAAAAATAAATTTTTCGTTGACTTTTTAAGAGCATAAGCATATAATTAATTGTATGAACTTATTACGTGGCGTGGGCGATTTCTTTTCCCTAGATATAGGGACAAATTCAATGCGCATAGTACAATTATCAGGTGGTAGCCAACGTGGTTGGACGTTGCAGAAGTTTGCGTATGTTCCTATTGATCGTAGGTTAACGCAAGACTCTTCTGAACTAGGTAAGAAGCGTTTTGGTGAAGCCATTATGGGGGCTGTGGAACAGGCTGGAATAAAAACGAAGAATGTCGCTCTTGGTTTGCCGGCTAGTAAGACATTTACCTCGATTGTCGAGACTGAGACTTTACCAGAGAAAGAATTGCAAAAGTCTTTCAAGTACGAGATAGATAAGTATGTGCCGATGGCGATGAGTGATGCTAAGGCGCACTACATTATACTTGGTCCAAATCCTAATGATCCAGCTAAAACTGAAGTGCTAGTATCTTCGGTAGCGAAAGATTATGCGGAATCTAGTATGGAATTGATTGAAAAGACTGGTCTTAATATTATCGCAATGGAGCCGGAGCCGCTGGCGGCTGCTAGGTCTTTGAATGTACCTGGATCAATTGACGCGAATATGATTGTAGATTTTGGCGAACAGTCTACCGATATTGTAATTATGTTTAAAGACCAACCGCGTTTGGTTCGCTCTATTCCTGGCGGGTTTGGGGTGCTAGTGAAAGCGGTAGCGAGTGGTCTAAATACCCGAGAAGACCAATCTAAGCAGTTTATACTTAAGTTTGGCCTTGATCAAAATCAGATTGAAGGCCAGGTATTTAAGATTTTGAGTTCGCATCTTGAGACCTTCTCGTCAGAGCTCGCGAAGTCTATAAGATTCTTCCAGACGAAGTATATCAATGGTAAGGTTGGTGGCATAATTCTTTCTGGCTACGGTGGAATGGTTCCGCTATTTGCTGAGTTTATCGAATCGAGAATTAATATTCCAACTATGCGTGGAAATCCATGGCAGTTTGTACGGACTACGGATGCTCAACAAAAAGCATTGGCTAGTGTGGCTGGTGAATTTGCAGTGGCGATTGGCTTATCGGAAAGGAGTAATGATTAATGTCGAAAGAAATTAACCTCGTTCCTGATATTAAAGAAGAGATGATTAAGACGTTGAAATTAAGGAATTTTATTTTCTTTCTGTGTATTGTGGTCGCTGTTGCCAGTGTTGGTGTGACGTTGTTCTTTGGAATTATTGCAGGCGGGCAGCAGCTGGCAATTGATAATAAAGATCAAACTATCAAACAACTTTCTTCTAAGCTTAATTCTTATAGTGATCTTAGTGATTTCTTGACAATTAAAGACCAGTTGAGCAATATAGCGACTTTGACCAGTAATAAGAAAGTGTTTTCGCGCACCTTTGACATATTGCTAGCATTAAATCCTGTCGGAGTTGATACGATTACGATTTCTGAGTTAGCGGTGAATCTAGCCTCTGAGCAACCGACCTTTACATTTGATGCGCAGGCGAATGCTAATAAAGAACCATATATTGATTATAATGTTCTGGATTCGTTTAAGAAAAGCATGAAGTACATGCGATATGATTACGGGGATTATGTTACTAGGGAAGGGGCGAAAATCCCGGCTTATTGTATGATAGAGACCGATAGCGATGGTAACTTCTTTAGCGATTCTTCGAATGGATATTATGCTTATTGGACGATTAATGAGGATGGATGCAATGAGACTAAATCTGAAAATTATGAAACTGAGGAATATGATGACGGACGACAAGTTGTGAAAATATGGAGGACACCACAATTTGATGACTGGTATCATGAGGAACCAGTAGAGGGTAAGCCAAATATGACTTTAAGCGGTCAGATTACTAATGTGGCGCACTTTAATAGTAAATGTATAACTTATAGTGGGGATGCTAGTGAATCTAGTGAAAATCCGAAGTGGACTGATACTAATGATACTTGTTTGTTGGTGCCGAATGGTGACGATGGAATTAAGATTACAGAGTCGTCGAACGGTAGAGATGCTTCAAATGAATTGGTACTACGTTTTTCGTCAATCATTTATTTGTCTCCTGAAGCTTATAGATTCTCGAATTCGCATCTAATGGCGATACCGCCTTCTGGAAGAAAGAACGTTACTGATTCGTACATCCAGGTTCAGGCTATGTTTGGAGAGAGAGCAGCTGATTGTGCGGAAGACGATGTAGATTGTAAATCTGATACTACGAATAACGGAGGTAACAATGGCTAAAGAAATTGCAATTGGTAAAAGAGCAAAGATTAGTGAAGCTCAGCAATATATGCTTCTTGCGGTACTAGTAGCTTCGTTGTTTTTGGGCGTCGCGATTTCGCTGATTATGCATTTCGTGAAACAGATTGAGTTTAATATCAAGGTAATAGAGGAACAAGAAAAATCCATCGTTAGTTATTCGAACGTTATAAAAACAGTTGGGGTTTGCAAAAAACCTGAAGGTGAAATTTATTCCCTAGGGGAATTAGAAAAATGTAATCCTGATAATATAGAATTATCGCAGATACCGAATACGTTACGTTCTAATATATTGGAGAAAACTGCATCTAATGAGGCGTTGAATTCTGTACCCAAGGAAGATGATTCTACTAATTGTATCGATCCTGAAACCACGAAGAATTACACATATAGTCAATTGATGGAAAACTATCGGGAAGCGCAGAGTAAGGGCTCAGAGGAGCTAAAGGAAGCTAGTCAGCTGATTAAGAGTTGTTCGGCCTTGCGTGTGATTCCGGATGCTTTGCCAGCCTTTAAGAATGAAGAGGCTTTGATGGCTAGCATTGATATGCTATATCGTATTGCTGACCAAGAGCCGGAAAGTTTGCGTACAACCCAGGATTCCTCCGCTTCTACTCTCGGTAGTAATTTGAATACTATTACGGTCAATGTTGCGGTTAAAGCAGATTCTAAGGTGACGATGAATGTTCTAAAGAATTTGGAGCATTCGATTCGTCAGATAGATGTTCAGCGTGCCACCATCGAATGGAAAGATGATGACAATTTGGAGCTATCAGCTCAGGCTGCGGCATATTACACGACTGTTTCGACTATTATGGAAACTAAGAAAACTATAAAAGCGGAGGGTAAATAAATGAAGACTGATTTAGCTTCTTCTATTGGTATAGCAATTGTAGGTGTGTTAATAGCTTATTTTGTGTGTAATATTTTCATAAGTTCGATTGAGGATTATACATTTAGCGTTGTGACTACTGGGGTTAGTGCTGAGCCTAGTAATCCTGATCCAGAAATATTTAATTATGAAGCATTGAATCCTACGGTTGAAGTGTATGTCGGTGACTCAACGGATAATAATCAGGAAAATCAATAATGGCCCTTTTAACTAAGGAAGCTGAAAATAGAATCATAAACCTTCTACTCAGTGAAGGTCTGGCTGATGCTAATTTGGTTTATCCGATTCAACAACAGAATGAATCGGAAGATGAATCTGCATTAAAAGAGTTGGTTGAGCGTAAAATTATAAATGATGATATGGTAGCCCGAGCGACTGCTGCTATTCTTGGCGTGCCTTATATGGAGCTAAAGAATATTACTATCGATCAGGATATTTTGTCTTTGATTCCGAGTGAGGCGTCGTCTAGAGTATTAGCGGTACCGCTTGGTGAGAAGGATGGAATATTAAATGTAGCAATGGTTGACGTGACAAATGTTCAGTCTACTGATTATTTGTCTAGCCTTGTCAATCGTCCAATTCGTGTATGGATGTCTTCGGAACGCGGAATTAGAGAGACACTCGAACAATACCATGGCGATTTTTCTGGCGTAAATGAGGCGGTGCGCGAGACTAATGAAGAGGCAGAGTCTGAGCAAAAAGACGTAAAGACTATTGTACAGGATTCCCCGATTTCTAAGGCTTTGACTACGATTCTTAGCTACGCAGCGAAGACTAAGGCGTCGGATATCCATATTGAGCCACTTGAAAATTCACTAATAATTAGGTGTCGTATAGATGGAGTTTTGCGTAAAATTATGGAATTGCCAAAAACTGTGGCACCAGCCTTAGTGTCTCGCGTGAAGATTTTGTCGAATCTAAAGATTGATGAGCATAGGATTCCTCAGGATGGTCAGTTTACGGTAATGGTGGATGGTGAGGAGATTGACCTTCGTATTGCAACTTCGCCAGTGACGTGGGGCGAGCAGGTGGTGATTCGTTTGCTTGATAAGACTGGCGTATCTATGGAAATTGAAAAAATGGGTATGACCGGACGGGCTCTACGTGATGTGCTTGAAGGAATTGGCCGCCCTAATGGTATGATTCTGACTTCTGGCCCTACGGGCTCTGGTAAGTCTACTACTTTATACGCATTGATTCAAAAGATTAAAACGGAACAGATTAATATTGTGACGCTTGAGGATCCGGTTGAGTATAAGATGGATGGTATTAATCAGATTCAAGTGAATGTGGATGCGGGACTAACCTTTGCTTCGGGGCTGAGGTCGATTTTGCGTCAAGATCCAGATGTGGTGATGGTAGGTGAGATTCGTGATTCGGAAACGGCATCTTTAGCAGTGCAGGCTGCACTGACTGGCCACTTGGTGTTTTCGACTTTGCACACAAACTCGGCGGCTGGGATTTTGCCGCGTCTTCTTGATATGGGAATTGAGCCGTTCTTGCTATCTTCAACTCTGAACGTGGTGATTGGTCAGCGCTTGGTGCGTAGAATTACTGAAAAACGTGAAATGTATAAATCATCCGAGATTGAAACGGAGGGAATTAATTCTATTGTCGGTGATCTTTTGCCGCAGACAAAGGAAGAGGCTGTTAAGGTAAGTGAAGATCTGGGATATCCTGGACTTCCAGTAAAAAGTGATGATCATTATATGTTGGCTCGTGGGGTAAGCTCAAAGGAAACTCCTGGTGGATATTCTGGGCGAACTGGTCTTTATGAGTCGATAGTAGTAGATGAAGATATACAAAAATTAATTATTTCGCAAGCTACTGCGGGTGAAATTATGCGACTGGCTAAGTCTAAAGGTACAGTTACCATGCGTCAGGATGGCATTTTGAAAACACTCGCTGGCATTACGACAATAGAGGAGGTAAACCGCGTAGCTAGTGATTTATCATAATGCTTGTGGTACAATATTATTATGCAGGATAGTGGGCAGATAACAAATAATCTAAGAATTGAATCTTTACTTGAGGAATGCGTACGTAGAAATGCTTCGGATCTTCATTTGCAATATGGGTTGCCACCTATTTTGCGCGTGGATGGAGTATTGGCACCAATTGCAGGTTTACCTAATCTGAATGAAGAGATGGTAAAGCGGCTGATCTTTTCAACTTTAGATGAAGAGCAACAGAAAATTTTGATAAAAGATAAAGAGTTTGATTATTCATTCGCGTTTGGTGATATTGCTAGATTTCGTGTGAACGCTTTTCATGAGCGTGGTAAACTGGCGGCAGCATTTCGTTTGATTCCTAATCAAATTAAGGGAATAAATGATCTTGGAATGCCAACAATTGTAGAAACTTTTGCAGAATATCCACGAGGTTTGGTGTTAGTGACTGGGCCTACGGGGTCGGGTAAGTCTACTACGCTGGCAGCATTAGTGGATAAGATTAACCGCGAAAAGGCATGTCACATTGTGACTATTGAGGACCCAATTGAATTTACACACAAATCTCAACGAGCTGTGATTGCGCAGAGGGAAGTGCATTATGATACTTTTAGCTTTGCGGCGGCGCTTCGTTCGGTACTACGTGAAGATCCGGATGTGGTACTAATTGGTGAGATGCGAGATCTAGAGACTATCCAAGCGGCTATTACGATTGCTGAGACTGGCCACTTGGTGTTTGCGACTTTGCACACTAATTCGGCGGCACAAAGTATAGATCGTATGATTGATGTATTTCCGGCCCACCAGCAGCCTCAAGTACGGACGCAGCTTTCGAACATGCTGATGGCGGTATGTGCACAGAGGTTGGTCCCCGCTATTGGTGGTGGACGAGTAGTAGCGGCTGAGATTATGGTAGCGAATTCAGCGATTCGCGCGTTGATTCGTGACGGCAAGACGCATCAACTCGATACGGCGATTCAAACTGGTGCCGAACAAGGAATGCAGACGATGGATCGAACTTTGGCTAAATTGGTACAGACTGGAGTAATTACCTATGAATCGGCTAGGGAATTTGCGGTAGATATTACTGAGCTAGATCGGCTAGTGAGAGGATAGGATGAAGCGATACAATTATAAAGCTAAAGAGAAAGAGACGGGAAAAATCGTCAAAGGCAGTGTGCAAGCCGAGACGGAAAGTATTGCTGGGCGCCTACTAATCGATCAGGGCTATATTCCGCAGTCGATAACTGAGGAGGGGACTGGATTTTTTGCGAGTAAAAGTAGAGTTACTACTAAAGATCGTATCATGTTTACGAGACAGCTTTCAACTTTGATTGGTGCTGGGTTGCCACTCGCGGTAAGCCTACGGACGGTATCCGAGCAGACCCAGAGTAAAGCTATGAAATCTATAGTTGAGGAAATCCTTGCCAGTATTGAGTCTGGTAAGACACTGTTTGATTCTTTTTCGCAATATCCGGATGTGTTTAATGGGGTATATCTAGCTTTGATTAAGGCAGGCGAAGTATCTGGTACGCTAGATTTGGCGCTCAAACGTCTTGCGGATCAAGAAGAAAAGGACGCTGCGATGATGAGCAAGATTAGAGGAGCTTTAGTATATCCAGGGATTATCTTGGTAGTAATCATTGCGGTACTGGCATTTATGATGGTGATGGTGGTACCACAGGTGAAGGGGCTTTATGAAGATATGGGTGAAGAACTGCCGGAGCTAACTCAGATTTTAGTGAATCTTTCGGATTTCTTTGGTAATTTTTGGTGGCTAGTACTAATAATAGTAGTGGCTGCTGTTGGTGGTATTTGGTATGCAGTAAAGAGAACTCCGACTGGTAGGCATATTATGGATAATTTCAAATTACATGCGCCGCTTTTTGGCGGATTGTTCCGTAAACTATATGTCTCGCGTTTTGCTAGGACAGCGGAAATGATGTTAGCTACTGGTGTACCAATGTTGGAGTCGGTGAAGATTGCAATTAATGCAACGAGCAACGTGGTAGTTGAGGAAGAATATTCTAAATCTTTGGAGCCGATTAAGGGTGGCAAGCCATTATCTGAATCGATAAAAGAGCGTAATTATATGTTGCCGCTTGTACCACAGATGGCATCTATTGGTGAAGAGTCGGGCAAGATTGATGAGATGTTAGGGAAGGCCGCACAAGTCTATGAGAATGAGCTAGATGAGCAGATTAATTCGATTTCTACAATGATTGAGCCGATTTTGATGGTGATTATGGCTGGATTAATTGGTGTAGTGATTGGCGGTACGTTGCTCCCGATTTACTCATTAGTAAACTCGGTGGCCGCTTAGCGAATTTGGGGTTATCTGTTATATAACAGGGGTGATACTTTCTAGAAAAACACTTGATTTTTATGTTAAATTAAGTTATGATAACCATAAGAATAAAAATCTAGAAAGGATTTATTATGGCTAAAGCAAATATTAACACTAAAACTGGCTTCACCATTATCGAAGTCGTGCTCGTGCTTGCGATTGCGGGTTTGATCTTCTTGATGGTATTCGTTGCACTTCCGGCTTTGCAACGTTCCCAGCGTGATACGGCACGTCGTAATGATTTGGCGCGTGTAGATACTTCTTTGGTGCAGTATCACACAAATAACCAAGGTACTAATAATGGATCGAATTTACCGATTGCATCTGGTTCACCGTGGGAAGGTACTGCGACATTTAATAATGACAACTGTTCCAATACAGCGTGTAGGTTCGTTCGTAATTATATGAATGCTGGGACTGATACTACTACGAATACATTCCAGGATCCTGATGGTACGTATTATGGTATGCAAATAATTGATTTTAATGCAACTACATATCCAGATGGGTTTAATTACCAATCTGTGGCTAATACTACGCAGATGAACCATATTATATATGTTTTGAATGGTGCTAGATGTAATGGTGAGGTAGCCGTAGGTGATACTGCTCGCCATTTCGCGATCATTTATCGTCTTGAAGGTGCTGGCACTTACTGCATCGACGATCAGTAGAATTAGCTAATAAAAAATATCCCCAGGAGGGGATATTTTTTTGTCTAATTTAGGAATTGGCGCAATAGAACCCACCGGTTTCTAAAACATAAATGGCGGCAAGCTTTCTTGGATTGCTTGATTGGACAGGTCTGCCATTGGAGCAGGTGGATGTCCTAATGACGGTTATTCGGTAATTATTTGGATAGAACATATTTTCGGTGTTGATATTGCAGTCTCGACCGGCTACGTCTCTGCCGCAATTGGTCACCATTAGGCTGTAGTTTTCTCCAACTGGATCCATAAAGTTCCCTCTTAGATAATCACGGTAAAATCCGGCCCATGTCGTCGCTTCGGCGTCAGATGGAATGGCGGTCCAATCGACAGATATGTCTTCTTTATCATCATCGCTCATTCCAGGGAGTGTGCCGCGATTTTTTTGCTGGTATGTTTTAACTTCGTCAATAAAACTGAGTAAGTCCTCACGTCTTTTGGTGTCTCTTTGTGTAGCTCTGAGCCAAGGGAGAGCTATAAAAACCATTAGAAAGATTAGTCCTGCGATTGCGATTACTAGTGATAGCTCAATCATGGTAAAGCCGTTTTTCAACTCACCCTTTTTCATGTCTAATATTATAAATTATTTATGGTAAAATAACAATATGTTAGTTTTGTTGTTTGTGCTTGGTGCGTGTATTGGATCTTTTTTGTGCTGTCAGGCACGACGTTTGCATTTAAAAACATCGCACCATAAAAAGTTGGGTGCTCGTTCGGTATGTTTGGATTGTGGAATGCAGCTGAGATGGTATGATAATATACCAATTATCTCTTGGCTGATATTGAGAGGGAAATGTAGAAAATGTCATCATAAAATCGGGGTGGCGGAGTTGCTATCGGAGGTCGGTGTGGCGTTGGCGTTTCTTGCCATAGGAACGACAATAGATATCATGGCGGCGGGTATATTGGATTGGGTTGGATTTGTCTTGCTGCTAGGTTTTGTAACCGTGATGTGCTTTTTGGCGATTTACGACGGGCTGTATGGGGAATTACCACTTTTATTTTTGATAATTGGCATTGTGTGGGCAGGGGTAATTCTGATTTTGAATGAGATTAGCATTATAACTTCTGTCGGCTTTACGATAGATTTGGTTTATAAGCCAATTTTGGCGATGCTAATACTGGGCGGACTTTATCTTGTACTGTATTTGGTATCGAAAGGAAAATGGGTGGGGGATGGAGATTGGTTACTTGGGGTAGCGATAGGAATGGTACTATTTGAACCGTGGTTGGCGCTAATTGAGCTGTTTTTGGCTAACGCGATTGCCTGCATTGTGATGCTACCATTCGTGTTAAAGAGGAAGAATAGTAAGATTTATTTTGGGCCGTTTTTGGTGGTGGCATTAGTGATTGTTTTGGCTTTGTCGGACCTTCTTAACGGAATAATCAATTAGAACTGGCCTACTCTTGTGTTTTTGTGTTAGCTATGCTATAATACACACCGATATGTCAATTAAAGTTACTAGAAAAGATCAGGGCGAGGCAAACGAAAACATTATCCGTCGTTTTAATCGCAAAGTCCTTCAGAGTGGTATGATGCCTCTTAAGAAGTCGCAAATGCGTTTTAGTAAGCCTATTTCTAAGCGCGAACGCCGCTTAAAGGCCATCATTCGCGAGGCGCGCAAGGCTGAAAAAACCGAACGCATCAAGTTAGGACTTAAATAAATCCCCCTAGGGGGATTTTTTATAGCGCCCATGATATAATAGAGGAAAGGAGTTAATATGATAATATTGTTTGGTTTAGCTGGCTCTGGTAAGGGCACGCAAGGAAAGGCTTTGTCTGAGATTTTTGGTTGGCGTTGGTTGTCTGTAGGAGAGGCTATTCGTCAGACGGGAGCATTTAAGGAGATAACGGATCGGGGTGAGCTGGTACCTGATGAAGAAGTGATTAAACTGATGGATAAGCAGATTCAAAAAGCCGAGTCTGAGGGATTTAATGTGATTTTGGATGGATATCCTAGAGACAAGGTGCAGGCTGATTATCTAGTGGAACATATGGCGGATAAAATTGATGGAGCGATAGTATTAGAAGTACCAAAGGAAGAGCTGTATGAAAGGTTGGCTTTGCGTGGGAGAGATGATGATTTGGAAAGGGAGAGTATAGATAGGCGTTTTGCGGTTTTTGAAGATAACATAGATTTAATTTTGCCTTTGTTTGAAGCTAAAAATATACCGGTTGAATATGTAGATGGCGTGGGCGCAGTGGAAGAAGTGACAGAGCGATTAGTGGAGATTGTTGAAAGAATTGCGCCTGATGCGACAGTGCAAAAGGATGACGTAAACGGCGGAGAGATAGAGAAGAGCTATGGTGAATAAAGAGAATTCTGACCCTAAGACTCTTGAGCAAAAAATCATTGCCATGCGCGAAGGTGGCAAAATTTTGGGGAATCTGCTGAGAGATTTGAAGGATTATGTAAAGCCTGGTATGACCGGCAAAGAGGTAGATGCTTGGGTACGCAAGGAAATTGTGGCGCGGGGAACAACGGTGGCTTACGACTCGTTAGAAGAAGAATTCCCCGGTGCGATTTGTATTTCGATAAATGACGAGTTAGTACATGGAGCGCCGAAGGATGAACCGTTTGAAGAAGGTGATAAGGTTTCTTTTGACCTTGTGATTGGCTATAAAGGCTATTTTACGGATGCAGCATTTACGATGCTAGTTGGTGACACTGGTTCGCCAGCCGTGAAAAAGATGATTTCAGTGACGGAATCGTCGCTGTGGGCGGGGATTGAGCAGGTAAAGCCAGGGGCACATATTGGAGATATTGGACATGCAGTGGAAACAGTTTTAAGGAAAGGACATCTTGGCGTAATAGAGAATTATATTGGACATGGAATTGATAAAAAAATGCATCAAGCGCCGGAGGTTCCTAATTATGGCAAGAAGGGACATGGTTATAAGCTAGTAGAAGGGGATACGATTTGTATTGAACCGATGTCGTGCCTGGGCAAGCCGGCTAATTACGTAGATAAGGATGATGGATGGAGCGTAAAGATGAAGGATGGTTCGATCGGATGTCACTGTGAGCATACGATTCTAGTGACGAGTGATGGATATGAAGTGTTAACTTTGGCGGATGAATAAGGAGTTCGCAACATTAAATGCTTCTTGACTGTTCCAAATTCGTTATATATAATTAGCTTATGCTAAAGTCATACAGTAAAGCTAACTTTTCATTATATATTTTTGTGGTCTTAATTAGCTTTACACTTCTTTCCGGAATCATACTTAATTCTAGTACTGTCTCTGCTGACGATTCCATAGTAGATGAGATAAATATCACAGTTCCAGTCTCCTGTACTATGACCGGCACTGGTATGAACTCTCATACTGCAGAAATTACTAATGGTACATATACTGCAGATATAGGTACTACCACACTTAAAGCTTATTGTAATGATAGTAATGGCTTTTCTATATATACTATAGGATACACTA
>CAMYUU010000006.1 GCA_947302355.1 uncultured Candidatus Saccharibacteria bacterium | reverse complement strand
TGATCAGGCTGTTGAGCCGCTTGATATAACCGCTTGGAGTGGTGTGAATGAGCCTATGCCAGAGTTTTATCCGGCTGAACTGGGTTCGATGCATCCATTAATGACGGAGCTTCAGAGGGTGACGGACATTTATCAGCTGATGGGATTCGATGTGATGGAGTCGCGGCAGCTAGATGATGAGTTTCACATGTTTGATTCTTTAAACTTCGCGAAGGAACATCCGGCACGAGATGGTTATGATACTTTTCGTACAGAAGAAGGTTTGATTCCACCAGCACATACCTCCACGATGCAACATAGGGTTCTGAAGGCATATCGACATAATTTGGAAGAAAACAAACCGATTGCCGTGGTAGTACCTGGCAGAGTATTTAGAAACGAAGATGTCGATGCGACGCATGAGCATACTTTTTATCAATGTGAAGGAGTTTATGTTTCTCGTGATTGTAACATGGGGCAGATGCTTGGGATTTTGAGGGAATTTTTTGAAAAGTATTATGAGCAGAAACTCAGCATTCGCACGCAGCCTGGGTATTTTCCGTTTACGGAACCGTCACTCGAATTTATGATTGAAAAACCAAAATTACTGGGTGGTAAGAAGGGTGATTATCTTGAAATGTTGGGATGTGGCATGATTCATCCAAATGTCCTCAAAATGGCCGGAATTGATCCGACCGTGTACCATGGCTTTGCTTGGGGTGGAGGAATTGATCGGCTAGTAATGCTTCGATATGGCCTAGACGATGTGCGTCATTTTGAGAGCGGTAACCTTAATTTCTTAAGAGAATTTAAATAGGAGGAGTGCGATGAAGATTTCTTTGAATTGGTTAAAAAAATATGTCATAATCCCCAAAGAAGTTTCTGATGAGGATTTAATTCGTTTGATTGGCGCACGTTTAGTTGAAGTTGAGGGGGTGATTGACGAAACACATAAGTACGATAATATTTATGTAGTGCGAGTAGAATCTTGCGAGAAGATTCCGGAGACACACTTGTCGCTTTGTTATATTGATGCAGGAATGGTTCCTTTTCGAGGGCTTCCGGAGGTTACGACCGAGGATGAGGGCGCGAGCCCCGTGACGACGGGCGCGAGCGACCCGTCTCCCGAAAAGCCATATTCCAATCACCTAGTCGCGATTGGCGAAGTGGGGCTGGATTATCATTATGAGGGCTATAATCGCGAGGCGCAAATTAAACTTTTTGAGCAAATGTTGCAGCTAGCGGTTGATAATGATTTGCCGGTGTCTTTTCATGTACGGGAAGCGTTCGCTGATTTCTTTGCGGTGGTATCTAATTTTCCAAATATACGTGGCGTAGTACATTCTTTTACGGACAGCAAGAAGGTCTTAAAAAGAATCCTGAACGAAACTGATTTTTATGTGGGAGTAAACGGTCTTGCAACTTATTCGACTTTACCCACTCCGCCACTCGAGAGAACATTACTCGAGACGGACGCGCCGTTTTTGGCGCCAGTACCACATCGCGGAGAAACAAACGAACCATCTTATATACGCGAAATTGCTGATTGGCTAAGCGACAAGTTGGGGCAAGATTTTAATACCATTGAGAAAGTCACGACTAAAAACGCACACGATTTATTCGGGCTGTAACATTACTTAAAATAACATTATTTTTATGTTAAAATAATAATATGGAAGATGCTACGAATGGTAATGTGCCTATGGAAAAATTAGCTGAGGCTTTTAAGCCTGAGAACGGGGCAGAGAAAAAGAATAAAGCAAAAGTCGAGAAAAAATCCAAGAAAAAACTCGTATCGATAATTGTTTTCGTTTTTGGAATTCTTACAATGATTGCTGGGACAGTCTTTTTAATAATCCAGTTGACGGGTGGTCCTGTAATACAAGACGGAGAATACTTGATTTCAGCAAAAGAATGGATACTGGAAGATGGCTCAAATTGCGATTCAAGCGAGGAGACAGAATCAAATTGTGAGCATGGCGTGATTTGGAAATTTACCGAAATCGGCAAAGGGACTCTGACTACTAATAATCATATCAATGATTATGATTTCATCTGGGCGCTGGACGATGGTGAGCTCAAGATTGAAACTGATTGGCTCTATACCTTGGAAAACGAGTATGAATACGAACTTAATCAGAACGATAATACACTAATACTAAAAGACGGCGACAAGGAATTTAAGTTCGTAGGCGTATTTGAAACTGAGTAAAAATATGTTATAATATTAGAATGATTTATCTTGATCATGCGGCGGCTACGCCAGTTTCGAAAAAGGTATTGGAGGCGATGGAGCCGTATTTTTTGCATGATTTCTTTAATCCTTCAGCTGCTTATCTACCCGCAAAGAAAGTTAATGCTAATTACGAAGCAGCCAAGGGAACAATCGCGCACGCAATTGGCGCTAAGGCTTCAGATTTGATTATCACGGCAGGCGCGACTGAGGCCAATAATTTGGCGTTTACTAGTATTGATTGCGTTGACTCACGCCAAAGTTTGTCGGGTCAAAGTATAAAATCTGTATTATATTTAGAAACCGAGCACGATTCAGTAAGGAGAGTGGCCGAACAATATGGCGGAGAAGCAATCAGAGTCTTGCCAAATGGACTAATTGACTTAAATGATTTTAAAGACAAACTTACCGACGATGTAGAATTGGTTTCAGTAGCACTAGCAAATAACGAACTCGGGACTATCCAACCGCTAGCTGAGATAGCCGCCATCATCCGTGAGGCAAAACTTGATAGATTGAAGCGAGGAATTAAGACCCAGCTTTTGCTTCACTCTGACGCTTCGCAGGCTTTAAACTTACTAGACATCAATGTGGCGCGCCTCGGAATAGATTTACTAACGATTAACTCCGCCAAAGTGTATGGGCCTAAAGGCGTGGGGGCTCTGTATGTTTCACATGAAGCTAGACTAAAGCCACTAACTCTTGGAGGCGGGCAGGAGAATGGATTTAGAAGTGGGACCGAAAACGTGCCTGGCGTAATTGGGTTTGCTAAGGCGCTGGAAATCGCAAAAAAACACCTAACGAGTAATCGCAAAAAGTATACCACTTGGCGGAAAATCCTATTAGCAGAATTACAGGGGTATGAATTAGTTAACAAAAAGCACATGCTTGACAATTTTATCGTATTATGCTATAATGGTATAGATGCAGAGAGGTTAATCTTTCTTCTTGAGGAAAAACAAGTTTACGTTTCGACGGGGGCTGCCTGTGCCGCTTCTAAGGGCGTACGTTCTCATGTACTAAAAGCCATCGGGCTTACCGACGAACAAATTGCGGGTTCGCTTAGGATTTCACTAGGCGAAACTAATGATGAGAGCCAGATTCACGAAGTGGCCAGAATCATGAATGAAGTTGTAGCTACGGAAAGAAAGAGGCTCGAAAACAATGAGTAAGACTAAAGTTTTCGTTGGGATGAGTGGCGGTGTGGATTCGAGCGTGTCGGCCATGCTTTTAAAAGAGCAAGGTTACGATGTAGTGGGCGTATACATGAAAAACTGGTCACAAGATCTTCCCGGAATGAAATGTCCTTGGGCGGAAGATCTTGCGGATGCCAAGCGTGTGGCAGTAAGGCTCGGCATTGATTTTGAGGTTTGGGATTTTGAAAATGAATATCGCGAAAAAGTCGTGGAATATATGCTACGTGAGTTTAAAGCTGGAAATACGCCAAACCCAGACATCATGTGCAATCAGGAAATCAAGTTTAAACTATTCTACGAAAGAGCCATGAAGCAGGGGGCCGATTTTATTGCCACTGGACACTATGCAAGGGTAGGAGAATCTAATCCGTCCACTCTCGAACCCACTCGCCCGCCCGTCTTCACGGGGGGCTCATTCTCGGACGGCGAGCTTCGCCGTCCGGGACATGTTCGAGAGTCAGATAGATTAGATTCTCCCGCTTTGCTACGTGCCGTCGACGAAAATAAAGATCAAACCTATTTCCTTTATCGCATTTCAAACGAAGCATTAGTACATACTATCTTCCCAATTGGCGAAATGACTAAGCCGGAAGTCAAAAAGCTAGCAGAAGAAAATAGCCTACACAATGCCTACAAGAGGGAATCTATGGGCGTGTGCTTTGTGGGAGAAGTGGGCATGAAGGATTTCCTCAAAGAGTATATCGACATTCAGCCGGGTGAAATTCGCGAGATTGAAAGCGGTGAAATATTGGGATATCATGAAGGTACAGTGTTCTATACCATCGGCCAGCGTCATGGGCTATATTTGAATGGCGAAAAAGGCAAAGTAAATGATGGTTTGCCATATTATATAGTAAAAAAGGATATGAAGAACAACATCATTTATGTTTCGAAAGATCTGAATAATGAAAATTTATGGGTAAATGAGCTCGAGTTAAGAGATGTCTTTCTGAGAACCAATTCCGCCTTTGATTCATGCCTAGTGCGCATGCGACACAGAGCTCCACTAATTCCTGCACGGTTCGACGGCAAGAAACTAACTTTTGCTAATGAAATAAAACGGCCCGCGTCGGGACAATCTGCCGTGTTATATAACGAAAAGGAATGTTTAGGTGGCGGCATTATTGCATAAAAATACTCCCTCGAGAGGAGTATTTTTAAAGCCGGATTAGATTAGATAATCATCATAACGGCATTTGCACAAAGAAGTGCGCCTGCTGCTATCGCCATAGCGGTGACAATATAGATGTGCATCTTCTCATTCTGAGTGATTTGTTGCTTTTTAGCCGTTCGCGTACTCGCCTTGCGACGTGCTTGCTGTGGACGCGAAGTAGTCTTTTTAGTCTTGGTAGCTTGTTTCTTTTTAGCTTGCGCCATAATAATTCCTTTGTTTATTTAGTAATATTACTGCTTTCAGTTTAGCATAAACGAAATCAGAAGTCAAGGCTCGCAATTCGTGTCGCTATACAGATTGTAAAAAACACAAGAGATGGTATAATTTACTCTATGGATGCAAATACGATTAGACAAAAATTTCTAGATTTTCAAGAGGCGAGAGGACATAAGGTTATTCAGCCGGCGCCGCTCGTGTTAGAGGGTGATCCTACGACATTGTTTACTGGCTCTGGTATGCAACCACTTCTTCCGTATCTACTCGGCAAGGAACATCCGCTTGGAAAGAGGTTATGCGACTCGCAACCTTCTATGAGATTGCAGGATATTGAAGACGTGGGAGATCCGCGTCATACTACGGTATTTGAAATGCTCGGCAACTGGTCGCTAGGTGATTATTTTAAAGAGGAGCAGATTCGCAACTTCTTTGAATTCTTAACCCGTGAAGTTGGGCTCGACCCGTCTAAGATTTATGTAACTTGTTTTATTGGTAACGAAGAATATGGTATTCCGAAAGATACCGAAGCGGCAGAGATTTGGCAAAAAGTTTTTCAGGAAGCTGGTATTGAAGCTAAAATTGCAGAGATTGGCGCCGCCGAGATTGGCGACAAGCGGGGAATTAAGCCAGGTGAGCGTATCTTCTTCTACGATGACCACGAGAACTGGTGGAGCCGCGGTGGCGGTTGCGAAACCACTCCTATTGGCGACCCTTGCGGGCCAGATTCAGAAGTGTTTTACGATTTCGGCGAAGAGCTCCAAGATGAAGAGAAGTATGGGCTGGCTCATCCTGCTTCTGATGGCGCACGTTTTATGGAGATTGGCAATCAAGTGTTTATGCAATATCGTCGCAATGAAGATGGAAGCTTTTCTGAGCTCGAGAAGAAGAATGTAGACTTTGGCGCAGGGTTAGAGCGCATTGCTGCGGCAGCTATTGGCTCGTTTGATGTGTTTAAGATTTCATTAATTCGGCCAATTATCGATAAGCTTGAAGAAATTTCAGGCAAATCTTATGACAATAATACCGATGAAATGCGCGTGATTGCAGACCATATCCGTGGAGCATACCTACTGGCTGCGCAAGGTTTGGTTCCTTCGAATAAAACCCAGGGTTACGCCATGAGAAGGCTACTACGCCGAGCTATCTTAAGAGCACTAGATCTCGGGATTTCAGACAATTTCTTAGCGGAAATTGTGCCGATTGTAGCAGGGAATTATAAAAAACTGCCTGATTCGATTCTGACCCATCGCGAAATTGCGTTAGACGTAATGCTACGTGAAGAAACGGCATTTAGAAAAACGTTGAACCGTGGGCTTAAAGAGCTACGTAAGATGGCGCGAGCAGCCAAGGTTCTTTCCGGTTACGATTTGTTTAAACTCCAGGATACCTACGGCTTTCCGATGGAACTATCTGTAGAGGAGTGTTATCGTGAAGGGATTAAGCTTTCCGAGAATTACCGTGAGGAGTTTGATGAAGCATTGAAAGAGCAACGCGAGCGCAGCCAGACGGCGTCTAAGGGTATGTTCAAAGGTGGCCTAGAAGACCACGGCGAGCAGACGGTAAAGTACCATACTGCCACACATCTACTACTGGCAGCTTTGCAAAAGATTGTTTCGCCAGATGCTTGCCAGAAGGGCTCCAATATTACGGCAGATCGCGTAAGGTTCGATTTTAACTGCGATCACAAATTAACACCGGAAGAAAAGCAGGCGGTAGAAAACCAAGTCAATGAGTGGATTGAGGCGGATCTACCGGTGGTATTTGATGAATATGATAGGGACTATGCGCGCGACACCTTAAAAGCGCACGGGCAGTTTTGGGATAAATATCCTGAGAAGCTAAAAGTATATACGATTGGTGATTTTAATAATCCGGTTTCACGCGAAGTCTGTGGCGGTCCGCACGTGGAACATACTGGCGTAATTGGACATTTTAAGATTAAAAAGGAAGAATCCTCATCGGCTGGAGTGAGGCGGATTAAAGCGGTGATTGAATAGAATTAAATTCCTTGGCCATTTCTTATGACGCATTGTTTCTGGTATAATACAATAATTGTATTTTAGTAATATTACTAACTGCCGATCAGCACTGTACATCTAACACTTTCGCCTCTGAATTTATGCATCCTACAAGTATCTGGACTCGCGAAGGAACTATCCAGATACAAACTACGCGACATGCCATTATTATACACGGCAGACGACCAATAAAAGCTATTGCTGCCCCTAGCGTAAGAATTGGTTTTATCGAACAACTTCAACATAAGCTAATCATAGTACATAGTTACGTTATTGCTTCGGAAAAAGTAAGAAACCATATTGTTTTATCGATTAACCTTTCGGCGTGGGCAAGATTGGTGGTTTTGATAATTCAGTTTCGTGAGTGGGATGTGTCCGTCATCAAGAAAAAGATAGTAGGCTAAACGACTACAATTCAAGTACACACCTAACACTGTAGCCTAATGGCTTATAATAATTACTACTGGCTGGATATAACCCATTAGGACTAAATCTCAAATCATATGCGTAGTATCCGGCTGAAGTAGACGACCAATAATCCCCACTGTGGCCCCTGTTAAGCGCTGATGACGACTGAAAACTGCCAGAGTAGAGAAAATTATTAGGAAAACTGCGCCATTGGAGCGCAATGTCCGTGCCGAACCGCTGGGCTCCGGTACCTCCTAATTTGCGATCTAAATACGAGAATCCCGGAACCCTGTTTGCGGCATCACTTGCCCCTTGATCTATATCCCCAGCGCTTACATTTCCCAATGGTACTTGCCATCCCTTTGGACAGATTGATGTAGTATCATGGTCTCCACCACTATATGTGGTGTCCGCTACAGTTGCTGCCCAAGTATAATAATTACCATAACTATACATACCTGTAGTGTTATCATTTAAAAATGTATTGCTGGTTGGATCCTGTGGCCTATTGCTAGCGTCTGAAGGAGTATTAAGATTATTATAGCGTGGAAATCTGTAGCCTTGATTACTTCCTGATATGGTCATAGTGGTGGAACCGTCTATGCTGTATAGACTATTCGCCGTAGTGGAGCCACGCATAAAAAAGTTATCTGATTCTGCTGTAGCTAGACCAATAAAGCTAGAATCATACCCTTGGGATAAGGCTATATCTTCTGCAGCAATAGTGTCATCTGCTTCTAGTCTTAGATTTTCAATCATCCAACATTTACCATCAGCTAGTTTAGCGATAGCATAGGTTTCGCCGTCTCTTTGATCCGTTAAAGCAGATACAGATGCTAGATTAGCGGTACCATTAGTAGGAGCAGTAGTTAAAGAATTAGCCCCAGTACCACAAAGCTCTGCTACTTTAGTGGAGTCTTGCAAACTACCCACTGATGGCACCCAAACAGCATATAGAGTTAAACCATTTAGGATATCATCACTAGATGGTGTTATAGATTCCTGGGGTCCGTAGAAGCGAGCATTGGAGTCGATTCCATAATCAATGGTATTAGACCAGCCAGCGAAGCCGTATCCTTCTCGACTGTAATTAGAAGCTAATAGAAGTAAATAATCTAGATTCGGTAAAGTATCGGGGTCGATATACTCATACATATCATCGAGGCAATATGTATCAAAATCCGTCTCATAACACTGACTCCAATCTTTTTCTAAGCTGATTGTTTGTTTTCCCATAGTTCCTATTACATTGCTAGCGCTAGGGCTGTAACAGATTTTTCCACTTTCGCATGCCATAGGGCCGTCTTTAGGGGTATTATCTGCTGGATGTACAAGCGTATACTTCACTTTACCACTATAGTTATCAGCTACTTGAGTACTTGATATAAATGAGGCGTATGTGGTGGTAAGTTGTGCTCCAGTAGCATTAGTACCTACATCAGTACCAGAATCTCTATGCGCTACTTTAGTATAAGTATCTGGTATTGAACTATAGCTACCATAGCCATTGTCTAGTGTAATAGGATAGACTGGAGTAGGACTAGATACTGCTGCAAGTTTCATAGCCCAGCTAGATGTACTACCAGAAGTAGCAGTACTTGTAGTAATCTTTTGATTAGTGCTAGTACCTATAAGTTTAGTATGATCATCTCCTAAATATTGATCTCCAGTATAGCCTATAGCATATATAGCAAAGCCTTCACTATCATTACACATAGCTTTAAGTGTAGTAATACCTATATCTGCTTGATATGTACCATTAGGCACATCTGCATTATGGGAGTTCATGCCGGTACCAGATAAAGAACATGATACAGGGACATTAACACTAGCGTCCACAGTGGTGGTTTCGGCAGAAGACGGCGGTGAAATTAGAATTGATGATAATAAAATAGTTAGAATAAATAGGCCTAGCGAGGCATAAGTAGATTTATTATTAAACGCTTTTAACATAAGTATATTATACATAATTTTTTACGGCTTTACAATACGTCACGCTATTTTTGGAGCAATTTCGCAATCTTAGCTCTCAGTTTGTTTTCCTCGGGTGCGCCGGCCAAAGTGTCTACTCCGACCCTAAGCAGGCCAAGTGCGGTAGCAAAGGAATGGTCTAGCTCGCTAGTACCCTCAACATTAAGGTGATCAATATCAAGATCTGGTAATTCGTTTACATCGATTAGATGAATTACTGGACGACGAGAAAACGGTAGGCTGGTGTACCAATCCGAAACTGCCAGCTCTTCTTGCAGCAAGGAAAGACTAGCACCGCCACCACATAGCAAAATATTACGTGGCAGGCTACCGACATTTTCAAATTCTTCAAGAGCCACTTCTACGCCGGTAAGCCAGACGCTGAGATTGCGCGAAATTGCCGTCTCAATCTTGGATTTTACACGGTCGTCCAATTCTCCAGTATCATATTCTAGTTTGTAATTCTCGGCAGTATCAAAATCTACGCCTAAGGACTCGGCGATTTGATGGGTAAAGCTACGTCCGCCAATGCCAAACATCTTAGTGCCTTCGACGCCGCCATCTTCGATTACTGCGACATCCGTGGTGCCACCACCGATATCCATCACGATGCCAGAGAAATTTGACTCCAGATCATCGCCAAGGCAAGCCCTACAGACCGCAAAAGGCTCAACTGCTACGGTAAGCAGATCAAGATTTAACTCTGCGCAGACTTTCTCAATGGCAGCTACATGAATAAGGGGAGCAAAAGCAGTATAGAATTGAATTACGATATCGGAGCCCTTAAAGCCGATGGGGTTAGATATTTTATATCCGTCGATAGTCAGGGAAACGATTGCTGAATTGATTAGGCGCACCTCTACATTATCATTGCCAGTCTCGAGGGCGACGGTCTTTTTGGCGACTTCGCCAGATTTTTGCTGGACTTTTTTGATAATCTCATTCATCTCAGAATCGGTAATTGGCTTGTTGGGATTCTTGCGGGTGTAATTAACAGTAGTGGTATTGCCCTGAATTAGCTCGCCAGCAATTCCTACGACGGTAAGCTCGGCGCGTTCGCCCGCCTGCTCTTCAGCCTTCACCAAGGCTTCTTCGCAAACATTCACTACGGCGGGAATATCGGCCACAGCGCCAGCATGCATATTACCTTCGGTCTGCCTGGCTTTACCCACGCCAAGAATTTCGAGGCTACCTTTTTTGGCGGGTTTTGCTAGAATCGCCTTTACAAATTCAGTACCGATATCTAAAGCTAAGATCGTGCTCATGGCTTGATTATAACATATTTTCCAGGTTTTAAGTCACCAAGTTCATATTTGCCAAATCCAGTACGATGAAGCTTCGTTACTTTGTAGCCAAGTGCTGCAAAAGTTCGCCTAATTTGGCGATTACGACCCTCTTGTAAAATGACAAGATAATGATTGTGCATTACCATCTTTCTCGGGGCGCGTCCGGCCGACCCGTCGCCACGGGCGGCCGGCGCTAATCCTCGGCTTGCCAGCCTCCGGACCCCCTTCGAAAGAGGTAATGCATAATCGTTTTGTTTGATTATCTTGAAGCATGAAATACCATCTTCTAGTTTGATTCCATGGTCTGAAATCATTTGCTGATGGAGCGGCGCTAGGGGCTTGTCTAGCTCTACTTCGTAAACCTTGTTTTTACGGAACTTGGGATGAGTCATAGAAAAAGCAAAGTCACCGTCATTGGTTAATAGAATCAGGCCCGAAGAGTCTTTATCAAGCCGGCCTACGGTCTTAAGCTGATAATATTCTTTAGGTAAGATTTCGTAAAGAGTAGGCGTGTCGCCCTGGGCATGCCTAGAACACACATAACCTACTGGTTTATGAAAAGCAAGATAGATATAGTCTGCCTTTTCAGGCACTGTCTTTCCATTATAACATACTTTGTCGCCTTTGTCAATATAGTCAGATTGCTGACTCCCTCCATTTAGGATTTTAACTTTATCACCCACATTGGCCGTTTGGCCATTAATAGTAATTTTGCCGTCAGAAATTAGGCGGTCAGCTTCGCGACGCGACACCCCGAGACGTTCGGCTAGAAATTTATTGAGCCGGACTAGCTGGCTGTTCATTTTCGGCTTGAGGTTGAATTGGAGCGGGCGCTTCTTCTGCGGCTGGAGCTTCTGTAATTTCTGGGGATGAAGCCGCTGGGACTTCTGGAATCTCTGGAGCCACTGGAGCAACTACTGGTTCGGCTACGGGTGCAACTTCTGGCGCCGGAGCGGCTGTAGGCTCGGCTTCCGGAACTGGAGCGGTGCCTGGCACAGCTTCTGGGGCTGGTGCCGGAGCAACATCGGAGGATGGAGCCGATTTGTCACCAAGAACTTCATGAATAGTATTAATTACGTCTTCTATACCGACTTGGGATTTTACAAGGTATCTATCAGCACCAAGGCGTTCGCCACGCTGGCGTTGGTCGTCAGCGGAAAGAGCCGTCATCATTACTACCTTAATTCCAGCGATTTCGGGTGTGGACCGCAAGATATCTAACATATCAAAACCAGAAATCTTAGGCATCATGATATCAGAAAGAATTAAATCGGGTTTTTCGCGAACTGCCACTGCTAGTGCTTCTTCGCCATCTCCAGCAGAAACTACATCGTAGCCCTCAGCCGTAATCCGAATGCTATAAATCTCTCGTAAAGACGCGTCGTCTTCTACTACCATTATTTTAGTCATTTTTCTCCTCCGTTTAGGTTGATATTAGTTTGATTTTGAACTGGTTGAGTTGATGGCACAGTAGCGGCCAGTGGCGATGCGGTAGGCGGAGCAGCTGGTGGCTGAACCGGATTAACTACCGGCGACGCAGCAGCTGGTGCCGGAACAGGTGGTACTGCTTTCACCGGAGCGGGCGGCGCGGCAGCTGGTGCCGGAACAGGTGGTACTGCTTTCACCGGAGCGGGCGGCGCGGCAGCTGATGTAGTTGCAGGCGCTGGCGCCTGTGGCATAGCTGGAACCGGAGTGACTGGCTGAGCCGCAACTGGGCTAGCTGGCGCAGTAGGCTGCGGTTGAAGCTTGGCGTTGCGTACAACTATCATACGTTTCTCATATTCATCGTCAGATAGACGTGGCAGAGAAACATAGAAAGTTGATCCTTCGCCGAAGGCCGATTCAGCCCATACTTTGCCGCCCATGGCTTCAGCTCGCTGCTTTACTAGGTAAAGCCCCAGCCCATTGCCTCCAATAGTGCGCGTGTCGGAATTGTCTGCCCGATAGAATTTTTGGAAAATATGCCCCAAATCTTCAGGCGAGATACCAATTCCGGTATCCGTAACGTTAATCAGTACGCGATCGCCATCGCCGCGTACATTTACATAAACTGACCCCCCTTCTGGAGTATATTTTAGCGCATTATCAATCAGATTGTCTAGTATTTCGCGCAGGAAATTAGTATCTACAAATCCATAGGTTACTTGCTTGAGATGTGTTTCGCCAAAAGAGGACTCAGGATTAGAACCGATTGTTAGATTAATCTTGAGATCCTTGGCGCGCTGTTGATAACCTGAGGTGATTTCGCTAATGAGCTCTGACATTTCAACTGGCTCCATATTGGGACGAATGCGATTATCATCTAGCTTGGTAACATCGAGCAAATCTTGGAATAATTTACCAAGGTGTTTCGAAGCTGCTTGAGCGGCGGTCAAATATCCGCGGGCGCGCTCATCAATAGTGGCGGTTTGGGGACTTAGACATAGTGATAAATACCCATCAATGGTGGCCACTGGTGTACGCATTTCGTGAGAAGCCGTCGAGATAAACTCAGCTTGTTCGCCCTCCTCCTGCAGTTCCTTCGTAATATCACGTATAGTAATAATCCGCTCTTGCGATGTATTACCCTCGACTACTAGGTTAATCGAAACTGGGATACGTTTATTGGATTGAGCAACAATTAGGGTAGCTTGAAAGGCTTCCAAGGGTTGGCCAGAATTCATAGCTAACGTTAGTTGATTCTCGTTTGGCAATAGCTCGCGCCCTTCCTTAGACTCAAGTTTAATCACGAGCCCATAATCTAGACCCAAAGCATTATTGCCGTATCCAGTCATTTCGGCAGCTGCAGAATTAATAAACTCAATAACACCTTTTTTATCCGTCATGATAACGCCATCATGAATAGCGCGCAAAGCCAGCTCGGCCAAATTAGCTTGATCGGATTTTGGATTTTTCTTATGCATGCGTTTAATTAAGCTCATTTAAATATATTTTAGCACAAGCTTAACAAAATGTGTTAAAATTAGACCATGAATAAAGACGTGATTTATATCGAACCAGAAGATGATATTACAGATATCATTACCAAGATTGAAGGCGCTAAATCAAAGATTGTGGCGCTAGTCCCGCCCAAGAAAGCCGGCGTTTTTAGGAGTATAGTTAATATTAAACTAATTTCAAAAGCTGGTGCTTCAGCCGAAAAGACGATTGTGCTAGTAACTACCGATCCATCCATCAAGAAGCTCGCCGCCGCTACTAAGTTGCCGGTAGCTAAGAATCTACAAACTGCGCCTGAAATTCCAAAGACTGATTCTGACGATTTAACGAAGGATACCACCGAGAAGGAAGATTTAGTTGAAGAAGAACCCGACAACAAAGAAGAAGAAAAAGAGAATGCCACTTCAGAGGATGAGAAAACCGAAGAGCCTAAAGACGAGAATGATAAAAATAAAGAAGACGAAGAAGATGAAAAAGAAGACTCTGATGATAAAAAGGGTAAGCCGAGCGCAAAGGCGAAAAAATCTGCCAACAAGCTTATAGCTTGGGTTATCGCACATAAGAAATTAGCTATCTTAAGTGGCATTGGCGTTGTACTGTTAATAGTCTTTATGATTTGGGCATTCATAATCGCTCCAAGCGTCACTCTTACGGTTGGTATCAAGACCGAGCAAAACAACTTTTCAGAAAATGTCAGTTTCACTACCGAACTCGGAGAAGAAGATGCCGATGAAGGTAAATTCTATTTGGATGAGAAAAAAATAGAGTCCGTACAAGAAGTTAACTTCGATGCGACCGGGAAAAAGAACGTAGGCGAAAAAGCTACGGGCGAAGTTGAAGTTTATGCGTATTTTCCATTAAATATTAAGGCTTCGACACATATATCGGAAGGTGAAACTTTTTCGATTTCTGGACTAGTATTTACTGCGACAGAAAGCAAAACCTTAAACTATAGTGGTGAAGGCAAAGGCGACTGTGCGAACAAGGATAACCCTGAGGGGTTAGTAGATTATGGCTGTAGAATTAATGGCACTGTTTCGGTAATAGCAAATGAGCCCGGCGAGAAGTACAATGTCGCAGCATCAAGCACTGGCTGGAGCACTAATGCTAGGGTTTTTGCTTACTCTAGCCAAGCTATGAGCGGCGGGACCGACGAAGAAATTACCATCGTACAACAATCCGATATAGATAAGGCTAAGGAAGAGCTTTCCACCACCAACGAGCAGGACGATAAGGAAAATCTCACAAAATCAATAGGTGATGGCGCATTGATAATTAGTTCGAGCTTCAACAAGACCACATCTGACGCAGTTTCAACGCCGGCGGTCGGAGAAGAAGTAAAAGACGGTGTTACGCCTTCCATAAAGGTAACCGTGACTGCATCGATTTATACTATAGATAAAACTAAGGTAGAAGAATTTATCACCAAAAAGGCCAATCTTGGCGAAGCACAAAAAATCTACGAAATGAAGGATCCGTTCATTGAGAATTTTTCAAAGAATAACAACGGTATTACTGGCAAGCTCAAGACTTCTTATCTAGTAGGCCCTAAGATTACAGAGAATGAAGTAATCGAAAGGGTAAAGGGCAAGGGTCTTGGCGAAGCACAACACGATTTGAGGGATATTAATGGCGTTTCTGAGGTCAGAATTGACAAATCTCTTCCTTGGGTAATGAATATTCCAAATGATTCTAATAAAATTACCGTCATCTTTAACGTGAAAGATCAAAATGGCAATGAAGTTAAACAGAACAAAGACGAAGATAAGTCCGAGGAAAAGTCTGACGAAGAAGCCAAAAAAGAGAGCGAAGACAATAAAAAAGAGAATAACTAGGGGGGTAGAGTAAAATGCGAGGAGAAAAATGCGAGTTTTGTGTCTAGATGTGGGAGAGAAACGCATTGGCGTGGCCAGGGCTGATTCTGATACGCGGATTGCGGTTCCAGTAGGCTTCGTAAACGTTGACGGCTCAGAATGGCAAGAAATAGCTAGAATTGCACGCCTCAATAGCACCAATCTCTTCGTTTTAGGTTTACCACGCAGTAACGAGGGCAACGAGACTGCACAATCGCAATATGTGAGGAGTTTTGCTAAGACTTTAACAGAGAAGATACCAGGGGCTAGAATTAAATTCCAAGACGAGTCGCTAACCTCCGTTGTGGCCGAAGAACGATTAAAGTCACGCAAGAAGCAATACGAAAAAGGCGAAATCGACGCAGAGGCGGCCGCAATTATTCTGCAGGATTTCTTGGAAAACCTTACCAGTGACAAGATGGAGCACTCAGACATATCTTCCGCGGACGCACTCAAGGATGCTAGTCCAAGCTTACGGTCTGCGGAAAACATATCTGAGCGCCAGCTAACTGATAAGGCATTGCAGGAAATCCAAAACGCAAAAGGCTTGGCGAAGAAACAATCTGAAAAAGTATTATTAAGTACTAAAAAGGCGAAACATAAGATGAAAACAGTTACAAAATGGACGAGTGCAATAGTTATTCTGATTATTATAGGCTTAATAGGGACTGGAATTGCATTAATGATTAAAGAGAAAAAACACCAGGAGTATCTAGCTTGGGTAAAAGAGCAGGAATCGAAGATGGTGGCAGAAGTGTTTGATTTTACCATTCGCCCAGGGGAAACTATTTTTGACATCAAGAAGAATTTAATCGAGGTTGGATATTCCGAAACAGAGGTGGACGAAGCTTTGAGTGCGAATTATGATTTTGCTTTCTTACAGGGAAGGCCAGAGGGGGCTACGCTGGAGGGGTATTTGTTTGGGGAAACACATGAATTTTATAAGTCAGCTACCGCAAATGAAGTAATTGAGACTTTTCTTAAAGGGATGGACGACGTAATAAAAGAGAACAGATTAGAGCAAAGATATGCCGATAGAGGTCTATCTCTATTTGAGGGAATTACCCTGGCTTCGGTAGTGCAAAAAGAAGCTTCCCCTCCCGAACAGCCGACGGTGGCACAAGTGTTTTTGTCGCGTCTTAATTATGGAATATCCCTTGGAAGCGACGTAACGGTGTCTTATGCGCTTGACGTAGTTGATCCCGACAGAGCAACGTATCAGGATAATCAAGCCGCCCTAAAAGTCGATTCTTGCTACAATACGCGCCTTCATACTGGTTTGCCTTGTGGACCCATCTCTAATCCTAGCCTGACGGCACTTCTAGCCGTAGCGGAACCTTCGGATACTTCTTATCTTTACTTCTTGACAGGAGACGATGGAATGATGTATTATAGTTATACAGAGGCTGAGCATAATCAGAATATTTCCAGCCATTGCCAGGACCTCTGTAATGTATCATTATGACAAAGAAGAAACGAAAGATTAAGTTTGACAGTTTTAAGAGCGCATTACCCTATTTAATCGTAGGTGGGGCTACGTTGCTATTAGTTTTTGTTGGCTCGATTGACAAGCAAAATTCAGAGGCCAATCTTAGCCTTAGTTCTTTTGCGGCTGATGACTATAGCAATATTTCCATTGATCAGTTATCTGAGCTCTATACGGTTGCGGATTTATCTGACGCTTTGGAGCTTGCTAGCGCGGGCGACGTAGCGTCTAACTATGTAATCACTACCACTATGTATGACTCTGGCCAGACTGTCTCCGGTAAGTTGGAGAAGCCTAGTATTACAGATATTGCCGTTTCTAGAGGCGTAATAGAATACGAAGTGTCAGAGGGCGAGGACGTAAACACAATTGCCTCTAAATTCGGCCTTACCGCCGACCAGGTTCGTTGGTCTAACGGTCTGAAAACTACGGACGTATCCGCTGGTACCATTCTTAAGTTACCTAGCGCCCCTGGTATCGTGTACACCGTAAAATCAGACGATACCCTAGAGTCCATCACCGAGAAATATGGTTCAACGGTTGAGGAGATAATCGCCCTAAACGACCTCGAGGTGTCTGGTCTGACCGATGGCATGCAAATCGTTGTAAAAAATGGTTCTCTTCCAGAAACTGAGCGTCCAGAGTATGTAGCACCAGTAGTGACTCGTCCTACTTATACGAATACAAATACCTATACCTATACCTATCTTGGTAGTACATCTGAGCGACAAAACATCGAGGTAGTGGGTTGGTTCTATAACCTTGGTGGCCCTTATGGTGGTGGTCAGTGTACACAGTGGGCTTGGTATAAGAGGCAAGATTTGCCGTCCAATCTCGGAAATGCAAATGCCTGGGCTCGGAATGCGGCGGCCGCCGGTTACTTAGTAGATCGTACGCCAGCTGCGGGCGCGATTATCCAGACTGCGTCTGGTTGGTATGGTCATGTGGGCTATGTAGAAGCGGTAAACGGTGATGGTTCGATTGTGGTATCAGAGATGAACTATGGTATTCCTTGGCGCGTAATTCGCTCCACCATTCCTGCCAGCTCAGTGGGAAACTTCAATTATATTCACTAGGAAATTGGTTTTAGTAATCTTCGACAAGAGTAAATTCTTTCCCGGCAATCTCAATAATTGAATCCGGCTCGGCGCCTTGATTGGTAAGCTCAGCACGAATACCCATCTTTTTCATGATGTCGCGAAGACGGTTAACGCTGGCGTAGTTATCTAGATCGGTTCTACGGGCAAATTTCTCAATCTTTTCACCAGTTACGATGAATTTGTCGTCTTGTTTTTCGACTTGCCAAGTGCCTTTCAGAACATCTTCACTAAGCGAAATAGTCGGCAGATTGCTCAAATGAGCCTCCTGAGACCCGCTTCGCGCCGGCCCGTCGTTACGGGCGTCGCTCGCTAATTTGCTCCCGTTGTCGCAAACGGTCTCAGTAGACTCATTTTTCACAATCCTCACTAATTCACGTAGGAGCTCGGTGAGGCCTTGGTGAGCGGAGCTGGAAATGGCAAAAACCTTCGCGTCTGGGTTCTTGGCAAGAATGGAAGATGTTTGCATCTTAATGATGTCTTCATCTACACCTTCACATTTAGTAAGTGCGACAATTTCAGGACGCGAAGCGAGGTCGGAATATTTGCCAAGTTCAGTGCGAATAGTTTGATAAGCTTCGCCGGCGTCATCATTGTAAATATCAATTAAGTGTAGCAAGACCGCAGTGCGATCTACGTGACGCAGAAAATCGTGGCCAAGTCCCTTGCCTTCAGCCGCTCCTTCAATCAGACCTGGAATATCGGCTATCAGTAAATCTTGACTATCAATAGTGGCGACGCCAAGATTCGGCGTAATTGTAGTAAAAGCATAGTCGGCGATTTCTGGCTTAGCATTAGAAACTACCGATAGAAAAGTGGACTTACCCGCATTCGGTAGCCCTACTAAGCCGACGTCAGCCATGGTTTTAAGTTCTAATTCGGCTTCGAATTCTTCGCCTGGTTCACCAACTTCGGCGACCAAGGGAGCCTGACGCGTCGAACTCTTAAAATGAGCATTGCCAAAGCCACCGGCGCCACCATGAGCGATGATGGCCTCGGCACCATCTTCTACAAGATCAGCGATTAACACCTTCTTCGACCCCGCTCGTTCGCTCCCGTCGTTACGGGGCTCACTCACTTCGCTCGCCTCGTGAGGCTCGCGGGACATGGTCTCAGAAGGTGTTAAGTCGTTGATTCTGTAAACAACCGTGCCAACGGGCACGTCGACAATCAGGTCTTTGCCGGAGCGGCCAGCAGCGCGTTGGCCAGCACCATTTTTGCCATTTTCAGCAGTGAGAATCGGAGTAAAACGAAAATCAACCAAAGTATTAGTGTTGCGGTCAGCTCTAAAAATAATATCGCCACCTTTACCTCCGTCGCCCCCATCGGGACCACCTTTTGGCACATAAATTTCATGGCGAAAAGAAACGGCACCATCGCCGCCTTTACCAGCTTTTAAACTAACTTTGGCTTTGTCTACAAACATAATAATATTATAACATAAATTATATGGCTTGAAAAAAACACCACCTGTTTTAGCGTGGTGTTTTTTTCGTTGATTCTCTAGTGATTCGCCTAAGCTACTATGCGGCTCCCGCCACCACGTCAGTGACTTCCAACCTAGCATTAATCCTGGAAGAATAAACAACCAGGGAATTGCCACTGACTCGTGCGTGGCCAAAAATCTGGGACTTGTCGCAAACCTTAGCATGCCCGCACACACGTGCGTGACCGAAGATTTTCGATTCGTCATGGATTTCGGCATAGCCGTACACTTCGGCATTACCGCACGCGATTACAAGATCGCATATTTGGGCGCGGTCATAGATTCTGGCATCGCCAAAGATTTCGGCGAAGTCACAGACTAAGGCATGGTCATACAGGGAAGCATTACCATGAATCCTGACGAACATGCTGACCTCAGCGTGACCAGACATGGAGGCGTGGCCGTAAACTTCAGCGTATTCGTATGCCTTTGCCCTGCCACAAATCACAGCACAATCGTGCACTCTAGCACAACCAGAGACGTAAGCGTGACCGTAGACTCTGGCATCTTGGTAGATTTTGGCAGAGCCACGAACCACACCAAAGTCAAATACCTCGGCGTCGTCATAGATCTCAGCATGATCAAGTACCTTGGCATGCCCATAGAGCCTAGCGTGACCGTAGATTTGTGCGTTTCCGTGTACCTTGACACGATTGCACGCTTCAGCGTAACCAGCAATCTTTGCGTCATCGTATGCTCGAACATGGCCATAGATTTTGGCACAACCGCATACTTGGACGCGGTCGTAAATCCTAGCGCGATTCCGCACTTCGGCATCGTCGCATACGACTGCATCATTGCAAACTACCGCATCGTCGTAAATCCAACAACACCCTTCGTGGGAAAGGTTTTTTTCGCTCTCGATATATCCACCGAGATCGCCAGGCTTTACGCCTGGAATAGGACACCCGGGCAAAGCACGGATACGGCGTACCTTCCTAAACCCACTTGGAGTACGGACGATTCGCGAATCATCCGTAAATTCATACTTTTGTCCCGCCATAGACTACACCCCCTAAACTATAAAATCAACGAATAAATGTACCAACCGAACATTCCTCCAAACCTAGAAGATGGCGATTAACTCTATTACAATATCACTTTATTGATATTCCGTCAATACAGTCTAATCCTATTGATTTGATTTTTGTAGCATATCATGATATGATAATTATGTAATTGTCTTTATTGACATTAAGCAACTTTACGTTGAACATAGGGGAGGCGTAATAATGAACCAGAAATACGAGCTGCTAGAAGATGAAACCAAGGAGATGGATGAGCGTCTACTCTACCGGATTCGCGCTGTTAGAGATGTCGTGCTAGCAAGCGGAAGTGTAGTGAAGGCAGGAACAAAAGGAGGTTTCATCGAAAAGCCGAGCAATCTTGCACAAGAGGGGAAGTGCTGGGTTGGCGATAATGCCTGCGTGTACGGTGAAGCTCAGGTATATGACGACGCCCTAGTCCTCGGTTCCGCTATGGTTTGTGACCGAGCGAAGGTGTATGGAATGGCTATGATCAGAGACAAAGCCAAAGTCCAAGACGATGCCATGGTGTATGGCGGGGCCGAAGTCTTCGTTTCAGCCCAGATTTATGGCTATGCCATGGTTTTCGACGACGCCTGGGTTGAGGGTTCGGCCAGAGTCTGCGCCCTAGCAAGAGTCCATGAGCGAGCCTGGGTTGAGGGTGACGCCTTCATTAGTGGCCGCGCAGATGTCCATGGCGACGCCAAAGTCGAAGGTAAAGCACGGATCTATAAGAAAGCCGATGTCTATGACGATGTTGTTGTTTCTGGCTCCGCCAAGGTTCACGGTAAAGCCGTAGTTCGCGGTGAAGCCGAGGTGCATGGCTCAGCAGACGTATTTGGCTCCGCCACGATTCACGGCGACGCCGATATCTCTCAGGGCAAAGTCTTCGGCGATGCCGATATGCACTAACTGTACGCCCCCGATTTAGTTCGACGAAAAGAGCGCCGCGCCTTCAAGCGTGGCGCCTTTTTGATGGTATTAGAGAGAACGAGTATCATACCAAGACAAGCAAAACGGCCTTTCGGCCGTTTTGTCGCTGCTACGCGCCCACCCTTGGGGCACATTGTTTTGTTTTAATCCGCTGTTTATTTTTAATGTAAGTCTCCACACTCCACTAATTGTCAGTGGAACCCCTGTGAAGCGTACCAGCTTATCTTCATATTAAACCATAAGCGTAAAATTGTCAAGGACTTTTTGTGTTTTTCGATTTTATACAAAAAAGCACCGCCTGTGGTAGCGCGGTGCTTTTCGTTGGCTTTGCTACTCTACGTAGGGTACGGGCGGCATGTGGTCCGTGCGAACTCCCGTGACGATTTTCTCGTTCCAGAAAACTCGTGCGTCGCCCATAACGCGAGCATCGCCAGAAACTTCCACATAATCAAGGATGTGGGCGGTGCCAGAAATTATGGCGTAGCCAAAGATTTTGGCGTGATCGGAGATGACGGCATGGCTCGTAACGTGGGCACGTTTAGTGATTACGGCTTCTCCAGTAACTTGACTATGTCCGTCAACTACAGCATTGCCAGAGATTGTGGCATGGCCAGAAATGTGAGCGAAGCCAGATACGAAAGCGCTGTGAATAATTTTAGCGTATTCAGTGACGCTGGCGAGCCCAGATACCGAAGCATTATGGAGTATTTCGGTGTATCCGGAAATGCAAGCGTAACCTGAAACATAAGCATGGTGAGATACTATAGCCCGATCGTGAACCTGGGCAGAATCACAAATCGTAGCGTTACAATTAATTACAGCGTTGTCGTAAACCCTAGCGGAATCGTAAACAAAGGCTCGACCAGTAACTCTGGCGTCGCCACAGACCTTGGCATTGCCAAAAACTTGGGCTTCACCATAAGCGTGGGCAGTGCAACCGATCCATGCATCTTCAGAAACCCTGGCGGATTCATAGACAATGGCCTCGCCGGCGACCCAGCTGTTTCCGCATTGGCTTAGATTCTCTTCATCTTCAATCCAGCCACCAAGGTCTCCTTCTTTGACCTTATCGAAACAAAAGGTTTTCAGCGCACGGATGCGGTGAAGAATGTGACCATTCAAACACTTAGTTTCATCAGTTAGCTCGTACTTCTTTTCTTCCAATTTATTCACCCCCCTTTAGTAGTAGAAAACCAACAGATAAATGTACTAATTGCACCTCCTTAATAGGTAAAGTTGATCATGACAATTCTAATATACCGTATCACAAAAATGAGTACCAGTCAAACTGTAGAAAAAACGTTTTTATGATGGATATCTTGAAAAACAAAAAAACACCGCCTATGGCAGCGCGGTGCTTTTCGTTGGCTTCCTTTCTGATGATTATCAATCTTTGCCCCAGATATCAGAATAACTAAGATTCCACGTATTACGCCAGACACTAGGATATTTTTCTGCCATGACGCGCGCCAATATTAAACTTGGCGGAGAGGGGCATTCAGTATGGTCACCAACTTTGTTATCGCCGAAAATTCGGTAATCACCGTGAATTTTAGCATGCTCATACACTATGGCATCATCATAGACTTTGGCATTATCATAGACCTTGGCATCATCGAGAATCCTGGCTTTACCATAGACCTTAGCACGACCGTAAACCATGGCGCTATCGCAAATCTTTGCGCAACCGTAGACCATGGCATCATCATTAACCCAGGCATAGCCGAAGACCGAAGCACTATCGAAGACTGAGGCTTGGCCAAAAACCCAAGCGTAACCATAGATCTTGGCATCGCCATAAACCATAGCCCCGGGGGATATCCAACAGCCTCCATCGTGAGAAAGATTCTCCTCTTTCTCAACGAATCCTCCAAGATGGCCTTGCTTAACTCTCCCCCCTTGATACGAAAAATCGCGCAAGGCGCGGATGCGGTGAAGGGTGTGACCATCTACCACGATAACCTCAGATGTCAACTCGTATTTCTTCATCTCTTCTCACCTTCCAGAAAAAACCAACAATTAAAAGTGCTATATACACATATGCAAAGATGAGCATATGAATGTTCTATTTTGTATCATATTTATGACGTTAGGTCAATTCCATGAAAAAGCACCGCCTAATGGCAGCGCGGTGCTTTTTGTTGGTTTCCTTTCTGATGATCATTCATCATCACGGACGTTAGAATACCTGGCCCACCCAGTCGCTGACGTTCTAGCTAATGCCGGGGGCCTCTTCGTTGTTGGGGGTAAAGATGGTACTAATGATTGTAGTTTCGTCATAGACTTCGGAATTACCGAAGATAATGGCTCGCTCATAGACTTTCGCTTTGCCATGGACCCTAGCGTAGCCATGAATCCAAGCCTCACCAGAGACTATAGCCTCGCCATAGACCCTGGCGTGGCCATAGACCTCGGCACCGCCGCCGACCCTAGCGTCATTGTAAATCTTGGCGTGGTCAAGGACGTAAGCGCCGTCATGGACAATGGCGCTATCGAAGACTGAAGCCTGATTAGATATCCTGGCATAACCGAAAACTACAGCACATCCAGATATTCTGGCGTCACCGGAGACCCTGGCGAGGCCATAAACCTTACTATCATCAAAAACCCAGCAAGTTTCACGATGAGAAAGATTCTCTTCTCTCTCAATGAAACCTCCTAGATCACCCGGCTTCACTGCTCGTCCTTGGCACACGAAAGCGCGCAAGGCACGGATGCGGTGAAGGGTGTGACCATCTACCGTGATAATCTCGTCCGTAAGCTCGTATTTCTTCATCTCTTCTTTCATTTCCGCCCCTTCCAAGAATAGAAAGACCAACGATTAAAAGTACTATATTGAAACATGCTTCATATCGAAGCGTGAAATCATGATTATGTCATAATGATATAATGTTTTCTCTATCTTGTCAATATAATATCAACTGTTCTTTATTTTTTAACCTTGTGTTTTAGAGCATGCCTTATGAACGGTTCAAATATGTTATAATACCCCTATGATTAAATTTACAATCATTACGCTATTTCAGGAGGCTTTGGAGCCATATCTTAAGTCTTCGATGATGGAAAAAGCCACACGAAAAGGGTTAGCTGAGTTTAATTTTGTTAATTTACGCGATTTTGGACTGGGGCCGCATAAGTCGGTCGACGATACCCCGTATGGCGGTGGAGACGGGATGTTGCTTAGATGCGAGCCAGTATTTGCAGCTATAGAGAGTGTAAAAAAAAAGATTCGTCAGCTAAAGTAATTTTACCTACTCCTGCGGGGGAGCTTTGGAATCAAGAAATGGCCAGAACCTTCGCTAACGGTCAGTCAGAAGATGGTCAAGCCTCTAACCGGCATTACATTATTCTTTGCCCGCATTACGAAGGATATGACGAGAGGATTCTTTCGATCGTAGACTATAAAATCTCGCTAGGGAAATACATCTTAACTGGTGGAGAATTACCAGCTTTGATTATAATCGATTCTGTGGTGCGTCTAGTCCCTGGTGTGCTAGGCGGGGAACAGTCTGCAGACATTGAATCGTTTTCGGATGGGGACAATCTGGAATACCCCCAATACACAAGGCCAGAAGATTTCAGGGGCATGAAAGTACCAGAGGTACTACTCTCCGGAAATCATGGTGAAATTGCTAAGTGGCGCGAAGAACATTCTGGCAAAGTTGAATAGTCATATGGCATGAAAAAGCACCGCTTGAGGCGGTGCTTCTTCGTTGGTCACGCTAAGCTCACCACTCCTAATCTGGTGTATGATTATGGTGAGTCCCTGTGGTGATTTTCTCATCTCGACAGATTAACGAGTCGCCTGTAATTATGGCGTCACCAGAAACTTCGGCATTGAAAAGAATGTGTGCGTCATCGAGAATCCTCGCGTGGCCGGATACTTTGGCATAATCAAAAACCCTGGCTCCGTTGGCAACGTAGGCGTAATCGCTTATTTCTGCATGATTGCCGATATAAGCGGACCCGGTAATTTCGGCATCACCGGAGACTGCGGCGTTGCCCGATATCACAGCGTTGCCTGATATTCTGGCTGCACCATAGACTCTAGCATAACTGGTAACTTTGGCGACTCTGGAGATACAAGCGCCATCAAAGACCCTGGCGTTACCGGAAACTTCGGCGTCGTCAGTAACCTGGGCAGAATTGGATACGGTAGCGTCTTGACGGATCTGAGCATACTTGGAGATCCTGGCGATGCCGCTTATTACGGCATTATCGGAAATCCGAGATGAATCAGTGACGATGGCCATGCCAGAGACTTCGGCGTCGCCAAAGACCATGGCGTTACCAGAGATCTTGGCAAGCCGATAGACTTTGGCACGACCGGTAATCCAAGCATTTTCAGAAACTTCGGCCGATCCATAAACCATAGCCTCGTCGGCAATCCAGCAGTTTCCTTTTTGGTCCAGGTTTCCTTCCCACTCAACCCAACCACCAAGGTCACCCTCCTTGACTTTACCAAAGCCAAACGCTTTCAGTGCACGAATGCGATAAAGCGTACGCCCGTGTAGATTCTTGGTTTCTTCTGTTAATTCATATTTCTTTTCCGTCATTTTTCATCACCTTCCCTAGATAATAGACAAAACCAACGATTTAAAGAGCTATATATACATCTACAAAGATGGATAGATAATTGTTTTAATTTGTATCATATTTGAGATTATTGGTCAATTATACTTGTAGCGATGGGGTACGCTTGAAGCCAATGTGTTATAATGCCCCTATGGTTAAATTTACAATCATTACGCTATTTCAGGAGGCTTTAGAGCCATATCTTAAGTCTTCAATGATGGAAAAAGCCACACTAGGCGGGGAACAATCTGTAGACATTGAATCGTTTTCGGATGGGGACAATCTGGAATACCCCCAATACGCAAGGCCAGAAGATTTCAGGGGCATGAAAGTACCAGAGGTACTACTCTCCGGAAATCATGGTGAAATTGCTAAGCGGCGCGAAGAACACTCTGGTGGGATAAATAAAGATAGCAAAAGACGCCACTCTAAGAGTGACGTCTTTTGTCGGTCTTCGGGTCTGGCTACAATTCCTCCTCTTGTCCAGATTCGCATATCATGCCACTCGTAGAGGCGATGAAAACTCGTGAATCTCCGTAGATTTGGACACTTCCGCAGATTCTAACGTAGCCTGAAACCCAGGCTCCATCACCAATGTGGGCACTTCCATAGATTTTCGCGCAGTTGTAGACGCGCGCACTATCCCGCACTAGAGCGTGACCATAAACCTTAGCACCCCCATAAACCATAGCGTTCTCTAAGACTTGAGCCTGATCAAAAACCATCGAACCAGAATACACCCAGCAATCGCCATCTTGAGATAGGTTATCTTCAGATTCAATGTAGCCGCCTAGAGCCGATGGTTCCACATCGTGAAACGCCTTTAGCGCCCTAATCCGATAGAGAGTCCTTCCGTAAAACACAATTGAATCGTCGAGCACAAGCTCGTATTTTTTACCGTCAAAAGACATGTGCAGTTCACCCTCTTCCTTCTGCTTGGATTCTCTTAATTCCGATACAACCTCCTCACAACTTTCGCCTCAAAAACCGACACCTCAAAGTACGTAATCAAGAATGACTATTCGTTTTACAATAGCACAGCCAAATGGGCTGGTCAAGATAATCGTTTGATATAATTAAGTTATGCAATTATTCGCGCCTGTAGATGATTTAAGGGGTGTAGGGTCAAAGACCGCAGAGATTCTAAAAAAATACGGTATTCGTACCGTGCGAGATTTTTTTTACAATTTACCAAAAGATTACGACAATTACGAAAAACCCGTCTCTATTTCGAAAATTAGGCCCGGCAAGGTGGTGATTAGGGGCAAAATCGATCAATTATCCGCCAGAAGAGCCAAGAGGCGCAACCTATCTATCGTAGAGGGAATAATTAGCGACGGAACTGGGTCTATCAAAGTAGTATGGTTTAACCAGAATTATCGTATCAAACAATTCGATCCGGATAAAGAATACTATTTTACTGGTAGCTATGAGCTCAAAAATGGCCGCTATAGTCTAATGTCGCCGTCGGCAGCCTTAGTATCCGATATTGACCCTTCGGCAGGCCTGAACCCTGTCTACGTGGCTCACGGGAGCCTAAAATCGACTGATTTTAGGCGTTTGGTTACTAAGTCACGTGATAGGTTTAATGAAATACCGGATTTTTTGCCTACCGTGCCCAAGGGGGTGCGCAAAAGCGCTCTATTTAACGTCCATTTTCCAAAATCTCTAGAGGATATCCAGAAATCTCGCGATTATTTGGCCTACGAGGAGTTATTCGAACTGATTCTGGCCGCCAAATTAAACCGCAGAGAAAACGAAAAACTCAAAGCGATGGAAATCCCCTTTGATTTAGCAAAAATACAGGAGTTTATTAAAAAACTACCGTTTAAATTAACAGATGCGCAAAAGAAAGCTTCTTGGGAGATTTTCCAAGATATGGAAAGAGCTACGCCGATGAATCGGCTTTTGCAGGGTGACGTAGGCTCAGGGAAAACCATGGTAGCCGCAATGAGTGCGTATGAGGCAATTATGTCAGGGGCACAGGTAGCACTGCTGGCGCCGACAGCGATTTTAGCCACACAGCACTATGAGAATCTGAAAGACCTACTTGAGCAATTCAAGATTACCGTGGCACTCTTAACAGGGGCGACAAAGGATAAAAGAAATCTCAAAGATAATATTCATGATGGTAAAATCAATTTCGTCATCGGTACACACGCTCTACTGACCGATGATACAGAGTTTAAAAACTTAGGACTAGTAATTATTGATGAACAACATCGCTTCGGGGTGGAACAGAGGCAAAGACTAGCCTTAAAATCGCCCGCTGGCCTGGCGCCTCATCTTTTAGCTATGACCGCTACCCCTATTCCACGTTCTTTGCAACTTACGGTGTTTGGTGACCTTAGCGTATCGGTTCTTAATCAATTACCAAAGGGGCGACGCCCAATTACAACCCGTATTCTGTCCGAGCTAGAAATGCGTGAGAAATTGTACCCCATGCTACTAGATACGGTAAGAGCTGGGCAGCAGGCATACTGGATATGCAAAGCAATTGATGACGATTCACGCTCTGAGACCATCTCTGTAAAATCACGCCGTGATAAGCTAAAACGCGAGTTTCCTAAGCTTAAAATTGAGTTCTTGCATGGGCGCATGAAGCCAGCCGAAAAAGACGAAATAATGGAGCAATTTTCTCAGGGCAAAATTGACATCCTAGTATCCACCACTGTGGTGGAAGTGGGCGTAGATGTACCTAACGCCTCTCTGATGGTTATCGAAAATGCCGAACTTTATGGTCTGGCGCAATTACATCAGCTGCGCGGACGTGTGGGGCGAGGTGATAAAGCGTCTTTTTGTTACCTTTTGACTTCCAACGATAGTCGCCCCTCGCGGAGGCTACTTGAGCTAGAAAAGTCGTCGGATGGGTTCTATCTAGCAGAGGTAGACCTAAAAATGCGTGGCCCGGGCGAAATATATGGATCTTTGCAGCACGGGGCCTTGGATTTAAGAATCGCAACTTTAACAGATACGAAGTTGATTTACCGCGCGCAAAATGATGTCGCTAAATTCCTAGAAAACCCTGAGAATTTGGTAAAATGGAAGGAGCTAATGCAGGGAATTACTAAGTATCAACAAATAACTACTTTAAATTAATACTATGGGAAATATTAGAATTACCTCTGGGGAATACAAAAGAAGACAAATAAAGACGCCTGGAGAGGGTACGCATCCAATGGGTGAGCGTGAGCGCCTGGCGCTATTTAATATGATTTTGGATTATGTGCCTGGAGCCGAGGTAATAGACGCATATGCTGGCTCTGGGGCTTTAGGTATTGAGGCTCTTTCTAGAGGGGCGAAAAAAGTGCTATTTATAGAGAAGAGCGCAATGGCTCTCAAGACGATTACGGAGAATTGTTCCTCCCTGGAGATTAACGGTGCTCGGGTAAAGTTTTACAAAGGCTCAGTAGGAAGCTTTTGTGAGGCTAATTCTGAGGTGCAGGCTGACCTCATCCTAGCGGATCCGCCATATGATCATTTTGACGAAAAAGAGGTGAGTTGCTTAATAGATTACCTAAAACCTGACGGTATTTTTGTCTTATCTCACCCTGGTGAAGCTCCGAGTTTTGCAAAAACTAAGCTAATAAAGACCCAAAAGTATGCTTCTGCGCATATTTCTATTTACCTTAAACCTTATACATAATATTGCATTTTTAGCAAAAGTGTGATATAATTAAGTCATAAGGAGTTTATTATGTATTATCAAGATGAAGCTGATCGCAAAGAGCGTCGTAAAATCATTGTCGTAGCTACCGTTGCTGTAGTTTTGATTTTACTTTTGATTATCGCTATCATTGTGGTCGCGACTAAGAAATCCAGCAGAAATAATGGCAATGCTGATTCTAATAACACAACTCAGGTAATAGCAGATGACAATAAATCAGAAAATAACTCTTCTGCTTCAAGTGATTCGTCAAACAATAATAGTACTACCGAGAGTAATTCTAATGGATCAAGTAGTAGCTCTAAGAACGAGGGTTCCTCATCGAGCTCCAATAGCTCTTCTAGCTCTTCAAGTAGCACTCGTTCGACAAGCTCGTCTAGGTCTTCTACTGCTAAGAGCGAAACTAGTAGCTCGACCGCATCTAGCAACTCTTCTGACGATTCACCGATGCCTAGCACTGGCCCAGAAGAAGCGTTGCCAGCGGCTTTAGTGCTCGGAGCCCTAACTACATATCTAGGTTCCGCTGTAATAGCCAAAAGAAATGCTTAATTTATAAAAATGAGCCCCCGGGGGCTCATTTTTATGTTATAATATTATTAAGCCCGAGTGGTGAAATTGGTATACACGTATGCCTTAGGAGCATATGCAGCAATGCGTGCAGGTTCAAGTCCTGTCTCGGGCACCATGCGTCTAACGACGCACGCAAAAAGTAGGACATTGTTCTTCGAATCAAGTCCTGTCTCGGGCACCATAACGGAACAAAATTCTGGATTTTCGCGCTTGGGCGCGTTTTTTATTGCCGAACAAAAGCCCCCGAACAGTCGGAGGCTCATGTGTCATCGAAGAGCAACGGAGCGTGCGGAGGCCGCCACGGCAATCCTATTCAGTTCTTCGTCTGACTCTGTTAGTGCAAGGGGGATTCCGAGTTTCTCAAGCGACTTGCGCACCTCTTGTTTCTCTGCTGGAGTGATGTTCTCAGCGAGAAAAGAAACTAGAGCGCCAAAAGCTCTGGTTTGACCTACCCCTCTCACAAACTTGAGGTGAAATTCCTCTCGAGGCATAGCCTCTATAACTTCGACCCCACTAAGTGCCTCTTGAGACATAGATGCATCCATATAAATACACCTCCTCTCGAACTCAAGACTGCTATAATTATAGCAGGTTTGCGTGATTTTGTCAATACTAACGAAAGAGCCGCTGCTTGGCCTTTTGGGCTCTTTCTCTTTGTTCAATCTCGGCAGAAAAGACTGTCGTATAGTAACGTCCGGCTATATCTCGATCGTATCGCATCATATTTGCGATTGCTGGCGTTTGGTCTTTTTTGCTTCTAGTGTCGCTCGGCCAGAGATTTCGTGCCATAAACGTTCTTACGTGATACTTTGTTGCTAAATCGTTGAGACCATTTAAGTATCTGATTACTTGATTGTGAGCCCAAGTCCTAGCCTGATCGTATTCGGCAAAACCATGATCCCGAGCATCGTCTTCAGACATATAAACATAATCAAGGTGCCTAAGAACTGTTGGATAAAAGCCTTTGGCGTATTCTAAATCTTCTTCTGCTTTTGGGTCATTCGAAGAAATAATAGCTTCTCTTAAAGCCGATAATCTAGAGAAATAGAATCTACCAGCCTGTGCCTCTATGGTATTAGACAGTTCACCGTCGTTTGATGTGGGAAGGATCATCGATTTCTTACATTCCGCAACTGTTTCGGGTCTATAATCCGTCCATTGCTTGAGCTCGTCCTCAGCATAGCTAATTTCATTCGCATAATAGTCTTCCCATTTTTCGAATTCTTTTTCGCTCATTTCGTCGCCGTTTTGGCTAATTAACTCCAAACGCCGCCTAAAATCTGTCTGCACTTCTAATGCCTCTTTAAAAAATCTAGTAGCTAACTCGACAGACTTAGTCGACTGTTCGGTTCTAAATTCTTGAGCGGCTTTATTCGCCGCCTCTAACTCTTCAGACGATGATGATTCTTTGAATACACCTAGCTCTATGCCCATTTTTTCCTCCTCTTTGATTATTGTAGCATAAATGCTTTTGCTAGCGGTTGCTTTTATGATAAAATAGTTTGTAAATTGGGGATGTAGACATGGACGAAAAGAAATCATTCAACCCTTCAAACGAAAGTATCCGCAGATTTTTTATGGGGTCTGAAGGGATTTTTGTGATACCAAGGTACCAGCGCCAATACAGTTGGGGCAATGAAGAATTAGACGATCTCTGGAACGATTTTCTAGATGCATATCGCAACCCAAAGCAAAACGATTATTTCCTGGGATCCGTAGTGGTAGTAGCTAGCAACGAAGGTCTCTCGGTCGTAGATGGCCAACAACGCATTACCACACTCATGATTATGTTAAATGTACTCTATAAGACCTATCCCGAAATCAACAGCCGTCGGGATGAAAGGGATCACGACTACGTGAATAGCACAGTTCTCAGAAACCTGATTTATTACAACGGCGAAGACGAGAGCATGCTGCAGCTACAGACGCGCCCGGAATACGATTCAGTATTTCGTCGTGAGATTGTGAATTGCGAAGATTATAGCAAGATTGAAAGCGTTCCTAAGACCTTACTAAAGAGGGAGGATCCGTCCCATAAATTCCGTAATACCGCCAAATTCTTTTACGATAATTTCAAGAATTTCGTAGATGAATACGGCATGGATGAGCTGGCTAAATTCGTAAAATATATTATCTATAACATCTATATTATTAAAATTGTGTGCTATGATGAGCCGTTTGCCATTAAGCTATTTTTGATTCTTAACGACCGAGGCAAGGATTTGGCTTCTGCGGACATCATTAAGACGTACATTTTAGATAAATACGGTGATAATGAAAATGGCAAGAATATTTTTGAGCAGAACTGGCGCCGGATTGAGGAAACTTGTAGCGAGAATGATATTAAGATGGATGAGTTTCTGGCTTACTATAGCTACTATAAGCTAAGTAGCCTGCCGCGTAAGCAAATTACGGATGATTTCTATGAGATTGTAAAAGAAAATGATGTAGCGGCACTAGTGCAAGAGTTAAGTAATTTTGAAAACGGCATGAAGGAAATCTTCCAAGCCGACAAGAAAAGCCGAGAAGAAATGTCGCTGGTCTATAGCCTTAGATATGTCCCCTGGAGTGTGCACGCGATGGCGGCGATGACTACGGCGTATACTGCAAAATATCCTGATATCGTAGGGCTATTTACCGCCCTTAGACGTTTTTACTATTTGTGTTGGATTGCTGGCAAGACTCTAAACTCTATCAAGCAGACTTCTTTTAATATGATTAAAATGATCAGTAAGAATGCGCCACTATCTGAGATTCGGGAGGAAGCTGAGGACTTTATTAAGAATAAGATGCTAATACGTGACGCTTATGAGGCTTTGGATGGGGAAGTCTATGGCGAGAGCTTCCTAAAGCCGCTACTATTCTCGCTTGAATACGAGCTCAGAAGTTCACTTAATACTACTTTTTATCTCAATAATAACAGTGTACATATTGACCATATTTTGCCAAAACAATTCAACAAAAGGCCTGAGGCGTGGCCGGGCATTGATTATGAGGAGATAAAAGGGCATCTAAATACGATTGGCAATATGGCTCTTTGTTCGGCAGTGAAGAATCTTGAGGCGCTAAATTACGGCATGGATAGAAAGATTGATATCTACCGTGGCAACGATAAGTATAAGTCAGGCTATATTCCGTTTGATACTACGATTACGGTAGTAGAAGATTATTTGATCAGCAATAAAGAAGACGAATCGGGCGATGCCACTCAGCGCGCTATGGATAAGATTGTTTCGCGTGGTCAATATTTGATACGTGGTATCGAAAACATGCTGAAGATTGCACGATAAACGTTATGAAGAGGAGGCGGAATTATGAAAATAGAATTCTTAGGACATGCTTGCTTTAGATTAGATGACGAGCTAGTGGTTGATCCGTATAAAGATGGCAGTGTGCCGGGGTTAGAGCCTTTGCGTGTGTCGGCACGAAAGGTAATTTGCTCACATGAACACGCTGATCATAGTGGGCGAGGATGCGTAGAGATTACCCCAGAAGAATGTGACTTCGAAATTGAAGAGGTGCCGAGTTGGCACGATGATAAGCAGGGCGCGCTTCGGGGGCCGAATACTATCTTTGTAATTACTAAAGGTGGAGAGAAATTGGTACATCTAGGTGATTTAGGACATTTCCCGAATGACGACCAGCTGGCCAAGATTTCGGGCGCAGATTATTTATTGATTCCGGTAGGTGGATACTACACGATCGATGCGAAAACTGCGGTTGATATTTGCTGTGCCAGCCGACCAAAACGCATTATTCCGATGCACTATCGGACGGAAGCAAGTGGCTACCCGGAGCTTGCGTCAGTGGACGAATTCTTGGCATTATGTAAAGAGGCTGGGATTGAAGACAGAGTGAAGCTAATGTATTTTTTATGCTATAATTCAATTATTAATTAACATAATGTAGGGCAAATATGGATAATAAGGAAATATATAAAAAGACTTTGACTTTTTCGCTAAGGCGTTTTTTGTGGGACGTGTTGGCATTTGTCATTATTATAATAGTGGCGGCGGCAGGATTTTTCTTGGCCGAGAAAGCGGCTGCTAACGGGCTGATTGGGCTAGTTATCGGTATCGTTATTGGTATCATAATCGTCGCGATTGTTTCACATTTCTTCTCATATGTATTTAAGGCTGGCCAAATTGCAATGATGACGCGGGCAATCACTGACGGCAAACTGCCGGATGACGTATATGGCGAGGGAAAGAAGATCGTCAAAGAACGCTTCTTGACGGTAGCTGCATATTATGCGGTGACGAATGTAATTAAAGGAATCTTTAACGAGCTCGGCAAAGCAATCACGGCAGTTGGAAGCGCGATTGGCGGAGATAGTGGTAATGCAATTGGTAGCACGATTTCGAGCGCCATCAATGTAGTAGTGGGATATCTATGCGATTGTTGTCTTGGCTGGGTATTTTACCGCAAAGATGAGAAGGCGACCAAGGCTACACTTGAAGGTGGCGTATTATTCTTTAAGCATGGTAAAACTCTTGCAAAGAATCTAGGAAGAATCTTTGGAATGGGACTTTTGTCACTCGCAGTGATTGGTGGGATTTTCTTTGGTATTTTCTATTTGATTACAATGGCATTCCCAGAAGCTTTTGCGGCACTAGCAGCAGAGTTTGCAAAGATGGCCTCCGAAGGCGAAGAAGTATCAGAGATTTTGACGAATCCTAACAATTTACAATTAATCGCAGCCGGAATTGGTGGCGTAGTAATGTGGGAAATTATCCATTCAACATTCGTACGACCATTCATCTTGGTAGGTGTACTACGTAACTACATCGAATCCGGCATGAAAGGGAAGCCAACTGAGAAGGATTTCAACGAAATCGACGGCAAGTCAAAGAAGTTTGCTAAGTTGCATCAAGAAGTAGATGTGGCTGGTGAGTGAAGTAGATGATAGGAAAAAGCTAGAAGAGATAATTCACCAAACCGTAGATGGTTTAGCAACATAATAGCTCGTTAATATTGTACGGTACGATTGAGTGTCTGAACCGAGTGGGTTTTTGAGCGCTCTGCTTTTGAGCTAGTTTACATATATAATAGAATATGTTATAATAATATGAGTATTTGGTTGGCACAGATTCAAACGTACGTTACTATTTTGAAAGGTTGGTGATTATGTATGCCGAGAAATCCAGAATTGGATAGGCTGAAGGCGGAACGGCAGTCGCTTTTCGAACAAAAGCAGGCTGCCTTCCAGAGACTTAAGGACCTACAAGGACAAACAAATGTGGCATATGACACTATGCAGTCCGCATGGGACGAACGAGTCCGTGCGAGAGAGCGCATGAATAGCGAATTCGAAGCCAGACAATCGGCTTATGCTCATCGCGATACGGTTTGGAGTGAATATGGTCGTATTCGTGACCATAATAACTCTAGGATTGGGTCGTTGAAACATGAGGCTGATGCCGAGCATCATGCAATGCAGGATTGCTTCGAACGCGCCAGCAATGCTTATCGATGTGGTGATAAAGCTGGAGCTCGATACTACTCTCAGGAGGGGCATGAGCATAAGGCGCGTCGCGATGAGCTTAATGCCACAATCTCAGCACTCGCTCGCGAAGTTAAGCAAGCCAAAGCAAATGCTGAGGCTTCAGCCCCAAGAGTAGATTCTTCCGCATTCAATCATGCGAAGTCTACTTTTGAGTTGGCAAAGGCTCGCCACAAAGCGGCCCAGGATGAGTTTAAGAGATTGAAGGCCTTGCGCGATTCTGCAAGAGACGAGTTCAATCGTCTTCAGTCTCAGTTCAAGCAGGCTCAAGCCGCGTTCGACCGTAAACTTGAAGAAGTGAAATCGGAGCGTGCTGCAAAGAAGCAAAAGACCGTAGACAAAGTAAACATGGTGCTCATGAAGTCTAATGCGCACTATCTCGGAACTTTGTTTGGTCAGAATGCGAAGATTGTCCCGCATGGCGATGGCACTACGCATGTGTACTTCGGTGGGTTAAACGCGGCTGGAGACGGCATGGGCCATGGGCACGCCGTGATTGACCGCGATGGAAATGTCACTTATCTGCGTGATGCCTGGCAGGATCACGACGATTATCTGATTGATGATTCCAGGAAGCGCGGCACGGATACGCACAGGATTTAAGTGCTAGCCAACCAAATACTAAGGCCGGCGCAAGTTGCCGGCCTTTTCTTTTTATGGTATAATTAGAGTATGTATTTATCAAAATCAGAACGAAAAGATGTGATGGCTATTTATGGATACGAAAATGCCACCGAAATGAGTCATTACCAAGTCGGACCGGATACTTGGATTTATCTTTTTGAGGATGGTGGCAAGAAATATCTCTTAATTTCAGCCGATTATACTGGCGACTTCGAGTTTGACGTTTTTCCGCATTTATTGAAGTTTGAGGGTGATGGACTGGAATTTGTGCTTCAACGCGAAATTCTGGTTAAGGATGATAACTTGATAGAGAAAGCTTCGAATAGCATTCTGTTTGAATATTCTTAGTTGAAGGACCTTTCCTGCGTCTTAAACATGCTCGTAGTCATGATGAGCACCAAGAATAGTTTAGAAATCATCTTCATCATCGATGTCTAGGTCGTAGTTTTCGGCGCCTATTTCATAGCCGAGCTCGTAGGCTTCGCGTTCTTCGTCGCTGAGTTCGTCGAGATCGACGGAAGAGCCAAAGCTGGCTTGGTATGACATTTTATTATCGCGGTCGTAGGTGCCGTCTTCGATACCGAGGGTTTCGATATCATCTTCTGATAAGTCGTCCATGGGGATATTATAGCACCTTGGGTGAAGGGTGGTCACTATAGTAATAGTAGTGCGGTTTGTTAAGGATAGAGAGAGTGTATAATATATAATATATGGCAAGTACGAAGGAATATCGAGATTATATATTGGAGCAGCTCCTAGCGGCGGGGTTTTCTGACGCCAGTTGTCGGCCGATGATGGGGGAGTATTTATTGTATATAGATGGGGTGCTGATTGGGGGGATTTATGATGATAGGCTGTTGTTGAAGAAGTGTTCAGGGAATGAAGGGTTCGGGATGGAAGAGGCTGTGCCGTATCCTGGAGCGAAGCCGATGTGGTTGGTGGGGGAGGTGGATGATAGGGAAAAGTTGGCAGAAATAATTGATGTAACAGTTATTGGCCTAGACAGTAACTCGAAATAGTTGTTGATTTTTTTATACAACAAGAGTATAATAATAAGTAGGTAATGCAAAGGAGTAATATGGATTTTTGCCAATTCTTTAAACAAAAAAGGCGGGCGATTGGAACCGTAAGAGAGTTTGCGAAAGACAATGGCTATGACGTGGCCTACATTTCGCGGCTTGAGAATGGGATTACAACACCCCCAAAGGACTCCAACAAATTGACAAAGCTAGGTCTTGCGCTTGGTATCGCTAAAGGTTCTAGTGAATGGCAAGAATTCTTAGATCTTGCTTCAATGGCAAAAAATGAGTTACCGATTGATTTGCGGGATGATGAGCGGGCGGTAGCGATGTTGCCAGCGTTCTATCGAACTTTACGAAATGAAAAGTTAGATAGGGAAGAAGCTGAAAAACTATTAAAGCTAATCAGGAGTTCCGGAAAGGAAGAATAAATAATGATTTATTTAGGTAAGGGTGGGCAAATTCCTTACCTAGCTAAGGATAAAATAATCAAGGAGGTAGATAATTTACTAGAAGAATGTTGGGACGGAGTGTTTCCGGTAGACGTAGAGCTGTTATGCGATGGTTTGGGGGTTAGTATTATTCCTGTTCCGAAGCTTAATCGCATGTTTTATATTGATGCGTATGTGTCGGTAGACTTTAGAACAATATATGTGGATGAAGCTGAATTTGAAAAGGAAAGTCCGAGATATAGATTTAGCGTGGCACACGAATTGGGGCATTTGCTACTTCATCAGAAGTATTACCCGTCTAGCGTAAAGAATATAGATGAGTGGTTGAAAATTTCTAGGCAGATTGCGACAGATAATGCTGAATTCCAAGCGAATTTCTTTGCAGCGAATCTGCTGGTACCTAGTGATGAATTTGCAATAGCACTTAACAAGTATTATAATGGTGATTTTTTGAAAAATGTGTGGCTGGCGAGTGATGGGGAACGGGAGAGGATATTCAACAGCATTCGGCGAAAATTCAAGGTTTCAAATGATGTAATTGCGAGGAGGATTAGGGAGGTGTTCCCGGAGATAGAAAGGGTTGAAAAATGAAAAATAATAAAAAGGAGGGAAGACTCTTTTCTCATCTTGACGTTCTGGATGAAACAATAGAAGAAAATCCCCTAGGATATCAGCAAAAAGAGATTGATAGAATTAAAAACTATATTTTAAAACAATTGAAAAAGCACAAGCCGAGAATTGTTGCTTACTTGGCGCCTTATGGTTCAGGAAAAAGTGTGGTTCTGAATAATGTATTAAAAGAGCTGCCAGAAAAATATAAAAAAATACAATTTGATATTTGGCAATGTTCAAGTAAGAAGGATATTTGGGAATCATTTCTAATAAAGACTTTATCTGAATTAGAGTACGAGAAAGAGAAGAAGATTATTGATAGAATTGATGGTACAAAAATACGATGGCGCGTATTGAGCTTATACTCTCTATGTTATTTTGTCGCAAGTTGTGTTGCGTGGTTTTTACTGAAGGACTCTGATTGTGCGGTGATTCGCTTTTTGCGTGCCTTTTTGATATATGCGGCGCCAGTTTTCATAGCACTTGCTGGGATAAATAGAGTTTTCCCAATCCATGAATCGAAGATGAAAACATTAGTTCAATATAAGGACGAGTTAAACAAAGTTATAAGAAAGAATAATCAACCAGTCGTGATAATAATTGAGGACGTAGATCGATCTGGCGATGATGGACAACGATTTCTCGAGACTTTAAAATGTTTTTTGAAAGACATAGGAGACAAATCTCTATTAGTTATATGCCCACAACGTGATTATTCATTTGGCAGTATTATGTATAAAAATGGTGATGATCATTGGGACTCTGTTGCGAAACTTGAAAACTCAATAAAAATATATGAAGACGTAATTTACGGAACTCTTTCCGGAAAAGTAACAGAAGAACAAGTGCAACAATTACTGGAATCGGCTGGATGTTGCGATGAAAAGCTAGTTGAAACGATCAAGCTAACCATCTTGGCTTGTTCCGATTCGTCCTTATTTACTATGCGCTCATTGAAGTTTTTATTACGCAGTGTGATTGCGTTCGCTGAAGCTAATGAATCGGTGGATTCTTCTGTGGCTTTTTTCTTTTTGTCACGTAGGTTTTTAGATGCGAGGAAAGGTATTGGCGTAAATAATATGGTAGATTCCATTACTCATTCAGGCATCGGCCTTACTGCTGGAGATAATAATCCGGAGATCGATTTGGTCTGCCATGTTTTTAATATAGATTTAAACAGGTATCAAGATGAGGTTTTAACAAGGATAGAATTTAGATTCGTTGATGATGCTCCAGAATGGAAGTATAGAATACATAAGGATAGTAATGCGAAATGGATTATTTGCGACGTAAACAGAAGTTACGAGACCCTAACCAAAACTAACGAATAGAATTAGACATTTGCCTTTGTGCCTCTAAGCCTGTTAAGAATGGGTGATATAAACGTCGAAGACTTTTATGGTATAATAATCTTAATAGTGATTACTGTAGCTATATTCTGTGTGGGAGTAGTCTAAATATGTAAACAAGGAAAATGGAAAATGGTAATGAATAAGCAACAATTAGCATCAAAGATTTGGGAATCGGCGGATAAGATGCGTTCCAAAATTGATGCAAATGAATACAAAGATTATATTTTGGGGTTTATCTTTTACAAATTCCTCTCGGATAAAGAAGAGAAGTTCTTCGAAGAACAGGGTTTGTCGGATTTGACGCAGCTTAAAGAAACAAATGAAAAGTTTAAAGACTATGCTCAAAAAAACTTGGGATATTTTATTGCTTATGATGATTTGTTTTCCACTTGGCTCAGTAAAGGTACAAAATTTGATGTATCTAATGTGCGTGATGCGCTTTCACGGTTTGGGCGTCTTATTGATAAGTCTCATGAAAAAGTATTTACCGGTATCTTTAATACACTAGAAACTGGATTATCTAAATTGGGGGATACGACAAAGAACCAAACGAAAGCAGTTTCTGATTTACTGAATTTAATAAAGACAATACCAATGAACAATAAGGCCGATTATGATGTGCTTGGTTTTATCTATGAATACTTGATTGGTAATTTTGCAGCAAATGCCGGGAAAAAAGCTGGCGAGTTTTATACTCCACACGAAGTATCAGTATTGATGTCGGAAATAATTGCGAACCATCTAAAAGACCGTAATGAAATAAGTATCTACGACCCAACAAGCGGTTCTGGGTCACTTTTGATTAATATTGGTAAGAGCGTATCGAAATATATTAAAGGTGACAATAAGATTAAGTATTATGCTCAAGAATTAAAGCAGAACACTTATAATCTGACGCGTATGAACTTGGTAATGCGTGGTATTTCTCCGTCTAATATCATAGTGCGGAATGGCGATACGTTAGCTTCTGATTGGCCATATTTTGATGATTCTGACCCTGAGGGTACTTATAGCCCGTTATATATTGATACCGTCGTGTCAAATCCGCCCTATTCTCAAGATTGGGATCAGACTGATATGACAAATGACCCGCGCTTCAAAGACTATGGTCTGGCGCCAAAAAAGAAAGCGGATTATGCATTCTTACTGCATGATTTATTCCATTTGAAACAAGATGGAATTATGACGATCGTTTTACCTCATGGCGTGCTATTTCGTGGCGGCGAAGAGGGTGAGATTCGTAAAAAGTTGATTGAGAAAAACCGTATTGATGCAATAATTGGTTTACCTGCGAATATTTTCTTTGGGACTGGGATCCCTACAATTATTATGGTGCTCAAGAAAGAACGTAGTAACACAGATGTTCAAATTATTGATGCATCAAAGGGATTTGTTAAGGATGGTAAAAAGAACAAACTTCGTTCTTGCGATGTAAAGAAAATTGTAGATGCTATTGTGGAACGGAAGGACATTGAGAAGTTTTCAAAGGTTGTTTCGCGTGATGAGATACGTGAGAATGATTATAATTTGAACATTCCGCGCTATGTAGATTCGTCTGAAGAAGCGGAGACTTATGATATCTATGCAACTATGTTTGGTGGTATTCCAAAATCAGAACTGGATAGTTTGGATGGTTATTTCGCTGAGTTCCCTGGAATTCGGGATGATTTATTTGAGGTCGTGAATGATGAATACTATACAGCGAAACAGGATAACTTGGCGGGGTATATTAAGAATTATAAGAGTGTCGCAGACTTCAGAGTAAAATTCAAACGAGCGATTTCTTATCTACCAGAATATTTGAAAGCGGAATTAGTGAACAATGCATTGAAGGTGGATATAGAATCAGAAGAGGGTGTAATTAGTAAAAGATTATTTGATACGCTAGATGGTTTTAAGTTAATAGACAATTATGCGGCCTATCAAATTCTGGATGATAAATATGCTGAGATAGCAGGAGACCTTGAATTAATTCAAAAGGAAGGGCTAGAATGCGTCAGAATAGTTGATCCAAATATGATAATGAAGAAAAAGGGTAACGAGGAGGTTGAAGTTCAGGACGGCTGGAAGGGACATGTTATTCCTTTTGATGTGATTCAGAATAATATACTTCCGGAAATGGTTGAGGAATTATCAAAAGAAAAAGAAAAGCTTGAAGAAACCGATGCGAAACGAAGCGAGATACTTGACTCATTGGATGAGGATGAAAAAGAGGAATTTGGTGAGTGTCTAAATGAGGATAATACTGATTTTGTAAATGCTAATGTCAAAAAAAGGGCTAAAGAAATTAGAAAGTCAGGCGAAAGTATTGAAGCGGATTCTGCTGAAGGAAAAATCCTGGAAATTGATAAATTGCTTGAAGAGGCAAAAACATATAAAAAATCCATAAAAGAGGCTGAGTTAAATCTGGTGGAGGCTACCAAAAAGGCTACCAGTGAATTAACTGACGAACAAATACACGAGATGCTAATTAAGCATTGGGTGCAGCCAATTGTGGATGAAGTTGAACAATTGGATGATAGATTGATTATGAAGCTCGTGAAGAAGATTAATCATTTAGCTACTAAGTATCAGACGACACTTGTGGATATATCTGAAAGTATTGCTAAAACTGAAAAAGAGCTATGTGCAAATTTGTCAGAACTGACTGGTTCAGATTATGATATGAAGGGCGTAGAAGAACTAAAAAAACTATTGGAGCACTAGTATGAGTAAAAGTGTTTCTCCGAAAATCCGCTTTAATAGATGTACTGACGCTTGGGGGCAGCGTAAGTTATATGAAGTTGCGGAATTTAATCCAAAATCTGAGCTCCCAGAGGTATTTGAGTATGTTGATTTAGAGTCTGTTGTGGGGACAGAAATGGTATCTTATAGAACAGAAATGAGAGAAACAGCTCCATCAAGAGCGCAGAGATTAGCGCAAACTGGAGACGTATTCTTTCAAACCGTAAGACCATATCAGAGAAACAACTATTTGTTTGTAAAACCTGATAATAATTATGTTTTCTCTACTGGCTACACACAAATGAGACCTAAGATAGATGCGGATTTCCTTATGTGCTTTTTGCAAACTGATAGTTTTGTAAAGGTTGTTTTGGATAATTGTACAGGTACAAGCTATCCTGCAATAAACTCAAATGACCTTTCAAATTTAGAGATTGCTTTGCCAGTCTCAGAAGATGAGCAAAAAAGAATTGGCAGTTTTATTACTAGCTTCGACAACCTTATCACTCTTCATCAGCGTAAGTTAGAAAAGATGAAAACTGTAAAAAAATCATTATTAGAAAAAATGTTCCCGCGAAATGGCTCAAATATACCAGAAATAAGATTTAGCGGCTATGCTGGGGGTTGGAAACAGCAGAAAATGGGGGATATGACTGGGTTCATAACTGGAAAACCATTTTCGAATGAGTTGGCAATTGATGGAAAATACATAGTGATGGATATGGGGTCAGTTAGTCAAGAGGGGAAGCGGATTGAATATAAAAAAACCAATGAAGCAAGAGACATGCTTCAAGAAAACGATTTAGTAATGCCAAAAGATGATATAGGTGGGGGCTTAATAATCGGAAGAACTGCCTATATTCCGTCAAATAATCATTATGTTTTAGGAGATCATGTGTATCGACTTAGATTTAATGATGTCAATGGTCGTTTTATTCATTACCAGATTAATAGCGATTATATTAGGGAACAGATTATGCCGCTCGTTACCGGATCTGCACAGCTGGGCTTGAGTTCCAAGAATATTAATGATATTTGCTTGAATATACCATCGATTGACGAACAGAACAAAATTGTATATTTGCTAGATACTGTTGATAATCTCATTGATTTCTATCAGTTTAAACTCGAGAAGCTAAAAGATATTAAAAAAGCATTTTTGGATAAAATGTTTGTAAAGGTGGAGGTATAATATGGGATTTGATAAAGAAAAAGATTTCGAAGCGGCGTTAATTGCGGTGCTACAGACGAAGGGTTGGGAGACTGAAGTAATCAAAAACCCGTCGGAAAAGGATTTGATTGAAAACTGGAAGAATATTCTCTTTAACAATAATCGTCAGAGGGATAGACTTAATGACTATCCTCTTACTGATACAGAGATGCAACAAATCTTGGATCAGATAAAGGAGCTGAGGACGCCTTTGAAACTAAATGGTTTCATAAATGGTAAGACGGTTAGTATTAAGCGTGATAATTCGGAGGATGTTGAGCATCTTGGCAAGGAGATTAGTCTTGATATTTATGATCGTGATGAAATTGCGGCGGGGAAGAGTAAATATCAAATAGCGGAGCAACCAAGATTTGAAGCGGAGGACCCGATTGGCTACAAACGGCGTGGTGACATTATGCTTCTCATTAATGGTATGCCAGTTATCCATATTGAGCTTAAGAAGAGCGGAGTTTCTGTCGGTGAAGCAACGACTCAGATTCAAAAGTATTCTTATGAAGGTAAGTTTAGCGGATTATATTCATTAATACAAGTTTTTGTTGCGATGACGCCAGAGGAAACGGTCTATTTTGCAAACCCAGGTGAGTTTTCTAAGTTCAATTCTGATTTTTATTTCCATTGGGAAGATTTCAACAATGAGATAATTTATGATTGGAAAACCATTGCATCTACGCTTCTTTCCATCCCGATGGCGCATCAGCTAATTGGATTTTATACTGTGGCGGATGATGGCGACAGTACGCTCAAAGTGATGCGTAGCTATCAGTATTATGCAGCCAATGCGATTAGCGACAAGGTGGCGAAGGCGGACTTTAATGATGAGCGAGTGCTGGGTGGGTATATTTGGCATACGACTGGTTCTGGCAAGACGATGACTTGTTTTAAGTCGGCTGAGCTGATTGCGAATTCGCAGGATGCTGATAAGGTAGTGTTCTTGATGGATAGGATAGAGCTGGGTACGCAATCCCTTCGTGAGTATAGAGGGTTCGCTGACTGTGCGGAGGATGTGCAGGCTACTGAGAATACTGATGTCTTAAAAACGAAACTCAAAAGTAATAATACATCGGATATGTTGATTGTGACTTCTATCCAAAAGATGAGTAGAATTAAGGATGACGGGCTATCGAGTGCGGATATAGATATTATTAATAAGAAGAGATTAGTGTTTATCGTCGATGAATGTCACCGAGATGTTTTTGGCGAGATGATGGCGACGATAAAGCAGACATTTCCGAAGGCGATGATGTTTGGCTTTACGGGTACACCATTAATGGCTGATGATAAGAATACGGCGGAAGTGTTTGGCGATGAACTTCATCGTTATAGTATTTCTGACGGGATTCGTGATAAAAATGTGCTTGGGTTTGATCCGAAGAGTGTGCCAACTTTTACACCGGAAGATTTGATACAAGCTATTGCAATACATGAGACGAAGTCTGAAAATATTGATGAGGTGCTTAATGATCCTGAAAAAGCAGATGTATATAATAAACTTAGCGATTTACCTATGGAGCGTGATATCTTTGATGAGGATTGGAATGTTGTGGGCCATGGACTTGAAAGCTATGTACCGAAGGCTCAATATCAAACTGAAAAGCATCATCGTGCAGTAGTTGATAATATTCTGAAAAACGTAAAGGTAATTTCTAGAAATAATAAGTTTTCTGGCCTTTTAGCTACTTCTTCAATTCCGGAGGCTATTGAATATTATAGGATTTTGAAGGAGGAGATTAAGAAGAAGGAATTAGATTTAAAGGTCAGCTGTTTATTTGATCCGACTATAGATAATATGGATGGATTTGAATTTAAGGAGGACGGTCTAAAAGAGATTATAAATGATTACAATGAACAGTATGGAATGTCCTATTCGCTTCCGACTTATGCGAAGCTGAAAGAGGATATCGTTGAAAGATTTGCTCATAAGAAGCCATATCAATTAATAAAAGATGAAGAAAAGATTAATTTGCTTATCGTTGTAGATCAGCTGTTGACTGGATTTGATTCAAAATGGCTAAATGTATTATATTTGGATAAGGTGCTTCAAGGAGCATATATAGTTCAGGCGTTTTCTAGAACGAATCGTATTTGTGATAAGGATAAGCCATCAGGAATAATAAAGTACTATCGATATCCGTTTTCAATGGATAAGTATATTGAGAAGGCTATTGCTGAGTATTCGGGGAATAAACCATTTGGAATTTTTGTCGATAAATTGAAGGATAATGTCATAAAGCTAAATATTTTGTATGGGGAAATTAAGGATTTGTTTGAGAGCTGCGGCATAGTTAATTTTGAAACTTTGCCAGAAGATGAGGTTGACCAGAAAAAATTTGGTCAGCTGTATAGGGAGTTCGTTAAGACTTATCGGAGCGCTCAGATTCAAGGTCTGAAGGTTGATAAAAATGTCGAAGCGTTGACTGGTATCATTGTTGAAGATGATGCTACTGAGGATTCTAGTGAGAGCATTATTGAAAACTTGGAATGCGATGTTAGTCTGGATTTTGGCCCCGAATTCGTCGAGATTATTAAACAGCGTGCTAAAGATTTGGAAGGTAGTAGTGGTGGCGTTATTGACGGTTTTCCATTTGATATCGACACTGACATCACGGAATATGACCGTACAAAGATTGATTCGGATTATCTAAATAAGAAGTTCCATAAATACTTGGTTAATCTTGGACAAGAGAATATTTCGCCAGAGGAATTAGAAAAATCTTTGAATGATTTACATAAGGCATTTGCATTCTTGTCTGCTCGGCAGCAGAAGTTTGCTAAGATTTTTATTAATGATATTTTGCGTGGTGAAATAGCTGTTGAGGCTGGTAAGTCATTTATGGATTATATAGCAGAGTATGAGGCAAGGGATAAGAATGATAGAATTAATTCTCTTGCAAGTAATCTTGGGCTGGACACGGAGTTATTGCGAAAAATGGTTGACTTAAATTTGAACGAACATACTTTAAATGAGTATGGTCGTTTTGATCAATTAAAAGATACCGTAGATAAGGAAAAAGCAAAACAGTATCTAGAAAAGAAGCTGGAGCGAGAGCTTATGATGATTGAGGTTAATATGGAAGTTGATAGACTATTGAGGAATTTTATAATTAAAGGGGTGATTTAAGGTGGATAACATGGATAATGACTATATGAATTCGGTTTTCGAAACAGCATTAGAAATTGCCATGAAGGCGCATAAGGGACAGGTGGATAAGAATGGGGTGGCGTATATTTTGCATCCGCTGGCGGTGGCGGGGCTTTTGGATTCGTTGGAGCTCAAAACCATTGCAGTTCTACATGATACGATTGAAGACGCGGATGTGACGGCGGAGTATTTGCTGGAAAAGGGAATTCCGAAACACATCGTGGAGGCGGTGCAGCTTTTGACAAAGCCGGAGGATGAGGAATACGAATCGTATCTTCGGTGGGTGAAGGAGAACCCTTTGGCGAAGCAAGTGAAGCTGGCGGATCTTGCGAACAACACCGACCCGAAGCGGGCGGGTGGGTTAAATGAGGCGCGGCGGGAGAAGTATGAGCTCGCGAAGAGGGTGCTAGCTGAATAGCCATAATTCTTGTGTTAAATAATCAACAGACATGGGGTTGAATTTTTGTTTGAGCCACGTTATTTTGGTGGCAGGTCTTGGGAGCGGATTAGTTTTGCGATTTGCAGGTTCTGGATGGTGGGCCGTTAGGGTCGAACTCTCAACGGGAATCTGCTGCGATGATGCTAGATAGTCGGGTTGTAGATTTCCGTAGTATTTTGTGAAAACAAAAACGAAAGGAGTCGCGATGCTAGAGATTGAATTTCA
>CAMYUU010000005.1 GCA_947302355.1 uncultured Candidatus Saccharibacteria bacterium | reverse complement strand
TATTATACCACATATTTTAAAACTTTAATAGAAATATCTCTTCATCTAAACAATCTCGATAAGCTCTCTCTTTGTAATATACACGCAATTATGTTATAATAACAAAGCTAAGCTCAAATCGCTTCAGAGGACATTATAAGGTGGTGTTACAAATGAAAAAAAGCGAATGACAAAATCGTTCAGCAAGCAGAGCTCAAGGAACTCATTTTATCAGTGATCGAGGAATCGAAACAAGCAGAGCTCAAGGAACTCATTTTATCAGTAATCGAGGAATCGAAGCGAATCTACCTCCACGGTTTCAAGTTCTTCCATTACATCGAAACAGGCGCAATCATGCGGCTAGAAGAATGGCTCGAGGCTGGCTTCTGCTACGAACTTTCCGCAATATCAATGATGCTACTAAAAAACTACCAAACGGCCAGACTTTGTCATGGCGATTTCCGTGACAAAAATGGCAATTTGAAGACCAAACACTCCTGGGTAGAAGTTATGATTCCATCTGGCGATTGGTTTGTCATTGATTTCGCATGGATGCCCCAATGGATTTGCAAAAGAGGAGACTATTATCGGCGTTGCCACAGCTACGGAGCCCTAACGTGCAAATGGGTTTGCACGTATGATGACTTCTGGAAAATTCAATTTCCCAATATCCTCTACGAAGCCATGAAAAATAGCAAAACCTCTAGCGTCCTACTCGAACTTTCCGGTTTCTGTGACCCAAAAGACGGTTACGGATTCCAAAAATGGATCTACGAAGCGAAGGAGCTTCGGTTCTCAGACGGAAGCTACATGATTCCATGCTACAAATTCCACAAGAATAAACCAATCTCCGGTATAATCATAAGAGATTTTGTCAAAAATCCAAAGCGTAGGAGCCCAAAAGCAAAATCGCTACGGCGAACCAAAATGGTAATCCTACGACTGACCAAAAAGGTACAGCATAAATTCGAAATCTGGAAATCGCAGCAAATCACCGCATGATCTAGCCCCCTCCGCCGAGGGGGCATTTCATCTCACTACCCTATATTAATGTTATAATAAAAAACATGAAGCGACTCTTCACTATTGACCTAAAAAATTACAATCCAAACGGAAAACAATTTCGCCGCCCGTCAGTCCGTGGAATAATTCTTGATGGCGACAATAATATCGCAATGGTCTATAGCCAAAAAGAGCACTATTACAAATTCCCTGGTGGAGGAATAGAAAATGACGAAACTCATCTTGAAGCGTTATCTCGCGAAATAAAAGAAGAAACCGGTATGACTATCATCCCGGACTCAGTAAAAGAATTCGGTGAAGTTTTAAGAATCCAAAGATTAGACGATACCAAGAAAGATGTTATTTTTATCCAACAAAACTTCTATTATACATGCAAAACAAAAGACAAAATCGGCAAACAATCCTTAGACGATAAAGAAAAAGAACTGGGCTTCATTCTAAAACTTATTCCAATAAAAGAAGCCATAAACACCAATGCCAACTTCAAAAGTGATGATCCGTTTAAAAACCAAACGGTAGAACGCGAAAAACAAGTCTTAGAAAAACTCTACAAAAGCATTGTGACGCAACCGCAATAACAGGAGTACGACAACAATTAATGTTTTTTAAGTCTAGCACGTCTCCCAGTAAAACCAGTATATCCTTCAAACGAAGAATCAAATGAACCATAATTCCGATATCTAACATTATTCTGAGCCCTCGTTATTGCCATAGTGGTATATGCGGCACTATCACAAGTCTGCAAAATTTCTAGGATATTCCTAAAGCCAACTATGGTTTCCCTGTCCACTTGATCTGTATCCAAATATTTCTTAGCAATCCTCTCACAATAATTCATTAATCGCCATTTCGAGACAATACTACCCCGGTTCGCAATCATCTCCGAAGTAAAGCTCATTCCTTCACCAATCATAGAAAGCACTAATTCCGACGTCGCACCATCTATATTATTCAACTGCATAAACTTCTTAGCATAAGCCACATTATATTGTTTTTGATTCTTTTTATCTCCCCGCCTTACAGCCTCCGGCTTACCTATATCATGCACTAGAAGCGCCAAACGTATAACTGGCAAAGTTGAGGCCGGTATATAATCAGCATAGTTATCGTCAAACACCCTCAATACAGTCTCAGTATGCTCAGCAAGTTTAAATCCCTCCCAGTTACCAGCATCGGCTTCAAAAACTTCATCAAACCCTGGAGTCCTTCTAGCAATTCTAACAATCTCTTGTGGTTTAATGTATAAATTCGATTTCAGGGCTTGTAATAACTCGCTCTCCGTCCTCTGACTTCTCTCACCCATCGCTGTGGCAATCTTACCAAAAACCTGGTTTCTGCTCCTTTCTTTATCTTTTATTGCTTCCGGAGTATTAACCTTAGTCAAATCAAAAAAGCGACAAACATCAATATTCCTCCCTAAAGTTGCAGACTGATCGCCATGCGATATAATACCCACAATATGGCTAGACCTAAGCCAACTCGATAAGTATTCGCGGCTAAACGGTAGGTCTTTAATGCCGTCATGCTCTGTTTCTACGGACACCATCGTATCGCTACTATTCACAAAAGTTCCACACAGCGCAACAAGCCCACCATTCCTAAGAAGCTTTTGCGTATTTATAGCTGAGCCAATATGGACAACAAGATCCCTTTCTAGCCCAGTCTCTCTTTCTATACTAGAAACCTCATCTTCAAACATTAAACCGTATTTGTTTTTAAAGCTTCTAGGCGAAAGCCTCCCGATGAGCCCTGTCCTTTCCCGAAATTCTTTACGCCCCCCACTTATGGTTATCGGTGCCCCATCCATCACATTCGGGCAAAGCACAGAAATCGCCCCCAATGCTTTTTCCCTATCTCGTTTACTCAGTTCGAATATATCGGAGGCTATAACCATTGCATCAGGGTCATTCGATATTATCCGATGAACCTCCGGAGTACCACCTTCAACCGAAACCCTTGCTTCCGAAAACTCCCTTGCTATATTGTATTCACCGGTATTCAAAGCTGGTATTTTATTTACATTTCGATTCCCCGTATTATTCCCGGCATTATCATAGCTCGGGTCAACTCGCCACGCTTCACCACGACCAGCACGACCATGATATAATTCCAAATCACTAACCTTCTTGCACACGCCAAGTTCAAGCAATGTTTGCATAGCCTTGTACTTTTCGCCTTGTTCAATTGTGTCAGCCATTGCTTCCCGACGGCTCGGATATCTCTCGTTCATAATTCGATTATAGCACAAAACTTATCCTTAAAAATCAATCATAGTACTTTGCGAGTCTAAATAGAGTCCATGATACAATATAAGACATATGAATCAAATTGAAAATTATAAAGAACTGAGAAACGACCTAAGGCAAAGCGCCGATAAAAATTATCGCGATTTTTCAATGATAATATGTAACAGTAAGTATCAGATGTTGGGCGTCAGAGTACCGCAAATACGGAAGTACGCCAAGCAAATTTCACAGAAAAAATCGAAGAGTTTATTGCAATTCATCCCACAACTTATGAAGAAATACTTCTGCGCGGCTTTCTAATCGCAAGGCTTCCTTATAACGACATGTTAAAATGGTTCGATTCCCAATTAGAATACATTGATAATTGGAGTTCCTGCAATCTTTTTTGTTCAGCAATAAGCAAAGTCGTACAGAAAAATAAAGAAGATTTTCTTGAAAAGAAAATCGTAGAACTGTTGGATAATGAATATGAATTCACGGCACGAGTTGGTCTAGTTGTTCTTAAATGTAGTTACGTGGAGTCAGATTATCTAAATTATATTTTCACCACAACAGATAGATTATCTAATCGCGAAGAATATTACATAAGAATGGCCATAGCGTGGTTAATCTCAGAGTGTTTCATTAAGTATCCTTCGACCACAATAGACTATTTATCAAGAAGCAAAATGCCAATATGGACGTTCAATAAAACTGTCTCTAAAATTTGCGACTCATACCGCATAGATACAAAGACAAAAGACTTTCTAAAGAAGATGAGAAAGCATTGACCCCTGGGTGGCATTACGAAAAACGAATGTATATTCGAAAACGAAATATAAAAAGTAGAGTTCGACTCCATGATTAATATTCGTCCTTCGCAAAACAACCGTAGCCGCGACGTAGAAGACCCCGCAATACAACAATTGTCATAATGATGTCGTAAATCAGATGTCTTCTTCTTGCAAAGTGTTATTAACTATATTATAATAGAAACATAAGTATTATAGAAAGGGTTTTTGATGGAACAAAATATCAATACTGAAGCGCCAACGGTGCCAGTAGTAGAGAATAAGCAAAAAAGTGGAAATGGTTTAAAAATCGCTACTGCAATTGCCTGTATTGCGGCGGTTTGCGGTATTGGGTTTGGTATTTATGGTATGATTCAGAGTTCACAAAAAGACGATCAAATTTCTGACCTAAAAGTTCAGATTGAGGATTCTAATGGTAAAGTTACTACTCTGGAAACTGATGAAATTAAAATTTCTGATGATTCACAGACTGATTCTACTGTCAAGAAGCAAAATCCGGTTATATCTGCTACTGCGCCGATGATTTATAATATATATTTTAAATCAGGGACCATAGGCTATGGAGAGAATGGTGAATTTTCACTTAGTTTAAATATTCATAATGGAGAAATAAGCGAATGCAACGTAAACTCTGTTGATTCAAAATGGGTTGGCGGGAATGATGGCGGGATCGTCAGCAATACTCGTTTTTTGAAAAACTGTAGCATAAATGGCATAACTGGCAAGATTTATAAAGTGGTTGAAGTTGGCGAAGGACACGATGCCCTATACGACAGCGTAGCTTTCATTATGGAAGATGGTAGCGTGGAGTATCTATCATTGAACGACGCTCTGGAAAAATCTGATTTTAATATAAAGGGCAAACTAAAGATAGATGGTTTTGTCGTAGATGCATTCACTATTGGCGTAGGTCAAGAAGGTGCACCTGCCGGCGGTTACGGCTCAACAATTTTTGTACTAGCTGACGGAAGTTATGTAAAATATGATACTTCAATGTTGAATTAGTTTCCTAAAGCACCCATGGGGTAGTTACGAATGCTTTTTGTGTGACCAAATTGTTTAGGGTATTAACAGACATTTTAACAGGGGTAAAAATCGCATTTTTGGCAGTTTTTTGATGCAAAAATGGTCCAAAAATGCATACTATTGTTACAAGGTACTTAACAGAGAATTACTACTAAAAAATCGGCCAAAATGCCGAGTTATATAAAGTTTGGTGGGGGCGAATTGGGCAGGCATTAACAATCTACAAAGATGATATCCTAGAAAAACTGAATCATGCTACAATAGAAGCATAAGTATTATAGAAAGGAATTTAATGGAACAAAACGCTGAAACTGGAGTGCAAATGACGCCAGTAGTAGATGATAAGAAAAAAAATGGAAATGGTCTGAAGATTGCTACTGCCATTGCATGCATTGTGGCGGTTTGCGGAATTGGGTTTGGCGTTTATGGTATGATGCAGAGTTCGCAAAAAGATACCGAAATTGCTAGATTAAAAGAAGGGAATCCAACGCAAAATATTGTTGATCAAGATGATAACACTGATACAAATGTTGACGGAAATGCTATATCGGTTACTGAGGTAGAGAAAATACTAGCAAAATATATAGGTGAAGGTAACAGCACAATGGCTTACGGTTTAAATGCTTCTTACAATACCTTTACTTCAGATTTCAATAGTCAACAGGAAACTTTTCTAACTTATAGTTCAATAAGTGACAACGAAAAAGAAACCGTCAGTTGCGTAGAAGAAAGGTATGAGAAAGGCGATTGTACCGGTAAGAGTATAAGTTACGATTTGATGAGCGAAAAATATCAGTCGCTATTTGGTGATTACAGCTCCATTGAGAAGAAAAACTATGCTTTTCAGAATTTCTTCTATCTAGTCTATGATGACAGCATTAATGCATACAGAGAATTCATATTGCCCGGTGGTGGATATTCCCCAGTTGTTGCGACTCATAAGGTTGCATCGGTAAAGAAAGCTGGTGAAAAAATAGTTGTATCTTTAATTTTTGCAGAGCTAAATACCGATGTAGAGGTTGCTGCGGGGATTTGTGGACCCACATCACTAAGTGGTGGACTAGGAGTGACGGAGGGCACTTTAAACGAAATGGTGGACAGTATGTCAATTTATGAGTTTACGCTGTCGCCGTACAATGGTAGCTATGTACTTACAAGTGTTGAAAAAATGAATTAAAAACAAATATAGTCTGATAGAAAACAATTTTGATGGCTAGGTAGTCAAAAGGTATACGAACGACTATAAAAATTAAGACCTGATTGTTTAGGGTATTAACAGACATTTTAACAGGGGTAAAAATCGCATTTTTGGCAGTTTTTTGATGCAAAAAATGGTCCAAAAATGCATACTATTGTTACAAGGTACTTAACAGAAAATTACTACTAAAAAATCGGCTATTTTGCCGATTTAAATACGTTCTGGTGGCGCCGACTGGACTTGAACCAGTGACACAAGGCTCTTCAGGCCTCTGCTCTACCAACTGAGCTACAGCGCCACGACTTCTACATTATATCACATCTATGTTATAATTAAAACCATGAAAAAGATTAATACCTCTTCAATCTCTGGCACACAAGAACTTACGCCAAAGGACCAAACAAAATTCGATCAATTAAAGGACTCTATCATTAGAAAGTATCATCAACATGGTTTCTTAAATATTGAAACACCTACTATTGAACGTACAGAAATCTTACTTGCCAAAGCTGGAGGCGAAACCGAAAAACAGATTTACAAAGTTATAAAAACCTCTGGTTCCGAAGAGAGTATTAAAGAAGCACTACGCTTTGATCATACGGTTCCACTAGCTCGCTATGTCGTCGAACATGAAAATGACTTGTCCTTCCCTCTAAAAGTTTCCCAAACCGGCCTGAATTTCAGAGGGGAACGTGCTCAAAAAGGTCGCTTTCGCGAGTTCTATCAATGCGATATTGACGTTGTCGGTCGAAATACCCTCCCTATTGCTTACGACGCAGATGTTATTGCTACCCTGCTTTCGACATTTAATTCCTTTAAACTCAACACCCCAGTCCTTGCCCGCATTAGTAATCGTAAAATTCTCTCCGGCCTGCTAGAGGCTCTCGACTTGGAAAAAATCTCTAAAGAAATTTTCGGTATCATCGATCACGCCGAAAAGGTCACTCCAGAACAGACCAAAGAATCCTTAGAAGAACTAGGCCTATCTAAAGACGTCGTTAGAAAACTCCTGAGTTTCATTGGATTGCACGGCGAAAGATCCGCCGTCATCAAAGAACTTGGTAATTTAGAAATTACAAACGACACCTTCACAGATGGCGTCAACGAATTAGACCAAGTGTTGTATTTACTAGAATCTGCAGACTTGCACGACCAAATCATGGCCGATATGCAAATCGTGCGAGGCCTAGACTATTACACTGGTACAGTTTTCGAATTCATCTTACCGGAACACAAGAATATAGGTTCCGTTTGTGGTGGCGGCCGTTATGAAAACCTCACAAAATACTTTTCCGACAAGTCATTCCCTGGCGTTGGTGGTTCCATTGGCCTAACTCGCCTATTCTACGTTCTAAACGAACGTGGGCTTATCGCTGATAAAGCCAACTTTCTAGATTATGCAATTATTCCAGTGTCGGAACACGAATTTGATGAAGCCATGAATGTTGCAAAAAAGCTTCGCAATAAAAAGCATAGTGTCACAATCGTTTTTGCGGGCAAAAATCTTAGCGACAAACTTACCTATGCCACCAAAGTTGCTAAGAATGGCATCGTGATTGGCGAAGCAGAAGTCGCATCGCAAACTCTTGAGTCCAAGAATTTCGAAACTGGCGAAACCAGCGAAATCAATATCAATGTCGAATCCAACCCCGAAGATTTCTGGGCCGACTAATATGATATAATTATCATATGAATAAACTCGAAGACATCGTAAGCTTATGTAAACGCCGCGGTTTTATCTTTCCAGGCTCTGATATTTATGGCGGCATGGCCGGCACCTGGGACTATGGCCCACTTGGTGTTTCCTTGAAGAGAAACATCATGAACGAATGGTGGAACTATTTCGTAGAAAATAGAGATGAAGTCTATGGAATTGACGCCGCAATCCTAATGAACCCACGCACCTGGGAAGCCAGTGGTCACACTGCCACTTTTGCCGATCCTCTAGTTGAATGCAAAGAATGTAAGTCTCGCTTTCGCGCCGATAAAATTGCCGACGGAATAAGCGAAGCTGTCACCACTGAAGAGTTCTTAGCTACCCATACTAAATGCCCAGTCTGCGGTAAGGAAAACTGGGGACCAATTCGCAAATTCAATATGATGTTCACCACACATGTAGGTGCCGTTTTGCCAGATGATGAAGCCGAAATAGCCAATAAAAACATCGCTTACCTTCGCCCCGAAACCGCCCAAGGTATTTTCGTGAATTATAAAAACGTCTTGGATACCTTTTACCCCAATCTACCTTTTGGCCTCGCCCAACAAGGCAAAGCGTTCCGTAACGAAATCAGCCCTCGCGACTTTATTTTGCGTGACCGCGAATGTTCACAAATGGAAATTGAATACTTCGTTAAGCCAGATACGTGGGAAGAAAATTTCGAAGAGATGCGAAAACTACAACGTGATTTCCTAGAAAATCACATGGGATTGAATTCGGACAATCTCCACGAGTACGAAGTGCCCGAAAAAGACCGTGCTCATTACAGCCGCCGCACCGTAGACTTCATGTTTGACTACCCAAACGGCGAAGAAGAACTCATGGGGTTAGCCTATCGTACCGATTTCGATCTAGTAAATATCCAAAGAGAATCCGGTAAATCCATGGAATATCGCGATAAAAACACCGGCGAAGTCTTTATTCCACACATTATCGAACCATCTATTGGCGTAGAGCGTCTATTCTTGGCCGTCATTTCAACTGCCTATATCGAAGATGAAATTAATGGCGAAAAACGCACCGTCTTGAAACTTTCAGAGAACTTAGCGCCATATAAATTCTGCGTTTCCCCATTACTCAAGAATAAGCCCGAGCTCGTAGCGAAAGCCAAGGAAGTCTACCAACTTCTTCGCGCTAAATATGGCAACGTAACCTGGGATGATTCTGGCAATATCGGCAAACGCTATCGCAAGCAAGACGAAATCGGTACACCTAAGTGCGTGGTTATTGATTTTGATACGCTAGAAAATGACACGGTCACTATTCGTGACCGTGACACCACTGACCAAATCCGTGTCAGTATTAAAGAATTATAATTCTTTAATTGCTTCTTTAATTTTATCCGCAGTATCCTTCACTGCATTTTTAGCTGTTAGTTCTGGATGGATATCAAGATATCGCTCAATTGAAGCGGCAATTACTTTCTTTGCCGATTCAACATCTTCAAAAGCTTTAACCTCCGTAGTTCCAGCCTCTTTTAGATCCTTATAATGATTGAAATGAAATTCAATCTGCTTCAAAGTCTGAGCAGGCAAATCCTTTAGAGATTGATAAGCATCCCCATTATTACGATCATCGGCGGGAACGCAGATAATCTTATCATCAACTTCTCCGCCATCCACAAATTTCATTACACCCAATATCTTCGCCTTCATCCAAATTCCAGTCGTCAATGGTTGATCCGTAATCATCAGTACATCTAGCTCATCGCCATCCTCATCAAGTGTCTGTGGAATAAAGCCATAGTTGCATGGCTTAGCAAAAGCCATTGGCTCAACTCGATCTAGCATAAAGCAGGCATGCTCGCGATCCCATTCTATCTTATGATTAGAGCCAGTAGGAATTTCTATTACTACATTTAATTCGCCTTTTTGATAATCTCCTGGCGTCAATACTTTATTAAAATCTGCCATATTTTCTCCTTTTTACTTTGTATATTATAACATATTTAATTATCGCTCACTATGCTAGCAAAATCCGTAATCTTAACCAGTAAATCTTCTAACGACTTAACCTTCTGTACCGTCTTTAAGCCAGCTGTAGACATTAATCTTAACATTTTAATTTCATCCGCACCATAAAGCCCATTTTGATTCATTGCAAAAGCTTCTTGTCCAATATCCCAGTCATAACGCACATCCGCACTAAGTTTATCGCCATTAATATCACGATATAAATTCACTTCTTCGCCACTCGCCTTTAATGTATTTAATATAAACCAACATTTAACCAAACTCTCGTTTGCGCCATCATTTAACTCCTTTAAACATTGGTCGACTATTCTAAAATAGTCCGGACTATCAGAGTGCTCAGCCAAACGATTAGTTTTCTTGAGAATTGCACCAGCTAGCTCCATACGATTATAATCTTTTAGTAAATTACCGTAATACTTTTTCATTCTAGACCCCGTGACTACAGCAAACTCCGACCTTCCCGCATGCAAATTAAGCTCAACCAACGAAAATATTTCTACACCGCCAGCTAATTTCGATTTCTCTTTTCTTACCCCCTTTGCAATCGCAGTGACCTTTCCTTCAGGAGTAATCAAATTTAGAATCCGATCAGCCTCACCGTAATTTGTCCGCTTTAGTACATAAGCTAATGTTTTATAGTCTCTTTTAGTCGTATTTGTTCGCATAAGCCAAAAGCTCCTCTGGCACCATAGAATCTTTACTCAGTATACCAATCACGCCATATGGCGACAAATCTTTGCCTTCCAAATCAAGTGACGACACAATCACAATCGGAATCTTAACGGTGTCGGTATAAGAAGCCATCTCATTTATCAATGCAAATCCATCAGGTCCATCAAGTAATATATCTAGAAAAACTAAATTTGGCATTTTTTCATCAAGCGCCTTCATTGCATCGATGGCATTACTAAATTCTTTCACTTCGTGATCGCGACATGCCCTTACAATACATCGAGACATCAGTTCATCATCATCAATCACAAAAATCATACAAACAAACTCGCTTGCTTAGAAACTGGCAACTCCACAAAAAAACTAGTACCATCACGATGTCGTACCGCCCCCAACTTTCCATGCATATACCTAGAGAATTCTGAGGCAATATAAAGTCCCAAGCCAGATGAACCCGAACGCATCGCAATCGAAGTAGGCTCACTCAGTCCCCCCTCTCTTATTCTCCGCCAAATTGCAACAGGTAGTGCCGGCCCATAATCGCGCACCACGATTCTAACCTTTTCCCTCGCATCATGAACCAATAGCTCCGCTTTTGTTTCATCATTAGAATAATGCATAGCATTTAGCAAAAAGTTATAAACCACGCTATATAACAAATCATGGTTAGCCGTAACCAGCCTCGCCCGATTAGAATACTTCACTGATAGTTCTTTTTTTTCATTGCCATATAAATGAATCAGCTCCCTAGACACGTCATCGCACACTGCTCGCACCGATACTGGCTCCATCACAAATAGCCCATCTTCGAGCCTTCTAACTTTTGCAAGATCATTCACTTGCTTAATTGCCCGCTCAGACACTTGAATCATTTCACTACGTATTTGTTCATTTTGAGGTGCTAATTCATCAAGCGAAAAAGCCAACTGCCGAATCACTGCTAGTGGCGCCTTAAGCTCATGCGCCGCCACCAAAACACCGTCTACCTCACTCTCCATACTCTAATTATAACACTAAATCAAATGACTATGCATTGAATGTAACGGTCTCGAGTACAGCATCAAAATCACCCTCAAAGAGCATCGAATCAGTCTGAAACACTGCGGTCTTATCGCGAATCTTAAAAATCACAATAACACCATTAAGGTCTGTACCCGGAATGGTCCCAGTATAACGGTTTACTGGTATATCATTAATCGTTGCAGCCTGCATGGTTAAATTTGAATCTTTTCGATCCATGAACTTTTGATATTCTTCGGCCACATCATCGAAGCTATCATCCCGAATAGTTAATCTGAGTGCATTAATCGTATCCTTAGCTACGGTATTAACTTGAGTCGGATTAAAGAAAGCCTCGTAATCCCCACCATTAGAAGCATCAGCCGCCACGTATACACTCCAAGTCTTTGGATAGTTAAAAGTTAGCTGACCATAATCAACTGGACCAGAAAACGTCTTATACGGCAATTTTTCTCTTTCTGCAAACTCCGCCTCTAGCTGAGACGCCTGCTCATCCTTCGCCTTAGCTACAGCCACCGCAATCTGTCCGTCAACATCATTGCTTACTTCGCTGTATTGCAAGAAAATCCAAATAAATAATCCTATAAATGTCGCAGCAATTAACGAAATCACCACGATAGCAATCGTCTTAATTAGGCCAGAGTTGTCTTTATATACCGGCGGTAAATTCTGGGGCTGCTGCACCATTGGTCTATTCATAGCCGCAGAAGAAGTTCCGCCTTGTACTGTTTGAAAATTATCCATAACCTAATTATAACACAATCCCATCGTTATTATTTGCTAAAATCTTCCGACAGCACTTCTATTTCATTCTTCAGTTCTTTTAAATCTTTTTCTATATCTTTTGCCAAAGCTACTGCTTCTTGGTATTTTTTAGCGGCATCTTCTAATTTAAAATCATCAGAATAAAACCACTCCACCTCGTTATCAAGCTTTGCTATCTTCTGATTCAGCGTTATTTTTTCACTCATCCCTATTCCTTTCTTGTATTTTTTTAATTTCTGCTTCAATTTCCTGCTTAAATGTTGTAATTTTCACAATATTACCAGGAGAAATTTTCCCCGCCAGAATCGCATAACCCTGGCTCAGAACCTTTTCTGGATTTAGTACTTCCAAAGTCTTCATCTTCTGACTTATGTCGCTTTCCACTCTCTCAAACTCCACCTTAATCTTCTCAAGGCAGCGCCTAATTTTCTCCCGATTCGCTTCAATCATTGGGTCCAAATATTTCACCCGAATCAAACTAATTATGCGTTTTAGCTGCGAAGAATTTTGCTGCCGCGCTAGCCCAATCTGCTCAAGTGACTTGCGCATCGTCTCATTTATTCTAGACCGATTGTTGTCTCTCGCTCGTTCAATTTCTTGCAAAGTCATCTGACTTACACGATTTATGCTCCGGCGAATCTTCTCTCTGACTTCAGCTCGATCCCGAGTTAGCATCTCGGCCGCATTTGACGGCGTAGAAGCGCGCACGTCAGCCGCCAAATCAGACAACGACTCATCCACCTCATGTCCAATACCTGTAATCACAGGGATTTTACTGGCAGCAATCGCTCGCACCAAAGCCTCATCATTAAAGCATGACAAGTCATCGGCACTCCCTCCGCCCCTCAAAATTGCAATCATCTGCACTTCACCCCGTTCATTAAAATATTGCAAAGCCTTTATTATTTGATCCGGCGCATCAAGCCCCTGCACTTGCGTATGTGCAACCTGCACCTTCATACCCCCCCATCTTGCATTGATTATTTTAATAAAATCAGCATAACCAGCCGCCCCAGTTGAAGAAATCACGCCAAGTCTCATCAAATCATCTGGAATCGGACGCTTCTTCGCTGGGTCAAACAGACCTTCCTGAGTCAATTTCTTCTTTAGCATCTCGTAAGCTTTTTTCAGGCTCCCCTCGCCCACCGGCTTCACCGCCGAAACGGTAAACGAAAACTTACCCCATTTAGTAATCTTTGGCAAACCACGCACCATTACCTTCATGCCATCCTCAAGCGGTATCCTAAGATCCCACAAAGGCATAAAACAAGAAATGCTCGATTCCTCGTCCTTCAAATCAAAAAACACCCACTTCCCCTGATTGACTTTAAAGCTAGCCACCTCCCCAATCACCAATGCGCTTGAATAAGCGTATTCTAAGGTCTGATTGACAACACTAATAAACTCAGTTGGCGTAAAACTATCGTTCATTATTCTTTATCTTTATGATTCTTAATTGCTTCATAATACGGGTACGAGCCAGAAATAATCGTAAAGGCAAGAGTGATCACGCGTGTCATCACTGTCACGATTGTAGCCGTAGCAAAATCAACCCCTAACGCAATCATTACGCCAGCCATGCCAAGCTCGTAAAGCCCGTAAGGCACAATTCCATCAAACACCGAACCGATTGCTTCGCCCACCATTATATAAGCCAGTAGCTCTGGCCTACCAAGCGAAATTGCCACAATCCAATACGTCCCAATCTCGCAAATGCTATAAATCAGGCCCCACAGCGCAGGCTTTTTTAAATAACGTTTGTTTTCTTTTGCTATTTTTACGCTCTCATGAATATCCAAGAAATAATCTATGATTTTTTTATCTTTTATCATTTGTTTCTTGTGGCCAAAGGTGATTATTTTCATAATGCCATCCAGAATTTTACAAATCGTCTCAGCAAAGAAATTAATTCGTTTTTTACTGCTCGCCACAAACACCACAAACCATAATGCCACGAAAACACCAAAATTCATGAGTAGCGATACCGGAATTATCCACTTAGCTTCCTCTGGTATCAAATTACAAATCAATAAAATTACAATAGCAACTAAAGCTTGTAAATAATTAATCACTGTAGTTACGGCATAACGAAACAAATATAAGAAACTTGCCTGACCGGCAGACACATTATATGGCGCAAGACGATACGTCAAAAAGGCGAGTCCGCCAATCCCACCAGCAGGGACTGCATGATTAACGAAATTCAACTCTGTAGAAATACGTAAGATTTCACCTTTGGTAAACTTACGTACATTTTGCCTGTTTTGCAAATAAGAGAAGAAAATTTGCCCACATGCATAATACATAAATAATTGTTCCGGAATTAAAAGAAGTAGCACAAACACATTCGCCTCGCTTAGATGATTAAGCGTATCAAGAATATCTGGCCAATTTTGATAAACGACGTAACCCACCAAAATAATTGTCAAAATAATCAAAACTGTCCGAAAAGAAAAGCCAACATGTTTCTTCTTAGCCATAACAGAATTATACCATAAAAAAATAACTCCCGAAGGAGCTATTCTTTATCTTACTTCAACTCTTATTCTTGGTAAAGACTTACCTGAAAAATGAGTCTTTTTGGTCTTTACAAAGGTGACCACACCATCCCGAGCGGCATGAATCGTGAAATTGCGTGACATATAAGTACCATGACCAGCAATCTTAGTAGCGCCAGTCTGACGCACCAATACTTCACCATTTTTAACCTTTTGACCACCAAAACGCTTAACGCCAAGGCGTTGTCCAGCATTGTTGTGTACATTCTTGGCGGTACCGCCAGCTTTTACGTGTGACATTTACTTCTTCCTTAAAATTAATATATCTCTCGCGACAACCTGCTTTTCACGATGATAAAAAAGCCCCTTACGCGATTTATTATTAACATTATACCCCAGTTTATCTATTTCGTCAAGAATTTCTAATCTTTCATAAGCCCCATCCTGCCTCAGCCACGCCGGGGCGGCAATTACTACAGGTATACCTTCTTTAATCTGTGAAGCCAAATTCTTCAAAAATCCAAGAATTATCGCTCCACACTCCTGTTTTTGCTTTTTTAACTCCATATCGCTTGGAATCTGGCTAAAAGGCTTACCGAGATACCCCTCACAAGCCACTGCGTCAATCGGCTGAACCCACTGAAAAGAAGTTGCATCGCCTCGTGAAATCCAGAAAGTATTCGATTCAAGGGAATCCGGAGCCTGGCAAGGCGAAGACGAGCGCGCGAGCCCCGTGGCGACGGGAGCGAGCGACGCGGCCCGAGAATGAATACTTTTGGATTTCATAAGCCATTTCAAGTTCTTTTCACTATATTCCACCATTCGCTCACTAATATCAGTGCCATATGCTCGATATCTCATCAATAATGCTTCCTGCAATAATACTCCCGTACCACAGAACGGATCCAAAATCGTTGCGCCAACCTTCAAGGGCCCGCAAAGATTAATCAGGATCTGTGCCAACTTCGGCGGCAACATCCCTACCTTTGCATCTCGAGCAGGTCGCGCCTGATCCCTTCTAGCATACGCATCAATATCCTGAATACCAATTACCTTATACCAGCTATTTCCGACTTTAATTAATTCAACCTTCCGATCGTTTTTCCCGCTTAGCCCATTATGTAAAGATGTCGCAGTAGATAATACCGCATCTTTACTTTCTACTACTCTTACGCTACGCCCATGTCGTACCAAAATCTTTTTAAGTTTCAACGCTTCATCAAGTGTAGTTTTTCGCGATGCCTTTTCGGAATAATCACTTACACCAATCGTGATTTTCCCCTCTGGCAAACTCTGTAAGTATTCTAACGGCTTTCTATCCAATGCTTTAGCAATTTTGAGACTTCCACCAAGTTTATCAATATCTACAGAATCCGCCACAAAACTAGCCAAGCCAGGCGCCTGACGTAATACATCAACATAAAGCGCCTCAAGCTCAGCTATAGATATTTCTGGTTGTCTTCCTAGAATTGCAAGATATTTCACTCTGTTATTATACCACGATAGCTACTTTGCCTTCTCAACAATTGCCGATTCTAAATCGCTAAAAGTATCAACAACACTATCATCGCCTCTACCGGACGTATCAGCTAATGGATAATCCGAATCATCAATCACGTCAGACTGCTCATTAAAGTAATCCGACAATTCATTGCCAGCTTCCAAATACTCTTCATAGACCGTCATATAATTCGAATCGGAATAGTCCATTTCAGAAAGCAAACGATACTTTTCATATAATGTTTCATAGCGCTGATTCAACCCTTCGGCAAATCCTCTCAGTCTTTCATCACCAGAGTTAGCCAAACTTTCGGAAATCTCTTTAAACTCACTTGGCGTTGGCATTGATTCAAGATCGCTGCCCAACCCTTTAACCTCTGAAACAAAATTATGAATCGCCTCATAAACCTTAAGTGTCTGCTCTATCCGATCTTTTCCTGGAGCCTTCTCGTCAAATGTCTTCTTAAACTTTAGGTATAGCTCATTAATTTCCGAATCGTTAGACACATTACTCTCCGCTTCGAACTTTCCAATCTCTGCATAAATCTTTGCGGCATCATTTCTACAATTATTCACATACTCGGCATATTCGTTAGCCTCCGCAGAATAATAGCTATCCACATACAATCTAACGTCATGACAAGCGCTAGAATAAAAATAATTATAAACTTCATCACCTAAAGAATTAGCCAAATCATACATTTTGTTGTAGTCCGGCTTCATCATTTGCGGAATTAAGATTGCCGCCACAATGCCGCCTACTAATACTAAAGTTCCCACGCCAAGACCTACCCAGAGACCAATTTTATTGCCCGATTTCATCGAATTCGTGGAAGTCTCCGCTACTGGAGAAGCGGCGGCGTTCGTCGTAGATTCAGGGTTAATGGTCGAATTAGATTCCGAAACTGGCGCACCAACCGACTCAGGCGCAGGAACCGATGTAGACGTCGGAGTAGGCTCAGGCGCTCTAACCGAAGCAGACCCCTCAGTAGGCGCAACTACAGGCCCCGCAGCCGGCGTATTTCCCGCATTAGCTTTGTCTTGTTCATTAGGTTCCATTTTATAACTCCTTATTACTTATGTTTATTTTAACACAAAATCAACACATCACCAAACCAAATCCCAAATAGCTTCAATATCGTTTAAGCCTTAATAATCAAAAACTTATTCTTACCCTTTTTAATGATGGCTGTCTGTTTCAATTCGATATCATCATTAACCTTAGTACCATTTATCGTAATTGCACCTTGTGCCAAAAATTCACGTGCTTTCTTCTTAGAATCAGCAAGACCATTCTCTGCCAACGCATCAATTAGCATTGCGCCCTTACCAATCGTCGGCAAGTATTTAGAAAACTCCAAAATCTCATCTTCGCTAAATTCTGCAAAATTCGTATCGCGACTAAACAGTAACGTAGTCAAATTCTCAATCGCCTCAGCACTTTCACGACCATGCACCACTTCTGTTACCCCACGTGCCAACGCTCGTTGCGCAATACGTTTTTCTGGCGCTGCTTTATGTTGCTTTAAGATATCTTCAATAGTTTCTCTATCGTACAAAGTATAAATCTTAATCAGATATTCCACCGCCTCGTCAGATTGATTTAACCAAAACTGGTAAAAATCAAAGATTGACGTATAATTCCCACTTCCATTGTCAGAGCTTGCTAGCCAAATTGCATTACCTTCAGACTTACCGAACTTTCGCCCAGTTACCGGATCAATCACGAGTGGCGTAGACCATACGTCCGCAACTCCATTCTCCAATCTCTTAATCAAATGAATGCCGCTTGTGCAGTTACCGTATTGGTCCGCCCCGCAAAGCTGCAAATCAATCCCATGCTCACGATATAGATGTAAGAAATCATAACCTTGAATTAAAGTGTATGAAAACTCCGCGTAGCTTATCCCCGAGCCGCCTTCACCAATCCGATTCTGCACAAATTGACGGTCGAGGAGCTGAGTCATCGAAAAAGCTTTCCCGACTTCACGCAGGAAATCAAGATATTTCATCTCTCGAAACCAGTCAAAATTATCAAGCATCGTAACTTTATCAGAATTCACCACTCGTTCAATCTGCTCTTTGATGCATTTTTTGTTATGCTCAACTTCATCCAGCGGCTTTAATTCGCGCTCACTGTTTTCTTTCGGATCACCAATCTGTCCAGTAGCACCACCAACTAATAAATATGGCTCATAACCATGACGTACAAAGCAAGCGCACATCATTAGCGCCGCGAGATTTCCAATAGTCAGTGAATCCGCCGATGGATCCGCTCCCCAATAAAACTTCTTAGATTCCCTGCTATCTAAATCTTCCGGATTTTCAATTGTAGTCTCGGCTCTGAAGCCACGATAAATTAGTTCTTCTGATAATTTCATGAATCTATTATATCACATGAGCTCTGGAACCAGGCAGACTTCAATGCTTATAAGCCGGAAGCGACACAACGAATAGTCCTTCCGGCATACTTGAAGTTTAAGATATGTGAACCTGGGTAAACGAACCTATTAGTCAAATGCAAGACGTAAACGCCACCGTACGGGTAGATACTGCTATATGAGCCGGCCGCAGAAGACCAATAAATGCCGGTCGAACCGCGAAGAGCCACCGAACTGCCGTCAACATCGCCAGCATAGACGAAATTGACTGGATATTTACGCCAACGTAGTGAACCAGCAGCGGTATCAGATCCAGTTCCCGTACCACCCATTTTACGATCTAGATAAGAGAACCCACCAACTTTGTTTGCTGCATCTGCTTCAGCCTGTGCTATATCTCCTGTGCTAGTATTACCTAGTGGCAGTTGCCAGCCAGTTGGACAAATGGATGTAGTGTCATGATCTCCGCTAGGATAATGAGTAGTATCCGCGATAGCTGCTGCCCAAGTATAGTAGTTACCATAGCTATACATACCTGCCGTAGTATTGTCTTCTGCGAATGAATTACTGGTAGGATTTTGCGGTCTATTACTAGCATTAGCTGGAGTATTTAGATTATTATAACGCGGAAATCTATAGCTTCGATTACCCCCTGTACTGTCAATAGTTTTAACAGTAGAGCCATTTGTACTATATAAGCTATTAGCCGCAGTAGTATCTGAGAAGTTGCTAGATTCTGCCGTAGCTAGACCAATAAAACTAGAGTTATATCCTTGAGCTAGAGCGATGTCTTCTTCACTAGTAGTATCTTCTGCTTCTAATCTTAAGTTTTCTATCATCCAACATTTACCATCAGCTAGTTTAGCAATAGCATATGTATTGTTGTCTCTGCTATCAGTAAGAGCGGATACGCTAGATAGATTTGCAGTACCATCAGTAGGAGCAGTAGTTAGGCTTCCTGTACCAGTACCACAAAGCTGTGCTACTTTAGTAGAATCTTGTAGACTACCTTGTGATTTGATCCATACGGCATATAGACTTAGGCCGTTATTGGGGCTGGAGTATTGTCCAGCAGTATAAGTAATATCTTCCTGTGGACCATAGAAGTGAGCATTTTGGTTAGTTTCATAATCAAAAACGTCACTCCAACCAGCAAAGCCATAGCCTTCTCTGCTAAAGTTAGATGCGAGTAGTGTGGCAGAAGTTGCTGTTACGCCGTCATTAGTACCAGAGCTGGGTATAGTCTGACAGCCCATAGTACCCAATGCATTGGAGGCATTCGCATAATAACAGATTTTACCAGACTCGGTAACCCGTGCCTGTTTTGCAGGGTCTGGCGCATCAGCGTCTGCTGGATGTACAAGTGTGTATTTAACTTTACCTTCATATGTATCAGCAGGTTGGGTTCTGGATATATAAGCTGCATATGTAGTAGTAAGAGTTGAGCCTTCTGCATTGGTTCCTATATCAGTACCAGAATCTCTATGTGCTACTTTAGTATAAGTAGATGGTACTATACTATAGCTTCCATAACCATTGTCTAGTGTAATAGGATATGTAGGTGTTGGAGATGATACTGCTGTTAGTTTCATAGCCCAGTTAGATGTGTCAGGATTACCTGCAGATGTAGCTGTTCCTGTAACTATAGTATTACTAGTACTTTGTCCTATTAGTGTAGTAGTACCATATGTATCATTAGTGTATCCTATAGTATATATAGAAAAGCCATTACTATCATTACAATAAGCTTTTAGTGTAGTAGTACCTATATTTGCAGTATATGTACCATTAGTAATTTCTGCAGTATGAGAATTCATGCCAGTGCCGGTCATGGTACAAGATTCTGGCACATTGATGGTCACTTGGTCTACTATGGAGTCGTCAGCAGAAGCAATACTAGAGCTAAGTATAACTCCAGAAAGACAAACAAGGCTGATTAATATATATATATATATATATATGAAAAGTTAGTTTTACTGTATGACTTTAGCATAAGCTAATTATAACACAAGCTTTGTATTTTTTTAATAATTCCAGCAAAATCAACCTTAGCAAAATCCGTCGTATCTACCAAAATTTCATCATCATTTATTTTAAACTCTCTTGATTCTATCGCCACCTTTTTAAAATATTCAAAATCATCAAAAGTCCCATTCGAGACTAAACCTTCATGCCTCTCGCTAGAATATTCCCGCTTCAAAAATCTTTCATGTAATACCTTTAAGTCGCTTTCAAATCTAACCGTGACGCGCTTATAACCATATTTATCAAGCAAATTCTTCAAAATCGGCACAGATTCCTTCACAAAATTGCTCTCTACCACCATAGGTAAACCAGCTCTCATCTGCTCCTCGATAACATAATAAAACACAGCGTAACTACTAGCGCCCATTTTTCGCTTAGCCTCATAATCCAGTACTTCACCCAAAGAATCATATAAAATTTCCTTAATTCTGTCTTTACTTAAAAATGGCATTCCAAGCGCCTTTGCTATTTTTGTGCCATAAGTAGTCTTACCCGCCGCCAATTCACCGGTTATAATGATTAAAATTCTATTTTTACCCAAATACTCCATTTTGATAACATTAAAAAATCAAATTTCCGCACCCAACCTAGCTTTATTCGCCCACTCGTCTGCCATCTCATTAAACTCTATTCCGTCATGGCCCTTTTCCCACACCAATTTCACATCATGTACAGTATATAATTCATATAATTCTTGGACAAGATCTAAATTCTTGATCGGGCCAGTTTTTTTCTTCCAGCCATTCGCCTGCCAGCCTGCCGCCCATTTAGTCAGTACATTAATCCAAAACTCCGAATCACTATGAATCTCACAGCCTTCTTCGTCTGCATATTTTATCGCTGCAATTAATGCACTCCCTTCCATGCGAATATTAGTAGTATCCTTATCGCGCCCTAGCGCCACCGGCCTCGCTTCACCATCAGAAACTTCAATTACCGAAAACCCTCCTGGCCCCGGGTTTGGGCTTGCGCTGCCATCAGTCCATAAAATTTTCATATTACTATTCTAGCATGGATTTCTAGTTCATTCATAAACTGGCAAATCTTCTGGAAACGGATCGTAGTCACCAAAATCATCATCAAAATCATCTTTATCGAAATCCGTAAACCCATCAGCATCATTATCATGATACCCGCTTGAGCCATACGGATTATAGCCCAGTTCAATCAAAAATCTCGACGGCATGTTATAATTTCGGTTCCCAAACGTATATCTAGACGCCGCATAAGTTAAAAACAATCTCCGCATCGCCCGAGTCATTCCTACATAAGCTAGCCGCCTTTCCTCTTCAAGTGATGGTTCATCTTCCGCCCTGCTACTCGGAAATAATCCATCTTCCATCCCTACTAGAAATACTACTGGAAATTCCAATCCCTTCGCCGCATGCATCGTCATTAAAGTTACTGAATTCTTGCCAGCACTTTCGTCTGCCGAAGACATCAATGCTGAATCCACCAAAAACTCTTCCAGACTATTATAATTTTCGGCATTTCCAGCAAGTACTTCAAGGTTACGCATCCGCTCATCAGCGCTAGGTGTACCATCATCAGTCAAAGTTTTAAAATCAAAATATTCTACAGTTTTTTGTACAATCTCGCCAGGATTCAAAGCCAAATCTACCTTCTTTAGATAATTTATTAGTCTCATGAATCCATTTCTCGCCTTACCTGCCGGCAAGACATCTTCAATATCTGAGCCGACTAGCGGACTACTTCCTTCAATCGAATTCATCGCATTTAGAATTTTCCTAAGCGATGCTTCCCCCACTCCACTTAGCACATTTTGCACTACCCTACTTAAGCTCACTTGGTCACGCTGATTCACTACCAATTTCAAAATCGCCAGCACATCCTTAACTTCCTTACGATCATAAAATCTTACACCACCCACAATCTTATAAGGAATCTGATAATTCATAAATGCTTTTTCAAAACTATAAGACTGCGCATTCGTCCGATAGAGCACCGCAAAATCCGAAAAATCCTCATAATCACGCTTGAGAAGCATAATTTGCCTCGCTACAAAATTCGCTTCATCATCCTCATCCCTTAACGATTCAATATCAATCGGTTCACCCTTTTCGGCTTCTGTAAATAAAGTCTTTTCTGTCCTCACTTTATTCTTATTAATTACCTTTTGCGATGCCTCTAAAATATTACCCGACGAACGATAATTTTGCTCCAGTTTAATTACCTTAGCGCCTGGAAAATCCTTTTCGAAATTCAAAATATTCGTAAAATCTGCACCACGCCAAGAATATATAGACTGCCAATCATCCCCCACTACACAAATATTTTTATTCTCATTAACTAATAGCTTTACTATGTTATATTGTACAGAATTCGTATCCTGATACTCATCAATTAAAATATATTCAAAGCGCTTCTGCCATTTTTTACGAACTTCTGGATGGATCTTTAACAATTCGTATTCTTTAATTAGTAAGTCATCAAAATCTAGGGCCTGCGCTTTTGCTTTCTCAATTTCATATTTTTCAAAAATCTTCGCAATTTGTTTTTGGTTCGGATAAAAAGCTTTCGCAGCATATTCTTCCGGTCCATTACCTTGATTCTTTTCACTCGATATAATCGAATGCACGGACTTTGGCTTCAAATTCTTATTATCATTTAGTTTCAGATCTTTTATCACACGCCGAATCAAAGAAATCTGATCATCCGCATCATAAATCGTAAAATTTCGGTCTAATCCCGCCGCCTCAGATTCCTCGCGCAATACTCGCACCGCAATTCCGTGAAACGTCCCCATATAAGGCATAAAACTGCGTGGCGGAGTTGAATCTTTTGCAAGGTGTTCTCGGGACCATTCGGAGGTTACGACCGAGAACGAGGGCGCGAGGCCCGTAACGACGGGCCCGGGCGACCCGTGTCCCGAAACATCTTGCAAAAGATTCCATAATCTCTCCCGCATTTCATTTGCCGCCTTATTCGTAAACGTTACAGCGAGAATATGCGACGGTTTTACGCCGTGCGCAATCAAATTAGCGATGCGGTGCGTCAAAGTTTTAGTCTTGCCACTTCCCGCTCCAGCCAGCACCAAAATCGGCCCAGAAAGTGTCTCTACCGCTTCCCGCTGTCTCTCATTTAAGCCATCAAGTAACGATTTCATCTAACCAGTATAGCACGTTATATGCCAGTAAGCGGCTCGATATCAGCACCCAGGCGCCTTAATCTAGCTGCAAAATCCTGATAACCACGATTAATCGGATAGATATTTCTCAGAATCGATGTGCCTGGAGCCGCCAACATACCGATTAATATCACCACTGCCGGTCGCAATGCTTGTGGAGCAACTAGCTCTGCCGGCCGCCAGTTCGTCGGTCCTTCGATATATACACGATGAGCATCTAAGAGGTCAACTTTAACATTCAGATTAGTTAACTCCGTAATATACACTGCTCGGTTTTCAAACACCCAGTCGTGAATCAAAGTACGACCTTTAGCCACCGCCGCAATTACCGAGAAAAATGGTAAATTATCAATATTGAGCCCCGGGAAAGGCATAGGATGCACTTTGTCAATTGGCGCCACTAATTCTGATTTTTTAACCGTAAGGTCCACCAATCTCGTGCGCCCATTAGCTGAAAGATATTCTTTAGTCTTTTCAAATTCCGCATGCATATTCTTGAGGATTTCTAACTCAAGTTCCAAGAACTCAATCGGCGCTCTGCGTAAAGTTATCTCAGAATTCGTCACTAGTGCCACCGCAATAAAACTCATCGCCTCAATCGGATCCTCGGAAATATAATACTCCACATCTGTATCAATTCGCGCCCGACCTTGCACCACCAACTTAGTTGTACCTACCCCAGAAATCTTCACGCCCATTTTTTCCAAGAAGTAGCAAACATCCTGCACCATATAATTCGGTGAAGCACCCACAATGGTAGTTTTGCCAGGCGACATTGCTGCCGCCATCAATACATTTTCCGTAACCGTATCGCCACGTTCCGTCAGGACAATATATCGTTCAGAATTACTGTGCAAGATCTTTTGATCAACTTCTACTTCATAGAATCCACAATTAGTCTCAGCATCCACCTTCAAGCCAAAACTTTCCAAAGCTTTCAAATGTGGCTCTACGGTGCGTACACCGAGCGAGCATCCTCCAGCATACGGAATCCTAAACTTCTTAAAACGGTGTAACAAAGGCCCCAAAAACATAATAATAGTACGAGTTTTACGCGCCGCATCCACGTCCATTTCATCTAATTTTAATTCGCGCGGTGATATAATTTCAAGATCACGACGGCGATTCAGCCAGTGGCATTTTACACCAATAGACTCTAGTACTTCAATGATTCTGAATACTTCTTCAATTCTAGCCACATCATGTAAGACTGTTCGTCCATTATTCAAAAGCGCCGCACACAGCAACCCTACCGCAGCATTTTTGGAAGTATTTATTGTAATTTCACCCAACAATTCCTTATTTCCGTTAATCCGAAAACTCTGAGAAGCGGAGTCATTAACAGAGAGTATTTGGTTTCCAAGAGCCTCCGAGAGCTTATTAATCATGCCGAGCGAAACATTTTGTCCGCCTTTTTCAATCCGATGAACTGCGGACTGAGAAGAACCCACAGCCTGCGCAAGATCTTCTTGCGTCCATCCCTTTTTAAGTCTTAAACGTTCAATTGTTTCGCCAATCAGTTGTTGATAATTGCCTTTCTTTTTCATATGACGATTATATCACAAAATGAATATCATTTAAATATGCTATAATTGATTTATGAAAAAACTTAGCGATTTAGACTTAAAAGAAAAAACAGTTTTAGTAAGAGTTGACTACAACGTTCCATTAAAGGACGGCAAAATAACCGACGATTTAAGAATTCGTGCAAGCATACCTACAATTAGCTATTTGCGAGAAAAAGGCGCCAACAAAATAATCCTTATTTCGCATCTTGGTCGCCCAGAAGGTCATGACGAAAGTCTTTCCCTGGCGCCAATCGCCAAAAAACTAAATCAATTAGTTTCTAATACTCAATTCGCTAATGACGTCTCCGGCCCAGAAGTTAAAAAGGTCTGCAATAAAATGAAAAAAGGTGACATCTTGCTACTCGAAAACCTCCGCTTCTACCCAGGCGAAGAAGAGAATTCACACGATTTCGCCAAATCAATCGTGAAAGCTACTGGTGCAAACGTTTTCGTACAAGACGGCTTTGCTGTACTTCATCGCGCGCATGCCTCCACCGATGCAATTACCAAACTCCTACCCTCATGTATGGGATTACTAGTCGAAAAAGAAATCACAAATCTAACCAAAGTTCTCGAAAAACCAACCCAACCAGCATTACTAATAGTAGGTGGCGCCAAGGTTTCAGACAAAGCTCCACTTATCGAACATCTTTCCAAAAAGTTCGACCATATCGCCGTTGGCGGCAAAATCGCTGCTGATGGATACGCTACCGATGACCCTAAAATATATGTCGCCACAGATTTTGACGAAAATGCCGCTGGCGAAAAACTAGATATTGGGCCAGTTTCCACAACTAAGATTTCAGAGTTCATAGTAGATGCTAAGACTATCATTTGGAATGGTCTCTTAGGCTACGCCGAAGATCCAGCCTATGCCACCGCCTCCACCATTACTGCGGAAATGATTGGCGAAAAAAAGGATGCGACCACTATCATTTGTGGAGGTGATACTACTGGATTTGTCGAAAACCTCATGCTGAGCCACCCAAATCTATCATACTCCCTCGTTTCTACCGGAGGAGGTGCAACTCTAGAATTTCTACTTGGCAAAGAATTGCCAGGACTTAAGGCGCTTAAATGTAGCGCACTTTGATAGTGTTAGTTCCCGCTTTATCGCGGTCACCAGAAACAATTACCACCAACAGATCTTTTTCACCACGAATACTTTTAACTCGATTTTCACGCTTTAGCTCTTTAGCCAAATCATAGCCATAATTCTCAGAATAAGGTCTGCAAAAGGCAGAATTACCGTAGATAAGTGCTAACTGATTAGCAACCCTTTGATTCGAAGCTGCAGTCACAATCGGCACATTGGGCCTACTAGCTGCCATTGTGGTAGCCGTCACACCCGAAGCAGTCTGACACACAATAATATCCGCCCCAATCTGCTCAGCCAACCTAGCCGTAGTATAAGAAATCGCATCGTAAACTTCCGACTTTCCACCCTCTGGACTCCTAGAAATCGTAGCGACTTTTGAATGATTCTGAGTATAAGTAATCACTTTGCTCATTTCTTTTACTGTTTCTACCGGATAATTACCGACTGCAGTTTCATCAGAAAGCATCACGGCATCCGTGCCCTGTGCCACAGCGGTAGATACATCCGAAACTTCCGCCCTGGTCGGAGTAGGATTGTCTACCATTGAGCTAAACATCTGCGTTGCCACAATACAAAGCTTGGCATGAGCACGACACAGTGCAATAATCTTGCGCTGCACAATCGGTACGACCTCAGCCCCAGCTTCTACGGCCATGTCTCCACGAGCCACCATAATGCCATCCGCCGCCTTTACGATATCTTCCAGCTTTTCATCACTTTCAATCGCTTTCTTAGTTTCAATCTTTGCAATTACTTTAGCCGTAGATCCACGCGACAATAAAATCTGTTTCAGTTTCTCAATATCACCAGCCGACTGCACAAAAGACAAAGAAACGTAGTCGTAATCACAATTAGATCCATATTCAATATCGGCCATATCCTTCGGCGTCAAAATATCGCCACCAAAATCCGTATCCGGTACGTTAATGCCTTTTTTTGACATTACATAACCGTCATTTTCTATTCTAATTTTAATTGCAGTATCAGAAACAATCTCAATTATCTCAGTCCTAATCTTGCCATCAAAAAGATATAGCGCCTCACCAACTTTCACTTTCTCGGCCAAATTAAACTGCACCGGCAAAATTAGTCCACCATCATGCTCAATCTCTTTTGACTCGAGTATTACTTCGTCACCTTTCTTCAAATCAAGATGATCGCCTTTAATATCACCCAAACGAATCTTCGGACCTTGCAAATCCTGCAATATTGCTACGCTCCTACCTTTCTTTTCGGCAGCAGCTCTAATCCACTTAATTTGCTGGTCACGTTCCGCGTTCGAACCATGAGAACAGTTCATGCGACACCCATTAACACCCGCCATAATGACCTTCTCAATCATTTCAGCAGAATTCGTAGCTGGGCCAATTGTGGCTAGTATTTTTGTCCGCTTAAAAAACTTATTCATACCTACTATCTTAGCACAAAAATGATTTTTGTGGTAATATATCACTATGGCAAGCACAAAAAAACACAACCATAATACAAAATATTTATCAGGTAATAAACGTCAGACAGCCAAAGCTCCGCTCTCTTTCACGCAGAAACTAATCATTGCTGTCATCATTCTAGCAATAATCGTCACAATAATCGGCGTCATTATCTCTTTTTTCCTTCAGCCAGAACACCTTACCAAATCTAGAATTGAGAGCTTAGCCACAGACTACTATGAAAACTATTTATATGAAAACCTCATCAATTCAGAAAACTATTCTGGCGACATCGAGGCGACAATGAGCAAGCATGCCGAAATTGGTTTCACTCCAATCACGTTAAGACAGCTCATCCTACACGACCAAGAAAAAACTGCGTCCATTGCTGACTCGCTACGCGCAAACTGCGATGTTGAACGCACTACCATAAAATACTATCCAGTATCACCATACTCCCGCACAGATTATCGTGTAGATTATAACTACATTTGTAATTTCTAACTTTTTTTGGTATAATAATCCTACGGTCTCGTAGTATAACGGTTAGTACATCGGGTTTTCATCCCGACAACGCGGGTTCGACTCCCGCCGAGATCACCAAATAGCAGAGTAAGTCCGTCAGGACTTATTTTTTTATTTGGTGACGAGAAGGGAGGAACGAAGTTACTCCCACCGAGATCACCAATATAAAAAATCCCTTGAACTTAATTTTCATATTGCCTATTGACATTTTTGACAATTCGTGCTATAATATTGTTAGCTTAGTACTTTAAACTCTAGTTGAAAGGAGGCCGCCATGGCCACCAAGTCCATCGACTATATCCTCATCAACGACCGTCCCCACGGCCGCAAGTTGCTGTTCAAGTACAGCAACGGCACGTGGAGCAGGTATGTCACGACGACCGAGAAGTTTGACGGTACGGTGGAGGAGTCCACCTCCATCTCGAACTGCTCGGCCGAGGACATCATCGTCGAGCTCCTTCTCGACATGGGAAAGGAGGACATCCTGATCTCTGTCGGAAAGGGGCATAGCACCCCCATCTTCACGCAGGGTGGGTGGGTGCCGCCCGCCGACCTTTACAGCGATGGCAAGACCAATGTCAATGTACTTGCCATGCTCGTTGGAAAGGAGGATCTCAAGATCGGGTAACGACTAGAAAAACTTCCGAGGTACACGCCAATACGTCTCACCTCGGGATTACCTCGAGGTTGGTTCGCACCATCTGGCGCCCATGCCTCGGGGTTTTTCTTTTATGCAATAATAGTGGAACCCTTCTTCTATCTTGCCCCCAGAATCACTAATAAAAAATAGGCCATTCGGGTCTTATTCCTGTTTTAAACTATAACACTCCAAACTCTTTTTCCGTCTTCGTCATGCAATAACATATCGTGATTTCTGCTTACTGCGAAAACAACCTCTTCGGACCAATCCTCGTAAGATTCTGACCATCCTTCATGCTCTTTTATTGGCTCGCATCCACATTTCTCTGTAAACTCGCCATCGGCATATTTAACAAAGTGATGACCACCGCCACCGTTCTCATGCCGATATAATACTAAGTATTCATCTGGGGCTAGTTCTTCCCAATCATATTCCCTTACAAATGAAAATTTTCTTAAGATATTATCCTTTGAATCTTCTAGGCTATTGGTATTAGAAAAAACCGCACAAGCTACTTCTAAAGCATATCCTCCACAATTCGTTTCCATGTTGAAGGCCTTGAGAATATATTCTTTGATATCTTCGTCTGAAACCCCCATCTTGGAATTCCATAAATCTTTAAGATGCCACGATCCAGGACTAAATTCCTCATCCATCTTTGGCAATACTAAATCAAGCATTAGTTTTTTTTCGAAAATGGGTTTTTCTGCATACTCAGCTTTTATTGTCTCGGCTACTTGATTATACGTTTCCCCGACTCTTTCCGCAAAGGCGTCAAAATCCTCTTCTTTTTCTGCGTTGTGGTTTCTTTCCCCAAAGGCACCTTGCTCATTCATAAGCTTTATTGTACCATGCCTAGATTTAACTAATCAGTTTCAAAAACTCTTCCTCGTTAATAGTCTTGATTCCGAGCTTGTCGGCTTTTGTTAATTTTGATTTGCCAGGTTTTTCGCCAACGATTAAGGCCGTGGTGTTTTTTGTTACTGACGATGTAACCGTAGCCCCGAGCTCGCGTAATTTGTCTTCTGCTTCTTCGCGGCCCATGCTAGACAAAGTACCGGTTACAATATAAGATTTACCAATCAGTGGTAAATTATCTGCTTTTTCTTCTAAAGGCGAAACGCCTAATTCTTTTAAGTCGTCTAGTAGTTTTAGATTGTCTTCGTCGCTAAACCATGCCAAAATTGACTCTGCTACCACCTCGCCAATGTCAGGAATTTTTAGTAAATCATCCTCCGAGGTATTAACCAAACTATCTAATGTTTTAAACTCTCGTGCCAGGCTGGTTGCGGTTTGCGCACCTACGTGCCTGATGCCTAATGCCGTAATAAACTTTGCGAGTGCGGGAGTTTTAGATTTACGAATCGCTTCAACTAAATTCTTGGCCGAGAGTTTGCCGAATCTTTCTAGCCTTGCTACTTCCCCCTCTTTTAGTCGATATAAATCCGCAATCGACTTAACGAGCCCAGCATCCACCAAAGCTACTACATTTTTTTCGCCTAACCCCTCAATATTTAAAGCAGGTTTACTAGCGTAGTATTCGATTGCGCGTTTTAAGATAAAATCACTAGATTCACCCTTTACCCGATAAACCACTTCTCCCGCAGGGCGTTCAAATTCTAAATCAGGATATTGATGCTTTAGGGCCTCCTTGTAATTAAAGGCTACGGTGCCTTCCGGTCTTAAACTAGTTAAAACTTCTTTAACCTGCGGAATAATATCACCTGCTTTATAAATAATCACCGTATCACCAATCCTTACATCCAGTCGCCTAATCTCATCTGCATTATGCAAAGACGCGTGTCTCACCGTCGTACCCGCCACTGATACTGGGTCCAAAATCGCAACTGGCGTCGCCGCACCCGTGCGGCCAATCGAAATCACAATATCGCGCACTACGGTAGTTGATTCTTCGGCTGGGAATTTAAATGCCACTGCTCCTCTCGGAGTCTTACCCACAATTCCAAGCGAATCATATGTTGCCCGATCATTTATTTTTATCACCATCCCATCCGTATTAAACGGTAGCCCCTTACGGTACCCATCCAAATCCTCTATGTATTCAAATAACCTAGATTTCTCATTCGCGTTGAACACTTTATCTTCACCCGAAGTTTGAAAACCTAATTCCCGCAAAATCTTATACGCATCTTGCCAAGTAGCAGAATCCGGCGTCACTAAATCATACGCGATAAATCTAAGTGGGCGACTCGCCGCCACCCGCGGATCCAATTGCCTAATCGATCCCGCCGCAAGATTCCTAGGATTCGCAAATTCTGCTTCCCCATGCTTACGCTGCAATTCATTAAGATGCTCAAAATCCTTTTTAAATATCACAATCTCACCCCGCACTTCAACCTCGGAAAAAACGCCCTCTTCTGAGGAATCTTCGCGACCAACGGGGAGCGAATCCGAAGAAGACGGGTGTTTTCCTGAAACTAATTTGAGTGGTACATTTTGTATCGTTTTCACATTCAAAGTCACATCTTCACCGACCAACCCGTCTCCACGCGTCACCGCCTGCACAAATATTCCATCACGATATTTCAAAGAGCACGCCAGGCCATCCATTTTAATATCTGTAAAGAACTCTTTAATTTGTCCTCCAGGAATAAGTTTCTCATCTCTCGTAATCCAGTCGCGTACTTCCTCTTCTGAAAATACATCGGCTAGACTAATCATCCTCTTTTCATGCTTCACTTTCGTAAACTTATCCAGCGGTTTCCCCGCCACACGCTGCGTAGGTGAATCTGGAGTAATTAAATCGGGGAACTTTTCTTCTAGCAAAGTTAGCTCATGCTTCAATGAATCTGCCGCCGCCTCACTCATGGTAGATTCATCTAAAACGTGATAATGATAACGATAGTCATTAATTAACTTACGCAACTTTTCGATGCGCTTCTTAGCATCCTCTTTGTCCATACTATCATTTTAACATATTTTCGGCGTCCAACATCCACCTGTAATATAAATACAAATAAGCCGTAACATATATCATACACGCACAAAATATCATCGCCTGCACAACCGACAGCACCATATCTGGCGCACCAATCGCCTTTAGAGGTAATATAATCACCGCCCACACTAAAGCTATCAATAAGGATAGCACAATTAGTCTTATGATGAATTTTACTCTTTGTCCAATCATTAAATCTGAAGCATTTCTCAATGCTTCTATTGGATATAACCCTGGTGCCGATGTGGCAACCAAAGCTATTAACGAACTAGAAAGCATATAGCCAGACATCACTATCATCAAAATAGCAAAAACAAAAAAAACTAATGCATAAAACGGCATTTTCAGAAAATCCGTCTCCACTGCCGCCGAATAAGCCACGGTAAGTAACGCAATCGGTAAACATTGCAAAGCTATTACGAACAAAACAACAAAAACCGAGAGCAACGGTGTCATGGCGTTGTATAAAGCATCCCTTAAAGTTATCTTATTTTTCGCCAAAATATGCCTCAAAATAAAAATCGTCACTAGCCAAATAATCAAAAAAAGAAGTACCGCAAATACACCATCAGATACCTGATCCACGACCCCACTTAACCCGACCGTTGCAATACCAATCACCACAGCAATAATTAAAAATGGGAAAAAGAGTTTGCGATTCTTCGCTAAAACGCCAAACGTCTTCGTGATGTGTTCAGCAATACCTGGCACGGGCACGTCATGCAAATAATCCTTTCGATACGACCGCCTAAAGGAACGGTGCAAGGCATTCGACTTAGAATGTCGTTTTGCCATGCTCTAATCTCTCTATACGTTTCTCAATCGGCGGATGAGACGAAAACAGATTACTAAAGAAACCTTTTTTTAAAGGATTATTTATATACATTGCTTCTGTGGCTATATTCTGACTACGCATTGGCTGACTATGTGATTGTAGTTTTTTAAGTGCAGAAATCATACCTTCAGGATATCTAGTAATATTTACTGCCGAAGCATCCGCCAAAAACTCCCGTTGTCGACTAACTGCCATTTGCGCCAAACTGGCCAAAATAGGTGAAAGCAACGCTGCAACTAATACTAATACGTACCCAACTGGACTTCCTTCATTATCCCTTCTCCGACTACCGTAAAACATCATCCTAAATGCCAAATCTGAAATTAACCCTATCACACAGTTTAAACCAAACACAATCATAGATACGCGTATGTCATAATTTTTAACATGCGACATTTCATGCGCCATCACAGCCGTGAGCTCTTTGTTATCCATAATATCTAGAAGACCCGTAGTCGCCGCCACTATTGCGTGCTCAGGATCACGGCCACTTGCGAAAGCATTAGGCGCGCTATCGTTAATTATATATACCTTTGGCATCGGCAAACCTGTCGTGATTGATAAATTCTCAACTGTATTATACAGTCTCGGATTCTCCTTCTTGGTTATCTCTTTTGCGCCAGTCATCGCTACAGCCACAGATGCAGCGTAGTAGTATTGAAAAACCGCATAAACTATGGCTATCACCAAAGTCCATGCGGCAATTTTCCAATCGCCGTATACCCAAGCAAAAATTCCAGCGATTACACCTATCATCGTCACAAAAGCGAGAATCAAATATACTGTTTTACGCTTATTTTCGGCAATTTGTTTATACATTTCTAAAACTTAACTTCAGGAGCCTGCTCAATCTTGGCCTTTTCAGCTTCACTCACTTCAAAATAATCGCGCTTCTTAAAATGACCAACAAAGTTATTAATAATATTGGTCGGAAATGTCTTAATCTTAGTATTTAACTCCTTTGCGCCAGCATTGTAAAATCTACGCGATGCTTGAATTTTATCTTCAACATCCTGCAATTGGTCCTGCAATTTCAGAAAGTTCTCGTTAGCTTTCAGCTCTGGATAAGCTTCGGCAATTGCAAAGATTTTGCCTAAAGCACCTTGCATAGCTTCTTCTGCTTCAGACGCTTGCTTTACGGTTTTAGCTCCCATTGCCGCCGTGCGCGCTTCGGTCACCATAGCAAACGTTTCTTTTTCGTGCTTGGCATAGCCCTTCACCGTTTCAATTACGTTCGGAATTAAATCTGCGCGGTATTTAAGCTGTACCAAAATATCAGACCAGGCTTCGTCAACCCGCTCGTTCAGCTGCACCAAACTGTTATAGCTTCCCGCAATAATACCGACAACCACAACAATTATCGCCACAATTATAATTAAGATAATTCCCCATATAGGCATTTTACTCTCCTTTAATTTATATATAATCATTATAGCATAATTTACTGCAAAAAAATAAAATGTATGATATAATAAACATACCGTGCGAATGTAGCTCAGTTGTTTAGAGCGCTTCCTTGCCAAGGAAGAGGTCGAGAGTTAGAGTCTCTTCATTCGCACCATTTTTTGTGTTTCAGAAAAATCTTCAGACCAGTTAACTCTCGGACCTTCGGTGCGAGAGTTAGAGTCTCTTGCGTTCTACACCATTTTTTGTGTTTCAGAAAAATCTTCAGACCAGTTAACTCTCGGACCTTCGGTGCGAGAGTTAGAGTCTCTTGCGTTCTGCACCATTTTTTGTGTTTCAGAAAATCAGAAACCCCCAGCCTAACCCACGCGCACGTGGGTGGCCGAGGGTTAGCGCGTTTGCTTCTACATCACCTTATTGATTCAGAATTAAACCTCTGACCTTGTGCCTACTAAGTCATACCTTCGTATGACTCCCGAGCCTTCTTCATCATCTGGCAATACTTCCTTAGCTCATAAGGCGGATAGTCGCCGTTAGCAAACGGGACATAAAACTCTCCTGGGCGAAAACCAGCCGCGAGCAAAATCTCCTCATCTTGATTGCCCCGCAACTTCGCGAAAACGCCGTTTTCGCTTACAAAGCAAATGGCTGGCCCATCAACGGCAAACTCCATGAAATGATTCGCTCTCACCTCCGACATATCCAAGACTTCTTCAGTTTGCCTAGCCACACCGTATGGCCGGCTAATCGTAATCCGACCATTCAAACAGATACTGTCGCCCTCCAGCGGACCCAAATGAATTACCTTCATGGCTTTCCTCCCTCTTCAAAAGCAAACAACTAATAAAGTACTTAGCAATTTAGCGCTAATCTATTCCGTATTATACCACGGATATTTTCATCAAAAGAAAGAGCCACCCCACTACCTATGCTATAATAACCATAAGCATGGAAATTTTTTTGCAGATATTGATACTAATCGTAGGTTTCGTACTCCTAATCAAGGGCGCTGGTTGGCTCATCCTAGGAGCTTCTTCAATAGCCTCTCACTTTAGAGTCTCCAAACAACTCATAGGTCTCACCATCGTTGCAATAGGCACAGGTACACCAGAATTAGCCGTATCGATTTCCGCTCTTGCCACCGGCAACGGCGACATGCTGCTTGGCAACATCGTAGGTAGCAACATTATCAATATCTTACTCCTAATCGGACTTGCAGCTATCATTAAGCCTATACGTATTAAGAAAACTACTATCAGCAAAGAGCTCCCATTACTACTCTTAATCTCCACGGCGCTTATTGTCTTATTTCTAGATACCAATCTAGCTGGCGCACCAAATAACGATTTCTCCCGCACCGACGCCATCGTTTGCATTTTATTCTTTGCTATTTTCATCTATTACATCATCCAGACCACACGCAAGAACCGCAAAGCCAGCAAAGAAGTTGAAAAACCTCAACATAGACTCGCTAAATCCTTCTTCATTCTACTAATTGGCCTCGTCAGCGTAGTCGCTGGCAGTCAATTGGTGGTCAATTCTGCATCATTTATTGCATCGGCAATTGGAGTTTCTGACCGTATCATTTCACTCACTGTCATTGCGCTCGGAACTTCATTACCAGAACTCGTCACCACCGTTACAGCTGCTCGCCGTGGCGAACACGATTTACTAGTCGGCAATATCGTAGGTAGTAATATTTTCAACATTTGTATAGTACTGGGGCTACCCGTAGCAATTTTTGGCACTATCACGCCACAAAACTTTGAAATTATCGATATTATCATGCTGATAGGATCCGCAGCTATCCTTTGGATCGTCACCACAACTAGCAAAAAAATCACCCGCCTAGAAGGCGCACTCATGCTTGTGATATTTACAATATACTATAGCTATTTGATTTATGGAGCCTTCGTATGATTTGGGTTGTTCTAGTTATTTTTGCTACTTTGCTGGATGCCTTGAGAATTTTTATAGATAATTACGTTTCCGACGTTTATTTTAAAAAACGCTTAGCTTTTTCTCAGAAACTATTTTATGGCTATTTGGGGCTCATCACTTCGGTCGCCATACTCGTAATTACAGGTTTCGATATTCAATCCGCTAACTTCGGTGTCATAGGACTCCTAATTCTATCCGGGCTGCTAAGCGCATTAGCTGGCCTCCCCTATTTAAAGACTTTAGAAATTGATGACTCTACCAATCTAGGAATTTTTATTCAGCTAGCACCAGTCTTGTATCTGGTATTAGGCTGGCTATTTCTAGGTGAGACCTTTTCGCCAATTCAGCTGATTGCTTTTATTTTTATTTTAGCTGCTCCTTTACTTATAGTTTTAACCGCCCGCAAGCGATCGCGTCACACCAAAATCAAAGCCATAATATATGCATTTATATATGTATTTGTAGCTGTAGTTGGTAATATGGTGTTTGTCGTCGCAAACGCCGAGAACGATAGCTTCATTAATAGTATCGCTTTCTTAACTTTAGGCAAAGCACTTGGCAGCATCTTTATTGTCTGGTCACGCCCAAAATGGCATCGTCGTTTCTATAAAGTCCTAAAAACCTCAAAATACAAAGTGCTACGTCCTATGCTTATTAATTATATTATTTCCCTGGCCAAAGATTTTGCTTATCGTGGCGCTCTAGTTCTCGCTCCAGCCATCGCCATAGCGTCCGCCGCATCCGACTCCACTGAACCAATCGTTATATTCTTTATGGGACTTCTACTCACTCTGGTTTGGCCAAAATTCGGCCGCGAAAAACTAGATAAAAAGTCCATCCTCACACACCTTGCCGCCACAGTTCTTGTAGTTATCGGCATTGTACTGCTACAAATATGATATAATAAAATCACGGCGCTTTGGCGGAGTGGTTACGCAGCGGTCTGCAAAACCGCGTACACCGGTTCAATTCCGGTAGGCGCCTCCATTTTTTATTTCTTAAAAATTGGTTCTTTCAACTTGCCGAGTTTCTCGGCTTTTTTGATAAGAGCAGCGACCTTTTCGTGGTCTTCCTTTTGCTTTACCTCATCAAATGCTGCTTGTTGCCTTTTTAATTCACCGGTAAAGCCAGTCCCCTTCGCCGCATTCCAGAAAATTCGCTCGCAGGGAACATTCTTGTAATGCCAAGGCTTGTTAAATAAATTAAAATGTACTAGTCTTATATTTCTAGGTAATTCTTTTACCGGTTCTGCATTCCAAATCGGTGACAAAGGCAAAATCTGATTACGAAGAATTATATTTAGATAATCCTGATCGGGTGCTACTAAGTCAGCATCATACTCACGAATCAAATCTATCATTTGGGATAAATACTTCATCTTGCGCATTTTCTTTAAATCCATCACCTGCACTCCAGAATTCACATATTCTGTATGCGGTACGCCAAGAGCATTGTCTACATAGTCACGAAATTCTTTGATATCTGTCACTTTGGGGTCAATCACTGCAGCTATTGCGTTATCACCCAGCTCAGTATCGAACAATTCACCAATATCCCCTCTCAAAATTACGTCACTATCAATATATATTGCTTTTTTATAAACTGGAAATAGCATCGGTATAAACGCTCGGTAATAATACACTGCCGAAGAAAAGAAATCACCAGCACCCTTTTGCCTACGAGTACAATAAGAAATGATAGCTTTAAGATACAAGCTACGAGTCATTTTCTTAAACTGCAAAGCAACGTTTCTAGTTACTAAACTCCTCAATCTCCATCTATTAACTAGATTTATTCCATCATGCAAAATAATCACTTTGTAATAACGATTCGGGTCTGTATGTTGCGTCAACGAATGAATTGTCGCTGCTGCATAAGGGGAGTAAGCATTATTAATAGTCAAAAAAATCGGTACAACTTTTGTATATTTATTAATTGGGTTTCCTGTATTAAAGATACTCATTTTTTCTTATTTACTTTCTTGTATGTAAAATATTCATAGGTGTTCTTCTTACTATATTTTACCATAGAATCATAAGCCTTTTTTGCTAAATATGCACGATTTTCATCTTCGGTCTTTTCTGGATTAGGATAAAACGGCCCATCCACATATACATCCATACGCGGCAAATCTCCGCGTTTTTTATCTTTACGCTTATGATAGGTAGTAGTCATCGTATAAATCGGCAAATTATTACGCGCTGCGTATTTAAACGATCTATCCCCTGCTGGAAACTTACGTATTTTTGTAGCATAAGGCCACACGTGCGCCTCCGGATAAATCACCAATACTTTCTTTTGTGCTAACCTCTTATCTACGGCTTCGTTAAACGCCGCCTTTTCATCTTTAGTTTTACCAAGTGGCAACCCACCAATCATTGGCAAGAATTTACCAATTCCAGGAATTTTCAAATTAACCGGCGAAATAATCGTAAAAATCCGCCGGTCAGCGGCTAGAGCCGGCCCAAACACATCATGGAACGGATTAGTGTGATTCGCATAAATCACATAACCCTTCCCTTTCGCCTGCTTCAATTTCTCGCGCCCATAAAATTTCGCCTGCCAATATACACGCTCATAGTATTGCCCGAATAGCTTAAAAATCCGAAACAAAATCGCCGAATACAACCTAACAAACGGATTCGCCGGAACAAACTCATACCCCTCAGGCAATCTTACTTCTTGCTTTTTTTCTTGCTCATCCGTCTTAATCGGATCATCTTCTTCCGATTCATAATAGAATACACGTTCTTCTTTTGGGATGTCTTTTTGGAATAGTTCCGCTTTCGCCATAACAGTTTTATTATAGCATATCTAAGGAGCAACTACGCATCTAACTGGAATCCCCATATATTTATAATCCCCAACATCCCCAGGCCGTAAATAAGAATCCTCCACCATAGTAAAATCATATGAAGAATTGTAACTATTATCGACGGCAGTAGAAGACCAATAGCGCCCATCGCGACCTCTGTCATTAACGCTATTATAATAATAGTTACCAGAATAGAGAAAGTTAGTCGGAAACTTACGCCAAATTCTAGAACTAGCCGCATCATTAGTTACGGCATTAAGCTCTGTCCCTAAATTATAAAAACCACCAGAAGCGATGCCCTTTCCAACATTTCTCCCATATGGCAACCTCCAGCCAGTTGGACACAATGAAGTATTCGCCGCCTCAGAAGGAGTACGCCCCTCTATATCAACAATCTCAGGCCCATACGAATTCGTGTTTGCGATGGCGGCAGGCCAAGTATAGTAATTGCCATAGGAATAAATATTGGCACCTGCCACAGTAAGATAAGACGTACTAGCAACAAGACTCGTAGCCCTAGTTCCATCATCTGGATCAGAATATGTGTTAATATGATTATATCTCGGCATGCGTCGCGATGGATAATCACTATTTCCTATTTGTATAGTATCATAGCTGCCGTTAGTACTGTACAAATTATTCGCCACAGTAGAGTTAAAGAAATGATCATCCTCAGAATCAGCTAAACCTACAAAATTACCATAGTCAGTACCAGAACCAGAATATTTACCATAGCCTTGAGCCAACGACTCATAATTATTACCTAGCGTAGATTCGCTATCTAATCTTAAGTTTTCAATCATCCAACAATTACCATCCGCAAGCTTAGCGATAGCATAAGTCTGATTATCTCGTTGATCCGTCAATGCAGAGACGCTTTCCAGCGTCACGGCACCAGATGCTGATGCTCGTACAAGACTTCCCTGACCAGTACCGCAAAGTTCAGAAACTTTAGCAGAATCTTGAAGCGATCCAGCAGATGGAATCCAAACAGCATACAAACTTAGGCCATCATTCGGCGAAATATACTGCCCAACAGTAAAAGAGATATCCTCGTTTGGCCCATAAAAATGTGCGTTAGGATTTGTCTCGTAATCATAGGCATCGGTCCAACCCGCAAAGCCATAACCAGCACGACTATAATTAGAAGCGAGCAAAGTAGTATCGGTATAATAGCCCAAATCAGGCAATGTACTTTCATCTATCTCATTCCAATTCTCGTCGTTACAGTAAGTTTTATAATCGGTATAATAACATCCACTCCAATCTCTAGCCAAGCTCAACTCTTGCACTGGACCACCATTCACATCGCTCATGGACCCTACCGCCATAGAAGTATTTGGATAATAACCGATATAACCAGACGGCGTAACTTGCTGCTGGACTGGTGTTTCATTTACTGGATGAACTAGTGTATATTTAACTTTACCTTCATAAGTATCAGCTACTTGGGTTCTAGATATATAGGCTGCATATGTGGTAGTAAGAGTAGAGCCTTCTGCATTAGTTCCTACATCAGTACCAGAGTCTCTATGCGCTACTTTAGCATATGTACTTGGTACTGCACTATAACTACCATAACCATTGTCTAGTGTAATAGGATATGTAGGAGTTGGACTAGATACTGCTGTTAGTTTCATCGCCCAGTTAGATATGTCTGGATTTCCTGCAGATGTAGCTGTTCCTGTAGCTATCTTTTGATTAGTATTAGCTCCTATTAGTTTAGTATGATCTTCTCCCGTATATTGATCTCCAGTAAAGCCTATAGCATATATAGAAAAACCATTACTATCATTACAATAGGCTTTAAGTGTAGTGGTACCAATATTAGCTTGATAGGTACCATTATTAATCTCGGCGGTATGGCTATTCATGCCAGTACCAGTCATAGTGCAAGAAACTGGCACATTGACAGTTACTTCGTCTACTACAGAATCGTCTGCGGATACAGTATTAGAGCCAAGCATGGCTCCAGAAAGAAAAACAAAGCTAATTAAGATTGCTGATATATATATATATATGAAGAGTTAGTTTTATCGTATGACTTTAGCATAAGCTAATTATAGCATACCACCAAAAAAATCAACATTTTTTATAATAAGTTATCTCAAGCGAATTTAAGAAGTTTACAATTTATCTTTCAATGCACTATATTTTTCCAAAATATCATCATATTCTGTGATTTTTAACACCTCATGAACCTTGTCAACTTCAAAAGGTTTCACTTTTTGCACTCTAAAATACGGCCAAAACTTAAAATTATTCGAAAAATGATGCAAAACCGTATCTTTTTTAGGCCTCTCTGCTTGTTCATTGTATTTGCGAGGCAATATTTTGCGACACACGATTGCTTTATTTAGAGCCGCTTGATCCGCCAACATCATCCATCTTTCCATACAAATCTTCACAGCTTTTTCAAACATATTAGATTTTAAACATTCCGGGATATTAAATAGCATCACGCCAGAATTCATGTAATCAAAATTAAGTAACCCATGATAATGATAAAAATTCTTACCATAAATATCTAGCGCACCTGCTGCTTCGATTCCGTCCAAATTCATATCGTAAAATTCAGTCAAATCCCCTCGGCAAACTATATCATAATCTAAATACAATATACGGTCCAGCTTGGCAAGCTCTGGGACTTTATCTATATATAGCCGAAGCATTGAGCAGGGCGTAAAGTAAGAACCCATATTCTTCTCCGGCAAATTACTAACAAAAACACCTGTAGCATCAATCAACTTCACAAAACTTTTCACATTCGTCTTTTTCACCAACTCGTTCAAAAACTTTGTCGTCTTCTCCGTAAAAGGCTCAACATCCTCATATTTAATCGTCATGATATAAAAATGAATTGGCATTTTATTGTGCTTCAATATCGACAAAATCGAAACCAACGCTCCTCGAGCTATACCTTTATCACCACAGTATAAAATATTCATAAATCCATTATATCAAATCCTCCTTTTTAACTCCTTATATTATTTGTCTTTATCATTATATCCATATAATGATCCTCATTTCATGCTACAATAAAAAATGTTACATAAAGGACAAAATGACAGAAGAAATAGTAAACAATAGTCCCAACAATTTGAATAACGACAATCCTGCCACATGCCTAGCCGAAATGGCCGACGGTTTTGATCCAAATAGGGCCTACGAAGAACACCAAGAAGCCTTCGAGCGATCATTGGTTTTGGAAGACCCTGATAACTATGGTGTTGGAGAAATAAAAGTCGTCGATGGCAGAAACAACAAAAGCGTAGAAGAACTTTTCGAAGAATATGGTGGTAAATACTCACGAGAATTTCTAGGAGAAAGAAAACAAGAAATCAGCAAACATAAAGCCGAATTTGAACAATTTATCGATTCTTTCCATGGACAACTAAAACATGCGCGAGTCTGTCCAGCTCCAGAATACTCACCCTTCAGCCTTATAAACGCCAAGGCAAAAAACGGCGAAATAAGATTAGATCCAGTATTTATCGACGAAATAAAATACATGAAACAGCAAGGAGTCTCGGAAATCAATTTAGTTGCATCATTTGCTGATAAAGATGAAAACGGTCAAACTACAATGGCCTTGCCCAATATAGAAGAATACGTATCTATGATAGACGAATTAGTGCAACAGGTCGAACAAGAAGGACTAATCATTTCAATCGGCAACGAAACCAACCAATCGATGAGAAGCAATCCAGATAATTTAGAAAACCTGAGCGATGTAATAATTAGCGAAAAAATATCGCCAGAAGAATATGGCTCTTTCTATAGAGAAGTTGTTAGTAGGCTCAAAGAAAAACATCAAGGACTTCAGTTTTGTCCAGCCGGAACATCTTTTTGTGCACCAAAATATACATCACGAGTTTTAGACGCAATAGGAGACGATAGCTTAATAGATATAGTTGACTTTCATCCATATCGAAACGACCCTGACGAAGCATGGACCAGCGAAGGAGAAGAAGTGCCTGGCTGGAAATATGATGATTACGAAAATGAATTATTACGTATTGCCAATGAACACGGCGCAAGGTTAATTGTTGGTGAGATACAGTTTGGAGGTGGAGATGATCCATCTGCAACTGAGAAAGCCCGAAAATCTCTACGCGAAGCGATAGCTAGAAGTGCTAAAAAAGGCATCAAATCAAACATCTGGCCAAGAGTAGGATTACCATTTTGATAGTTTAGTATAAAAATAAGCCACAAGTGACTTTTTTATCCTCTGGTGCTCGGAGCGGGAAATACTTCCCTGACCTCGCTAAAATTATTAATATAAGTTACAAGTAACTTATATTAATACTTTGGTGCTCGGAGCGGGAATCGAACCCGCACGGATTTCTCCATTCGATTTTAAGTCGAACGCGTATACCTATTCCGCCATCCGAGCACTCTAATATTATATCACCAAGAAGTGTACTAGTAAATATTCTCACCCAAATAATCCAACGCTACTTCAGCTGCCACCGCCGCATCTCCAGCTGCCGTCACAAGCTGGCGTACTGATTTTGTCCGACAATCACCAGCCGCAAAAATCCCTGAACAAGAAGTAGTGCACGATTCATCCGCAACTATATAACCATCAGAATCTAATTCCACTAATCCACTCAAGAATTCTGCCTTCGGCACTCTACCAATAGCTACAAATATCGCTTCCGCGTCCTCTGGAATCGGATCATCGTGATGGATATGATAAACCTTCGAACAGATTCCCTCTAGGTAGGCGATTTCCTGCTTTGCCGTATTACCACTACCAACCACAACTACCGGCTTATCTTTATATAGAGCACCATCGCAAGTAGCACAATAAGAAATCGGTCTTTCTCCAGCATCCGCTGCCTGAGATACACTTAACTTTCGCGGCTCCGTCCCCGTTGCCACAATTATCGCACCACATGAATATTCATCCTCATCAGTCTTGACCGCAAAAACCGACTTATCATCTGAATTCTTAATATCCCCATCTATAATCTTTTGTATTTTCTGGACTGAAAGCACCTCTTCATATTTAATTTCCGCCCCAAGCTCCTTCGCCTGATGAGATATTTTATCCATCAACTCCTTACCAGAAACTTTATAATCACCTGGCCAATTCTCGACGCTCGGCGCATTCACGATTTGTCCACCAACCACGCCAGATTCTAATACTAATACAGTTTTACCAGCTCGCGATACATAAATCGCCGCAGTTAACCCTGCCATCCCAGCGCCAATTACTATTACGTCATACATAGTACTATTATACCTTATTAATTACCGGAATCACAATTGGCGTATGTCCAGTCGCGTCAAACAGAATATGCGTAATATCTTCCTTGATTTCCTCTTTTAATACCTTCATCTCAGGGTCTGTAGGAATAGATTTGTCAGTCTTTTGACGCAAATAATGCCTGATCTTACCAATCAATTCTTCGCTATTATCTAGGTAGATAAATGCCCTAGATACAATATCTGGCGTCTTCATTAAACGCCCAGTCTTTTTACTAAGCGTCAATACAATCACGAATATTCCCTCGCGCGAAATATGAATCCGGTCTTTTACCACCGCTTCGTGCACTGGTTGATCAGCATCATCATATAGTTTATTACCGGCTTGCACTCTTCCAGCCTTGCGAATCTTTTTATCTTTAGTCAATTCAGTAATATCACCGTCGTCACAAATCAAAATTCTCTCTCTCGGGATGCCAATTACATTCTCTGCCATCTCAGCATTATGTTGCAACATATAAAACTCGCCATGATAAGGCATGTAGTTAGTCGGATGAAGCCTCGTTACAAACTCCACGTGGTCCTCATAATATGCATGCCCCGATAAGTGCAAAGGCCCAATATTGGTTAAGTGCGTCTTGCCATTCTGAATCACCTGTGCGCCTTCCCTCAGTAAACCATCTAAAGTATTTACTACATGAGGCTCATTACCCGGGATAGGATTAGAAGAAAACACAATCGTATCAGTAGACTTAATCTTAATATACTTATGTGCACCCGTTACCATGCGATTTAATACCGCATTCAGCTCGCCCTGCGACCCAGTACATACAATACATACCTTTTCATCGGGCAGCTTAATGATGTCTTCCATCTTCACGATAGTATCTTTAGGTACTTTTATCGCACGAGCCCTAAGTGCTACTTCCACGTTATTTATCATCGAATAGCCGCTAAACGCTACTTTTCGCCCCCTAGCCGCTGCCTCTTTTAATACTAACTCAATCCTAGAAATCTGCGACGAGAAGCACGAAATAATCACGCGCCCCCCAGCGTAATGATCCATTACCTTACCCAGATTCTCACCAACATCATACTCAGAATGTGGGTGTTTACCAGGAGAATCGATATTCGTGGACTCATTAATCATGAGATCAATGCCCTCTTTTTTCACAATTTCATCGATTCTTTCGTAGTCCGTCTGCACCCCCATCGGATGGTCTTCATGACGCCAGTCGCCAGACATATAAATCACACCATTAGGAGTCCGCACCACAATCGCTGCGTTACCAGGAATTGAGTGCAAAGTATGGATAAATTCTACCGACAAATTCTCAGATATCTTAATAATATTATGCTTCAACGGATCTACTACCTGATAATTCATGTCCGGTTCATCTTGCAGCTCTGACATCTGCTTTTTAATCATGCCGATCGTAAAATCAGTCGCATAAATTGGCGTCAAAGGCGAAAACTTTGGTAGTAAATGTCTACAAGCCCCAATGTGATCAAGATGAGCATGCGTAAAGCAAATTGCCTTGACTTTATCTATATTATCTTCAAGATACTTAATATCTGGAATCATATAGTTAACGCCCGGATAATCTTCACCCGCGAATAGTACGCCCATATCCACTACCAGCATTTCAGACTTATACTCAATAATCGTCATATTTTTACCGATACCGAACTCACCTAAGCCGCCAATCGGAATAATTCTGACCGATTCGGGATCAGGCCGCGCATTCTTTAACTGCGCATTAGTAACCTGTACACCATCATAGCCATTATATCTAGATTTATTTACCGGCAAACCGATAATATGCTGAGTCGCCTGCGCGTTGACATCTTGAGATAACATTCTCTGATGACGCACCATGTCACCCTTCTTCACGCTCACAGACAAATTCACTTTACGAGAATCAGCCTCTGTCTTAACCTGAGCCTTGGCCTGAGCTTTAGCTGTTTTGGTAGCCTTTTTCGCTGCGGTTTTGGTTGACGCGGCCTTTTTTGCCACCTTGGAGCCCTTTTTTGCCGCAGAGCCACCATTACCCACTAATTCAGCATCTTTGCCTCCAGGCTGAAAATTTGAGTTAAAATTACGATTCTGAGCTTCTTCAAACTGCCTCTTTATATCCGGCAATCTCTCCGCTCTAGATTTTAACAGTCGCGCACGACGTTCTTCTTCTTTTAAATTCATAATTTCCTTTTTATTGTAAGTATTTAAAGTAATTAAACAGTACCTCTATTATAGCAAAATTTCAGAAAAAACGCAACAAAACCGCTAGTAAGAAATAAATATTGCAAAAAATCACAGCGAGTGCTATAATAAATGTATACAGATTTGACCGACTCTTGAAATAGAGGCGGTTTTTTAAAGGAAAGGAATATAATGGAGAATTTAGATTTAAAGCAAATGTCAACTATGGTTGATGTTATCGCCGAAGAAAAAGGTTTACCAAAAGAAACCGTTCTAGGCGTAATCGAGCAAGCCATCGCCGCCGCTTGGCGTAAAGATAATGGCGACCGTGACATGAATGTTCGTGCAGTCCTGAATACTAAGACCGGCGAAGCAGATGTCTTTGTTGCTCGCGAAGTTATTGAAGACGATATAGCTTATAACCCATCCACTGAGATACCTCTAAAAGAAGCCAAAAAAGGCTCTAAAGTAGGTGATGTCGTCGAAGAAAAGCACAAAGTCACCTCTTTTGGACGCGTAGCCGCTCAAACCGCTAAGCAAGTAGTGGTACAACGCCTTCGTGAAGCTGAAAATGACGCCGTGCTGGTCGCCTTCGAAGACAAAGTTGGCACCATCGTCACCGGCACTGTATCTAAAGTTGAACCAAAACTCGTGCGCATTGATCTTGGCCGAGCTAGCGGCATCATGCCACGCTCCGAACAAATTGATGGCGAATACTACAGCGTTAGTAGCCGCATCAAAGTCTACATCAAAAATATTGAACGCAACGAACGCGGAGCGCAACTCATCCTCTCTAGAGGCTGCCCAGAATTCATTGAGTATCTTTTCCGTCAAGAAGTACCAGAACTTGAAAACGGCACCGTAGAAATCCGCGGCATCGCTCGCGAAGCCGGCCGCCGCACCAAGATTGCTGTCATGTCTACCGTACCAGGAATTGATCCTGTTGGCACCTTCGTAGGTGGCCGCGGCATCAGAGTGCAAGCTGTCATGAACGAAATTGGCGAAAAAGAAAAAATCGACATCGTTACCTGGAGCGACAATGCCTCAGAATACATTCGCGAAGCTCTTAGCCCAGCAGAAATCATGAAAGTTGAAATCGACGGCAAAAAAGCTAAGGTGCATGTCTCCGAGGATCAGCAATCAATCGCCATCGGCAAACAAGGTCAAAACGTACGCTTGGCCTCTAAACTTACCGGATATGACATTGACATTGTTCTTACTAAAAAAGCGCCAAAGAAAAAGAAGCAAAACGTCGAAGACTCATTACTCTCTGCTATCGAAGAAACTAGCACAGAAGAGTAATCAAAACAAAAAAGGTGTTGTAATTTCTACAACACCTTTTTTTATCTCTGTTTTTATACTATAATATAGGATGAAGGTATTTCTTAGCTCTTTATTAGGAGGCGAAGTTTCATGTCAACGATCAAAGACTATTCCCTAGCCGAACACGGCATCACAAAAATCCTGTGGGCTAATGACCACATGGATGCCCTGAGAGAAATCGAGAGACAATTTGGCCCCACAAAGCCCCTTGAGGGGTATAGCGTAGGTATGTCTATCCACATGGAAGCCAAAACCGCCCGCCTTGCTCTTCTTCTGAAAGAAATGGGTGCGCGAGTTTATGCCACCGGATGTAATCCTTTGTCTACGCAAGACGATGTTGCAGCCGGACTGGCTACCATGGGCGTCGAGGTATTCGCAGTGCACGGTGCTTCCCCTGAAGAGTATAATCAGCATTTGCTGAGCGTACTGAGTTATAAGCCCGACCTCATTATCGACGACGGTGGTGACTTGTTCAATATTATCTATAATTTGCCAAGAGAAGAAAGGTGGCATATCATCGGTGGTTGCGAAGAAACCACTACGGGCATTACACGCCTGAAGGCCTGCGAGAAGCTCAGTTCACTGCCCTTCCCCATGGTCAACATCAACGATGCTAATTGCAAACATCTCTACGACAACGTCTACGGGACCGGGCAATCTACCATCAATGCCATCATGAATACCACCAACAACGTCATCGCTAGTAAAACAGTGGTAGTCGCAGGATACGGCTATTGCGGCAGAGGTATCGCAAAGCGCATGCACGGCATGGGAGCCAGAATCATCATCACGGAAATCGATCCAGTCAAGGCAATTGAGGCTAAACTGGAAGGATACGAAGTGATGCCGATGACGGACGCCGCTCGAATCGGAGATTTCTTCGTTACCGCCACTGGTTGCAAAGATGTCATTACCGAGAAACACTTTCCGCTGATGAAGCATAACGCCATTCTCTGCAACTCTGGTCACTTCGACGTAGAAATCAATCTTGACGATCTCGCCAAAATGTCATCCGACATCTATACGCGTCGCGATAACATCGTTGGCTACAAGCTTACAGAGTCCGGTAAGGTCATTAATGTCCTGGCTGAAGGCAGACTGGTCAATCTTGCCGCCGGCAACGGTCATCCTGCCGAGATTATGGACACCAGTTTTGCCTTGCAAGCTCTGAGCCTGCTTTACCTTGTCGAACATCAAGGCAAACTCGAAGCTAAGCTCTACAATGTGCCAAACTCTATCGATCAGATGGTCGCACGCTTGAAACTCAGAACCATGGGCGTCACCATCGACCATCTCACCGATGATCAGCGTGCATATCTTGGCATGAGCGACTAGTCCCTCCTAAAATACCCCGCATCAGCGGGGTATTTTATAGCAAGAAAAAACCACTCGTGACTCCGAGTGGTTTTTTATAATTTGGCACCTTCCTAGTTTCCCACTTTCGCAGTATAATCGGCGCTACTGGGCTTGACTTCTGTGTTCGGAATGGGAACAGGTATTTCCCCAGCGCTATGGGCACCAAATGGTAATAACAACGTCTCATTATTATTACTATTGATGTCCATAAGGTGTAGATAAATTATTAAAGACGTCACGGTGTTCAAACACCGGTTGCTAGCTAAGTCCAAGACATAAAAAGGCGATGGACCTATTAGTACGCTTCGGCTCCATATGTTGCCATACTTCCACCTTGCGCCTATCGACCTGATCATCTATCAGGAGTCTCCTAGGGAATCCTTATCTTGGAGTGGGCTTCGCGCTTAATATGCTTTCAGCGCTTATCTCTTCCGAACATAGCTACCCGGCGATGCAGTAGGTGACCACAACCGGTACACTAGAGATTCGTCCATCTCGGTCCTCTCGTACTAGAGACAGATCTCCTCAAGATTCCTAACGAT
>CAMYUU010000004.1 GCA_947302355.1 uncultured Candidatus Saccharibacteria bacterium | reverse complement strand
GCTTCAGAGGTGGCACCATGGTCTTACCATGGATGCGCTCTACCAACTGAGCTATAGCGGCACTTAGCTCATTATATCACACTCAAAAATGAAATGGAAGCAAGCTCGAAACTTTATGCTTTGTTCTTTTCTTTTTTATCGTCAGAAGGATCAGGCAAACGCCTCATTTTCGACACATGGAAATAAAACCAAAGATCAGCAAGACCCAGTGAGATAAACACTACGCCATGCATGATGGTGCTAAAAAAGCTCGTAATGTCGCCACCCAGAAAAGTATAAACGATACCGTAATTAATATAAACTAAACTAAGAATCGTAAAAAGAATCCGTGGCAAAATACGTTTTTCATATTTATTGGTATCATTCAAGTTCTTGGCGCCATCTAGGATAGTCGTCACGCAGACCGCTATTCGATCTACATTCAACTCTAGGCGGCTATCAAACATCATTAAAATCAAGAAAATACCAGCCACAATCAAAATAAGAATAATGCAGATTTGTTGAAGCAAACTTCTAACTTTTTTCGTCCCCTCACTACATCAAAAAACAATATTGACTAATATAACGTTTATGATATAATTAAATAAGTATCTACGAGGGAGGGTCGTAAGATGGCACTTTTGAAGGTTTTAGTAGATTTCGTCCAAGCGGATAAGCTTAATCCGCTATTGCTCGCAATTGCTCTCTGGGCCATTTGGCCCGGAGCGATGTTCGTGACCGGGTTTGTATTCGAATCCAGGTTCATACCGGTAGGAAAACATCAGTCAAAGGCCTTCCTGCCCGGCGACTTGACACTATCATTTATGCTAGTGTCAATCCTACAAACCCACGAGAGAACATTCCATAGCGAAAACTGGTGGGGCTACAACCCAGCAATCTACGCTGGAGTATTTATCCTCATGATCTTCGTCGCACTGTATCTACGCGGAAACGACGTGGCTAACTATCCGAAACGTAGCGCCATGTCACCCACCAAAATGACACACGACCTAATAGGATATTACTTTATCCCAGCAGTCCTCGTGTCATTAGGTTTACCGCAGCTCATCGATTGTATAATCGAGGGCGATGTAGCACAGAACCTGACGAGCTGGATTGCACTGTTAGTAGCACTATGCATCTACAGTGCGTGCGTAGTCTATGATGTACTTCGCCCTGCAACGGCGGACGATATAGAACTGCGCCACCCGCCAAACTGGAAACCTATCTGGAGGTGATAATACCCCCCCTTGCGACAGCAAGGGGGGTATTAGTTTATCTTTACGACAATAAATCTTATAAACTTATCTGCGTTTTTTACGAGAAATTGCAAACACAGCTATCATCAGTGCCGAAACGCTAACCGTCGCAGTAGCACCACCGCCAATCATCGTAGAGAAACCAGTACCTGGCACCACCCAAATACCATCACTGCCACTATCGTCAACGACATCCGGCTCTGCAATTGTAAAGGTCGTTGTTGCAGTTCCACCATCATTAAAGACAACCTTAAGCGTATGCGTACCTACCGCCAGAGTATTTACATATTCTTTAGTAAGTTGAATATAAGTACTACCGTCCCAAGAAGTATAGTTTTCAGGATCAACTAATGCGTTATCTACATAAACCGCTCCACCATCTACAAACAGCTCATAGCTAGCATTAATTCTAAATTTAGCCTCAGCATCTTCATCCACAATATGAATCTGCCCAGCTCCTTCAATTACTTCATAAGTTATTGGTTTGAAAGTGGCTATAATTTCTAAATCATTAGTCCCGACTACTATCACTAAAGTATTTGCGTCTACACTACCAGCATAATTTACACCATTGATCGTAATGCTATCCAAAGTATACCCAAAGTCTGGCGCAATTGTAATGGTTATCGTCTCACCCTCAAGCGCGCTTTGGCTAGAAACAGATATCTCACCACCTTCACTTTCTGGAGTAGTCACATCAACTTGCGATAAACCATATACTGGTACATTTAGATTAAGAGTCTCGTAGTTTACAGTGTCATTATTATAAGTATAAGTAGCAGAATAGACATTATTACCTGAAGCAATCGTCGTACTGCTATCTGCCCAAGCAAATCCAAATGTACGCTCTCCTTCAAGATCGGCAAGGGTCTGCCCACTCGCTATCCTAAACTCTATGTTCATTTCTGCTGGTGAAGGCGAAGCAGCTTTAGTAATCTCAAAATTAACCACTAATGCGCCACAATAATCTGTATCCTCATAAGAATAAACTACCTTATAAGAACCAGCATTAGTTGGTTGATCTATCACAGTAGTACCATCACTAGCGTACCAAGTAACAGTAAGATCTTCTGCGGTTATTCCGCCCTCATTTTCTTCTACCATAACACTGCCATCTAATACTACTGGTAACCCAGTATATCCAATTTGCTGGTTATCGCCAATTCCAGCAATTGTTAAGACATCACGAGGAGTAATAGTATAGGTAGTAGATGCACTCCCGGTGATATTAGCCCCTTCTTTGGCCGTGATTGTGACAGTTACAGTGGTATCACTTTCGTCATTACCAATTGTGTCTGCACTATACGCTACATTGTAATCATCCCCATCAATTGTTGTATCTCCTACTGTGACGGTTACAGATGGAGTTTGCGAAGTACCATTATGTTTATAGGTACTCTCACTTAGAGAAATATTACTAGAAGAAATTTTATAAGGATTGATTGTGAGGGTTGCGTCTAAAACATTGTAATTTTGGAAACGATAATTACCGCCACCTGCGTCCGAGATATAGTATGTATATTCACCGGCATTAACGAAATCCTCATGCTGCATGACTTCATACTCATCTTCAGGAATTGTAATTTCATTTTCATAGAACATAGCAGTTAGAACCGGTTCTGGTTCGAAAGCTTCGCCCGAATAGGTTACGGATGGAGTCGAAATGTTTACATTTTCAAAAATATATGGATCAATATAATACACCAAAGGACCGATTGCTCCGCAGAAATTTCCTATTCCAGTCAATGTTACATATTTCATCTCTGCATTGGTAGTGTCTTCTGAATACTCTAATGTATAATCAGTCCCGAGAGAAAGAGGTTGATAATCTTCTGGATTGTCACCATCTCTTAAGCCGGCTGACAAATATACGTGAGGCGTAATAGGATAACCCGTATAAGTAAACCGATTTTGATCATTTTCAAAACTATAATAAGTATTTCCGTTTGTTAATTCTCTTGGGGAAATCTGAACACCGCTTACTTCATACGTTGTTTGATAAGAATATGTATCAGATTCTTCGTTGTGGTCAAAGTAATAATTTGTATTAAGCAAAGTCACATATACGGTTGCGTCCCACGCGCCAACATCAATACCATTTAAAACCGCATACGCCGTATAGTCTACATCTTTTGTTAAATCTGCTTGGTCGAACTCAACCCAATTGACTGTTGCTTCATACTCCCAATCGATGTTTTTGTCATTAACATCGGCGTTTGTCACTGTCATTTCTTTTGGAGTTATTGTGAAAGTAACGTCAAAAGGCTCAAAAGTGAAGTTACCTTCATCTATCGGAACGACAGTTAAATCATAGCCACCAACATCAGTAAGACAAACTTCATTACTATCTAGTTCTTCGTCTTCATACAATAGTTTAAAGTCCGTACCTTCATATAATTCAAATTCCAAATCTTCGGCAGATATCCCCTCTACGTGCATTGGAACAGATTGGCAATTACCCGTAGGGTCATATTCTTGTGAATCAACTGTTGCTTGCGTGATAGTCTGTATGATGGCTGGCAAAACAGTTACTGGCGCAGTATACATGCCTTCCGCCAAGTAATAACGACCTGCCCCTTCTCCAGTCAAATATATTTCAATGTTTGCTGTGGTCTCACCCACGTTTGGATCGTCAAGCTCAACTTTATCAATAAAATAATAAGCCGGATCGATGTTTATATCAACCTGATTATCTTCTGAATCAAGAGTGTAGAATGTAAGTTCATCTATTTCAGCATCAGAGCTTCCGTCGAATCGTTTGTTGGCAACCGTCAAATCTTTCACCCAGATTTCTTTATTTTCAACATTGATCGTATAGCAAGCTGTGGTCTCTAAATAGAACTCAGTCTCAGACGCAACGGCACAAATTTCAGCAGACCCCGCTTTATTAATATGGATGTAATCTGAGTTAGGTACAATATCAACTACATTTCCCTCACCTTCATCTACGCTATGACTACTTTCAATATAATAGTCAATAATTTCACCGTCTCCCTCACCGTAATATACTTCTTTAGTAACTTCAAAATCTGAGTCACCATAAGTTTTTCTTACCTCCGTGATGGGGTTTTCATCATGATCTCGAAATACAATGTTTTGAGGTCTTCTTACCACTATCTGAACATTCTCAAAAGATATGTACCCTTCATCAAAGTCAGTTCCATCGTCCATATTTCGACCCCGCAAGTCATTAATGACAATCGGCACATTATAAACTCCAGCAGGAGTATCAGAAGAAATCCTATAAACCATTCTAGCAATTTCATTGCCTCCTCCATCAAACCAGTTGCCATCATCATCTATGTCACTAAATTCATAATAAAAAGAACCGGTTTCCACATCAAACCCACATTGCTCTTCGCATATGGACATTGAATAGAAATCAGTGGCATTGATATAGTGAGGCCCATATTCACTCCCAGAATTTTCAGATGTCGCGAAATATCCGTGCAGATTAAGGAGTCTAATCGTATTTATAGGTTCTAAATCCACAGCCACTCTAGCATCGTCGGTACCATTTAGCTCTACAATAATTGGCTCGGCCACGACAGTTTCACCACCATACTCTTCATCATAAAGATACATACTATAAGTTAGAATTGGTTTTTTCTCAACATTGACCGTAAAACAGGATTCACCTTCTGTATAGAGACCAGCTTCATCCGCCCACGCGCAAATTCTAGTTGTCCCAACATCTATAACCCGAAAATAATCCGAATCAGATATAATTTCAACCACTTCTTCATCGGCCCCATAATCAATATAGTAATCAGAAATATCTCCTTCCCCCGAAATAGTGTGTTTGTTCACGATAAAATCTTCATCGCCTAAATATTTAGTTATTTCTGTAATAGGATTACCGTCAGAATCTTCAAAAATTATCTCCTGCGGTCTTTTTACAATGATTTCTAAATGCGTTTCTGGATTATATCCTAAGGAGCTTAAATCAGCATATTCGTCGTCGCCTTGAGCTAGATAATTTTCAGTATGGATTGCTAAATCATAAACGCCAGCAGGGGTATCAGGAGAAACAGTGTAGTGCACTGTGTAAACATTATGATATGTATTATCACTGTCGTTTTCTAGATGAAAATGACCAGTACTTACGTCACATACCGAATCGCTTACTACTTTACTGCAACTATCAGCCGTTATGTACGAACCTTCATTGGCAGTAAAATACCCCTCAATATCACGAACTATGTAGTAATAATCTTCAATGCTTAAACTGACACTAAAATCGCTGCTATTAACACCGTCTAATTCAACGATATTCTGCCAACTATCTTGCCAACTATATAAATCAGTCTCAGCATATATTATTTCGTAATTCCCATCAGCAAAAGTATTCATAATGCCGATTGCCGCCCCGCAAACAACAAAAATTCCTATCGCAATCATACGAATCTTAGCCTTAGTACCTCTTAACATTTCTCCTCCACACTTTTTTCTTATGTTTATAATAGCACACAAAAATATATAATTCAACGATATTATTTATGGTTTCCTATGATTTGTGCTTTAGAACTCAAGTGCTATTTTACAATGCATCTTACCGCAAAGGCATCCCATTTATTCCATGAGCCAGCCGGAGTTGCTCCGTTAGATATTGCTACTCCTAGCCGGAAAGCTTTGACCTTACCATCGGGTGTCGCACTCCAAAATCTTCCATACGTTCCACGTCCGCCGCTCGTGTCATGATTATAGTCGCCAGAGTATATAAAGTTATTTGGGAAAGCTAACATATTATTATTTGTTTCAGTTGCATTATTCCCCGCCAAATCATTTACCAAATCTACATACTCTCCATGCGTACCACCCGTCGGTAATCGCCAACCTGCCGGGCAAATATCGCCAACTACGCTCCCGCTTGACATTTCATAATCACCATTACCCGCTGTAGCCGTATACCAACCATACATCATTCCATAGCCGTACCAAGAACTCATGTCGTCATTTGTACTCGGAGAAGCTGCTAACGTTCTATCCAAGTTATTCGCATTAAACGCCACTTCATCAATACATGCACTGTTATCATCATTACAAAGAATTGTTGATGTTTGTGATGAAAGCGCTTTACTTATAAAGGATGCGGTTGGACTATTCGTATTATTAGCGGTAAACGTCGTCGTCGATGGATCTAGTCTCAGGTTTTCTGTCATCCAACAATTCCCATCAGCTAGTTTTGCAATTGTATAGGTATCCCCATCTCTTTCATCACTTAATGCGAGCAGGCTCCCAACACTCATTGAGTTACAACGGCTGCCACTAAAGCTCTGTAAAGTGTCGGTCGAATCTGGTGCAAGCCACACTGCATAAAGTGTAATCTGATTATTCGCATCTGCATTACCTATAAATTCATTATCAAGTTTAATATTTTGGTTTGGACCATAGACCTTTACATCTTGATGATTGAGTATCTTAGTTCCAGCATTGGCGTCTGCGCTCCAACCAGCAAATCCATAGCCATTTCGTGAATAATTAGGAGCCCATAGATTAAAGTCGCCAGTCGATCGTACCTGCGTCACACTCGTCATCGAGCCAGCATCCGCCCCATTACCATCGTATACAATGCGATAAACCGGCCGCCAAGTTGCATATAGTGTCAACGTATCACCGTCTGTTAACCCCAATTGAACTGCCACATCATCCAGTGCGCCACCTTCAGACACCGCTATACCTCTACCATTTGCATTCGTATTCCAACCCAGAAATTCATAGTTAGCTCTCGTGAACTGGTTATTTGCAGCATGAGCTGTTTGAAAATTAATATCTTGCACGTCCGACATTGCACCAGAACCCCCATTGGCATCATAATGGATATTGCCAACTATATTAGAAGATTCTTTTTTTATACAACGAACAGTTTGTCCACGATTTTTACTCGTAGAATTACCAACCATACTTATCCCTGCTGCTCTCAACCAAAGGTTAACCGACCTATAGGCGCCAGCATTGTTTGCGGTGTTCATTCCGGCGGATATACCTCTATTGTATCCGCTTGTACCATTTTGTTCTCCGCTATAAATATAGTTTAATGGATAGGCTCGCCATCTTTCCGATGCGACACTTCCGGTGGGTTCGGTGCTCTGATTGTTACCAGTACCACCATAGGCCAAATCAAGTTTTGCGTATTCATCACTCCTGCTATTTGATGTTGGCAATTTCCACCCAACAGGGCAAATATCACCTTCCACTGCTGCACCCACCGTCGTAAAGCTGGATCCTCCGTTTCCAGCTGTTGCAGTATAGTAGTTGTAATAAACGCCATAAGAATACCATGAGCTACTAGAATCATTCGTATTATAATCTGGTGTTAAATTGCGATTGATGTTGTTTGTATTATGAAGTATTCTTGTAACACAACCATCAGTGTTATTTGTACAAAAACTATTCGAAGAAGCTGGATGCGCGTTAGCGGCAGTTATGAAACTGTTCGTTGGCTTATTAGTATTATTAGAGTTTATTACTACATTCGTGTCCGATAAATCCAATCGTAGATTTTCCATCATCCAGCATTTTCCGTCAGCATATTTCGCCACAGCATAAGTATTCCCATCGCGCGTATCCGTAAGAGCCGTAATATCACCACTACTCATCGCCTCACACCCATTCCAACCTTGTAAATCGCCTGACGAAGGCACCCACATAGCATATAGTTGTAAACCTTCGTTACTTAAATCCGATACTGTTATTGTCTGATTTGGCCCATAGTTAGTCCCAGTACCATCGGCCTTAGTGTTCCAACCTCTAAATCCATATCCTGGACGAGAAAAATTACTTGGTATCAAGTTGACACTAGTATTTGATGCGGCTGGTTGATCCGCCATCGTACCTCTCCCATCATCATTATTACCGTTATAGCAAATACTCTCTGCTGCACATAGCTCTAGATTTGCCACAATTTCAACTGAAAAAGTATTTATATATGTCCCAGCGGCAGTAGCTAGTGGAACGTTTACGCCAAAAGTAAGGTAATGATTATTTGTGCCCGCAGTTGATGTTTTGAACAAAGTTGTCGAATATGCAACCGTAGGCTCTGGTACCGGTAAATAAGTTGCCCCACTATCTAAACTATATCCATACCCAAAACCAAGTTCACTAACCGGAATACTATCCGATCCACTCGGCAGAGTAAACGTCGGAATAGTATAACTGCTGTCATCAGTATTTACCAAAGAGCTATTCGGACCAGTAGTACGAATCCCAATCGTGTATCCAGCAATATTTGTCGTCGAGGCAGTAATTGTTTGAGTTTCTTCATCAAACTGACCCGGTAGCAGATTCATTTCTACTGGATTATTTGAAATCATGATACTAATATCATTTTCAGCAAAAACAGCACTACTAGTAAAACTAGCTAGTGATAGGGAGAGCATAATCGCCAAAAAAGCTACTTTCCTCCACACTCTCATAATATTATTATAGCACAAGCATCATTTTTTAAATAGTATTAAAGTCAGAAATTATTATTATTTCACAAAAATCGTTAATCGTTCAATTAAACAAACTTACGATCAACATATATTTCTTGACATCAAAAAAAGAGCTTCTTGCTCTTTCTATTGTCATAGTGCTGGAGGCAAGACTCGGTTCGAAGAACGAGTCCGTATTTTTCAGCACATTTTCAATGTGGTGCTGGAGGTAGGACTCGAACCTACGAAGCCCGAAAGCGAGAGATTTACAGTCTCTTGTCATTGCCACTAGACGACTCCAGCAGTAAAACCATTATACCAAATCCAAGCAAAAAAGCAAATGAAATCATGAAGATGTTCTAAATCTAAACACTAGCAGGTACCGTACACCTAACGCTAAAACCGTAAATCTTACTTAACTTATACGTTCCTGGACCCACGGCAGTCTCGTATAAATACAAACCGTAACCATTAATATTTTCAAATGAAGTAGACGACCGATACATTCCGTATCTGCCTCTAACATGAGCAAACGAATTGTAAAAGTAGCCAGCGTAAAGGAAGTTATTCGGATAAGATCTAAAAGCTTTAGACAAAACTGTGCCAGTAGGACTTGAATTATTATTCGCCACAGCTCCATCTTGTGGACCGCCTAAAGCCACACTAAGTGCTCCAAAACTATTAGCTGAGGTAGATTGATTACCTATCGGCAACCTCCAACCAGTAGGACATAGAGATGTGGTACCATAATCTTCGCCATCCGGATAAGAAGTAGTATCAGCAATAATGGCGTGCCAACTGTAGTAGTTGCCGTAACCGTACATGCCCACCGTAGTATTATCAGATGCGAATAAATTACTGTTTGGACTCTGTGGCCTATTGACAGCATTGGCTGGAGTATTGAGATTGTTGTAACGTGGGATTCTGTAACCCAAACTGCCTCCAGTACTATCAATTGTTTTAGCAGTAGAGCCATCTATACTATATAGGCTATTAGCTGTGGTAGATCCATCAAAATTGCTGGATTCTGCCGTAGCTAGACCAATAAAGCTAGGGTTGTATCCTTGAGATAAAGCAATATCTTCTGCGCTAGTAGTGTCATCTGCTTCCAATCTTAAGTTTTCAATCATCCAACAGTTGCCATCAGCTAACTTGGCAATAGCGTAAGTTTCGTTATCTCTGCTGTCGGTAAGAGCAGATACACTAGCTAGATTAGCAGTGCCATCAGTAGGAGCAGTAGTTAGGCTTCCTGCACCAGTACCACAAAGCTGTGCTACTTTAGCGGAATCTTGCAAGCTACCCTGTGACTTAATCCAAACAGCATATAGACTTAAACCATTATAAGTTCCTTCTGCTCCATTATATTGGTTTTCTTCAAAAGTAATATATTCATGTGGACCATAGAAATGAGCATTCTGGTTAGTAGCATAATCAAAGGCGTCAGACCAGCCAGCAAAGCCATAACCTTCACGGCTAAAGTTAGAAGCAAGTAGTGTGGCTGAAGTTGGCGAAACACCATCCTCTGCGCCCGACACCGGTATAGTTTGATAACCCATAGACCCCACCACATTACCGCCATTAGGATTATAACAAATCCTACCAGATGCACACTCTACCGGTAGTAATGGTATCTCGTTTGCTGGATGTACTAATGTGTATTTAACTTTACCTTCATATGTATCAGCAGGTTGGGTTCTGGATATATAAGCTGCATATGTAGTAGTAAGAGTTGAGCCTTCTGCATTGGTTCCTATATCAGTACCAGAATCTCTATGTGCTACTTTAGTATAAGTATCTGGTATTGAACTATAGCTACCATAGCCATTGTCTAGTGTAATAGGATATGTTGGTGTTGGACTAGATACTGCTGTTAGTTTCATAGCCCAGTTAGATGTGTCAGGATTACCTGCAGATGTAGCTGTTCCTGTAACTATAGTATTACTAGTACTTTGTCCTATTAGTGTAGTAGTACCATATGTATCATTAGTGTATCCTATAGTATAAATAGAAAAGCCATTACTATCATTACAATAAGCTTTAAGTGTGGTAGTACCTATATCTGCAGTATATGTACCATTAGTAATTTCTGCAGTATGAGAGTTCATGCCAGTGCCGGTCATAGAACAAGATTCTGGCACGTTAATGGTCACTTGGTCTACTATGGAATCATCTGCAGAAGCAATACTAGAGCTAAGTATAACTCCAGAAAGAATAGTTAAACTAATTAAGGGTGCAAAAATATATAATGAAAAGTTAGTTTTACTGTATGACTTTAGCATAAGCTAATTATACAGAATACGCCGTGGATGGTCAAGAATTTTGTGTCCTAAAAATTCCAATCTATATTCGTTTGCGGCCAGCGTGTGGTTTAATAACACGTGGTGCAGAATTCGTCTTCGTCTTAGCCGTAGAAGCTGAAACTTTCGCTCTTGGCTGCGCAGTGCCCTGACGACGCACCAACGTACGAGTCCGAGCATTAGCTCTAGCAGTAGTCTTCTTTTTGCGTTTTTTCGCTTCATTATCTTTCATAATTTGCTCTTCTATCCTTGCCGCCGTAGTCGCCACTGCCTCTGCATCATCTATATTTTCGTAAATAGCCAGTATCTGACGAAGGGTCGAAACGCTAGGATCTAGCTCATACGCATTTTCAAGTGCCTCAATCGCTTTTTTAGGCATACCAAGTTTTTCTTCGGCCTTAGCTAGGGCAATATACCTAGAAGGCACGTCGCCCTCAAGACTAATTGCCTGCTTAAAAGCCATCGCCGCTTTCTCATAAGCGCCAGTCTCGAGATAAATTAAACCCACGTTATGAATTGATGCTGGATTACTGTCTAGAGACTGCGCAATTTCGAAGCATTCTACCGCTTCATCATACTTCTTGCCCTTAGCATACAATATCCCCAAACGGTTATACGCAGCTGCATTTTTTTCGTCAAATTTCAGAATAGTAAGTAAGGCCTTCTCAGCTCGAAATGGTTTACGTTCCTTCATGGCGGTTTGTGCAACCTGCCACAATTTTTTCATCTGAGATTTATACTTAGGAGATTTCTCTTCTTGTTTTACTTTCACGGGTTGTTCCGGGAAAAGAAATGCCAGATACACCGCAAAAATAAAAATTACAAAAACTGCAATCATGTCACTATTTTAGCACAAATCCGCAACCAAGTGTAGTTTAATATGACCATTTTGACTAATATTATCATAAGCAGTCAAGAACTTTGGCAATTTTTCTGCAAAAACTTTTCTATCAGTTAGTAAATAAGTCTTATATAACATTTCTATAGTAGTACCAAGAATTTCTAGAACAAAAGCCCGTACGTTCTTTTTGCTTTTTGTAATTTCCTCCGACAATCTAATTAGCTCAGCACCCTTTGCTACCATCAGCTTCTTGGCATAGTCTTTAATCTTGTCATCCTGGGCATTTATCTCATTCAACTTATTATTGGAATGCGAAAAATAAACCGCAGACCTACTTAAGACCGTAGGCAGCAACCTAGAAGGAGAACTAGTGAGTAATATAAAATGAACCTTCTCATTAGGTTCCTCGAGTGTCTTAAGTAAAGCATTCGCAGCCTCAACATTCATTTGGTCCGCTGGACGAATCACGACATAAGAGTCAGTCAGTTGCTTCGTACTAAGACCACCAATAACACCCCGAATTTGTTCAATTGTAATCGATACCTTCGTCTCTGGCTGGATAATTAAAGCATTCTTTAACTCATAACTATAAACATCAGGTAGCACGAAAATAGAAGATCCATTCTTAGTCGCAATAGTCAAAATATCATCAGCTGAATTAAAAAACATCGTTAAATTCCTGTGGTACTTTTGCTTCAAAAGTACGGCGTACACCACCAGGCAACGTAATCTCTAGCTCCTTAGCATGTAAATATAAGCGCGGTGCCTCTTTGTTTCCATAGACAGGATCCCCTAGAATCGGATGACCAAGATATTTTAAATGTACTCTTAGCTGATGAGTACGCCCAGTCGTCGGCTTTAATTCGACCAAGGAATACTTACTATTCGATTTCAAGACTCGATAATATGTTTCCGAAGCTTTCCCATTAGGGTCGACACGAAAAGTAGTAGGATGTTTCAAATCACGAGCGATAGGCAAATCAATCTTCGCCTCTGGGAGTTTCGGCACACCTTCAATGATTGCGTAATAAGTCTTGTGAGTTTTACGATCTTGAAATTGCTTCCGTAAGAATTTCTGCGTTTCCGAATCCTTGGCAAGTATTACAACCCCACTGGTAGCACGATCCAATCGATGTACTAGTAGCCCATAATCCTCCAAAGTTTTTTCAGGACAATACTCACCTTTAGCCATACTAAGTAATCCTGCTGGTTTGTCTAGAACTATTACATGGTCATCTTCATAAATTACTTCTGGTATCAAATCACTATTCTTCTGAGCGACAGGGACAGATAATTTAAGCTTAACGCCTTCCGGAAATTTCAGGTTAGACTTCACAACTACCTCGCCATCTACCGTCAAAAAACCTTCACTAATAAATTTTTGCAAAGTAGAGCGATTGTATTCGGGGAACTCTTTCACGGCCAAAAGGTCCAATCGTACCTTTTCCTCCTGCTCCTCTTCGTCACCTAATTGAATATCACCATTAACCACGCGTGACATTGCTGGTTTGCTAAACTTTTTACCAACCCTAATCATCTTAAACCAAAAACCTTTTGCACCTCGAGAAGTTTACTATTCGCTACCTTATTCGCATAGGACTCACCCTCTTCCAACAGATTCAATATCTCATCATCGGATATCTGTTCGAGCTTACTTTGGAAATCTGTTAGTAAACTAGCTACGCTTTCGGCAACCTTTTTCTTCAGCTCACCATATCGTGTCTCGCCAGACCAAGAAGAAATCACATCCTGCAAAGGCTCATCCTGAATCAGCGACTCGATAAGCATAAGATTAGAAACACCTGGTTGTCTCCACATATCGAATTTAATTCTACCGAGAGAATCAGTCGTAGCAGACATAATCTTCTTCTTTGCGCGCTCCGGCGAATCATTCATCATAATCTTTGAATTTTCAGCTAAAGTAGACTTAGACATTTTCTTCTCTGGATTTATCAAATCACGAACTCTTACGCCTTCTTCCTCACCCATGAACTTAACCTGATCGGAAGTTTTAGCTGGAATAGTGAAAATATCTCCGAATTTATTATTAAATCTAGTCGCTAAATTTCGCGTCAACTCAATATGTTGGAACTGATCCTCGCCAATCGGTACATAAATAGCATCATAAAGCAAGATGTCCGCCGCCATCAGGATCGGATAGTTAAAGATACCTACATTGCATGAATCCTGCCCTTTTGACTTCTCTTTATATTGAATCATACGCGAAGTTTCACCCATTGTAGCTACACAGTCCAAAATCCAACATAGCTCCGAATGTGCGGGTACATAACTCTGTCTATAAAAATGTACATTTTTATTCAACACCAACCCAGAAGCTAGATAATACTTAAGTGATCTAATCGTATTCTGGTGCAAATTTCCATCCACTTCAGAAATAATAGAATGCAAATCCGGAACGAAAATATTAATATTGTATTCATCCGAGTGAGTATTAGCTAGTCGCACCATCGGCAAAAGTGCGCCCAGATAATTGCCTAATGTGATTTCTGAATTTGAACGTATACCTGTTAGAATCGTTTTCATATTCACATTATATCAAATTTATGATAAAATAAAAACACGGGGTGTTAGCTCATTTGGTAGAGCGCTTCCATGGCATGGAAGAGGTGAGGAGTTCGAGCCTCCTACACTCCACCAGAAATAAAAGAAAGAGCCAAAGGCTCTTTATTTTATTTCTAATAAAGGGAGGGTGCGAACTCCGCAGGAGTTCGCCTTCGGCAGGAAGCGAGCGAAAAGAAAAAAACTTTTTCTTTTCCGAGCGGACGCCCCGAAGTTTATATTTTTTCGTTAAACGAAAAAATATAAAGCCTCCTACACTCCACCCTATATCTCGTAAGCAAATATCACTAATCTATGTGTAGCGTCACTGCCACTCAACATTGTTCCATAACAAGTCATCAACGACAAACTATAATACGTCAAACTCACTTGACCGGTATCCGCATCGATATACTTCTTAATGGCATTCGCTACATTGCTCATATAATTGCCACGACCATTGACCTGTAGCAAGCCATTTGCTTGGTTTTTCTCATAAATCACGATATCGCTTACTACGTAATCCGTAGTAACACCATCAACAGTCACCGAAAACGTCTGCCCCACCCAAGAGTTATACAAAACTCCAAAGACATTACCAGAATTATGTCCATAGATAAAATTACCATATTTACTTGCAGCATTATCAAGAACCGCGTCAGTACTACCCATCTGATACAATGGAATATATCTGCCGCCGATCGTAATATTATTGCTCGGAACAACTACAACGGGTTCAGTAGAAACCTCTTGTGAGCTAGCCAGGACGACACTAGATGTTGGTTGTTGCGTGTCTACTACGGGCTGCTCCTCCACCTCTGTCTCAATAATTGTCTCCACATCATTAAAAACAGGAGCATTAATGGAACCAACTTGATTAGCTATCAAAATCTGAGGGTTATAAACTACTCCTATTAAACTAAAAATTAGTAACAAAAAAAGGCGTTTCATCATTTCAACTCCCATTTATGACCAACTTGCTATAATTATAGCACACTTTTGTATTTTTGTCAATCTGAAACCTGTATTTTTATTAGTAAGCGCATTTTGCAAATAATATGCTAAAATTGTAATAAAAGGAGGAAAAATGCACTCATTCGATGATCAATATATAGACTTGTGTCGCCGAATTATTAAAAATGGCGAGCAAATCGTGAACTACAAAACAGCCGACAGCAAAAATCATCGTTCATCTATGCCGAATCACACCTCCCAAGCTACCACTGGCGCCGAAACTATCAGATTGCCACACCAAATGCTCCAATTCGATCTTTCAAAAGAATTCCCTATTCTTACCTCTAAGCAAGTAGCATTTAAATCCGCCGTCCTAGAAATACTTTGGATTTACCAAGCAGCCTCAAATGATGTCCGCTGGCTTAAAGAACGGAACGTTAAGATATGGGACGAATGGGAGATTTCAGAGGATGGGCAATATCAAGGCCGCAACATTAATGAAATATTCGCCAAAAATCATCCCGATCTACCGAAAGAAAACTTCGCTCACACCATAGGTACCGCCTATGGATGGATTATTAATAGATACGACCTAATCCGTAGTCTAATCCATACTCTTAAAAACGACCCTGGTAATCGCCGTATGGTGTTGTCTCTCTGGCAAAATGAATGGCTAGATACTGCCGCGTTACCATCTTGCGTCTGGAACACGCAATGGAATCTCATAGATGGCAAGCTCAATCTACTCGTATCATCAAGATCATCAGATGTGCCGCTCGGCTTACCCTTTAACGTCGTTCAATACGCCGTACTTTGTCATCTAATTGCAAGCTCAATCGGCGTCAAACCTGGAATTTTCACTTTCATGACCAACGATGCCCATATCTATAAAAATCAACTTCCCGGCATCAAAGAACAAATAGCCCGCTACGACCAAGCTATTGAAGAAGGCAAACTACCCAATGCTCCGACGCTCTGGGTCAACCCAGATATTCACGATTTTTACGATTTCGATAATTCCAAGGAGCTTAAAGATATCAAACTAGAAAATTATCAACATCTTGGCACGATCAAAATGCCAGTAACGGAGTAGTATGTTTAGTATAATTGCAGCAGTAGGCAAAAACAACGAAATAGGCAAAAACAATAAACTACTTTTTCATATCAAAGATGATATGGAGTTTTTCCGCGAAAAGACCATTGGACACAAAGTGGTTATGGGTTATAATACCTGGAATTCTTTGCCGTCAAAGCTCAAAGACCGCAAAAACATGGTTGTTTCAGAATTAGATTTCGATGGGCCAGATTATATCATTCATGATATTGATAAATTTATTCAAGAAAACGAAAAAACCGAAGAAGAAGTCTTCATAATTGGCGGCGGCATGATTTATAAATTATTCCTCCCCTATGCAAAGACCATTTATCTTACCGAAATTGACGCCTCAGATTCCGAAGCAACTACCTTTTTCCCAGATTTCGACAAAACGAAATATTATAAAACAATCCTACATGAAGGAAGCGAAAATGATCTAGGCTACACTATCGTCAAATACGAAAAATCATAAACTAAATTAAGGAGAAATCATGCAAGATGTTGTTTTCAATTTGATAGATAATGAAATTAAGCGACAAGTAGAAGGGCTCGAGCTTATCCCTAGCGAAAACTATGTTTCAAAAGCCGTACTAGAGGCCATGGGTTCAGTTTTAACTAATAAATACTCCGAAGGGTACCCCAGTTTTACTGGTTTGCGAGATTGGGATGAAGAAAAAATCTCTCAAGAAATTCTGCCGAACTATCGCTACTATGGTGGGCAACAAAATGTCGACCGCATCGAAAGATTAGCAATCGAACGCGCGTGCCGACTTTTCGATGCAGATCACGCCAATGTCCAACCTCACTCTGGAGCTAACGCTAACGAAGCAGTCTACTTCGCCTGGTGTGAACCAGGAGACAATATTCTCGCAATGAATTTAGGCCATGGCGGACACTTAACTCACGGATCACCAGTTACGCGTAGTGCTAAAATCTATAACTTTATCCCTTATGGCACCGATGAAACTGGCGACCTTGACTATGCGCAAATTGAGGAATTGGCATTGGGAAATGACGTCAAACTTATCTTAATTGGATATTCAGCCTTCATGAAGATACCGGATTTTGAACGCGTTGCTAAAATCCGCCAAAAAGCCGAGGAAAAATGGGGGCACGAAATTCTGCTAATGGCCGATATGGCTCACGTAGCCGGGCTCATCGCCGCCAAAGTTCATCCAAACCCCTTAAAATACGGTTTCAATGTAATGACTACCACCACCCATAAAACCTTACGTGGTCCTAGGGGTGGCTTAATCCTAAGTATGGGAAATGTCGGCTCGCCACTTAAAAAAATAGCAGAAAAAAATCTCAACAACATCCCGACTATGATTGACAAGGCTGTATTCCCTGGCACCCAAGGTGGCCCTCTAGAGCATATTATTGCCGCAAAAGCTGTAGCATTCGGCGAAGCCCTCCAACCAGAGTTCAAAACTTACGCCGAAAACATCATTAAGAATGCCAAAGCACTCGCCAAAGAGCTCAAAAACCACGGCTTCATTCTTCAAGGTAATGGCACCGATAATCATCTAATTCTGATCGACATGATGCAAAGTTTCGGTATCAACGGCAAAATGTACGAAAAAGCCCTGGATCTAGTCGGACTGACGCTAAATGCTAACGCCCTTCCCGGTGATACCGGCGGAGCATTCAAACCAAATGGGGTCAGACTCGGTACACCAGCTATCACCACTCGCGGAATGGGAGAAGCGGAAATGAAAAAACTTGCAAATTGGATGAAAGAAATAGCAGAGCTCTGTCAAGAAGCGGACGAAAACGGAGTCGAAAATATCGAATCTTTCCAACCAGAAAAATTCGCAATTATCAGAGACCAAGTTAAAAAACTAGCTTTGCGGTTCCCCATCCCTAACATCCATAATTAAAACATGAAAAAGGGCGCCTCGGAAAAAGCGTAATTCCCTTTTCCATTGGCATCTCTATGACCTATAAAGGGCGAAAATAAATACAATACTTACATCATGACGCATAAATAACAAAAAGTCGATAATGCAACAATAGGCAAAACAACCGATTTGTGATATACTAAAACAGTTCGAGCGAAAACGAGATACTCGTCGTGATTCGCATGGAAAGTTCATTACAAGGAGGTTAAATCATGGAATCAAGAAAGTATGGTGCCCATATAAAAGAAGAGCTCAGCGTAGCTCAGTACAATGGCCTGATTGGCGCAATCCTGTTTTATGGATTCGTTGTCAACTATCTGGTAATCCAGAATTTCACGGAGGCCTTTCTTGCGTGGAATCTCGGTCTACTCCTGATCGGCTACTTGGTACTGTCAATCATCGGCATATTCATAAGCAAGATTAGCGACAGCTTCGTTGTTAGCTTCATCGGCTACAACTTCATAGTCGTACCAGCTGGCGCAGTACTCAGTATTTGCCTAGCCGGTGTGTCTCCAAACTTAATCAAGAATGTGATTCTCGTAACTGCTAGCGTTACAGTAGTTATGATGGCAACCAGCACATTATTCCCAAAGGTTTTCCGTTCGATGGGGGGCACACTTCTTATCGCATTATCTGCCGCTGTCGTCGTAGAACTTCTCTGCGTACTTATGTTTAAGATGAACATGCCAACAATTTGGGAAATCATCGTGGCATTGATTTTCTGTTGTTACATTGGATACGACTGGGCAATAGCCCAGAACAAACCTTATACAGCAAACAGCGCCATCGATACCTGCATAGACTTATATCTTGACATCGTCAACCTATTTCTTAGAACACTCTCCATCGCAGAGAGCCGTGATCGTGATTAAGCTCCCACAAGCCGAATCCCGCCAGAAATGGCGGGATTTTGCCTATGCTCAAATTACGGTTTGACTATATAACTCTTGGCTTTCCGATTTTGGTGGAGTGTAGGAGATTCAAACTCCTGACCTCTGCAATGCGAATGCAGCGCTCTATCAGCTGAGCTAACACCCCATAACTTTATTATATCACGTAAACGTATCAAGGAAGCAAATTAAAGCAGTTTTTCGAGACACTTTGGAATCGCCCGATAAAATTACAACGGTTACGGACGAGTAGCCGGTACTGAAATACCGGGACGAGTCCGCCTAATCCGTTGTAATTTTTGTACGGCGCGTATTCCAACGTCGAGAAAAATGCTTTAATTTGCTTAACTTTAACGCTTCGAGAATTGCTCTTTGCGACGAGCTGAGCGCAAGCCATACTTCTTGCGTTCTTTTTCGCGTGGATCACGCTTCATCATACCAGCCTTCTTGAGTACTGGACGAAGATCTGGAGCCTCAGCGGTCAAAGCTTTAGAAATCGCAAGCTTAATTGCATCTACTTGGCCAGCCAAACCACCACCTTTGGCCAAGATTGTGATATCATAATCTTTCTGCTTTCCCGCAATAGCTAAAGGATCCGTAATTTCGGCAAGATAAGTCTTGTTTCCAGAAAGATAATCTAGAGCAGGCTTATCATTGATTGTTATTTGACCTTTACCCTTGTACAGACGAGCAGTAGCCGTAGAAGCCTTACGACGGCCCAACCCATATACATATTTTTTCGTAGCAACCATTATTTAATCTCCTTTGGGCTTTGCGCCTCATGCGTATGTTCAGAATCAGCGAATACGCGCAATCTCTTCATACGGTCAGCGGCCAATTTATTCTTTGGGAGCATCCCTTTTACTGCCTCACGAATCACACGAGTAGGATCTTTTTCAATTACTTCCTCAAGCTTCAACTCGGAAATACCACCAGGATATCCACTGTGACGATAGTATTTCTTTTGAATCATTTTGTCACCAGTTACCTTTACATCTTTTGCATTGATTACAACAACATAATCGCCATTATCAATGTGTGGAGTATAAGTAACCTTCGACTTGCCCATTAGTTTATCAGCAATAATTACCGCAAGCTTACCAAGCGGCATAGTAGAAGCATCTACTAGATACCATTCGCGCTTTATTTCTGAGGCTTTCTGACTATAAGTTTTCATTACTTAGCCTCCTTTTTAGCCTTCTTAGCCGGCTTTTCTTCAGCTGGGGCCTCCATGGACAATTCATCAACAAAACTGATGGTTGCCATTTCCGAATTATCCCCACGCCTAAATCCAGCTCGTTCTATCCTAAGATATCCAGAATTTCGTTCAATCTGAGGTGCAATTACGTCAACTAATAACGTAGCAGCCTCTAAATCATTCAATCTTGAAATCACTAATCTACGATTATGCAAATCCCCCTTCTTTGCCATCGTAATTAGTTTTTCCATCTTTCTACGGATTTCTTTAGCTCGAGCCAGAGTAGTAGTAATAGATTGATATCTGATAAGAGAGCACATCAGCCCACGAGTGAGTGCCAACCTCTGATCAGTTTCACGACCGAATTTACGGCCTTTATAACTGTGGCGATGCATATTAAATATTAAACTCCGTTAACTTTTCTTTTACTTCATCTAACGCCTTCTGCCCAAATCCTTTCAAGTCTTTGAGATCAGTCTCAGATAGAGTAATCAAATCTCTTATTGTCTTGATATCATTGTTTAGAAGTGCATTAGCGGTACGCGCGGAAAGATCAAGCTCTTCAATTGGCAAAGAAAGGCCTGAATCTTCTTCCTCACGACGTGTACCTGGCATTGGAGCTGATTCGACCCTGGTGCTCCCAGCCAATGCTGAATACTGGTTTACTAAAATAGCAGCAGCTTCTTCGAAAGCTTCTTGTGGCGTAATGGTGCCATCAGTATCAACCGTCATAGTTAATTGCTGCAAATTAGTATCTTGACCTACACGAGTATTCTCTACTTTATATCTTACTCTTAGCACTGGAGAAAAGACTGCATCAATTGCAATCATATCAGAGTGAAGTCTGTCTTCACTTGACTTCTCGATAGTAAGATAACCCCTACCGGTTTCTACCACAAAGTGCATCTTAATGGTCTTTTTAGGATCATCGATATGGCAAATTACTTGATTCGGGTTGGCAATTTCTACTTCAGCAGGCAGCTTAATGTCACCAGCTACTACCCGTTTTTCGCCATCTTTCTCTGATTGTTTATCCCCACGCATCTCCAAATCTAGCTCAACTGGAGCATCTGTATGCATCTTAAAACGAATGTTTTTAAGATTCAACATGATGTCAACTGCGTCTTCTTTTACGCCTGGAATAGTTGCATATTCATGGCTCGTACCTTCGATAGAGAAAGCTGTAATCGCAGCCCCCTTCACGCTCGACAAGAGCACCCGACGCAAAGAATTACCAAGCGTATTACCGTACCCATAATAGAGAGGTTTAATAACGAACTCTGCGCTATTTTCGCCTAACTCTTTTACGCTAGCAAGCGATGCCTCATGAATGTTTTTTGTAGTCATGTCCTTTTCTCCTTAGCGTGAGTAATACTCAACGATTAATTGTTCATTAATACCAGGTTCAGCCTCTTCGCGTTTTGGCAAACCTGTAATTTCGATCTTCATTTTCTTTGCATCGACCTTCATCCATGAAAGCGACGTTACGTTGGCCGCTCCGATAATATTCGCAAGATTTTTGAAGTATTCTGTTTTTGCTGACCTAGGTCTAACTTCTAGAACGTCTCCCGGTTTCAAACGAATTGAAGGAATATCAACTCGTCTACCGTTCAATAAGAAATGACCATGCGTCACGAGTTGCCTCGCCTGACGGCGCGTGAGTGCAAAACCAGCACGATATACAACGTTATCGGCTCTGCGTTCTAACAACTCAAGAAGTTTCTGACCAGTCATACCTTCAGCTTTTTGCGCCTCTTTCATCAACTTAGCAAATTGCTTTTCAAGAAGACCATACATGCGACGGACCTTCTGCTTTTCGCGAAGTTGCGTGAGGTAAAGGCTACCTCCTCTAACTCGCATATCACCGTGTTCACCTGGAATACCAGATTTTTTAGCCATTACTTTGTGCGCTTTCGGCGCCAATGCAAACCCTTCACGACGACTCTGCTTTACAATTGGAGAATGATCTCTAGCCATTATGGTTTCCTTTCTCCCTTAGGTCGCACACCACCATGCGCGATAGGGGTTACATCAGTAATGCTATCTATCTTAATGCCAACAGTCGATATTGCACGAACAGCAGCATCACGCCCAAGTCCAATTCCGGAAACATAGACGTCTACAGAATTTAAAGCGTGATTCTTTTTCGCAATTTCCAAAGCTTTTTCTGCTGCGACGCCTGCTGCGAAGGCAGTACCCTTCTTAGATCCGCGAAAACCATTAGCACCAGCTGATGAAGCGGACAACACACCACCCTGCTTGTCAGTTACGCTGATAATCGTGTTATTGAATGTTGCCTGAATATGAACAGCACCAGCATTCACGATACGCTTGACCTTCTTGGACTTGGCCTTAGAAACAGTAGATACGTCAGCAGACTCAACTGCCGCATCATTTGTCTTAATGTTTTCTTCTTCTGCCATATTGCTCCTTTAAGTCTTACTCGCTGCCTTAGGTTGTGCACCACCGACCGCGATCGCCTTACCCTTACGAGTACGTGCATTCGTACGAGTACGTTGGCCGTTGACTGGTAATTTAGCCTTGTGGCGGATACCCTTGTAGGAATTAATATCCTTTAAGCGTTTAATATTATTGCTCACGAGGCGCCTCAGATCACCTTCAACATGATATTTCGCGGAAATAATGTCGTTGATTTTCTGTTCGTCAGCCTCGGTGAGATCTTTCACCCGAGTGGTAGGCTCGATTTTAGCCTCCGCAAGGATTTTTTTGCTTGTTGTTCGTCCAATCCCATAAACATAAGTTAGAGCAATCCAAACTTGTTTATCGGAAGGTATAACAACGCTAGCTATTCTAGCCATATATTAACCCTGCCTTTGCTTATTCTTAGGTTTTTTCTTATTGATGACCCTAAGCACACCTTTGCGGCGCACAATAATGTCATCAGGGGAGATTTTTTTAACACTTGCACGTACTTTCATTGTGTTAAAATCCTTTCCTTATTAAAGCTGTAATCGTACAAATTTTTAGCTTTTTGCAAATAAGCTAAAAATGTTGCAAAAATTACAACATTTGATATTAATCTTTGAGTCGAAAACTGATTCTACCCTTTGTAAGATCATAAGGGGTTAACTCAACCTCAACTCTGTCACCCGGGACGAGGCGAATGTAGTTTTTTCGCATCTTCCCACTCATATGGGCAACAATAACATGACCATTCTCGAGTTCAACCCGAAACTGGGTATTCGGCAAAGCTTCAACAACACTGCCTGTGAGCTTAATCACTTCCTTTTGACTAGCCATAAATTACCCTACCAGTATAACACAAGAAATAACATTTGTAAACACTATTCTTCTACGAGTACAGCTCTCGTGAACTGACGCGATAAATAAGTACCTTGACTTTGCGACCATTCACCAGTACACGTAATCAAAGTAACCGATTCTTTCCCCGAAACAGGTGATTTAGCAGCTGTCGCCATATATGTATCTGCTTCATCCAAGGGCACGGAATTATTCTCCACGACTGAATAATTATAAATCACGCCATCTCCTCGCTCCACAGTGACAATGTCACCCTCAGAAAGCTTAGGAGTATTCTTGAAAACTCCGAGCACATGCGGACCACCATTATGACCATCAATAATCATAGTGCCGCCCTGACCAGGCTTACCAGATGCTTCGTACCATCCTACATCAAATATATTTTGCGGCGTATCCAATTCCCCGGCGGCATTCACGCCCATAGCCAGAATCCTAGCCTTCGATATTCCAAGTTTTTCAATTGACAAATACCGTGGACGGTCGGGGGCTACTTTATACTCCCTCACCTCTTCTTCCGTCGGCTCTACTTCGATTAGTTCTTCCCCAGAATCGTTAGAATTTAGCACAACCCGTTCACTGCCTTCTTTTTCGCTATAATACTGCCCTTCAAAAACCGCAACCCTAATTAAAAATATCAAGAATAAACCAGCTAGGATCGACCAAGCCACCCACTTTATAATTTTGCGCCAACCCTTAATCTCTAGACTCATTATCAAAATCGTCGTATGTTATCATTAATGCTCTTGAATCTATCGACCGTAGATTCTCAAGTGCCACCGTCACCACGATCAAAAGACCAGTACCAGAAATCGATAAGCCAATTGGTGCGCCAGTTGTCAAAATAAAGACATAATCAGTAATGAATGGCAACATCGCAATCAAGCCCAAAGCTAATGCCCCAAACAAATCAAGTCTATTTACAACCTTACTTAAATAATTTGCCGTAGTAATACCCGGCCTCACACCCTCAATGAAACCACCTTGTTTTTGTAGATTATCGGCGATTTCCTTAGTGTTAAAGATAATAGAGGTGTAAAAATACGTAAAGATAAATACCAATACGAAATATAATGCCGGATAAACAAACCACTGTGCAGTTATTCCATCCGGATACATAACCGCAAAATTATTAGCCGAAGGAGCAGAAAAAATAGTAATCAACGACTGGCCAAACTCATTCCCCGAATCTATAGAAGTGATTACCTGACCCACCAACGCTGGAAGCGACAAGAAGGCAGTCGCGAAAATAACCGGAATTACGCCAGCTGCAATTAGCTTTATTGGCAAAATCGACTTAATTCCTCCGTAGGATGAATTTCCATGTACCCTCTTAGCATAGTTAATAGTAATAATGCGTTGTGCCTCATTCAACTTCACTAAGAAATAAATAACTATTAGCATAGCTACACTAAATCCAAGCAGAATCCAAAATGTCGTCGGATTTACTGGTATATCTAACCATCCAAACAGGTTAAGCGTCCCCTCGCTAGTGTCAAATAGCGACGCACCAAGAGAAGCCATCGTGGTCGGCAATTGCGAAATTATAGAAGCAAAAATCAACATAGAAATACCATTTCCGATACCTTGCTCCGTAATCAACTCACCTAACCACATCAAAATTACCGAACCCGCAGTCATAGCGGTTACCGACAGCGCCCAATCATTAAAAGTAGGCGTAAAATCAGAAGCGATATTTGCTGACAAAGTTGACTGATAAAGAATAAAGATATAGGCGATAGACTGAACAATTGCAAGAGGAACCGTCAAAATTCTCGTCCACTGATTAATCTTGCGACGCCCAGTTTCTCCATCGTTCGAAATCTCCTCAAGAGAAGGAATAGCCTTAGTTAAAAGTTGGATCACAATTGAGCCAGTAATATATGGAGATAAACCAACCAAAATAATACTAAATGAAGCCAAACCGCCACCAGAAATCAAATTTAGGAAACTCGAAAAATCAGACTTTTCCATTAGATTTGATACAGCTTCTTTAAAAGTAGACGCATCACCCATCGGTACAGGAATCTGCGCTAATAATCTATAAGCCAGAATAATACCGAGTATAATAAATACTCGCTTCAACATATCTTTATTCTTTAGGGATTTGAAAATAGTCTTGAAATGCATAATACCTCTTGATAACTATATATATATTAGCATACTTCGTCAGATTTTGAAACCCCAAAAACCAAGATAAACGAAAAATCTCCCTTATCTCTGAAAGGGAGATTCTTCTTTACTCCAAGATAACTATGTATCTTAAAGATTCTCAAGATCCGCTTCGGTCGGGAGCTTTGAATCCGAAGTCTCAAAGCTAGATAAAGGAGCTACGCCAGTACCTACAGGAATCTTGCGGCCAATGATAACATTTTCCTTTAAGCCCTTTAGGTGATCAACGCGACCATTAATCGCAGCATTAATCAATACTCTCGTCGTGTCTTGGAACGAAGCAGCTGACAAGAATGAATCAGAGAAGATCGACACCTTAGTAATACCTAGAAGCAAATTGGTATAGGTTGCAGGAGTTTTACCTGCTTTCTCCAACTCTTTATTCTCGGTCAAAACTGTAGCCTTAGAAACGATATCGCCAGATACGAATTCTGAATCGCCAGGCTCGTTAACCTGTACACGCGAGAACATCTGATGCACGATTATCTCTAGATGCTTTGGTGAAATCTCATGACCTTGTGCAGCATAAACGCTGAGAACATCGTTCATAATATAACGCTCAGTTTCTTCTACACCCTTATACTTCATCAAATCTTGAAGATTCAAGGAGCCAGCAGTCAAGCGATCGCCCGCTTCTATTGAATCATTGCTTTTAACAACTAATTCAGCATCGCCAGGAATTTCAACTCTAACAGGTGCAGACGCCGACGCCACTAGTACGATGCCATCCTTAACTAACTCTACGATACCATCATGTGGAGCCTTAATTGCTGGTTTATCGCCACTCTTCTTTACCAAAGTTGCACCAGCTTTCACGCTAGCACCATCTTTTACCGCTGGCTTTCGGCCACCAAGCTCAATCCTCTCAACTACACCAGATTGTGGGGTAATCTCGACGATATAGCGATTATTGTCTTCCCACATATTCACGACACCATCGATTGGCGAAACATACGCCTGACCTTTAGGAGTACGCGCCTCTAAAAGCTCTTCTACACGAGGAAGACCTCTTGCAATCGCACCAGAACCAGCCACACCAGAACCATGCTTAGTATCAAGCGTTAGCTGCGTACCAGGCTCACCCAAGGACTGGGCAGCGATTACGCCAACTGGCTCATTTGCTGCCACCAATGTTCTGGTAGACATATCTATACCATAAGCCTTACGAGGAATCCCTTCCACTGCAGTAGTAGACAAAATTGATTGAATCTTAACTGATTGTATCTTTTCGTCAGCTTCAATCTGCTCTGCCATTTCCTTAGTAATTAGCTCATCAGCTTCTAGGTAGCCTGGTACCGCTTCAGCAGTATAACGACCATTAAGTCTAGCACTAAACTCGATACCAGATGCTTCGGTCTCATTGCGATAAACCGTAAACCCAGGATCGACTGCTTCTTCATCAGATGTAAATACGTCCTGTGATACATCAACCAATCTACGAGTCAAATAACCAGAGTCGGCGGTACGAAGAGCGGTAGATACCTGCCCCTGACGCGCACCTCGTGTTGCAATAAAGGACTCCAAAGTATTCAAACCTTTCTTGTACGAAGATTTCACCGGCAATTCAATCTCATTGTTATTAATATCAACCATGATACCAATTTCGGCAGAGGCCAATTTAATATTCGAAATATTACCACGTGCGCCAGAGTTCACCATTACCGCGATATCGGTATCCATCTCAGATAGCTTGCTCTGCAAGAAGTCCGAAATCTTTTTATCGATATCGCGCCAGTTTGCGATAGTTAGCTTATGACGCTCTTCTTCAGTGACTAATCCATCATTGAACTGCTCCTGAATCATAGCTGTCTTAGCGTCACCTTCGGCGATAAAGTCATCGATTTCATCATAAGTTGGATAATCATCCTTAGCTGTAGAAATCGAAGCCACAGTTTCATACTCAAACGCTAAGTCTTTCAAGGCATCAGCAGTCTTCACCATCACCTCAGATCCATAAAGATCAAAGATATCAGCCATTACCTTAGATAAATGCTTCTTAGTCTGCACTGAATTGTCATATGGATAATCTTTTGGCAAAATTTCATTGAAAATCACCCTACCTAGAGTCGTATCGCGAATCTCTTTCTTAGCGAATACCCTAATCGGCGTTTGAAGAGCAATTATTCCCTGATCGTGAGCCATTTCGGCTTCATATACACTTGAGAAAGCCTTAGGCTTATCCGTATCTGTACCAGGCTTATCATATGTCAAATAATATGCGCCTAGCACCACATCCTGATAAATAGCTAGCACTGGAGAACCATCAGCCGGTTTCAAAAGATTCTTTGAAGCAGACATTAGCTCCTTAGCTTCTGCCTGAGCAGCATCGGAAAGTGGAAGATGAACCGCCATCTGATCGCCATCGTAGTCAGCGTTAAATCCAGAAGCGACTAATGGATGTAATTTAATCGCCTTGCCATCAATCAATTTAGGCTGGAAAGCTTGCACAGACAATCTATGTAGAGACGGTGCACGATTTAGTAATACATACTTACCTTCAATTATTTCATCGAGCGCATCCCAAACCACAGTCTCCTTCGCCTCAATCAATCTAGATGCGGCCCTGATGTTATTGGCATACTCATGACCAATCAACCAAGAGATTACAAAGGGCTTAAACAATTCGAGAGCCATCTGCTTTGGCAAACCACATTCGTTGAGCTTCAATTCTGGTCCAACCACGATAACGGATCGACCTGAATAATCTACACGCTTACCTAGTAAATTCTGACGGAACCTACCTTGCTTACCTTTTAGTAAATCAGATAGGGATTTCAATTTACGCCTACCATTAGTAGAGTTTGCACCCCTAGAGCCATGAGCAGCTGAATTATCGATTAACGCATCGACAGCCTCTTGCAGCATTCTCATTTCATTTCTACAAATCACCTCTGGCGCATTTAGATCCATTAATTTTTTAAGACGATTGTTACGGTTGATTACACGACGATAAAGGTCATTTAGGTCAGAAGTCGCAAACCTACCACCAGGCAACGCAATCATTGGCCTTAAATCTGGTGGGATAACCGGAACTACAGTCAAAATCAAATCTTCTGGCCTAATTCCTGCAGCTTGCATTCCTTCTAGCGTCTTCAAGCGTTTTTGGATCTTCTTTTCTCTTTGACCCTTAACTTGTTCTTCTTCTTTATGCAAATCTTCAATCAACTTGTCGAGATCAATTTCGTCAAGCAACTTCTTAATTGCAGTTGCGCCCATCTCTACAGTGATTAAATCTTCGTATTCTTCTGGCAAGCTACGATACTGAACCTCAGTAATGGTATTACCTTTCTTGAAGGACTCCAAGATTGATTTGTCGGACTGATAATTAGTTTCTAGTTCTTCCAACTCCTTAGTTCTTTCTTCAGCTAACGCCTCGATATCAGCACCTTTCTTTTTGGCTTCCTTCTCGTAACGAATTTTAATAGCTTGCTCAGCTGTTTTGGTTTGATTCTCTAACTTTTCTAGAGTTTTTTGAATTTCTTCCGTCTTAGCATCTGTTATGAGATAAGTAGCAAAATAAACCACTCTCTCAATATTTTTTACTGTTATATCCAGTAACAAACTCAAAGCGGAAGGAATACCGCGCATAAACCAAATATGCGCCACAGGAGCCGCTAGCTCAATGTGCCCCATACGTTCACGGCGCGTGATTGATTTAGTAACTAGATTGCCTTCCTTATCAACTGCGGCTTCGCGCGAACGCACGCCTTTAAGTTTTGAGTCGTGCGGATTAATATCCTTCGTTGGACCAAAAATCCTTTCACAAAACAGACCATCCCTCTCTGGTTTTTGCGTTCGATAATTAATGGTCTCTGGCTTAGTTACTTCGCCATAACTCCAGTTCAAAATATCGTCTCGACTCGCTATAGTTAGTCTTATAGAGTCAAAATCTGATGCGCTTATGAAATTATCCATCCAAGCCATCTTAGAACTCCTCTCCGAGGTCGACAGTACCATCATCTTCGTCGCCCTCTGTTATTTCGATACCTTCTTCTGCAATCATTGCTTCGGCCTCTGACTCGTCAAGGTCGTAGATTTGCGGCTCGGTATCTTTCTTGTGTTGATCATAGATGGATTGATCATCCTTTGATTTTTCAATTTCTTTTGAAGTTCGTTCTATAACGTCACCAGCATCAGCAGACTCTCCGTGGTCTAGAAGATCAACCTTAAGTCCAAGACCTTGTAATTCCTTGACCAAGACATTGAAGCCTTCTGGAAGCTTAGGTCCTTCAATCGGCTCGTGTTTGATAATCGCTTCATATGCTTTAGCACGACCGTAAACGTCATCCGACTTAATTGTTAACATCTCCTGAAGAGTAGTAGCGGCACCGTAAGCTTCAAGTGCCCAGACCTCCATTTCCCCAAATCTCTGGCCACCATTCTGCGCCTTACCACCTAATGGCTGTTGAGTAACCATAGTGTAAGGCCCCGTAGAACGAGCGTGAATCTTGTCTTCTACCATATGATGAAGCTTGAGCATATGCATCACACCTACCGAAGTCCTTTCATTGAAAGGTTCACCAGTTAGGCCATCATAAAGTTGTACCCTTCCATCTTCAGAAAAACCAGCCTTCTTGAGCTCTGAAGAAATTGTTTCATCTGGCACACCGTTAAATGACGGCGTAGCAACTTTATAACCTAAAGCACGAGCTGCCATGCCCAAGTGAGTTTCAAATAGCTGGCCCAAATTCATACGAGATGGTACGCCCATCGGTGAAAGAACGATATCTACAGGTGTTCCGTCTTCCATGAAAGGCATATCTTCAATTGGCAACACACGCGATACTACGCCCTTATTACCATGACGACCAGCTAACTTATCGCCCACACCAATCTTACGCATTTCTGCTACAAAAATCTTAATCTGCATAATTACGCCAGCTTTGAGCTCGTGACCTTGTTCTCTGGTATAAACGCGAACATCGACTACCTTTCCAGTAGAAGAACCATTCATACGAATAGAGGTATCACGAACATCTTTAGCCTTTTCACCAAAGATCGCCCTAAGAAGCCTCTCCTCGGAGCTTAGCTCTTGTTCGCCCTTAGGCGTAATCTTACCGACCAAGATATCGCCATTCTTTACTTCTGAACCGATAGTCACGATACCATCTTCACCAAGATGACGCAACGAATGTTCAGAAACGTTAGGAATATCTCTCGTCACTTGTTCTGGACCTAATTTGGTTTCGCGTACTTCAACATCGAAATCTTTAATATTGATAGAGGTCAAAGTGTCATCTTCGACGAGGCGATTCGAGATTACGATAGCATCGTCCATGTTATAACCACGCCAAGGCATAAATGCGACCAAAAGATCACGACCAAGCGCAAGCTCTCCGTCATTAACGGATGCACCCTCAATCAAGATATCACCCTTCTTGACCTTCTGGCCACGCTTAGCAACACATCTTTGATTATAACAACGGTCGTCGTTAGTCTTTTCGAAATGCTGCAACTTATACTCAATATTGCCACCTTTATCATATGTAACGATTACGGAATCGCCATCGGCTTTCTTTACTACACCTTTGCCAGAAGCCATTACTAATTGGGAAGTATTCCTAGCCACCTCAGCTTCTATGCCGGTGCCCACTACTGGATTATCGTTTCTAAGAAGAGGCACAGCCTGTTTCTGCATGGCGCAGGCCATCAAAGAACGGTCTACACGGTTTTTCTCTACAAACGGAATCAAAGATGCAGATACACCAAGAATTTCCTTGTGGGCCGCATCAATGTGGGTCACCGTCGAAGCTTCCGCCTGGGCAGGCGTACCATGCACACGAGCAGACACCCAATCTTCTACAAAATGTCCGTTTTTATCAAGTTTTACTGACGCATCAGCAATCACCTTATCTCTCTCGGTATCCGCATCCATGTAAACCACTTCGTCAGTTACTTTGCCATTCTTTACGACACGGTATGGCGCTTCAATAAAACCGTATTCGTTAATTCTGGCATAAGTAGCGAAGTTAAGCACAAGACCCACGTTACCACCTTCTGGTGTCTCGACTGTACAAATACGTCCATAATGTGTAGGGTGAGCATCACGTACGTCAAACCCTGCACGTTCCCTAGTCAAACCGCCTGGACCCATCGAGCTTAGGCGCCTCTTATGCGCTAGTTCTGAAAATGGGTTCACTTCGTCCATCAGCTGAGAAAGCTGAGAAGTGGCGAAGAATTCTTTTACGGCAGCCACTACAGGTCGAGGATTTAGTAGTTGAGACGGTGTAACTTCTTCCGGATTTGCCATCGACATGCGGTCTAGAATATTTCTCTGCAAACGAAGCATGCCTAGTCTAAATTGCCTTTGCACGAGCTCACCGACAAGCTTAACGCGTCGATTAGAAAGTGAATCGATGTCATCGGCAGGATCCTGCGTATTATTCAAACGAATCATTTCCGAAATAATCGCAATCACATCATCAATTTGCAAAGTACGATGCTCTGGATCGTTAGGCGTATCGAATCCAAGTCTGCGATTAATCTTAAACCTACCAACATTAGAATAATCATAACGCTTAGGATCAAAGAATGTCCTTTCAATCATTGATTTGGCGTTCTCTACAGTAGCAAGATCACCTGGACGCAAACGACGATAAACTTCTAGTAAAGCCTCACCCTGACTAGAAGTCACATCTTTCTCAAGTGTTGCATCGATATAGCTCTTCTCGCCGTTATCGATACCCTCGAACTTTTGTTTGATTTCAGATTTTGAAAGCCCAAGAGCTCTTAAGAACGTAGTTACTGGAATCTTACGACGTCGGTCAATCTTTACGTACATTGCACCATTCGCAGCCGTCTCGAACTCGAGCCATGCGCCACGGCCAGGAATTACCTTTGCTCCATAGTAGCGTCTAAGACCAATCGTTTCGGCGTTAAAGAAGACACCAGCCGACCTAATCAACTGCGAAACAACCACACGCTCCGTACCGTTGATAATGAAAGTTGCCCGATCCGTCATCCACGGATAATCGCCAAAATAGATATCTTGTTCTTTCTTGGCGTGAGTCTCAAGATTTTCAACTTCAACTACCACATGAAGCGGTGCTTCATAAGTGGCGAGATTGTATTTCGCCTGAGCATCAGTTTCTTTTGGTTCTTTAAAATAATGTTCTTTAAAGGTGAGCGAAAGTTTGTTGCCAGTGTAATCCTTAATTGGATTTAGCTCGTCAAAAACTTCCCTCAGTCCATTATCGACAAAGTCTGCCCAAGAATCTTTTTGGTGAGCCGTAAGATCCGGAATTGGCAGCGCTTGGTCCCCTTCGGTGAAAAATACTCTTTCACCAGACTTTGGTTTTGTAGCCATTCTACCTCTTTTATTAGTGTTATTAGTATTCTTTTTTGACAAGGACATTAAAAGATCCTCGTCTCAGCGCCGAAGATTACTGCCTTATTTTCCCCCTGAAAGTCGCCAGCTTCCATCAAGTATTAAAAACAAGGCACACTACTTCTTATACTGAATTGTACTACAGAAACAATATTTTGTAAACATATTTTTACCAAAATCCAAAAAACCGCTTTCCATGAAAAGCGGATTTCTAGACATATATAAGCTCTCAACTTGATTTATGTATAAGCCGACTCGCAGTTAGCTTAAGAAGAATTATAGACCACTCCACCAAATAAGTCAAGACTTTTTTAATAAAAAATAGCCCCGAAGGGCTATTCTTTGTTTAGATATCTAAATCATCTAAATCTGCTAATTCAGCTCTTGTTTTCTCCGCTAGATCAGAAGTCGCCGAAGATTCTTCTTCCTCGTCATCACCCTCTTCCTCGACATCTTCCTCCACTTCTTCAACTTCTTCCTCCGTTGCTTCCGGCTCTTCTTCTTTAGGTTCATCATCCTTGTGCGCAGGAGCAGCCTCATCAGTATTAACTATCTTCAAGTTATATCTAGCATCTTGCTTGGTTCCTAATGCCCTCAATAGTACTCTGATAGCCTGCGCAGTCACACCGCGTTTACCAATCACGCGTCCCACATCTTCTGGATCCACCGTAAGCGAAAGGAGCACACCCTTTTCGTCGATTTTACGCTCAACTGCTACCTTTTCAGGATTGTTGACTAAGGTTTTTACGATGTATTCTACAAATTGCTGGTCGATAGTAGCCATATTTTCTCCTTAAGTTAATTTTCTATAATTATAACACAAAAAATAGCCCCATAAGGACTATTTTTTGATAAAGCCTATGCGTCTTCAGCAGGAGTTTCCTCGACAGAAGCTTCTTCAACCGGAGCCTCAGCAGAATCTTCGGCCGGAGCTTCTTCCTTAGGCTGATTCTTGCGAAGCTTATCGGCATGTTTTGCTACAGCTTTCTTTACCGATGCTTCCTTATACCACTTTGGCAACTTCACGCCGTTCTTCTTCAAGATGAACGCTACACGCGAAGATGGCTGAGCACCATTCTTCAAATACTTTTCTACAGTTTCCTTATCTAAAGTCAAAGCTTTAGTTGCGGGATTATAGTTGCCGACCTCAGCCACAACGCGTCCCGAAAGTGGATGACGCTGTGATTCTTGGACGACTATCCGGTACGTTGGATAATGTGACCGGCCATTACGTTGCATGCGAATCGCTAGCATTTTTTCTCCTTAAATTATTAACCCTTAAATTATATCACAATTTTTAGAATTAGAAAAGGGGTCAAAGTGCGACCCCTTAACTGCTTGCGTCCGAGAAAGAAGATAATTTGCGGCTAATTTAACATTATCCACAAATCATAATCATACCTCTCCTCTCCATCAGCAATACCGTCCAAGTCCTTCCCGTCGACAACGCAATCGTCGTTCTGAGCCATCGCAGCGCTCATGGTCGTTTCAACTACGGTCGAGCCGTAGGATCGTTGTTCCCGAGGTAAATCATGACCGCCACAACAGCCAATGCAAACGCTACCGCCCACGGCCACCTCGGCAATGACATCACAATCGCCTTCATCCTGCCCCCTCTCTATCCAACCAGGATACATTTCGTCAAACGACAACGTTGAGTCATTTTTCACGAGGAACTCCTCTCGCTATAAGGTACCACTCCTATAATTATATCACACTATCTCTAAAAAATCAACCTTTGCCCTTAAGCTTATTCTCGGAGCGATATTTCTTTACCCCTTCTCTAGCCGCGTTAGTCTGCGCCTCTTGCTTAGAGTGTCCCTTACCCGTTCCTTTCAAAGAATCACCAACATAGATCCCTACCGTAAACACCTTATCGTGATCTGGACCCTCCTCTTTCATTGTCCTATACACCGGCGTCACTCCGTCAATCTTTTGAGCTAGTTCCTGCACATACGACTTCGGATCACGCCATGTACCTTCCTCTAAGACGGTATCAATTTTCACTAAAATATGTTTGTCGATAAAATCCCTCGCCGCTTCATACCCCTGATCCAAATAGATTGCACCAATTACCGCTTCGAAACAATCAGCCAGGATCGACTCATGTGCCCGCTCAGATCCATGAGCCTCGCCTTTAGATAGTCTCACTAAAGGTTCGTAGCCCAATTCTATGCCGGCCGCACCAATTGACTCGGTTCTCACAAGTGCCGCTCTCACCGCAGTCATAATTCCCTCAGGTTCGTCGTAATTTCGGTACAAAAAATCTGAAGAAACTAATTCTAGCACCGCATCTCCCAAGAATTCCAATCGTTCATTATGTTCATGCGCAGCTTTATGCTCATTTACATAACTTCGGTGCGTCAATGCCGTCACGAGTAAATTGATATCATGAAATTCAAACCCCAATTTTTCCCTTGCAAACTTTTGGTATTCTTCCATTCTCCTCCTTATTGCCCTTAGTATGCCTGCCAAGAAATTAATAATCGCCTGCGCGAATTTTCTTTTTGGCTACGAGCATTAATTTTTCAATATCTTCATATTCAATTGCATCTAGCGCGTCGGTAAACGAAAACCACTTTATCCCCTTCATCCACTTTTCAGGAATAGGCATTTCTTTACTGTCCAACGCTTGCACTAGATAAATCTGAGTAGTCATGAGCACCAACTTATCCATTCTACGATATTTAAAATGAATCTTGCCGAGCCAAGCTAGAACTGAGACATTCTTTAGTCCAGTTTCTTCTTCAATCTCGCGCCTAGCAGTCATTTTAGCAGTCTCACCCGGCTCAATATGACCCTTTGGTATGGTCCAACGCTCCTTAGAGTCTTGGATTAAAAGAATCTCAATGTCTTTCCTATCTTTAGTAAACCTAAAAACAATCCCACCAGAAGTCGGCTCACGTACAATTTCCTGAATTGCGGTCTTTTTGCGAAAAACCGCAGATCTAATTTTATCGAGAGCGGACTCTTTAATCTTTTCCGTCGGTAGCGCTTCCGGTACCTTTAGAGTCCTTCTCCCCGTTGGTTCCGCCAACGGCGTGTGATTTGGTTTCATGATTATTTGATTCAGTAATTCCTAAGTTTTTATAAGCTGTACCTAGCACGCCATTGACAAATTTGGACGAATTCTCCGACCCAAACGCCTTTGCTAGTTCCACGGCTTCGTTTATTGCGACTTTCGGAGGAATAGTGTCACCACATTCCGAAAGCTCATATAGCCCCATCCGAAGTATGTTTCGATCAATTGCCGCAATTGACTCAATCGGCCACTCAGGGGCGATTGGCGCCAAAACTTTATCGAGAAGCTCAAAATTATCAGCAACATTCTGTGCGAGATTATAGACAAACTCGGTGTCACCAAGTGCCTTCTCGTACGGCTCGATATTTTTAGCAATAATAATCTTTAGATCGACCTGGGGGTCATGCGCCAAAGTCCTAAGTTCATACTCGTATAAACTTTGTAGCACTATTACTCTACCTAGATGTCGATTACTTGCCATATTTTTAATATCTCTTATTATTTGTTAGTTTTAACTTTTAAATTAGGGGTACGCTTTTTGGTCTCAAAAGCCTTGACGGGAGAAATTTTATTAACTCTACGCGCCAGCTCCAACCTCAAATGACTCCTACGAAGCCCAGTTTTGCGTGGGCTACTTTGTTTCTTAGGTTCAGGCATTTTACTCCTTAGTTTAATATATAATTTTACTTATCATACCACGAAATGCGAAATTAGACAATATTTTTGAGATATAACCCCCACATAATTATTGAGCAGCAGATAGTTAAACATAATTGTTCCACCAAGAGAATCCCCATCCGAATTCTCTACCCGAATAATGCGAAGTTTTTTTACCGCCCAAACAAGCATTAAATCCATCGTGCATATATACTATTTCATTATAAAGTCAATGATTTACATAGATGCAAGACATCTAATAGAAAATCCTGTTAGTTTACTGTGACCATAAGTGCCAGGGAAAAAGGATGATGAAGCTAACTGCGGCCCATAAAAAGTGAGGTTATTGTAAGTGTAGCTCGATTGATAGTAACCATATCTTCCTCTTAAATAAACAGAAGACATATTGAACCAACCAGAATAAACATAATTATATGGAAACTTTCTAAAGGCTTTCGTTGCCGTGTCACCATTTGCATTGGTAATATTGTTATCATAATACGCATATTCATAGGTAGGTTGATAAGCGTTCGTTACATTTCCCATAACCGCATAGCCCAAGATATAATAATCGCGCCACGTAGTTGGATCACCCGGCACATTGACGGCAGACGACACGTTACCCCCAGAAGCGAGCCGCCAGCCCTTCGGGCAGATGGAAGTTGAGGTAACAATACCACCACCGTCATAGGCTGTGTCGGCTATAGTAGCAGCCCTATTATAATAGTTTCCATAGCCATAAATACTGGCATTAGCAAGAGTGGCATACGACGTACTAACGGTTAAGCTTTGAGCCCTTGTACCAGTAGACGGGTTGGAATCGGTATTGATATGATTATATCGCGGCATGCGGTAACCAGGCGAATTGCTAGTCCCTATGTTTTCAGTGTTATTGCTACCATCGGTGCTATATAAGCTATTTCCCGTGGAAGAATTATCAAATCGTTCATTTTCGGCTTCGGCCAAACCCACAAAATTACCATAATTAGTGCCAGTGCCAGAATATTTACCATAACCTTGCGCCAGAGACTCATTAGTAACAGAAGGGTTATTAATATTATTCCCGACTGTAGCTTCATGTTCTAGTCTCAAGTTTTCTATCATCCAACAATTGCCATCAGCAAGTTTAGCAATAGCATAAACCTGGTTATCTCGCTGATCGGTTAATGCGGTGACACTATCTAGTGTTACGACGCCAGAAGCTGGAGCCTGTGTAAGACTTTCTTGTCCAGTACCACAAAGCTCTGCAACTTTGGCAGAATCTTGAAATGAACCAGCAGATGGTATCCAAACGGCATATAGACTTAGACCTTCGTTTGGTGAATAATATTGTCCCGCAGCAAAGGAAATGTCTTCATTTGGACCATAAAAATGAGCATCGGCATTAGTAGCCCAGTCGTATGCATCAGACCAACCAGCAAAGCCATAACCTTCCCTACTGAAATTAGTCGCCAACAAAGTAGCAGAAGTTTGATCGTTCGTCAATTGCTGTACTGGTCCACCATTGGCGTCACTCATCGAACCAAGTGCGGTTGAGGCATTCGGATAATAAGCTATATATCCTGAAGGGGTAGACTGTGGTTGTAATGGTTCTTCACTCGCTGGATGTACAAGTGTGTATTTAACTTTACCTTCATATGTATCAGCAGGTTGGGTTCTGGATATATAAGCTGCATATGTAGTAGTAAGAGTTGAGCCTTCTGCATTGGTTCCTATATCAGTACCAGAATCTCTATGTGCTACTTTAGTATAAGTAGATGGTACTATACTATAGCTTCCATAACCATTGTCTAGTGTAATAGGATATGTAGGTGTTGGAGATGATACTGCTGTTAGTTTCATAGCCCAGTTAGATGTGTCAGGATTACCTGCAGATGTAGCTGTTCCTGTAACTATAGTATTACTAGTACTTTGTCCTATTAGTGTAGTAGTACCATATGTATCATTAGTGTATCCTATAGTATAAATAGAAAAACCATTACTATCATTACAATAAGCTTTAAGTGTGGTAGTACCTATATTTGCAGTATATGTACCATTAGTAATTTCTGCAGTATGAGAGTTCATACCAGTGCCGGTCATAGTACAGGAGACTGGTACATTGATGGTCACTTGGTCTACTATGGAATCGTCAGCAGAAGCAATACTAGAGCTAAGTATAACTCCAGAAAGATAAACAAGGCTGATTAAAATTACTAATACATATATATGTGAAAAGTTAGTTTTACTGTATGACCTTAGCATAAGCTCATTATATATGAATTATTACTAGCTGTAAATACTTTTTGTAGTTATTTCTCTAAATTTTTTAAAGCCTTCTTGATAGCTGGACGATCAAACCCTACAATTCTTTGGCCATTAATTTCAGTTACCGGCACTGCTGTAATGTCTGGCTCCTTCGTGGCATCCATTTCCGCATATTCCACGCCCAGCTGATCAAGCCAATCCATTAAGGCATGACAATACGCACAAGTTGGTGTTGTATATATCTTTATCATAAACTCATTATACCATACATAGCGATTCCAGTCGCCACGGATACATTAAATGACTCTTTCTTGCCATGCATTGGGATTTCAATAAATAAATCTATCATATCATGCAGTGAATAATCTATACCCTGGACTTCTTCGCCCAATATTAAAACTACTTTCTCTGACAGTTTTTCTTTCAACCCAGAATCATCTAATCGTATTAAATTACCTTTCTTGATATTATTCTCTAACCCTACAATTTGCCACCCCTGTTCCTTTAAATCTTTCAAATCGTTAATTATGTCATGGGACGAATAAATGTCTAACATATCTTCTGCTCCCAAAGCGGTTTTATGAATCGCCCGGTCAAGCTTTGACCTTAAATGTGGCAATAAAGCTTCGTCATGTACTCTCGGTGTGTAGCCAGATAAAACTACTTTTTCCGCCCCAAAACCTTCCGCGGTGCGTAAAATTGCTCCCACGTTATAAGTAGAACGAATATTATCTAAAACTAGAATTAGCTTCATATTACAATGTTTAAGAGCTTCGCACGCTTTACATAGATTGTCTTTTTTACGCCACTTTCGACGTATTTCTTTATCTTCTTATCATTTAGTGCCATCTCGATAATCTTCTCTTCTTCATTAAGATCTCCTGCATCGACCGTCAGTTTTCCTCTTAATTTACCATTTACTTGCACTACTACCTCTGCCGTATCACTAACTAGGTATTTATCGTCCCACTTTGGCCACTCATCGTCGACATCCAACTTTTCAAGCATCTCACTTGCCAGATGTGGAGCAAATGGCTTTAATAGTTTCGCTAACACTACTAAGTCCGCTTCATCCGCACCGACTTTATACAGCTCGTTCACATATTCCATCAACGCAGCCACCGCAGTGTTGAAGTTACATTTGTAGATATCTTCTGTTACCTTCTTGATTGCTTTGTTTCGAACGACGGCATTTTGCGCCCCTCTCGAGCCGCTTCGTTCGCGCCCGTCGTTACGGGGCTCACTCGCTAGTTCGCTCCCGTTGTCGCGAATGCTCTTGATTGAAGCAACACTGCCGTCCTTACCAAAGCACAAACTCCAACAACGGTTCAAGAACCTATAAACGCCTCCCACACTGCGCGGATCCCATGCTGCATCTAATTCTACTGGCCCGATAAACATTTCATAGGTGCGTAAAGTATCCGCGCCATAACCCTCATCAATCACGTCTAATGGATCGATCACGTTACCCTTTGACTTACTCATCTTTTTACCGTCTGGTGCATTGATGTAGCCATGATAAATCAATTTCTTAATTGGTTCCCTAAACGGCAAATATCCTTGGTCGGCAAAAAACTTACACCAAAATCTAATGTAAAGTAAGTGTGCCACAGCATGGTCGGCACCCACATATATATCTGTTGGTGCCCAATACTTTATAGCCTCTGGATTCCAAGCGTGCTTAGCGTCATGCGGCGAAACATAGCGCCATAAATACCAAGAAGAACAGGCATAGCCATCTAGTGTGTCGGTTTCCCGAGTCATTTCTTCCATATGCGTTTCACCAGTTTTGGGGTCTTTGACTGGAATCTCAACCTTTAGCCAGTCTTTAGCCTTTGCAAGCGCCGACTTACCAGTATGATCGGGCTTATAATCCTCCACCTCGGGAATCACTACCGGCAATTGATCTTCAGGTATTGGATGTGCATTACCATCCTTATCGTAAGCAATCGGAATCGGACAACCCCAATATCTCTGACGACTAATTAGCCAGTCACGCATTTTGTAAGTCGTTTTAGGAGTACCAAATTGACCAAAGTCGCAAAGCTCGGTTTCTACGATTGGCAAATCATGCGCCTCAGCAAATTCACGGTCGCGCTCGTCCATGGCGGGTACTGCCATAATTGCACCCGTACCATAACCAGCCAGCACATAATCTGCCACCCAAATTGGAATCTTTTCCTTTGTGGCTGGGTTAATGGCATAAGCCCCGGTAAATACACCGGTTTTTTCTTTATTTTCTTGGCGTTCGACCTCAGACTTTAATAATGCCGACCGTTTATAAGCCATCACCTCATCACGCGCATCGTCCGAAACAATATAATCTAACCCCGGATACTCTGGCGCCACCACCAAAAACGTCGCACCATAAATCGTATCAGGTCGCGTAGTAAAGACTTTGATGTTTTGGGCGGAAGGGTGAAGGCCTTTTGAGGACCGTAAGCTTGGGCGAGCGCCCTTGAGCGTGTCCGAAAAAGGCCCTTCGCCTTCCGCCACAACCTCAAAATCAATCTCCGCACCAGTCGAGCGACCGATCCAATTCTTTTGCATCGTTTTAATTTTGTCTGGCCAATCCAGCGCATCGATCTCATCAAGTAATTCATCCGCGTACTCGGTAATCTTGAAGAACCACTGCTTCATTTTTTTCTTTTCAACTTCATGGCCGCAACGCCAGCATTTGCCGTTTTCTACCTGTTCATTAGCAAGCACTGTCTCGTCTTCTGGACACCACCACTGATAGGATTCTTTCTGGTAAGCTAGACCCTTCTTATATAACTGCAAAAAGCACCACTGCGTCCATTTGTAATACTCCGGATCGGAAGTATTAATCTCGCGATCCCAATCTATTGCATAACCAAGGCGCTTCGCCTGCTTGCGGAAATTATCGATATTTATCTTAGTAATCTCCTGTGGGGCCATCCCAGTCTTGATTGCATAATTTTCAGCAGGCAAGCCAAACGTATCATATCCGAAAGGTCGCATTACATTGAGGCGCTGTTGCTCATAAAAGCGCGTCAACACATCTACGATTGTAAAATTCCGTACGTGCCCCACATGAAGTCCCGCTCCCGAAGGATAAGGAAACATCTCAGCCACAAACATTTTCGGCACACCTTTTTTCTCAACCGCACGAAAAGGTTTTTCCTTCTCCCATTTTTTTTGCCATTTTTCTTCGATTTTCAGTGGTTCATATCTATCCATGAACCATATTATACCATATTAACCATCGTTTATCTAATCACGAATCAAGTGTTGATAAATATTTATAAACTTATCCAAAGTCCTTTCAAAATCATGCTCTGCCGCTATCTTTATAGAATTCTGAGAGAATTTCTCCTGTAAATCCTTATCTGATAGTACCTTTACTAGCGCCTTTGCTATGTCATCGACATTACCCGGCTCACAGAGAAATCCATTTTCGTCAGCAATACAAACCTCACCAACCGCACCCCTGTCTACTGCAATCAAAGGTAATCCTGTCGCCGCCGCCTCAATTAATACAATACCTTGAGTTTCAATCTCGCTTGCCGTCGCAAACACCGTCCCCACTTTATATAGCTCATACAAATCTGGTGGTAATACCCGCCCCAAAAACTTCACACTACCATCTAAACCTAATTCTTTTACTTTCTTCTCCAATCTCGACTTATCTACCCCATCGCCTACAATCACCATCTCTGCTTTCGGAACAAGACTACGCGCTTCCTTAAATGCCGAAATCACTGTCCCAACTTGTTTTTCCGGATCTACGCGCCCCACATATAACACAATCGGCACCCCATACGTAATACCGTATTTTTCATAAACTTCTTTTTTGACCTTACCAGGTTTAAAATTCGTTAAGTCTACTCCATTAGATACAGCCGCTACCGGAATATTTAGTTCATGCTTTTTTAATAGATTACGAATAGCCTGTTCAGTTGGCATAGTCACAAAATCACTTTTACTTTGTCGGTTACGAAAATATGACGAAAGAAGCACATTGACAGGTTTTTTAATTACATCTGGAACTTTAAGAGGCTCAGTAATCACCTCCGGTTGATTATGCTCAGTTGTAACTACTGGAATATGATTTTTTCTAGCATATGACACCACGGATAATCCAATCGGATCCGAAACTTGCACATGCACCACATCAGGGCGAAATTTGTCAAGCGCCCTTTTTATTTCAGACGCTGGAAATGCTGAGACTTTCAACCCTTTTTTATAAAACAAGTGCGGCAACTCTACACCCATGACTTTTTTCTTAGGCGGCACCTCATTAATCTGATCTGGATATACCCTTACATCTACCGATCTTAAATAATTCACCTTAACCCCATCCTCAACACGAGTATAATTTTTACCAGTCTGACTCGGACAAAGCACTAGTACTTCATGTCCCCGCTCTACAAGACCCAACGCTAAATTGTGCGAAAATACCGCCACCCCATTTATTTGAGGGTAATAAACGGCTGTCGCAATGGTAATACGCATATTTTTTATTATAACACAAATGGTCTTTCGAGGGCCATAAGCTCGGCCGAGCAGTCTCAAAAGACCTTTGAGACACTGGAGCGAAGCGACGTGTGTCCGAGAAAGACTATTCGCGTTGCTATAAACTCTTTGCTTTATCCATTTGCGGGTCACGCATGGAATTTATATCTTCGTATGTACGTTCGACTTCGATATCTGGCTTAATTCCTTCACCATTGATTGAGCGCTCATTTGGCGTGAACCACTCCGCCGTTGTCACCTTAAGCACAGTACCTCCCGAAAGGTCAAATAGCTGCTGTACCACACCCTTTCCATAAGTCTTCTCACCTACAATCTTAGCCTTTCCATAATCCTGAAGCGCACCAGCTACAATCTCCGAAGCCGAAGCCGAAGAACCGTTTACGAGTACTATAGTCTCCATATCTTTTAATATTGCCTTACCAGAGCTAGTCTTAGTGGTGCTATTGCCAAAATGTTTTGATTTCTGAATCAAGATGTCATTATTATCAATCCAGAGGCTAAGCAAATCCTGTGCTGCCGAAACATATCCACCACCATTACCACGAAGATCCAAAATCACCTTTTCTATCCCCTTATCCGCAAACTCTTTGGCAAACTTCTGAACCATAGTACCAGTGTCATTATCAAATCTGGTCACCGTCACGATGGCAGTCTTGCCATCATAGTCAACATAAGCCGATACATTATTAATGGCCTCACGCTTCATCGTAAAGGTCTTCTCCTCGCCATCTCTCACTACCGAAATCGTAACTTCTGTTCCGTCCTCACCACGTACCTTTTTCGATATTTCATCCGTTGAAAGATCGTAAACTACTTCCCCATCAACCTTATAAATAATATCTCCAGCCAAGATTCCCGCTTTCCTCGCAGGATTATCCGGAAGGGTCCGAAGTACCCTGACATAGCCATCCCTTAGCCCCATTTCAATGCCAACGCCACTACCCACATTACCATGCAAATCATCATAAAAATCTGAAGTCTCTTCCTTGTCCATATATACTGTATATACATCTCCAAGAGCCTCAGTTAAACCTTTCTTGGCGCCTTCAATCATTTCGCTCTTCACCATTTCACCATTATAGGTATTCACTAATTTATCATAAACTTCATTTAGTTCAGACCAATCAGCGCTTGACTCTACTACGCCACTTAACCCCAAATAGGGCGCAAAAGTATGTACCCAATTATTCCAATTTGCCCCTACAATAATTCCTAAAACTGCAAAAACCGCACCAATAATAATAGCATTACCGAGGCTAGTCTTTTTCTCTTTCCATTCTTTTTTATAAACCATATCTTTCATTATAGCACATGCTTTTATTCAAAATGAATAAAATTGTACTGCCATACTTCACCAGCCGAAATCGTACGCGATCCAAAATCACCATAATGCATACTACCAGTATAGAGATATGTAGCATATGCATTGTTATACTCCGTAACGTTAATGGAACCGTCCGAATTCACACTTTCCACCCAGAAAACATGCCCATAAGGATATCCGTCTACCTGTCCAATCGTATTCGCCGCTGGATTTTTATCTACCAAATAACCAGCAGCTCTCGCTCCGTCATCCCAAGAGTAAGCATTTCCCCAGCCAACTGCTACGCCAAAATATTCATATGCTTTCCATCCTGCATAGCTCACACATTCACAAACATAGCCACCAATCTTATACCAACCATCGCCACCTTCCCAATAAGTAATGTATTCATCCTGACGACCAGGACAATCGGCCTGCCAAGGATAAGTATTGGCGCCAGTATACGCACTACCGCGATATAACTCTGGATGAGCTTCCTGCTCAGCCTTCTCAGCTTCACGTTGAGCAATCTGCGCAGCTTTTGCTACTTCAGCATACGCTTCGGCGTCATTTTCGTACTTTTCCACTAGTGCCTGCTGCTCACCCTTCTTTTCTACTAGAGATTCCCTGGCTAGTTGCTGCTCTTCAAGCAACTTTTCAACCTCCGCCTTATCTGCCTCCAATTCTTCTTTGGTATTACGCACCGCTAGTGCTGAAACACTAATTTGCTCCTTTACCACCTCTTCGCGAGCCGCTTTTTCAGCCAAATCAGAAATAGAACTGGCTCCAGCTAAAATCTTAATTGGTTCAGCATCGGACTCAAAATGCATGTTAACCAAAAGCTCCGCCAAAGCTTCCTGCTCTTCATCTAACTTTTTCTCTGTTTCAGCAATCTGATCTTTTAAAACTTTAACTTCAGCTTCTGTTTCGGCAATTTCAGCTTCTTTTTTGGCAATTTCTACCGCAAGCTCACCCACCTTTACTTGATAAGCATTCGCAGTCTTCGCTGCCGAAGCCGCATTGTTTGTTGCCTCTTTTTCCTTTTCGACAGCCTCACGACAAGCAGCAGAATTTTGGCAAGCCTTAGAAATCCCATCTACCCGCTGAGAATTCAAAATCATGTTAACGGCCGGAGTAGCCACTAATGTAAAAACTACCCCCAAGATCAAAAACTTCTTTTTGTTTTGATATTTCATATTTTCATTATAGCATAAGTTTTATGTCTTGTGCAAGTATTTAGATACAGCTAATCTCGCCGAAATCCTACCAATCAAAGCCCCAGCTACTATGAAAATCAAAAACACGATTATCAGCTTATTGGACTCTAGAATATCACTAATCGAGCTAACATCGATGCCGTATCCAGCTAGCTTAGGTGCAAGAAATTTGAAACCAAAATAGGAGGCCGTAGCTGACACTATTCCAGCAATCACTCCACAAATCTCTGCTTCCACTAGGAAAGGTCCACGAATAAAACTCTTATCAGCCCCCACCAGTTTCATCATATAGATTTCTTCCCTACGAGAAAAGATCGCCATTCTAATCGTACTGAAGATAATCAAAATGGATATTACCAAGAAAACTGCAGCCAGAATAATGCCACTAGTACGCGCAATTCTAGCCCAAGACGTAATCGTGGCAATTTCAGCACGATTCACATCGTAAGTCGGAGCCTTTTCCTTATCAGTATAAGTTTGAAATAACTCGCCATCCTCGACGATACTCTTCACGCTCGTCAAATCGTCTACGTTATATACCTTAATCCTCATCGTCGATTGCATCTTGCCAATCATCAACTTCGTCATTTCTTCATCTAAAATATCCAAGACTTCATCGCTATCCGCATTCTCCTCCAAAAACTTCTTGTATTCTTCCTCCGAAGTAGACGTTTCAACGCTTTTAATATTTGGATCTTTCTTTATCTCCTCCGTCAGTTTCTCCAAATTTTCAGCCGACGTATTAGGCTTAAAATAAATCGTGATGTCTATTTTATCTTTCATCATTTCAGCGGTATTTGTTAAAATCACACTTGCAACTATCGTCACAAAAAGAATAATCAAAGTAATTGCCATAACTACAGTAGCAGCCGTCGAAAGCCAAATGTTACGACCAAAGCCCTTAGTGCCATACTTCACAATACGCGCTCTCTCGCGCAAAATATGTCGATTCTTATTCTTTTGCATCGTACGCAAGCTCTTCTTCGACACATTCTTTATTTTCTTCGTTTTTACTGCCTTATCTTCGTTCGCCATCTCGTCACCCTTATATTATTTTTCTTCTCGGTCTTAACGCATGCCCAGGAGTCTGCACCTTTCGCGCGGGTTGCTTCGGCACTGGAGCATTCCCCAAATTATAAATACCGTTATTCTTCTGATCGCTTACAATCTTACCATCTTTCAACGTCACCACACGCTTTTGAAGATTATTCACGATATTCTCATTATGTGTAGTCACAAGGATAGTAGTTCCAAAATCATTAATTCTCTTCAACAAATCAATGATTTCATTAGTGGTAAGCTTGTCCAAATTGGCTGTAGGCTCATCCGCAATTAAAATCTTTGGTTGCCTTGCCACAGAACGCGCAATAGACACACGCTGCGCCTGCCCACCAGACAATTGATCTGGAAACTTATTTGCCTGATCTAATAAATCCACCAATTCAAGCACTTTTGGTACGGTTCGCCTAATTTCCTTGTTACTCATCCCGGCAATTTCAAGCGCAAAAGCAACATTCTCATAAACCGTCCTCCTAGGCAGCAACTTAAAATCTTGAAATACCACCCCTAGTCGACGACGATAGCCAGGAATATGACGCTTCTTCACATAATCAAGATCAATTCCACCAATAATAATCTTGCCAGAATCCGGAACCTCTTCTTTGGTTATCATTTTCATCAAAGTAGATTTACCAGCACCAGATTTACCCACCAAGAATACGAACTCATTCGGTTCGATATGCAAAGATACCGAGTCTAGTGCAAGCTCACTATCTCCGGGATACTTCTTTGTAACCGAATCAAGTAATATCATATAACTATTATAACATAAGCATAGTTAGATGCAACCGCAAAATAATCTATTCTGCATACTCAAGATGAAATGTGATATTTTTGGTTTTCTGATGTACGCCTTGGTAAATCGTCCCAGGATATATCTTCGCATCAGGATGTTCTGCTTGTACCTTTTTCAGAGTCTCACCATAAGTGTCGTTAGTAGTGACCGTCAAATCTTCTGACTTACGTCTAGCCATTTCGATTTTCTTCTTATAGTTTGCTTTTCCTAATATAATGTCTAGGTCTAATTCAAAACCGGCTAGGTATTGCGCCAGCTTAAACTTACTACGCACAGAATTCTTAAATTCACCTACTACGCCAATTAATTCACCATCCAATCTAATTTCGGCCGACCGTTTTTCATCAAAAGGCTTGGAGCTGGCTGCATTACTTTTGAGTGGCAAATACTCAGGTGCAATATTAAGCTCTGACAGCAATTCAGCCACATACTTTTTAGCTTTGTAATATGCGGTTTCTCGCTGTTTGCGCTCCGCCACGATGAATCCTAATGACATCTTCTCTACTGGTACATTCTCATCATCCAGCCCCCACTCTTTTTGATAAATCTTATTCATCTCATAAATAGCGAACCAGTCTACTGGCAACTTCTCATTTATATACGTTTTATCTAGCAAACTCGGCACTAAACTCTGCCTTACATATTGCAGTTCGGGAGAAATCGAATTGACAATTTTATATGAATTGCGCGGATCTTGATCAGCTTTCTCTAGTAAATTCCCAGAAACAAAACTATAAGTTAGCAATTCATTCGCGCCCAATTTTTCCATAATATCCCGAATTTCATACTTTAGCTCAAACATTGGATTCGTGTTTGATGTGCCGTGCAGCGGCAAAGTTGGTTCAATATTGTCATATCCTAGTAGTCTACCGACTTCTTCAATGATGTCTTCTTTTATATGAATATCCGTGCGCCAATACTTCGGAGTAACCTTCAATTTAGCTTTACGTGCTTCAATTTCAAACCCAACATTTTCCAGTGTACTAATTATTAGCTTTTCATCATATTTCGTGCCTAGTAAATCATTTATTTCTTGCACGGATATTTCTACAGTTGGTTGCGATTTTGGATTTGGATAACAATCTACTACAGAAACCGTCTTGCCTCCAATCTCCCTCACTGTTTCCGCCAACACATTAAATGTACCTCCGCACGGCACACCTTTAGTAAATCTCGTGATAGCTTCAGAGAAAATTCCATGCGCCATTTGAGTTTTACGTAAATTATACAAACTAAACGAAGCAGACTCTAGCAAAATATTCTTCGTGTCGTCATCGACCATAGTATTCTTTCCGCCCATTGCCCCCGCCAAAGCTACCGGAGTATGTCCACTAGCAATAATGATATCATTTTCATTTAGTTCAACTTCTGCATCATCAAGCAAAACCAGCTTCTCATTCTTTTTGGCTAATCTAACCACTACTTCTGGTTTCTTAGAATTGCCAACCTCGATAAACTTATCATAATCAAAAGCATGCAACGGCTGACCAGTCAAAAGCATCACATAATTCGTGATATCCACAATCCTAGAAATACTATTCATGCCAGACTTCGCAAGTAGAATTTGCATTTCGGAAAGATATTTTTCTTTTTCGGTAGCATCAGTCACCTTCAGTATCGCCGCCGAATATCTCGAGCAATTCTCTGGCCGTAATATTTGTATACTTAGATCAGAATCTTTGCTTCTTAACCCATCATTTACGCGTTGCAAAAATCCCTTAGGAAAAACTTTTTCTTCAAACAGAAATCCTGGATCGTTAAATTTCTGTCCTAGAATACCTGCAACCTCGCGCGCAAACCCAATAATACCAAAACAATCTGGACGGTGCGTCAAGGATTTATTCTCAATTTCTAATATTAAATCTTCCAAATCAAAAACTTCTGACAGCAATGCGCCAGGCTTCGCTAATTCTGGATCCATCTCCACAATTCCACTATGATCATCACCGAAATCAAGCTCATCAGCTCCAGCTAGCATGCCGTTAGACTCATATTTTCCAAGCATTTTTCGTTTGCCAATCACAAATGGCGCATCTTCTTTCGCTGACGCAGGCACGATTGCACCTGGCGCTATCCACACCGCCATCATCCCCTCACGCACATTGGGAGCACCACACACTACTTGCACCAAAGAATCTTCACCCACATCAATTTGACAAAGAGTTAAGTGCGTATCTGGTATTTTCTCAGCTTTCGTTACTTTTACTACATAAATCTTGTCATACTTATGAGTTTCATCGATTACACCCTCTACCTCGACTAATCGTGCGCCAATCAATTTGATTAACTCATCATTCGGAACTTTTATATCGACGTATTTTCTTAACCAATTTAATGAAATCTTCATATTAAAACTCCCTCAAAAAATTTAAGTTCCCAGATTCAAAATAACGCACGTCATTTAAGCCGTAGCGTAACATCACTAATCGATCAATCCCACCACCCCAAGCAAAGCCATGATATTCATTAGGATCAATTCCAGCCATTTTTAGTACATTAGGATGAATCATTCCGCAACCAAGCATTTCAAGAAAATCACCCTTCTTTCCGCCAAGAGACTTCGGCTTTTCAATCATAAACTCTAGCGACGGTTCAGTGAATGGGAAGTATCCTGGCTGAGTCCGAATATTTAATCTCTGCTCATAATATTTTTCGAAAAACTCTCTCAAGATACCAAGCATATCGCCCATAGTGCAATCCTTAGATACATATACACCTTCACATTGATAAAAAGTATGTTCGTGCGTCGCATCTACATCTTCATTTCTAAACACACGGCCCGGCACTACTACGGCAATTGCCTTTCCCTCGTCCAAATTATGTTTGTAGCTCCTCAAAACACGATGTTGCATCGTAGAAGTGTGCGCAGGAGGAATTAGTCCCTCCTCTGTCCGGAACGTATCATAACCATCACGCGCCGGATGCTCCTTCACGAAATTCAAACTATCAAACATATGAAATTCATCGTCTAATTGACGCGATTCAACCACATCAAAACCCATCATCTGATAAATGTTAGTCACCCGATCCAGCTCAGCCATCAAAGGATGTTTAGACCCTGAAGTAGCTGGATAAAATTCAGGAAGAGATTCATTTACGCCAGACCAAGCAGTAATATCAAGTGGCTCCGTATCTTTGTCAATTAATTCTTGCTCTGCTTTAGCGATTTCCTGTAGAATCTTCTGCTTAGCCAAATTTAGTTGACGACCAAACTCAGCTCGCTTCTCAGCTTTTAACTTCCCAATATTTGAATATTCGGCATTTAATTCTTTTAGTTTTTGCTTTAACCTACCGATTTTATCTAACTGTTCCATATCAGCCCATTATACCCCCAATTGACAATTTTATCAAAGTGTGATATAATATGAATATTAGGCTATTTGGCTACGATTTCTTAAATCCGAATACTCTGTTTTACCCTGCCAATAACAGTACAGGGTCTCCTTTATATTTGTATCATCTACTAACAATTCAGGTTGTTCTATTTTCAAAGTTGACCCACCAAATGCAAATCTCTGCGAAGGATCGTAATTTCTAATCCGTGCCAAGTATGAAGCGTATCCTAAAGCTACCTCGGCCTCCGCCTTCGTCATGCCAGACATCCGCGCAATCTTGCCCGCCGGAGATTCATCTTTAGGGTTTTCTTTGTAATACTCCTCCCTAAACAAAGATACTTTGCTCTGAGAATCATTTACTAGTGCATACACCTTATCATAAAGCACATAACCAGAATACAATTCGATATCGGCTACATTACCGTTGCTTTCACTCAGAGTATATGCTGCACCAGTCGCTATATCATCATCAACATTGACACACGCCTTATACGCTCCAAGTAAGACCTTAACCAATCCCACAAATTGCTCAATTATTGTACCATCACCATCTTTCTCTTTTTTAGCCTCACACACTGTCGCGCTTTTTACCCCCACCGTAGCCTCACGATCAGTACCATAAGTCACATATTCAGCAAAATCCGTATCAGATTCCGGCCTCCCGTCATTGGTTATATTATCACCAAGAGCATCCTTCCACTGTTCCCAAGTATAATCAATATACTTAGTAGTGATTGTATTATGGGAATTACAATATAAGTCTCCTTCAACATTGGCCGCTTGCTTCACGGTTGAGCAATCACCCGCAATCGTAGTAAACTGCCCATCGCTGCCATCCGCAGTTGCACTACCAAGCAAGTTTCCTGCAGAATTATTGGTCAAATCTGCCATGGTACCGACAACAGAAATAAACCCAGAATCGTTCCTAGATGAATGATTCAAATATGCACTAGCAACCTTGTTTGCAATATTTCCTAAAAAAGTATTAGGAGAAGAAATATCAAACGGACTAAGCGTAGCGCGTTCCGCATTTGCCTTTCGCGCCAACACCTCGTCCACCTCTTGCTGATATCTGGCAACATATTCGGCGTCAGACGGCATTGCGCCTAGAGCAGCCGAACTTATCGCATTTGACAAATAAGAACCACCAGCTATGGCCATATTAGCCCCGACTATGCTCGTAAACCTCTCGTTATCAAGCTTCATCGTCGCGTTACCTATGCTGTTTTTAGCTAAATCAACAACATCTCCATTCGCGCCATCACCACCTTTTTTCAAAACGGAACTCGGCGAAGACTTAGCCTTATCATCTAATGTCGAATCACTGATTACGTCTCCCATTCCATCGTAAGATTGCGTATCGGTAGCAACTAAAACCCTGTCTCGCGAAAAGTTATTCGCCTCCTCCGTGGAATAATGCCCCTCAGAAATAGCCGCTACAAAATTAGTAGTTTCAAGAATAGATTTGTTTTCGGTTACTTCTTCATTAGTATTTACATCTGTATAGCTTATCTCGACTTTTCTATTCAAGGAATTCATTACTGGATTAATTGGGCCGTCTCCATTTATCCTGGCTCGTTGGATTGGCTCCTCAATCGCCAGAAATGCCTTTGCAGCTTTTTTGGGCTCAGTAGAAGAAATGGCCATATTTAGAAGCTGCGCTGATTTCTTCGTGTCATTAGTCGCACTTTTTACATCATCCAGAATACTATCAGTGTGATCAGAATCAAAATCAACCACATTGCAACCATCATCGCTATTATCATCACAACCAGCAATAGTTGCCGAAACGTCATCCTCCAATATTTTATCAATTATTTCATAATAATTCTTTTCATCTTCTTCGTTGTCCCCGCTATTAGTCCAATCGTAAAAACTGGCCCGATTAGCCTCAATCACATCGTCATAAAGATGTTGAACATCTTTATCTTCGTACATAAGTTTCGTACCAGCTTTCAAGGCCTCAGTATAATCTAAATACATTTCTGAATCTGACTCCAAAACCTCAGCAAACTCATTCGCGGCAATCACTCGCCCATTGTAAAGCACTGCCAGTTCCCCCTCACTACCATATCTATGAAAGTCAAAGCCCGTAGCAGCCACTTCAAAAGTATCATCTATATTCGCCACATATTGATTTGTACGCACAAAATCACCAGATTCCGTTACTTGCCCAACTACAATACCAGAATCAGCAAAGTCTGTCGCTAATTTACTTGGAAAATTACCCTTCGACATCATTTCGGAAACTACATAAGATGCAGCTTTTTCCACAATTCCTATAGTACCCGAAAAACCCAAGCTCTTCTGTAAATTGTAATCAATGGTACCTATAGCAACAAAAGGAATACTCGGAACGATCACAAACATCACAATCACGACTACAGCCACAACCGCCAGAGCCGGCCCTTTCTTAACCTGCAATTTGCCTTTCGATTTTTTGCCAAATCGTCCAGACAACCCACCACCAATATACAACCCACCAGAAGCTTTCTTGTTAGATGGCTTGCCACCAAATGCGGAAGACTTTTCTGCCGCATTTTCAGCTCCCGCCAAAGCACTCGCAGCATTTTCACGTTTATCCTTGCCACTCGACTTTCTATTCAAAAAATCCGGAGTTATGCTATCTTTTTCAGCTTTTTTTATAGGGTCATACTTTTCTACCATAATGTTACTTCATATTATAACACTTATACTTTTTTAAAAACGAAAAATAAAAATCAAAGAAATTGTAGCTAGCACTATTAATACCGCCCATACCCAAGCAAATCTGCCAGTTTTTTTCAAATCTTTTAAATACTCTACATCTTCCGCTAGATCAGGATCATCGCCAACAACCTCCGAGTTTCCACTGAGTTTCTCCCGCAAATCAGCATCAATCCGTCGCGACAATTCATCATTTTTATTATTCTCTTTATTTACTATTACGCCCATATTTTTCCCTAAATAAAATTAATATAACTTTTTCATTATAACATATAAATTATGTGATATAATAAAGCAAATATTATTTAAGGAGGTCAATAATGGCGACTAAAAAGTCAAAGACACCGAAGAAGACAAATGCTTCTTCGACCAAACCCAAATCCGCCACGAAAACTGCGAAAAAGACAGATCTCGAGGCCAAAAAAACCAACTTATCAGAAAAAAAATCAACCACCAAGAAGAGCTGCTGGAAGGATTTCTTCGCGCCAAAATACGAAGAAAAAGAAAGCATTCTTACTATTTTCAAAACACGCAAATTCTATGGTTCTTTACTAGGTGAAGTTCTGGGCACTATGCTACTTGCACTATTGCTTTTATCAATTTCACTAATGGGTATAGCAAATATTGCAACCTACATTTTTGCAATAATTGCTCTCTTGATTGCGGTTTACGCCTTTTCTGGCGCCTGCCTGAATCCATTAATCGCCGTAGGTATGATGGCTAGCCGCAGAATTTCAGTCATCCGCGGCGTGATGTATGTTATTGCAGAAGTCGTCGGCGCGTGGATTGGCTGGCTAATCTTCAACGGGTTCCATCTTGCGGGTGGCGAATCCGCCTATGATATACCTGCAATGACCGAAATTGCCGAAGGTGGTTTCTGGACAATCGCACTGCTTGAATTGCTTGGTGCAGCAATCATCGCATTCTTCTTTGCACGTGCATTAGCCTATAAGCGCAGCGTATTTACCTTCGCGGCAACCGTAGCAGGTGGTATTTGTCTAGCCGTAGTTGTAGGATATGTCATTTCGGCCGCTTTCCTTGGCGCAAACAATAACTTCATATTCAACCCAGCCGTAGCCTTGATGATGAAAATCTTCCCTACCGCTGGCGAAAACTTCGGTGAAATCTTAGGAGGCATCTGCCAAGCACTTTCAGCCTATGCATTATTACCGATGATTGGCGGCGTAATTGGCTTCTATCTAGCTGATTTTACCAACAAAATCGCATGCGAAGAATAAGAATATAAGTACTAAAAAATCACCCTTTTGAAGGGTGATTTTTTTACTTATCTTTAGGAAACAGTGGCCGGTCTGGTAAAATAATTGTTTTGTCAAAAATCTTATCTACTCGACTAGTTGCGTTTGGTAAAAACGGCCCTAATAAATAATTGCAATCTAATAAATCGGAAATCAAGCTATTTAAACATTCTTTTAACTTCAACGTCTCACCACTCTTTGCCAACATCCAAGGTTTTTCATCATCAATTCTCTTGTTCAATGCCTGAATCTTTCCCCATACATATTCAAAAGCTTCTGAATATTTAAACTCTGACATCAATCCCCTATAACAATCATCTAGTTTGTGTGGTTTCTCTTCAGGCTCGATCTGATTCTTTATCGCCAAAGTAGCCAAACGCTGAACCAAATTTCCATAATCATTAGCTAGCTCATTATTATATGCACTAATAAATTTATCCCATGTAAAATCAGAATCAGCAAAAGTATCAACATGACGCAAGAAATAATACCTAAAAGCGTCTACTCCATAGCGATCCAAAACCTCAACTGGATCTACTACATTACCAATCGATTTCGACATCTTCTGTCCATTTGCCAAAACAAATCCATGCGACACAATCACTCGTGGCAAAGGCAGACCCAACCCAATCAACATTGCTGGCCAAATAATCGCATGAAATCTCAAAATATCCTTACCTACAAATTGAGCCGAAGCTGGCCACCAATCCTCAATATTTTGATCTGGATATCCAAGGACTGTAATGTAATTAGACAAAGCATCGAGCCATACATACATAGTTTGAGATTCATCATTAGGGACAGTTATCCCCCAAGTTAGCTGACTCTTTGGACGAGAAATAGAGACATCAGGAGATTCTTCTAATAATCTCAAAACCTCTTTTTTTCTAAACTCTGGCAAGATCAACATTTCATCACTTTTAATCGCCTGACGAATCTGCTCTTTAAAATCAGCTATTCGAAAATAATAGTTTTCCTCTTCTAATTTCTCGTAAGCTTTCTGATGATCCGGACATACTCCATGATTTTCGTCGTATTCTTTTTGCGTAACATATCTTTCACAACCCGTACAATACCACCCAGAATATTTCTCCTTGTAAATATGGTTAAACAGTTTAAGCCAAATCTCCTGGACACGTTTCTCGTGCTCTGGGTCGGAGGTTCGAATAAAATCAGTGTACCGAGCGCCGAGCGCCGCAATAAAATCACGAAACTTCTGCGAATTCCTATCTACATATTCTTGTACTGGTATATTAAGCTCTTTCGCTTTTTGAAAAATTTTGCCACCATGTTCATCGGTACCAGCCTGAAATTTCACCTCATCACCTAGCAACTTGTAATAGCGCGCGCAAACATCAGCCAAACAATAGTCAACCGCATGACCAATATGCGGCAAACCATTCACATAAGGAATCGCCGTTGTAATATATCTCTTTGTCATAAAAAAATTCTACAATACTTCGCAGGTGAAGTCAAGAAGCTCGTAATTCTTTTGGATACCAGTTTTAGTCAAATCGATAGTTCCATCATCACTAACGGATAAATAATAAGTAGGCGCAGTAGCAACCGAAATGTCATCACTACTAGCGTTTTCTAGCACCTCTTCGACCGGCTCATTATCGACAGCATCTTCATTATTGTATGTTACCATTTTGACTAAGGTTATTGAAGAGAGTTTATCGTCCGAAAATTTAGCACTAACATTGACATTACCAGAAGCAGCATCTTCGAAGTCCTCTAGCTCCGCGCTAGTCATGGCACGAGTACAACTCATCTTAGAAATCACAGCACTCGACGTATTACCATTATCGATATTTTTCTGCTCGGGTTCGGAAATCGTATTGTTAGCCGTATTAGAGTTATTAGTTGTACCAGACGTACTAGGACTAGAAGGCGATGGAGTAATGAATTGCATAACTAGCACAAACCCCAAAACAATCACAACCATAGCCGCCACAATAATTAAAGCAATCAAAGTCTTACGATCCGTCTTTTTCGGAGCGCCAGACTGCTGTAATTGATCACTACTTGAGGCAATTGGTTGTGTAGCTGGGTCATTAAAAGAAACACTAGGAGTTTGGCCATCGGAAGAAGCTAAATCACCAGTAGGTCCAGAAACCGCCGAACCAATCGAACCTGGCACAGGCGCAGCTGCTCGCATTGGAGCCTTTAGTTCTTCTTCTACGGGATCTGGTTCAGGAATAGGATCAGGCCGCAAGATTGCATCTGTCGCACCAACCCCATTCTGTGCCGAAGAAACACCCGGGTTAATAATGGGGTTCACTGGAGCAGCGATTGTGGGACCAGCAGGCGCCACTGGTGGCACTGAAGCTATTGACGCAGGAGATGGAGCCGCTTGCGGCACCCCACTCGCAGTCGGATTAGATGCAGGCGTCTGAATCCGAGATGTCATTGCTGGCTGAGCTTGATCTGTCGCAGCAAGAGGACTCTGCGCTGATGGTTGTATAGCTAAAGGCTCCAAAGTAGGACCAGAAGTAGGCGATGCCACAGGATTTGATTGATCTGTACCACCAAGCTGTGGCTCCGGCGAAGAAGCTGGTGTAATTGTTGGGTTGTTATTTGTTGGATCCATTCTTTATTCCTCAAAATTAAAATTTGTAATCATGCTTATGGCTTTATTATAACACAATTATTCAAAAACCAATACCAGTATGATTAATCAAAATGTAATCAACGACCAGAAAATCCTCCCCCGCCACCGCCACCGCCAGAAAATCCTCCCCCGCCACCGCCAGAGAAGCCAGAAGATGAACTACCACCAGAACTACTCATCGCAGTAGAAGTAGCCACATACGAAGCCGCATTATGCAATCCGCGCGAAAGTTCCATCGCCGTAATACCAGACATTAAATAATCCGGCTCCTCAATCTCTTCGACTTTACAGTATTCCTTCATCTCATCCATCCAACTCTTCTCCAAACCAAATATCGCCGCATATGGCAAAAGTTTCTCATACAATTTTACGATCCCATCAGCAGAAACATCTGCGCCCTCCACGCTTTGTAGTATCTTCATTCGGTCAGCCTCTGCCATTCCGATATATAGCTTCAGACCTTCCATGTATTTGGAAGCTTTTAGTCCTTTTTCAGTAAAACCCTTATATTGCGCAACTCTGTCTGTGCAGAAAACGCAAATCATTACTGTCGGCACAATCACCATCAAAGCACTTATAAAAAAATCCTCTTCATCGATAATCATTCGCTTTCCATATGGAACATCTAGCCCCAACCACCCACTCAGTATTGCTACGACAAACAGTAAAGCCATCAAAATAAATGGAATTAATGTCATCGTCATCATAAACGTATTTAGCAAACCACGTTTTTTACTGCTCCCAGTCTTATAGTCCTCTTCCACTAGACCATCCCTCTTTATATCACTCAGAACTTTCTTTTCCATGCTGTGCCTTAAATCAATTAGCTTTGTTGTCGCCGAGTGACTTTCTATCTTTATGGTTTTACCCACCTCGGGCTTAGTTCCATTATTTAAAATTGTCAACAAGTCCTCATATTCACCTTGCACCGCTTCCTTGACGGTTAAGCCCCACTTTTTCTTTTCGTATTTCACTAAATCAACTTTATGCTGCACAATCATTTCAAGCAACATTGCCACCTCTGTGCTCTTTTTCTCACCAAGATACACCTCTGCCATCTCGGTCAACGAATAATCTTTGCTTGGTTGATATTCAGGTTTAGCAAAGATTCTTTTATAATACTTAGCCTTAGCGCGCAACTTCAATGTTTTTCTAATTGTCAAAATGATACTAATTATACATAGAATATTCAAAATTATTAAAAGCCAGAAATAAGTATAGTCGTCCTCCAGTCCAGGCACCACGAAGCTTCCAGCTTCAAATTCAATATCAAATGTTAAATTCTCATACGCGCTCAAATCTTCGGCATGAAACTCTACCCCATCATCAATCTTTGAAATCTCACACCTATCTTGACCGCTCACCCCATAAGCTCCGACATAACACCAACTATCACCAGTGAATTCTGACTCAACCCCATCTCCAAAGTGCACCCTCGCCGTGACCGAATCAAATCTTTGCATTGAACCGCTACCATTCGTATCCCAATACAATTCCTGATAACCATGCTTATTATCATCATACTCGGTTATGACCTTTTCAAATTCATATTCAAAAACATATGTTTGTTTACCTAGGAGATATTCCTCAGTACCAGTGCAGACATTGTAATACTTGTCTACTTTCTCAATACTATAAATAGGCTCAGCTAAGCCATTCCGAGTTAATTTCAAATTACCACGATTCAAATTCGGCAAAGTAACATTTGTTTTATCTTTATTCGTATAAGATATCTGGCGACAAATACCTTTATTTTGATTATAATTTGGGAACTCAGCCGTCACACTTTCAACTACTCTCAAATGCGAAACGCCTTCAGTGTCTTTCGATAAATAATAATCACCAGTAAAATCACTAAAATAAAAATCATTTACGCCCGCAAATACGGTTTGGTCGACCAATAATCCAAAAAACAGTGAACAACAAACAAAAAACATAAGTCGACAAATCAATAAACGATTCTTTCTCATATCTTTATTTTAGCAGATTCTATAGCTTTTTTTAGAACATTAATTGACTTCTGTAGCTCTATTCCCTCTTTTTCCGAAATCTTAAGATCAAGACGGCGAATAATGCCAGCCCGCCCAACTACTGATGGAAAGCCGAACGAAGTATTAGAAAACTCATCGAAAGAAGACACCGAGAGTACGCGCATTTCGTCATTCAGAATACAATTTAAAATCTGAGCAGTGCAAGTCGCGATGCCATAATAAGTCGCACCTTTACGCTCGATAATATCGTAGGCCTCTTTCTTCACAAAATCCGAAATATCATTCCTTGTAGATTCTGGCAATAACTCAGTTATTTTTTGACCGCCCATATCCGCTAGTGACCACAAAGTAAGCTCCGAATCACCGTGCTCGCCAATTTGATAAGCATGCACAGATTTCGGATTAACATTCATGTATCCCGCAATTCGCTGTCTCAATCTCGCAGAATCCAGCACCGTGCCAGAGCCAATCACGCGCTCAGCCGGCAAACCAGAAAATTTCATCGTATAATAAGTCAATACATCCATAGGGTTAGTCACTACCAGAAAAATACCATCAAACCCACTGGCCATAATCTGTTCAATCATACCCTGCAAAATATTTACGTTCTTGCGCAGAAGTTGCATGCGGGTTTCACCTGGCTTCTGATTGGCGCCAGCCGCAATCACTACTACATCACAATCCCTCGCATCTTGATAGGTACCATTGCTTATTTTAACATAACTAGGAGCTACTGCTAGAGCATCTCTTAAATCCATAGCCTCACCCTCAGCATCACGCGCAACAATATCCGTTAACACAATTTCATTTACCGCTGTACGTTGATTCAAAAGCGCAAAGGCTATACTTGCCCCCACATTGCCCGTCCCTACAATCATTATTTTATTATTATCCATACCTATATTATACCATAACCATTTTCATTAACCAAGCAAAAGCCCTCGGTATTACCCGAGGGCTCCCCTCTCTGAAAAAGATGGGTTGCTAGTAGTGAAAATAAATGGATGCCATTAATACGACTCATGTCGTTCTAGTATACCGGAATGCCGTGACTACGCCCCCTTTCCTTGCTGGCCACTTCCAATGCAATGCAACACACAGAAGAAGACGCAGAACACGCCTAAAAGCGTAATCCAAGTATACCGCCAATCGCCACATAAATCATCCATCACAATCTTCAACATCACAGAAAAGATGAATGCACACGTCGCCGAAGCAACGACAATAGCCTCCTTACGAACCCCGATCTTGCCAAGCCAACCAACATACGCCAAGGCTAACACCATGAAAAAAAACACCAGGATTACATTGACAGCTCCCATTTTCTTCCCTTTCTACTAGTTGTGAGGGTACGAGGCCTTCTTAAACCTTATTCATACCAATATTATATCATAATTTCAATAAAATTCAATAATCTTGATCAAATAAAGATTCAAAATACAACTTCAATTCTTCCGCTACATATTCATCTCTTTTATAAGCAAGCTCTAATTCGGCTAAGAAATTCGGCGTCAAACGCTCAAGACGTTGTTTACGGTACTCCTGCCACTTGGCGCTCTCATCCTCAGATAAAGCCTGTGGGAAATTCCGTCCTTTATAATGCAATAGCAAATCGGGTAATCTATCATCTATAAAATCAGGATGATAATCCGCAAGCTTCTCAGGTTCGAGATTGCGCACGATTGCCACTTTACCGCGATCCGCATCGTTCAAAAAACCATCATATAGTGCCGCTTCTGGCTCCAACGCCGGCGGAAATTCCGGAAGCTTTTCAACCTCTTCGCGCATTTGCTCAGCAAACTCAGGATGTCTTAACAGAATATCCAAATTACTCTTCACTTCATCCTCACTCAATCCAATCTTTTCCCATCCATTCCCATTTAGTACTGAAACAGGTGCCACAGCTGGACATTTATTAAAACATAATTCCTTCACAATCGGATAAAACGATTTTCTAGCCCCCTCTGCTTTCGCATCTTTTTTGCCGAGCTCAACCGCATCCATCACCTCCTCCAGATTATAACGCAAATCATATACTAGCACATTACCGTTCCTACCCACCGTCAACGGAAAAGCCACAGTAGTTTTATTGTATTCCGACGAATATCTGCCAGATGCATATACGAATGGTTGTTTATCCTCAAGATTCACTAGCTTCTTTACTTCATTCTTATTCCGCATCTTAAAGAGATACTCGAAAAGCTTTGGTTGTTTGTTTCGTATCATTTTAGCCACAGCGATAGTAGCAAATACATCAGAAAGCGCATCATGTGCATGAGAATGCTCTAATCCATTTAATTTTGTTAAGAGTTCAAGTCTATTAGTCGGTTGTCCTTTTTCCGTAACTGGCCAATTAATCCCTTCAGGACGCAGAGCCCTAGTCAACCTCACGACGTCTAGCATATCCCAGCGCGATCGACCGTCCTTCCATTCCCACTCATATGGATCACAAAAATTGCGCCACAAAATCGCCCGCATAAACTCATCATCAAAACGCACAGTATTATAACCAACCGCTACCGTACCAGGAGTAAAAATTTCATCTAGAACATATTTTACAAACTCCACTTCACTAATGCCATCCCTTAACGTATCTTGTGGTGTAATTTTAGTTACCAAAATAGCACCTGGGCTAGGAAGGGCATCATCGGTTAATTTTACCAGTATATTAACCGGCTCACCGACTGGCTCCAAATCCAAATTAGTCTTTTGGCCAGCAAATTGCATAATGCGATCCTCGCGCGCATTTAAGCCACTAGTTTCTAAATCATAAAAGAAAAAACTATTCGCCTCCATATCTATTTATTATAACTCAAACCCAAAAATCTACAACGAAAATGCCCCCAGGCAAACCTGGGGGCCTTGCCCCCAGAATTACCTAGGGACACTAACGTTTATCCTCCTATCTCTTCCATGCCCTCCTCGTAAGCGAAGTAACCAATCATCCCGCACAGGATAGCTACGCCACAACTCGCCCCTGCCTCAAAGAATAACCCGAGGAAGAGCGTGGCAATTATGGTCATCGACAAGCTAAAAAGCAAAACGAGACCACAATTCCAGTAAGTCGCCGCCACCATGCGCGATCCCTGCGTCAACACGAGGCAGAAGACAAACAGGAAAATAATCAAAAGAACGTGCTTCATCTCCCCCCCTACATAGCACGACGCTTCGTGCGAGCCTCACGCCGACGACGACGAATAGTCGCCGAACGACGAGACAATGCGTCTTCCAGCACTACATGGTAGAACATCGAGGCGCCAATAACGAGCATGACAATATAGATTTTCAGTCCATCGCCACCTGCCCGTAATGGCGTCTCATAGCGCTCAGGTCTGGAGTAAAAATACTCATAAACCCACTGTTCACTCATCAAATAGATGAACAAGGCAGTGCCAAAACTCACCACGACACTGAGCGCCACAATCCAAAACTCGCTAGCGCCATCGTTCCCGAGAGCGCGCACGCGCCTAGACCCGAGATGCGCCACAAGAATTGCAATTATGCAAAGGATAAACTTGATAAAGCCCATGATTCCCCCCGTTTCTTGTTCGATTATATGGGCACAAGGTTCCAGCTTTTCCAAAACCTCATCCCCATTATACCACAAGCAATAAAAAAAGTCAAGCATAACAGACTTGCCCTACCCCTAATAGGCCCTCATCATCTATACAATTATCCACCATCATGATATATTAATTATGTGTATTTCAACAAGCTCTTTAAATTGTTGTTTTTGAGAGGTGATAAGAATGGAAGAGCTAAAGTACGAATTGACTAGCGAAACGATTAGGATTTTGGATAACCTTGAGTTCAAGACCCTTCATCGTATTCGCGCACTCAGGAGCATCGGCTCATTTGTCAAAAAAGGAGATTACGGAGGATGGGTCGAGAGCAAAAACAATCTTAGCCAGAAAGGAAACTGCTGGGTTTTCGACGACGCCAAGGCGTACGGACAAGCGACTGTTTTAAACGATGCCACGATACACGATTGCGCCGAAATCTCCGGCACAGCCAGCATTCAAGACAATGCTGAAGCCTGGGGATACGCCGAAATCCGTAACGCAGCACACGTCTGCAACGAGGCCATCATTGAAGAATATGCCAAAATTAGCAACGATGCAAGAGTTTTTGGCAAAGCTTCAGTAAGTGGCCACGCCAAAATCATGGGATCGGCCACAATCGGCGACGATGTCATTGTCTGCGAATATGCCAGCATAGACAGCGAAGCACATGTGAGTCAGGAAGCCAGAATCAAAGGAAAAGCCCATGTCTTCGGCCAAGCCCAAATTCTCGGGTACGCCGAAATTTCTGGCGAAGCCAGAGTCTATGGCAATGCAAGAATCGGAGGTTCCGCTGTTGTTACTGGCGAAGCCAAAGCCCACGGTGAAGTCGAAATCTATGGTGGCACCATTACCGGACGAGCTCAAATCTACGAACACGCCCGAATCTTCAGCGCAAACATCATTGAGGGTAATGCCGCAGTCCATGGACATGTCGTCATTCTCGATGAAGTCAAGGTTAGTGGCAAAGCTGACATTCAGGGAGTCGCCAAGGTCTTTGGCGAAGCCGAAATCTACGGTTCCGCCACTATCCGAGAAAACGCAGTAGTCTTCGACAAAGCTAAAGTACACGGCCTGGCCGATGTTTCTGGTTTCACTAGGGTATTCTACGACGACGACATCACTAGTGTCCTGAACCGCCCCTTCCCGAATTAATCCCCACCAGCTCAAGAACCAGCTAAAAGCGTCGCACTATTACGCGCGACGCTTTTTGATAACTGATACTATTCCGTACCACCAGAAACTTCGTCATAGTCTACGCCATACTGAGCATACTGATATCTCATATAGGCAGTATCCAAATCACTTGCCAAAGTCTTCAATGGGTCCTCTTTGGCCTTAGCCATCACTATAAATTTCAATGGTTTATTGTATCCACCACATATCTCCATAGATTCGCCATAAGCCAATTCTCCAGGAATCGTAATTTCGCGAATACCATCCAATCTCATTCCCTTTACACCCTCATTCCAGCCTTCAATCATTCCTAGTGAAGCATCAAGGATTTTCGCAAAAGCGGTAGGATTATCTTTATCATCAAACGAAGAATCGAAAATAGATTCATCAGCACACCAACCTACGTAGTACGCTAAATACTCTGTATTCTCATCAATTTTATCACCAGAACCTTTCTTTAAATCTCGTGTTTGAAGACCATCTTCATTGGCACTAGTCTCGTTGTAGCCCTTTATTTCTGATTTGTAAGCTATGAATTGATCATAGTCATCTTTCGTAGATTCTGAAAATTCGGCTTGTAGTTTATTGTAAGCTTCCTCGTATTCGGCAACTTTAGCCTCATCGATTTTACTATCTCCAGAAGCAGTTGAACTACCGTTACCTCCATTTAATATAATCGCAGCATATCCAGCAATAATTGACCCCAACATCAAAACTGCAATTATCGCAATCACCACGCGCTGTCGAGTACTGGTTTTCAATTCTTTTTCGTCCATTTTGATAACTCCACTTAATTTTACCTAATTATATCATAAGATATGGCTTTATAAAACGCCAAAATTTACCCCAGTAGCATAAAAAAACATAACGACCACTCGTGGTCGTTATGCTCTCTATAGTTTAAAAAAACTAGCTCTCCTTTTCGGCTTTTGCAGGCTTTTGTAAAATCTTTACCTTTTTAAACGAACCACCAGCCTTCTTAATTGCCTCAACTGCTGTCTTTGAAGCGAATTGCGTTTCTAAATCAATCTTGGAAGTTAATTCACCCCTAGAAATAATCTTTACCTTCGCAAATGGCGAAGTAATCAATCCAGCTTCTGCCAAAGCGTAATTATCGACTTTACCCTTTAGCTCATTCAAGCGATCGGTATACACTACCTCAGCCTTCGCATGATAAGATTTGAAACCTTTTAGCTTCGGCACTGCCTGCATAATCGCACGCTGACCGCCCATAAAGCCTCTTGGCATTTTATTGTGGCCTGCTCGAGCCTTCTGACCCTTAGTACCACGTCCGGCCGTCTTACCCTGACCGGCGGCAATACCACGGCCCTTACGGGTAGGGCGAGTATTTTTCTCTACCACTAAATCATTGTATTTCATTACTTGTCCTCCTTCTTTGCAGTGGACTTCTTAGCTTCAGCCTTCTTGGCTACAGCTTTCTTAATTTCAGACTTCTTGGCCTCAACCTTTTTTGCTACAGCCTTTTTAACTTCAGTCTTCTTAGCTTCAGTCTTCTTGGCTACAGTTTTTTTCGCCTTTTCAACTTTTTCCTTGACGGCAGCTATTTTCTCAGATTTCTTTGCCACAGCTTTTTCAATTTTATCTGCTTTCGACTTAGCAGCGTTCATCTTGGTACTATTCCATTCCGAACGAGGAACTTGGCTGCGTAGGCCTTCAATTACTGCATAGGCGATATTGACCTTATTAGTTGAACCAAGCGATTTAGAAATCAAATTCTTTACGCCAGTTAGGCCCATAATAGCTCGTACGGTACCACCAGCAATAATACCAGTACCTGGAGCAGCTGGCTTCATCAAAACATCCGCACCAGTAACCTTTGTACGAGTTTCATGGCAAATCGTCTCGTCATTCATGTTAAACACAATCATGGCTTTTTTAGCCTTAGAAGTAGCTTTAGCTACTGCAGTCGTTACATCGTTACCTTTAGATACACCGATACCTACCTTATTCTTGTGGTTACCAATAGCAACAAGTGCTTTAAAACGCATTCTGCGTCCACCAGCAACTGTACGAGATACACGATCCACTGAAATAGTAATGCTGTCAAATTCTTTTGGCCCAGCATCTGCGCGCACACGATCACGACGATTCCGCCTGTCCATCCTACGACCTGCAATATCGCGAGTCTGCTTGGTGGCGGCAGTTTTGTCGTCCATCTTGAGTGTACCAGACTTATTAATTACTCTTGGGGCTTTTTTCTCATTTTCTGGCATAATTAAAACTCCAATCCTTCTTTACGGGCAGCATCAGCTAGTGCCGACATACGCCCAGCATATAATTTAGAACCACGATCGAAAACTACTTTCTTGATCTTCTTAGCTTTAGCTTTCTTCGCAATTTCTTCACCAATCTTGCTAGCTTTTTCGGTCATCGTGCCAGACACCTTAGCTCCTACCGTAGTGGCATACGCTAAAGTTACTTTTTTCTCGTCATCCACAATCTGAGCAGTAATATGCTGATTCGAAAAATGTACCGAAAGACGTGGCCTTTCTGCGGTGCCATTGATTTTGGCACGAGTTCTCTTTGCTCTAAAAATCTTATTCATTATTTCTTACCAGCCTTTCCTGCTTTGCGAAGAATTACTTCGTCAACATACTTGATACCTTTGCCCTTATATGGTTCAGGTTTCTTGAGGCTACGAATCTCAGCTGCTACTTGTCCAACTTTTTGCTTATCGATACCAGAAACGGTAATTTCCATTTTGTTGGTAGTAAGTTGCACGCCTTCGGGCGCCTTATACTTTACTGGATGCGAAAATCCAAGCGCCATTTCGATTTCTTGGCCGCCACCAGAAAGACGGTAGCCTACGCCATTAATCTCTAGTTTCTTTTCGTAACCCTTAGTTACTCCTTGCACTGCATTATTGAGTAATGCACGCTGCAAACCGTGCCAAGCACGGGATTTTGGTTCGTCATCCTCACGGGTAACCGTAGCCACTGCGCCATCAACATTAACCTTGGTTTTGGGTTGCACTGGGACGTTGAGCTGACCCTTTGGGCCCGCGACAGTAATCTCACTCTCGCCGACCGTAATTGTCACTCCCGCCGGAATCTCGATGGGTTGTTTTCCGATACGACTCATATTATTCCCCTGTTATGTTAATATCCAAACAATTATATCACGAGATGGATAAAATTTCAAGCAAAAACCCCTACAAAAAATCCCCCTTACGGGGGATCTTTTTATTTGCGTCATGTGTCTTAATTACTTCCTATTGAGATACAATTTCTTAAACAAATACGCAAAGCTTACGACCGACGTCAATACACCAACTACCAAAACAGTCACAATCGCCGCAGTTGATGCCGAAGCACCAGCCATAGTCATCGTACCAGTATCTGGCGTCGATGCCCCAGTGGCCTCTTGCGAGCCCTCTTCCTCAGACTCATTTACACCGACCACACCATAAGTTGATAGATGTGGTGTTTCAAACCAGAGCCAATACCAAGAGAATTCTTCATCAATTTCGCTCTCGAGATTAATCTCGAATCGCTCGACTTCTTCACCGTCCTCGTTGAAATAGACCGCATAGAGCTTATCGTATTCGGAGAACAGATTATAAGAATCTTCATCTAAGTCGATATGCACAATCAAGCTATTGTTACTCACCTTAATCACATGACCATCACGATCAAGCATTGATAAATCTAGAGCGCCAATCAATTCGCCTTCACCAGTCAAAGTGAGTTCGTCCGTATCCACCTCAGTTGCAGATAAGGTCGCCTTTCTGTCAGCGATAAACTCAACATCACCAAATTCTACAAATACAGGCAACTGATCTTCGCTAAGATCTGTTTCGATATACCAGTTGGAGTAATCAACTCGCTTTGGCCAAATCACGTAAACACCGGCATCTTCGTCATATTCAGCTTCAGAATCCGGAGCAATATCCTCCTCGGCTGGTTCTGTTATATACTTACCACCAGTAATCTCAACATTGACTCTCTCAGCCGCATTATTAAGACCAGCAGTATAACCAGATTTAAGAGCAAAACCAATCTCTTCTTCGGTAAACTTAGTTTGGAATCCAGTCAGACGACCATCTTCTATTCTCACATTTACATTTTGCTCATAGCCAGCAGCAGTATTGCCTAAATCATAAAGCACGACATCGCCATTTATTTGAGTGTTATCGCCGCTAATAACCACATTCATGTCATTACCATGCTCAGCATTTGCGCTTTTATAAGTCCCGGCGAGAAGAGTAATCGCTTCACCCGTAACACTAGGCATACTACTGTAATTTTTATCGATGCCGTCATCAGAAACTGGATTAGGTTGAGCATTAATAGTACCACCTTCAATCGTAATTTGGCCCATTCTAGCTACAATACCACCAGTCAGCGTGCCACCTCGCATTTCTAAATCAACCTGACCAGGCATGTAGATTGCTGGGTATCTATTGGAAATTAGCTGACCACCCCGAATGTAAAAATTCATATCTCCAGTTGTATTATTTCCAGCAAAAGCAGCATAATCGGCGACCACTTGTCCACTTTGCATCGTCACGCGACCATTATTTAATGCATAAATGCCGTACGAAGATGGATTTGTCGCATTAATTGTAACCCCATCAATTATGAGCTCCGCACCATCCACGGAAGCCCCATAACGACCAGCAGTAATTACACCACTACCGCGCAACGTCACCGAGGCGCCATCCTCAATACTAAATACATTCTTACCGCTAGCGCCAGTTATGTCTTTATTGATTACTAATGTCTTGTTGGTATCTTCTCCAGTCACCACGATGGTGTCAGTCGTAGTGATAGAGGTTGCTTCTCCATCAGCAAGACAAACCTCCAACCCTTCCAGATTAGAGGCTACACACTCGCCTTCAGCCCAAACCGACGGAGCAATAATCCCCGTCCCTAAAGCTAAAGTTCCTACTGATAAAGCACAAGCTAATCGCTTATAACTCATTTTTTCCTCCGCTTATCCTAATTACGATTATATTAATTTAAAATCCTTAAGTCAATAATAAAAGTAAGAATTTTCGAGCAACACAAACGTTTTCCACAACAAAAATCCCCTCGCGAAGAGAGGATTAATGTTTCACTCTTTAATTATATCATATTTATGTTTATATGTCAATTTATCTTTATTTTTTTCGTTTTGCAAGTTCAGTTACACTAAACATAATCGCACTAGACATTACCAGCATAGTCATAGCAATAGCACCAATCATACTACTAGTTTCACCATTACTATTATCAATACTTTTAGTAAACGAACCAGTATCTGGAGCAGTCGGTATAAGCGCATCGTTGCCGCATCCACCACCATTTACACACGGATCCTCCGGCTCCTGAATCTCTTCATAGTTATTCGTAATCTCAAATATAACTTCGTCATCTTTTTCAACTTCCTTAGTCGCGCCATTATCACCAGAAACGGTTAGAATGTAATGCTCGATCTCAGCATTATTCTCTTTAACGGTGTATTCACCGGTTGGGATCTCAACACTAACATTACATATCGCCACAGTTTCAGAAACTTTACAATCCTCACCGAACACTAACGTGATTCCACCATTAACCCCGAAATCATCTGGACCCGTTATCGTAAAGGTTATACCTTGCAAATCTGATTCTGAAACCCCCGAAAATGTCTTCTCAATCATAAGAGACTTGGCCTTACTACGCTCATTTACAACCATCATAATCTTATCATCCGCATCCCAATCGTACCCATCATCACCGTCTGCAGAAAAACTATAAGTTTTACTATAAGTATTCTCTAACTTCTCAATATCCGCTTCTACAAACTCACTAACGCTTTTTACCGCTACGGTTGCCGAACCTTCAACCAAATCATATCCATCCAGGGTATCGATTTCCTCAATTACATATTCAAGATCATCCTCCGCAACTTCGGTCGCTTCTGGAACAGCAATCTTAATCAACCCGTCTTCATCCGTAGTATACTCTTCCGTTCCTACCATAAACGTCACACCTTCCATCACTTCGCCGCCTTCATTAATCTTCTTAATGGTGAATTCGTCCTCTCCATTATAAATATTAATCGCAGACGTCCAGGCATTAGTTATCTCAAAGTTCGAAACAGACCTTGTCCATTTACCCTTCAAGGCTTGACCATCATCCTCATAAATAATTATCGTACTCTCATTTTCATCAAAGCTTACTCCATTGATCGCCGACTCTTGTACCGAATAAGTAATCTCTTTACCATTCTCATATTTATACAACCCTTCAAAAGTCCATTTCCACTCATTGGCATCGGATACTTCTACCGGATTTCCAACTACCCAAGTCTTCACATCGCCTTCATCGTCAGTTATTTCACCATAAAGCACCAAAGTAATAGTTGCTGGTCTTACCAATTCATTACCCTCACCCGACCACGCTTTCTCTGCCTGCAAATCACCAGTTCCTTCATATAGTTCAGGTTCATGCGTATTAGTAAACACAAACACATCATCTTCCACTACACCATCATCCGAATCATAACCATCAACTTCAGCCTCCTTTACGGTATACTCTACCTCTTCCGCGTTTTCATTTACTAATGGCAGATTAGTCCACTCGTGTGTCCACTCACCATCCTCGTCCAATTTTACAGATGAATCGTATTCCTCACCATCCGCATAAAGCGTTACTGCGAGCTCATCCGGGCGAATTCCATCTCTATTATTATCATCTTCCCATACTTTTTTAACTTTATATGATGCCGAATTGACCGGAGTATAAGTATTTTGCAGCTCAAATTTAACTGTTTCGCCAAACTTAGCAGTTTGTGACACTTCACCGCTCTCAGGATCACTTTCATATGTAAAGTTTTCAATGTCTGCTTTACCCTCGACCACCGTATATTCGCCAATAGGCAAAACAACATCATCTCCAGAAATAACACATACTAGCTTGCTATCAGATATCTCACACTCATCATCTCCAATTCCAACCGTCATTTCGTCAAAACCTTCCGGCCCAGTAATCGTAAATTCAATCTCGCTTTTCTCACTAAACGCTTCCGCAGTTATTCCTTCGAAAGATTTTTCAATCTCCAGTTCCTTTGCCAAAGCTTGATCTGTCGCCACCAAAGTATTATCATCCGCCCTCCAAACATAACCGTCCGCCATAGTTCCAGCTGCATATTCGAAATTCTTTGTATAAGTATTGGTTAGCCCCTCTTCATCAACTACTAAATCTAGCTTTGTAGTTACCTCAATTGTTGCCGTTCCATCAATTAGTGCATAATAATCGGGAGCTGAAGTTTCCTCAACAGTTAATGTATATCGATCATCCGGTTCTACGTCATCTCCCGAAAACTCTACTGCTACTTTTCCGTCGGCTTCAGTAGTGTAGGTGTCATTACCAACAGTAAAAGTTACGCCTTGCAAAGGCTGCCCATCCTGATCAAGTTTTTCAATGTAGAACTCGCCATTGCCAGAATAAACCGTTTCTGCGGGCGTCCAAACGTTCGTTACCTCTGTGCCATTATAATTTGCCACCCATTCACCTTCTAAGACAGAATCATTATAAATATAAAGTGTACTTTTATTAACTTCAAAAGCATTATTACCAATTTGTTTTTCCGTCACTGTATATGTGATCTCTTGGCCGTCCTCATATTTATATCCTTCGAAATCACCTTGCCATTCTTCATAATCATTTCCCCTCAAAGTCACAGTTTCAACATCGTCGTTTTTATCATTACTGACCTCGACCGTCACAAATCCAGGCGTCACGGACGGCAAGTTACCCGCCGAAACATCCCATTTCTTCTTTATGGTCAACGTAGTAGTCTTTGGTGTATGTGAATTAGTCACCTTGGTACCACTTACAGTACTAATGTAATCATCGTCTTTTGAAAAATCGCTTGTACAGCTTATCGTATTATTCACCTCAGCACAACCTATCGCTTCGACTAATGTATAGTTAATCTCTACCCCATTTCGATTTTTCGGCAAATCCTCAAACGTGAAACTTTGAGAATTACTGCTACCATCCGTATTGACTTTCTCAAAAGCAACATAGTTATTACCATCCTTTACCGCCAAATACAAATCGTCATAATTACTCCTGAATCCATCTCGGTTATTATCATCATCCCACTCCTTTTCCGCCGTAATATTCTTCGTTTCGTACTTATTGTTAATTGTTACATCAATATGATCAGCATGCTGCTCATTAATTGTGAAAACATTTCCACTATAAGACGTTAAATAATATTCAAGTCCCACTGGATTACTACTATTTGTTCCTGTTTCCGTCAATGTGTAATCACCAACCGGAAACGCTTCTATAATTCGATGTGTCTTGCCAGCTTCAACCGTATAACTTGTTTTATTGCCATTCGGATGCACAATCTCAAAATCAAATACGCATTCTCCTTCATCACATTCCTGCCCCTCAACCGCTTTTGCTACATTAACGAAAAACGGTTTCACGTATGGCACCGGAAACTTCTCGGTTTTACCATTATAAGTTATGGTCGCTTCTTTATTTAAAGGATGAAATCCGTCCGTGCTATCTTCATCCAAAATATGCTCACCTGCCTCAACCTCATAAGTATAAGTTGCTACATATTTCCCAGTTGCCGCATCATAGGTATAAACAGGAGTCCAATCTAGCGAAGTTGAATGTTGTGGATTCTCCACAATTACGCCTTCACCCATCACGTCATGCACACTGCTGTTGCCAATCAATGAAGAGATTTCGCCAGCAATTTCATCAAAAATTGCTTCCAAATCGCTCTCACTGGCAGTCTTGTTTTTGCCAGTACTTGCCATTTGGCCAAGCACATTATTACCAGTAGTACCAGCATTAAATGCAATCGTCCAAAGATCACCATTGTTGCTACTCTTAAAGAAATTAGCCTCTGAAATCGCTGAATTGCCATGATTGTAGTAACGATATTGATCGCCCTGATGCCAATACTGATACCAAACTTCATAATTTTCTGGCATACTCGTCCCACCATCACCTACTCTTCGCGTATAATCAAAATCGCTCGCTGAATCAATGATTGTTGTTTCAAATTGATTAGAGTGAAAATTAGGGCCGCCCTGCACTAAATGATCTCCAACATCATTAATTGCGTAGCTATAACTAGGCAAGCCATCAGAAAGCAAAATCACGTTTTTATGTGTAGCCGTAGAGGACGCAATCAACTCGGCCGCAGCATGCAATCCTCCTTGCGTAAATGTCCCTCCACCTACTTGGATATCGTCAATTGCATCAGCTACCGTATCGTAATCATCAGAAAAACCAACCTCCTCATTTATAGTAGTACCAAAAGAAATAACCGCAATTCGGTTAACCGTATTACCTTCTGGTAAAAGTTCTTCAGCCAAAGACTTAGCCGCCGACTTAGCTAAAGTCATACGATTACCGCTCATGCTACCAGAACGGTCAATCACTAGCACGGTATCCGAAGTTATCGTAACTACTGGCGCTTCAATCTTCAGTGTAACTCTCCACATATTCGCGTACCCAGGTACACTCTCTGCCGTCTTCGATAAAACCACGCCATCAGTCAACTCTACCGATCTAGGGTTTCTCACCGTTGGGTCATCCGCTGCCATAGCCGGCAAAAGACCATTAATTATATTCGCGCCCACCATCACAACTGCTAGAAATGCACTAGTCAGTCTTTTGAACTTCATAGACTCCTCCTTCACTCTATAATTTTGCCCTATCTTATCACGCCCATTAACTGAGGTCAACGATAAGCATTTTCCCTAGCAACAAAAAATGGCCCCGAAGGGCCACTTTTTGTTTTTACCAAACTTTTACTAGTATTTCACCACCTAAACGATTCTTTTTGGCATCTCGTCCCGTCATTAAACCTTTCGAAGTGGACACAATGACCATGCCACGACCAGATTTAACGGTTGGCAAATCATTCGCAGCAGAATAAACTCTCTGTCCAGGCTTTGAGACCTTCGTAATCTCATTAATCTTTGGGTTTTCACCTTCTTCATTAATGATAACTCTTAAAATTCCACGAGGATTTTCATCTTTGACTTCAAAGCTCGAAATATAGCCATTTTTCTCTAGCACTTCCACCACCTGCGTCTTCAGTCTTGAGGTAGGGACAAGTATTTCATTCTTTCCAGCCATAATCGCATTACGCATACGCGTAATAAGATCTGCAATTTGGTCTGTTGATTGTATAGACATATCTTCTCCTTTCTCCTTACCAGCTACTCTTAGTTACACCAGGAATTTCGCCTTTCGACGCCTTTTCCCGGAAATTAATACGAGAAAGCCCAAATTGACGCATATAACCTCTCGGACGGCCATCTAGCATATCGCGATTTTTTAATCTCGTAGGGGAGCTATTTCGAGGTAACTTCTGTAAACCTTCTAAATCCCCATTAGCCTTTAGTTCAGCCCTTTTGGCTTGGTATTTTTCATACATTTTGCGCCGTTTAGCATCTCGGAGTACAGCAGATTTTTTTGCCATCTTACTTATCTCCTTTCTTTTCAAACGGCATTCCGAAAAGTTCTAGCAATTTTGTGCTTCCTTCCTTTGAACCATTTTTAATAATAAAAGTAATTTCAAGACCATGCAACGCCGCAGCATCCTCGAAAGTAATCTCTGGGAATACGGTTTGCTCCTTTAGCCCCAAGCTATAATTACCTTGTGCATCAAATGCTTCGCGTGAAACGCCATGAAAATCTCTTACGTGTGGGAGTGCAATATTTAGTAGTCTATCAGCAAACTCATACATCTTATCATTACGAAGAGTAGTCAAATAACCTACTGGTGCGCCCATACCTTTACGAATCTTAAACGTAGCAATTGATTTTTTAGCTAATCTTGAAGTCGGTGCTTGACCAGTAATCTTAGCTAGTGTCAACTCTACCGTTTCAGTAAATCTTTTATCTTCACGTTTCTTACCTACACCCGAAGAAACTACGATTTTTTTAAGTTCTGGAACTTGGTTAATATTCTTTAACCCTAATTCCTTCATTAATTTCGCCTTCAGCTCATTCTTGTAAAGAGCCTTTAGGCGTGGCTCAGCCTTAGCTTCAGCTTTTTTGGCTTTGCTAGTCGTCTTATTTTCCGCCATTACTTAGCTCCTTTCTTATTCTTTTTATTCGCTTTCGACGATTTATTCTCGTGACTGGCTGCTTCTACTAATATCAAGTTCGATAAATCAATACCTACATGAATAGTCTTTTTGCCACCTGCTGGATTGTATTGCGTCTTTCGCATATGACGTTCAACTACGCCAATTCCATCTAGCATTGCTTTACCAGCCTTACGATCAATCTTAACAATCTTGGCTTCCTTACCTTTGTTATCACCAGAGATAACCTTTACCTTGTCATTTATCTTCAAACTCTGTGCCATTTTAAAGTACCTCCGGAGCTAAACTTACAATCTTCATAAAGCCAAGATCACGTAATTCCCTAGGGATTGGACCGAATACGCGCGTACCCTTTGGGGTCTTATCGTCGTTAACAAGCACAGCTGCATTGTCGTCAAAACGAATGGTGGAACCATCTGGGCGACGAATTGGTTGTCTTGTTCTCACGATTACCGCTTTTACTACAGCCTTCTTCTTTACGTTGCCATTTGGCGTCGCTTCCTTAACCGAACAGGTGACGATATCACCTACTCTGGCATAGCGAGCTCTAGTGCCACCAAGCACTCGGATTACTCCAAGCTCCTTCGCGCCACTATTGTCGGCGACCTTTAATCTACTCTCTTGTTGGATCATCTACATCCTCCTTCAATTCCACAGTCCCTTGAGACTTTTCGATAACTCTCACTAACTTGTAAGCCTTAGTCTTTGACATCGGGCGGCACATAGTGATTTCTACACGGTCCCCAAGCTTAGCTTGGTTTTTTTCGTCATGTGCAGTATATTTACGAGTTTTCGTATATTGTTTACGATACAGCGGATGAGTTTCGCGGCTCGTGATGGAGACGGTAATGGTCTTATCACGCTGGTCGGAAGTCACTGTACCAATTAGCGAATGTGCCATCTTAAAACTCCTCTTTCTTTATAATTTTACATTTCACGGGCAACTTGTGTGATGCAAGGCGCAACGCTTCTCGTGCTTTTTCCTCAGTCACGTCGGCAATCTCAAACATTACCGTACCTGCTTTTACCTTTGCAACATAGAATTGCGGCTCACCCTTACCCGAACCCATCTTTACATCAAGTGGTTTCTTCGAAACTGGCGTATGTGGGAAGATTCGAATCCAAATTTTACCACCACGCTTAACATAACGAGTGATTGCTTGGCGAGCTGCCTCAATCTGACGCGCCGTAATGCGCTCATTATCAAGGGACATCAAGCCAAAATCACCAAATGCCACGGTATTACAACGTGTCGCAACACCTGCATTTTTACCCTTACGCACCTTGCGATGCGGAACTTTTTTAGGAACTAATATCGCCATTTTATTTCTCCCCCTTATAAATCCAAACTTTTACGCCAACAATACCTGCAATCGTCTGAGCATGATGACAATAGAAATCTATGTCCGCTCTAAGCGTATGTAGAGGTACCGATCCTTCGATAAACTTCTCGCGGCGGCTCATTTCAGCGCCATTCAAGCGTCCTGCAACCTCAATACGTACACCCTTGGCGCCTGCATTCATAGTTGATTGCAGTGCCATCTTTACGGCGCGACGGAAGTTCATACGCTTGCCTAGTTGAAAACCGATATTTTCCGCAACAAGTTTAGCGCTTAGTTCTGGCTTCTTAACTTCTTCAACATTTATTCTAATTGGACCTTCGATTATTTTCTCGAGTTGCTTTTTAAGCTCATTAATGCCTGAACCCTGCTTACCAATCACTGCGCCAGCCTTAGCGGTCGCAATTGTAATCGTAGTAAGATTAGCAGAACGCTCGATATTTACTCGGGCAATAGTTGGGCGAGCTTTAAACCGCTCCTCAATAATCGCACGAATCTTGTCGTCTTCATAAAGCCAACGCCTAAAATTGCTCTTACGGGTGAACCACTTTGAAGACCAATCTTTGCTGACCTGGAGACGGTAAGAGATGGGATTAACCTTCTGACCCATATTACTTTTTCTCCTTCTTATCTGCTTCTGTTTTTTTAGTAGATGCAGACTTCTTAACTTTTTCTTCACCAGCCACTTCGACAAAGATGTTGCTGCTGATTTTCTCATAAGGCAAAGCACGACCACGCGATGCCGGCTTGTATCTACGCATCCTAGTACCACTCGTCACAATAATTCTTGCAATTCTGACGGTCTTAGGATCAATAGATACCTTCGTATTATTCAATAGATTAGCGTTAGCAGACTCAATAGCTTTAAGAACTGCGCGCGCTGCACGTCTCTGGGTATGTTCGAGAATTACTACAGCATCGGCTACATAACGATCGCGCACTAAAGATGCTACGATATTAGTCTTACGTGGCAATGAATCGACGTCCTTCTCATATGCATGTGCAAAATAAGTATCTGCCATATTTTACCCCTTTCCTTTCGCCGCCGCTGCTTCAGCAGCCTTCTTACCACCATGGCGTCTAAATTTACGTGTTGGCGCGAATTCGCCTAACTTATGACCAACCATATTCTCTGATATAAATACTGGAACATGCACCTTGCCGTTATGTACAGCAATCGTTCGACCAACCATTTCTGGCGAAATTGTCGATTGTCTCGCCCAAGTTTTGATCACGGTGCGATCTTCACTAGAGAGAGCAGCGACTTTCTTTGCGAGTTTATAGTCCACGAACGGACCTTTTTTCAAGCTCCTAGACATTATTTCCTCTTTCCTTCGTGGCGACTGCGCACGATCATTTTATTAGTTTTCTTATTGCGACGAGTACGGTAACCAAGTGTCAATTGACCCCAAGGCGTACGAGGAGCCTTGCCAGTACCGTGACGACCACCGTCACCACCACCATGTGGATGATCTGCGGCGTTCATTACTACACCACGCACGGTCGGGCGAATGCCCTTACGACGACGACGGCCAGCTGCACCAATCTTCACATTCTGATGCTGAACATTCGAAACGGTACCAATTGAAGCTTCACAGCCAATTAATACCTTGCGAACCTCACCAGAAGGCATCTTCAAAGTTGCATAGCCATTTTCCTTAGCCATCAACTGCGCCGATGAACCTGCCGCACGTGCCATTTGAGCTCCTTTACCAGGTGCCAACTCAATAGCGTAAACAAAAGTACCTACTGGAATATTCTCCAAAGGCAAACGGTTACTATTTTCAACTTCCGCATTCTTGCCAGACTTGAAAACTGTACCCTTTGTCATCTTAGTATCTGCGAGTACATAATAATATGTACCATTTTCGTCTTTGACTCTTGCAATACGAGCCGAACGATTCGGATCATATTCAATCTCTTCTACCGTGAGAGTTAAATCTTCAGGTAGTTTGTAAGTTACAACACGATAATGACGCTTTACGCCGCCACCACGATGGCGTACGGTAATTCGTCCTTGGTTGTTCTTACCAGCTTGTTGCTTTTTCGCTCTCGTTAACGACTTTAGTGGCTTCTTCGTCGTAATCTGATCGTAATCTTCAGTCGTCTTTTGACGTTGAGCCGGAGTCGTCGGGCGATATACTTTAATTGCCATTACTTCTTCTCCTTCCCTGCATTCTTGTCTGCCTTCTTGGCATCCTTTGCGCTGGGTTCTTTGCTTTTCTTAGATTCGTTAGAATCACTATCTTCAAATACCTTAATTGAGTCACCGCTCTTCAACTTGACGTATGCATATTTCTTGTCCTGACGATAAGTAATGCCAGGATAAGCATGCTTACCCTTGCTGAATTTAGTCTTCTTACCTTTTCGAATCAACGTACGCACATCAGTTACGGTTACGTTGAATTCTTTCTCTACCATCTTAGCAATTTCTTGCTTACCCATATTACGTTTTACTGGAAAAACGTAAATACGGTTAGTCTGCTCAAGATAGCTTTTCTCAGTGGCACGTGGCTCCAAGAGATGAAGTTCAATGTTCGTCTTATCTTCTTTTACCATTTTACTTCTCCTCTCCTAACAACCATTTTTCAGTCACCTTTAAAGCTTCTGGGCTAAATACTATAGCATCCGCATTTAGAATATCAAATACATTCAAATAGCTAGCACGTACCAATTTAACATTAGGTAGATTATTGGTCGAACGTAAAACTTCTGGAGTTTTTTCAGCCGCTACGGCAAGCACATTCTTGCCCTCGAGCTTCATATCTTTCAAAACTTTAACTGCGCTCTTAGTCTTACCATCAAGTTTAACCGCTGAATCAAGTACAAATACTGCTTTATCGGCATTTTTCATGCTAAGAGCTTGCCTCACAGCGAGTAACTTTGAACTCTTTGAAATCTTTTTAGTAAAGTTCTCGTTGCCAGTGCGGCCAAATGCTACGCCACCATGACGCCAAATTGGGTTACGAGTAGAACCAAAACGTGCTCTACCAGTACCTTTTTGCTTCCAAGGCTTTTTACCGCCACCACGCACTTCACCGCGCTTCAGAGTTTTAGCGTGTGAACTACGTGAATTTGCAAGATAAGTATCGTAAGCGAGTTTTACGAGTTCATGATTTTCTACGTCTAGACCAAAGATGTCTTTATTTAGTGTAGCCATATTACTCCTTTCCCTCCACCGATACAATGCCCTTGCGTGGTCCAGGCACAGCGCCCTTTAGACCAATCAAATTATTTTCAGCATCGATATAAGCAACTACAAGATTCTTGACCGTCACTTGATCATGCCCCATCCGGCCAGGCATCTTTTTGCCCTTAAATACTTTTTGTGGATACATCGAACCAATCGAACCAACACGACGAATATTACCCTTAAAACCGTGCGTATTGCGCGATTCGTTGAAATTCCAACGCTTGACCGTACCAGCATAGCCTTTACCCTTGCTCGTACCAGTCACTGCAACTTTGTCACCAAGTTTAAAGCTCTCAACCGTAAGCTGATCGCCCAACTTCATACCTTCAGGAACAACTTCCACGCGAAATTCCTTTAGAACCTTAGGATTTGTATTTTCACTGGCCTTCTTAACGTGGCCAGCAACCGACTTGCTCAGATTCTTACCCTGACCGTAGCCCACTTGCACAGCATTATAA
>CAMYUU010000003.1 GCA_947302355.1 uncultured Candidatus Saccharibacteria bacterium | reverse complement strand
AAAAATCAAAGCAGAAACAAACCCGCTGAAGTTTCTAGTTGAACGATCTCAAACGTTGTATAATATAGGCATGAAGAAATTACATATCCCTGTATTGCTATCGGAAGTGCTAGCTGCCCTTGAACCGCATCCCGGAGAGAGTTATTTAGACTTAACTGCCGGTTACGGTGGTCACGCTAGAGAGATTTTGGATGTAACACAGCAATATAAGAATTCTTGCCTCGTAGATCGTGATGAATTCGCAGTTAATTATTTGAAGGGCGAATTTCCATCCGAGCTAGAGATTAAATGCATGGATTTTTATGGTGCAGTGCTGCAGCTTATTGAGTGTGGAAAGACTTTTGATATGATACTGGCGGATCTTGGAGTTTCTTCCCCGCAATTAGACATGGGAGAAAGGGGATTTTCGTTCCGCTTCGATGCGCCGCTTGATATGCGTATGGATCAAAGACAATCGTTAACGGCTAAGGACATAATTAATAAGTATAGCGAAAGAGAACTCACGGAGCTATTTATCAAGTATGGCGAAGAAAGCAAGGGTCGCGCAGCGATGTTTGCTAGAATTATCGTTACTCACCGCCCTATAAACACCACGAAAGAGCTAGCTGACCTCATCCGCACTAGATGGCATGGTTACAGCAAAACTCACCCTGCGACCAAGATTTTTCAGGCAATCAGAATTGCCGTGAATAATGAATTGGACGAGATTGCTCTCACCTTACCGCTTTTACCTAAATTATTAAACAAAGGTGGTAGAGTTGGGATTATTACTTTCCATAGTCTAGAGGATAGATTAGTGAAAGACTATTTTAGAGAAGCATCAAGTCATGGCGAAGAATCGGAACTTAAACTAGTCAATAAAAAACCATATATTGCGGGAATGCAGGAAATAGGCATCAACCCTCGCGCACGAAGTGCCAAGCTCCGCGTCGCAATCAGGGATTGATCAAAATAAAAAAATAAAAAGGAGGCAAAATATGCCAAAGCAAATTTTAGTCGCGAATAAATCACGCGCCCAAAAAATCAAGGTTCATTTCCGCTAAAGTCTACCTTCCTTGGGCGAGTCGCCCTCGCCCAAGGTTTCGAGAATAGCGATATGGACCTTTGTAGGGTCCACCAGGAGTTTACACAGGAGTGTGTAGAGTGTATGACCTTCCCGGGCAACTTTCTGAGAGTTACTTATGGCTCTGCTCTTAGAAAGCCCCGGACTAGGATTAAAAATAAAAAATTGATATTTAAATAGCGAGGATAAAAACAAAAAATGATTAGTCAAACTTACGTTACAAGGCGAGAACCAATCGGAAACAGTTTTGTGCGCAATCGTAATACCGTCCGTCACACCAAGAAAAGCCTTGGCTCGATCTCTCAAGTTGTAATTATTGGTATGCTTACTCTAATTTTTGCCTTAATTTACGTTGCAGAGGGAACGAAGGCTACCAGTTTCGACTATGAATTATCATCCGTAGAATCAGAAATCACCGAAATGAATGCTAAGTTAGAAGATCTTTCAGTAGAAAAGGCGCGTCTTACCTCCGTTGCCACAGCCAAAAATAGTACGGTTGCCGCGGCTATGGAAAACGCGACGGTAACCGGATATGTCGCAGAATAAGACTATCTCCAAAATTAGGATTTTGAGATATGTTATTTTGGCCGCACTTTTTATTATTGTTGCGCGGCTTTTTTTTATTCAAATCATCGAACATGGGCAATGGGTGGCTAAAGCAGATGAGCAGCACACTTTGCTGGAAACTATCACGCCGAAAAGAGGCGAAATTTATATGATGGATGACGATGAACCGGTAGCCGTAGTCCTAAATCAATCCACGTACCAGGTAGTAATCGACCCAGCCGTCACGGAAAAGGCTGTAATTGAAGAAGTTGTAAACAAGTACGTGAGAGACTATGCCGTGGCAGATTTAGATGAAGTGTACTCCGAAGAAGGACTCCGGTATGCAGTAGTAGCTAAAAATGTTCCTCGCGAGATTGCCGAAGAGATTAATGAATCTGGTGCAACGGCGGTTTGGCTAAAAAAGACCAACCAACGCGTCTATCCGGAGGGCGATTTAGCATCTGGACTTTTAGGCTTTGTAAATTCAGATGGTGTCGGTCAGTATGGCGTTGAAGGGTCTCTAAACGATACTTTAGCGGGGAAGGAAGGATTAATTAAGACCACAGCGGATGTTAATAAAGTAGCTCTAAGTATCGGTAACGACAACGTCAAAATTCCAGCAGAAGATGGCGCCAATATAGTTTTATCGGTAGACCGTGGCCTAGAAAAAGGGGTTGAGGAGCTCGCAATTTCGGCCGTTAATGATACCGCTGCCACCAATGCTTCCGTATTAGTAATGGAGCCAGATACTGGCAAAATTGTAGCTATGGCCAACTTACCAAATTATGATTTAAGCAATTATAGCGACGTAGATGACGCTTCTGCCTATATTAATTTCACTACTGAAGTGCCGTACGAACCGGCCTCAGTCTGTAAAAGTCTGTCCTTTTCTGCGGCCATCAATGAGGGGGTGATGACTTCTAGCACCACCTATTTCAATCAAGGCTATGAAATAGTGGATGACTGGAAAATTCAAAACGCAGAGCAACGCTCAATGCTCTATGGCACCATAGATATGAAGACGGCGCTTTACTGGTCACTCAATACGGGATCAATCTACGCGCTTAAATTACTTGGTGGTAACCCATCCGCCATTAACCAAACTGGACGCGAAAAGCTTTACGATTATTATTATAATAAATTCAGACTAGGCCAAATAACAGGGATTGAAATAATTGAGGCCGAAGGATTTATTCCAGATCCGAATGAAGGGTGGGGGCGCGATTCTGTGTACGCTAATATGACCTTCGGTCAAAACTTAGGAGTCACCATGGTGCAGGTAGCCTCGGCCTTTTCTGCCGTAGTTAACGGTGGTTATTGGCGTACCCCTACAATTATAGAAGGAAACTTAGTAGGGAACGAAATCGTACCACTAGAAACCGAAAAAGTTGAGGATAAAATTCTCTCAGACGAGACAAGTGCTATGATGCGAGAAATGTTAGTTAATAACCGTAACTACAAAGTTAACGGCGGAATCGACCGAGCTGGCTACTCAGTAGGTGGTAAATCTGGTACCGCTCAGGTGATTAAAGATGGCGCATATGACGATACGATGAGCGAAACAGTTGGTACTTATATCGGCTACGTGGCGTCAAAAGATGAAATGCCACAATATGTCATCATGGTGAAAATGTCGGGCGAAGGAGCATATCTAGATGGCGGCATCGCCAGCAATCTCTTTGATACAGTCTCAAATTACATCATTGACTACTATAAAATTAAGCCGGGAGCATGAGGTGCTTATGGTTCTAAATAAGGCACTTTGTGGTATAATGCAAGCATGAGTATTAATGATGAGATGTTTTATGGGTTGTTGTTGGCGCTAGCCAGCTTTCTGGCCTCCATGGCATTGACGCCTATTTATACCCACTTCGCCTACAAATACAAATTCTGGAAAAAACAGAAAAAAACTACAGTAGATGGCAAATCTTTGCCTATTATGACTAAACTTCATGCGCATAAATTCAAACACGTCTTTCCAACTATGGCTGGACTGGTGGGTGTAGTTGCGGTTACACTGGTTACCTGGATCTTTAACCTAGACCGTGGACAGACATGGCTGCCCCTAGTCGGATTCTTGGGCGGAGCCTTGGTGGGCGCCATTGATGACGCTATTAATATTTTTGGCTCCGGAAGAGGTGCCGCCGGCCTTCGCGGCCCAGTTAAATTCCTTCTCATTTCGGCGGTTGGTTTGGTGCTCGGTTGGTTCTTTGCGGTCAAACTCGGTTGGACATCAATTCTGGTCCCATTCGTAGGGAACATTGAAGTCGGTATCTTTGGCATGATTTTAATTTTTGCCTTTTCTGTGGTGGCTACCTCTAATGCAGTTAATATTACTGACGGTCTAGACGGTCTTTCTGGCGGCTTGGCCATGATTGCCTACGGCGCTTACGGCGTTATAGCTCTTTTCCAGGGAAACATGTTACTGTTCGGATTCTGCATGACGGTAGTAGGCTGGCTACTTAGTTACATTTGGTTTAATGTTCCTCCCGCTCGCTTTATGATGGGCGATACTGGATCCTTCGCGCTAGGAGCAGGGCTAGGGGTAGTAGCAATGATGACTAATTCATTCCTTTTGCTACCGATCATCTGCTTACCAGCCGTCATAGAAACCGCATCAAGCCTAATTCAATTAGTCTCTAAAAAACTCTTCCACCGCAAAGTATTTATTTCGGCCCCCTTACATCATCACCTAGAAGCATTAGGTTGGGGTGAAGCAAAAATCGTGATGAGATTCTGGATCTTCGCTGGCGTCTGCGCAATTATTGGCATCTTTGTTGCGGCTACCGGGGGAGCGATGTGAAAAATCGCCGTCACAAATCTAATTTGGTAATTCTTTTCACGACTTTAGGCCTGATGGCGCTAGGGCTAATTGTGATTTATGCAATTGGTCCAATGCGCGCCAATGTTTTAAACTCCACTTATGGCGCTAATTATGACCCGAATTCTTTCTTTATAGGGCAACTTCGGTCAGTCGTGCTCTCGCTAGTAGTGTTTTTTGTGGCTTTCAAAGTTATACCTTTTAAATATCTACAGAAATATTCTAAGCCAATCATGATTGCGGCTCTGGCGATGTCAATATTACTTTGGGTATTAGCGAAAATGGGTTCATCGTTAGTAAGATGTGAATTAGGCGAATGTCGCTGGTTTGATTTTGGTATCGTCAGCTTTCAGCCAGCAGAGTTCTTGAAGCTCGCCCTTGTCATTTATTTAGCAGATTTCTTAACGAGAAAGCAAAAAGAGGGAATGACGGGCAAGTGGCGAGAGTTTTGGCTACCACTGATAATTATATGTGGAACATCGCTCGCCCTCGTAGTGGTAGCTCAGGGTGATTTGGGCAGTGGCGTAGCCTTAATTGCGATTATCTTTGGCATGCTACTAACGTCTGGTATCTCTACGCGACAATATCTCATCATGGTCGCCATAGTATTAGCTGGTTCAGTATTCGCAGTTGCCACTTCCGAACACCGAATGCAACGGGTCGACGCCTGGGTAGCTACGCTTACTGGTGGCGAGAGTTCGGACTCCACCTATCATATCGAAAATGCTATGCTAGCAATTGGAGTGGGTGGACTATTCGGCGTAGGTGTGGGGAATTCGGTCCAGGCTACGGGCTATTTGCCGGAATCCATCAATGATTCGGTTTTTGCCATTATGGGCGAAACCTTTGGTTTTGTAGGTCTCTTCTTGGTGATTGCTATTTTCGGCGCCATGCTCCTTAATATGCTAAAAGTTGCCGAGGGTACCGTAGAAACAAATAGTAGGCTCTTCGTGATAGGAGTATTCTCTTGGATGGCCGCTCAAGTCGTGGTGAATATCATGGCCATGACTTCGCTTATTCCAGTCACAGGGATTACACTACCACTACTATCTTATGGCGGTACCAGTATGGTGTTTATTGCTGGTGCTTTAGGTTTCGTTTTGCAGCTTTCGTGTTATACTAGTAGAGAGGTAATAACAAATGAAGATATTAGTAGTCGGCGGGGGATCAGGGGGACACATCACGCCAGCCGTCGCCGTAATCAGAGAAATACTAAATAAAAAACCCCGTGCCGAAATTGAATTTTGGACCGATTTTAAATATTATAAAAACGTCACTAAACTTACTACCGAATTAGGTGTCGCCTGGGGGGAAGAGAAGAAAGAAAAAGCTTCTCGTAGATTTTCATATATTCGCGTACGACGCTTGCCTGCCGGTAAATTCCATCGTTATGCTGGCTGGTCTTTTCGTGATTATTTTGTCCACATTGGCATTACTTTAAAAGATTTAATTCTTGGTAACATTCTAGGATTCTTGGGCTTTGTTTGTGGGCTTATTACTAGCTTTTTCAGATTCATACCGAAAAAGGATCGCCCAGATGTCATATTCTTAAAAGGTGGATATGTCTGTCTACCAGTTGGTTTAGTAGCTAGACTTTTCAAAGTTCCTTATGTTATTCATGAGTCTGATGCTACTATGGGCCTAGCTAATCGCATTCTTGCTAAACATGCCAACAAGGTAGCGTTTGGTATCCCACCATCCGAAGAAACAATGTCCTCCCATCCGAACTACGTCTGGACTGGCATTCCAGTTGGTCCAGAGTTCAAACCAGTCAGCCCATCGAAAGTCGCCACACTTAAAAAAGCTTTTTCTTTTAGTCCAGATAAACCTTTAGTAGTCATCACTGGCGGCTCGCAAGGCTCAGAAAACCTCAACGAAGTTACGCGCACTATTTTACCGAACCTATTGAAGTTTACTTCCGTTGGATTAGTCGCGGGGCGTAAACATTACGAGAATATGGTTGATCTCAAAAAGTACGAAAACTGGAGCAAAGCTTCTCTAGAATCTAACTTTAGAATGTGGGAGTTTAACACCACAATGAATGAGCTAATGGGGGCAGCTGATCTAGTCGTTTCTAGGGCTGGAGCCACTACTATTGCTGAAATGGCCATGTTGAAAAAAGCGACACTCTTGGTTCCATTTGAACGCTTACCGGGCGGCCACCAGGTCAAAAACGCCGATCGCTTGAAAGATGCTAAGGCAGCAGCAGTCATTTACGATTCAAAGATGATGGAGAATCCTAGCATATTACTGAAAGAAATACAGCATCTAATTAAATCTCCTAAACTTCGCGCTGAGATGGCCGAACGTCTATACGTGGAGGCTCGCGCAGACGCCGCCGAACAACTAGCCGAGATAATACTAGCGGAAGCTTAAGGGGGGCACGTGGGCATCTTGAAAAAGAAAAACACCGAAACAACTAATGATTCACAAGAGACGAAGCCCGCCGCTCCTACTTTAGCACGCCGCAAATTAAACCAGAATTCTACGATTCGTTCTGGTCGTACCATTGGTGAGCGCAGAGAGCGATTAGAGACTAGAAATGAGCGAATGGTGGCTCGTAAAAAGGATAAAAAGAAGGCTGTGTGGCGAGTAATTCTAACTATTGTTGGATTTGTTGCACTTGGTGGGATTTTGGTTTATCTTTGCTTTTATTTATTTAGAGCTGAACAGCCTAACTTTGATGATGCTTCTAATAATATTGAAGAGGTAGGGAATAATGATACCCTGCAACCTACAATTGAAGTGGTGGACGAAGATGCTACGGCGGGTAGCAAGATTTCTAGCCGGATGAATGCCTATATTGGTCAGGCTGAGCAGGATTTTCGCGATTTAAACTACACGCCAGTTAAAGCGGTGATTCCTACTGGCGCTATTCGCGAAGTAGATTTTTATCTTGAGGGATATGATGGTTTTATTAAAACTACGATTGACCGTGATTCGGCAATTACAGTGGAAGATGCCGACCGGATGATTCGCTATTTAGCAGACCAGGGAACAGATGATTTTGAATATATTGATGTAAGGATAGATAGACGTGCATATTGGAAGTGATAAATGCATATAGTGGATTTATTGAAAAATATTTCTTGAAATAATGAAGTTATTTATGTATAATAAGCTTATGCTAAAGGTCACACATCAAAATACGCACGTTTCATGTATATATGTATATATTTCAGTAATCTTATCTAGCCTCACCCTTCTTTCCGCCTCATTTCTTTCCTCTAGTACTACTTTTGCAGATGACTCTGTTATAGATCAAGTCAATATCACCGTATCAGAATCCTGCTCTATGACGGGTGTGGGTATGGACTCCCATACTGCTACTATTACTAATGGTACTTATGAAGACGATATAGGGACTACTACCCTAAAAGCCTTTTGCAATGATAACGAAGGCTTTGCAATCTATGCCATAGGCTTTACTGGAGATCAATATACGGGAGAAGACCATACTAAGCTAATTGGCGCATCAAACGGAGGGAAGATTGCTTCTGGTACAGCTACGTCAGGGAGCACATCTAACTGGGCTATGAAACTAGAAACCAGTAGTGGTGCTACTTATCCTATTACGTTAGACAATGGTTATGGTAGTTATAGTATAGTACCAGGCACTTATACTAAAGTAGCCCATAGAGACTCAGGTACTGATGTAGGCACAAATGCTACTGGAGCAGAACTAACTACCACCTATGCAGCCTACATGTCTACCACCCAAGTAGCAGATACTTATACTGGTAAGGTAAAGTATACATTAGTGCATCCGTCTAGCGAGGAACCATTAGCTCCTCAACCTACTACTGCAGGATACATTAACTACTATGCTAATGCATCTACTGCAGAAGGCACTATGGGAAGACAATCCGCAAGTGATGGCAATACGGTAAAACTCTTTGCCTCTAACTTCTCTAGAGACGGTTATGGCTTTGCCGGTTGGTCTGATGCTTTTGATTATGCTACTAATCCTAATGCTAACTTCTATGGTCCTAATGAAGACATTACGGTACCAGTTGGCACTTCTGCTAACGGCCTAGCTTTATATGCCGTATGGATTAAATCCGAAGGTAACTTCCAAGACTCAGCTAAAACTGCTTCTGTCTGTAATAGCCTCACAGCCGCTAGTACTAGTGGTACTAGAACACTTGCTAGTGTTTCAGCTCTCACAGATACAAGAGATGGTCAAACATACGCTATAGCTAAACTAGCAGACAATAAATGCTGGATGATAGAAAATCTAAGACTAGCAGATACTCATACAGAAGGAAATACTATAGTGCCTACAACTCTAACTACTACTAATACTAATAACCCACTAAACGATAATGATCCAATAAATCCAACTGTAACATTAAAACACAATTATACTGACTCCAATACTTTCACTAACCTCTCCCCAACCTCCAATGTAGCTTACAATGCCGATACTGCTCCAGAAGGTTGGTGTACATCAGACTCAACAGCATGCCATGACCAATCTAGGCTCAGAACTGACAATACTGCAAATCGCGTATCATACCAAACAACTAACACTATGTCTGCAGGCGCCAATCTATATTCCTACGGCAATTACTATAACTGGTATTCTGCTACGGCGGGCAATGGAACTTACAGTAAATCTAGTGGAGAAGTTGCTGGCGACTTATGTCCAAGCGGCTGGAAACTGCCTTATGGTAGCAGTTCTGGTAATGGCAATACTCCGGGCGGTTTCTACTATCTAAATTATAAAATTAATAATGATACAAATGTCACAAACGCAGATGCCAGTAAAAAGCTCAGGGCTTATCCGAACAACTTTCTCTACTCGGGCTACGTGACTGGTGCTTCTCTTAACACTCGAGGTAGCGACGGCAACTATTGGTCCTCTACAGCGTACAATAGCCGCAGCGCCTACGGCCTGTACCTCTTCTCCTCGCTCGTCCACCCAGGTACGAACGACGGCACCAAGTACCGCGGAAGGTCACTGCGTTGCTTAGCTAGCACTTAGGCATAGTCTAGTTCGTTTTTCCCAAATCCCAGGAACTGTGGCCCCATTATGGGGCCACCAGATTTGCGCGGTCTTCGTAAGCGCGAGTCTTGCGGCGAGGAGATAGTTCGGTTTTTGTTCTAGCCGGTGGTTCTCTTCTCTAGTTCGGTGTATGTTCGGTAAATTTAGGGACCTAGTCATAAGACAGCTTATCAGACCTCGACAAAAAAACAGGGAAAAACAGTAAATCAGGGAACAAAAATAGGGAAAAGTCAAATTAAAAAAATTAGGCCCAGACGAGTTTAGAATTAACAGGGGTGGAGCAAAAATTTGGCTAAAAACGCTCAGAATTAGCCCAAATTTAGGCCCAAAAAGCGCTAAATTGTAACATTTACATACCGAATTATACAGATTCTCGCGAAAATGCGGCTTAGCGACGACTGTGCGAGCCACCAGCCTGTGCAAAACTATTACCGGTCACACACCAATGTCGAACCTGTTGTCGGAGGCTACAGCCGATCTTTGTAAAAGCTCAGAATATAATTATAGTAAAACCTTCGAAAAAAAGAACTAAGCCTAGCCGTTAATTGCGGCCTGCGTGATTCTCTACCTAGCCATAAGCATTTTAACCTAATTTAGACGATTACTTTATCGTCTTTATTTAATACCTTCAATGTCTTAAAATATGCATTGTGCGACATTAAAGCTATATTAAAATTGGAAGGCTGACTTTCGCGTCCGCACTGACTTTTTGGCGCGGACGCACATTCTCATTTTTATTTTTTTTTACTTATTCCCTTACAGTTTAATTCTAATGCTTGATCGCTAAAAATCCATCTACTGAATTATCTTTGCTGGCGAAGTCTTCCGTATCCTTAACGGGGGTAGACAGGGGTAGAGGATCATGGTTAGGTTCGATAGTGACCGTCGACTTCTCTTGATATTCCACCTCTGGCTTAACAGAGGGAATAACAGGGGTGGATTTTTGAGTGTTTTTCTTCCCTTTCTTTCTCTTTGACCTCCGTTTTTTGCCATTTGACTGCTTCTTACTCTCATCCTTCGACTCTTTTCCTTCAGGTTGCTTCCCTGTTTTTTCCGTTTCGTCGTCGTTCTTCTGACCTGCTATTAGATTTGCTAGGTCTTTTAGCCCGAGTCTTTCTTTGCCTTCAGCTGCGTTTGGGCTGATTTTTTGACGAATGAAATCGCCTTGTGGAGTAGCGTCGTGCTTTAAGTTCGGTTTTTGTTCGGTAGATATCACTGGCCTAAATATTGGCTTCTCAACGGTATTAATCACCATTTTAGGATCTTGTCTTCCAGAATCGGCGAGCTCTTTCTTATATTTCTCAGACTGCTCAATCGCCTCACGAATCTCATCTTCGACTTCCATTCTCGGCCTTGCATAGTTATCGCGTGAGTTGGCTACTATGGCGTCGAAATTATCTGCGGGAGTACTTGGAATGGACAACGTGGTTGCCGAAAAAGCAGGGACTTTCTCACCATTAATAATCATTGAAATTACGAAATGTCGATTATTTAGCTGGATGATATCAGATTCCTCAAAGGTTGGCTCAAATTGCTTGATTAAAAATGGCGCATCATCGGCCGATACCCGGAATGAAATAGTAGTACCTACGTTGCCAAACACAGCATCTCGCACCTGGTCGGTCATTTGAGCGACGTATTGATTAGCTACGGTTAAGTTTAAGCCATATTTACGAGCCTCAGAGAGAATCACGGCAAACGAATCGGTAGCAAAGTTCTGAAACTCATCCACATAGAGATAGAACGGACGCCTGTCCTCTACCAGTGGAATATCTGAACGCGACATCGCGGCTAACTGCACTTTGGTGACCAGGAATGCGCCCAAAATACCCGCATTGTCCTCACCGATGAGGCCCTTAGATAAATTCACTACTAAAATCTTGCCCTCGTCCATGATTTTACGAATATCAAAAGACGATTTTGGCTGGCCAATGATATTGCGAATAATTGGATTCGCCGTAAAAGCACCTACTTTATTGAGTACTGGGGCGATAGACTCATTAACCTGTTTTTCGTTCCATTGGCCAAACTCGTGTTTCCAGAACTGTAATACTGTTACATCTTTACAGTATTCCAAGGTCTCTTTGCGAAAATCTTTATCTGTTAATAATCTAGAAATATCCAGCAAAGTAGTAGAAGGACGATCTAGTAAGGCTAGAAGAGTATAACGCAGGATATGCTCTAGTCTGGGCCCCCACGACTCGCCAAACATACGCTTCAGTACCCCAATCACCTCTGAGCAAATGTTGGGTTTACGTGAAGGATCGGTTATTTCTAGTGGGTTGAATGCTACAGGGAAAGCCGTATCGGCCGGATTGAAGTACACTACATCTTTTACTCTGGATTCAGGAATAAATCGCAGGTTATCAATCGCAAAGTCCCCATGCGGATCGATAATGCAATAGCCTTGGTTATAGAAAACATCTGAAAGCGCTAATAGCTCAAGCAGTCCGCTCTTCCCTGCTCCAGTCTGACCAATAATATAAACATGCCTTGACCTGTCGCGCCTAAGTAAGCCAAACTGATGATTGATACCACGGAAATTAGTCAAACCGAAAGCCGAAATATTCTCATCTGTACTAGCATTGCCAGTCAAGACCGGAAGCTTGGCGGGTGGCTCGGCGGTTTTAGAATTGGCCCACACTATATTTGGCGTTTCGACCGACGTATGTGGCAAATGATAAACAGATGCTAGCTCTGAGATATTTAAGATAAAACCATGGTTGGCGAAAAGCCTTAGTTTATAAGCTTCAAGTTCGGTCGGATTAAAGCTACCGCTAGTTTGCCTGAATCCGTTAAGATTGGTGGAGTTATATTGCTTAAAAGTACCTACTAGGGCCTGCATGTTGAGCCTAGCGTCGGTTTGATTCTGGCCAAGATATACTAATCTAATCTTGACTTCATATCCTAGCTTTGTAGCTTTTTCTTCGGCTTTACTAATTCTAGTTTTGTCACGTTCAGATAGTTCCACAGTTGTTTCTGAATTAGTGCCACCCGCTGGCGGGCGAAATAGTGCGCCTACCGCTTCCACTAGCCAAGTCCAATCAATCCCAGTCACACCCATAATAGGCCGCTTGCCGGACTTAACTTTTTGGACCCACCTATCGGTAGTATTTTTATGCCAATCATCAGCAATCGGGCGAGTCAAAATCTGTACCCATAATTCTTCAGATCTATCAGGGCTGAGTTTAGCTAGTGTACCAGTAATGCCAGCTAGAGGATCCACTTCAAAATTATCAAAAGTTTTGATAGGAAGCGCTTCATTGTCGGTCAAAGTTAGTTCCGTGGAGTAACAAACTGGATAATTGGCGCGATCATCTACATAATCCTCGTCCATCTTGTGAATCTGAACGGTTGGGTACTGAGAATAGATTTGACCCTCCACGAAGTTCTGTAGAACTTTAGGCACCCATACATAAAAGCGAATTTGCCCCGCCGTAGATACAATTTCGAACGATAAATGCTCTTGCACTCCGCCCGAATTCCTTAATTCATTCTTATCGCGCAGTATACCATGCAAGGAAGCGAAGAGCTGCTCTGCCGCTAACTCTTTTTTGTCATTTTCTCTCGGGATCTCCAACATTAAAAGTACCGAATCCACATTTAGCACTTTGAGTTTATTCAATTTCTTGTAATTGCGATAAGTTAAAAATGCCAGAATCCCCACTATCGGAATCCAGAAGATCGGCATCAGAATAAAATGTATAACCGTTTCCATGCTTATATTTTAGCATAAATTAGGCCAACGTGTAAGAATTTCGGTCCACCTTCTTAAATAGTTTCTTGTTTTGTAAGTTTAATAAAATAGTAGTCTCTTTGACTCTGCGTGTACGTAGCACTTGCTTTACAATCTCTTCACGGGTAAGGGGATGGTCGCTTTTTTCAAGAATACCAGTAATAATATCTGATATAGTTCCCTTTTTATACCCCCAGCTTGAGAGCGCGTAAATCCCACGGCCAATCAGTACAAAACGAGCATCTTTGATTAGCTCATTATGGATTGCTTGCACTGTGACGTTTTTGCGTTTGAAATTAGATTCCTTGATTTCGCGAGCGATTTCCGAAAAATGCATAGGTTCTCGCTTCATTTCCAAAATTACAAAAATCTTATCGCGGATATTCTTCGGATTTACTGATGGCCATTTCGCTAATCCCCAGAGACCATTTAGAGAGGCCAGTTGCTTAGAAATTGAAGCGACGGCCTTAATATGGTCAGGATGTTCATAGTCTAGTTTGCTATCAAGTTCTTCTAAAGTGAGAGGAGCTTTATTGTCTTTAATTATCCTTACGATTTCATCTACGCGCCCACGTATAACTCGGCTATCACCGTATTCTGTAATACCTACGGCGGCGTAGTATTTATCGTTCTCTTCTACGATGGTGAGGTTTTTAGCAAAAGTCGCAATAAAATTAATCCCAGTCCTTTCGGATGGGGTGGATGGTCTACCGTATACTTTATCAGCAAGGTCAGTTAGTCTCGCAACTCGACCCATTTCGGTAAGATTACGAACCAACAATTTTTCTGCGGCTACAAGCTCTGGGATTTGGCCATCCTCAGCAGCTATCTGTAAGCGGACCAAGATAGCCTTCTCGAGCTGACGAACACGCTCCCTAGTAATTGACAGCATATCGCCAATTTGTTCGAGTGTTTCCTTCGTGCCATTTAGACCAAATCTGCGGGAGATTATTTCCTTCTCTCGCTCTTGCTCGATGATTTTTAGGCTTCCAGATATTGCATTATTTAGGATTTCCGCATTTTGATCCATCAGTACCCTTCCTTACTTCACCCCAGTTATATTAATATATTTTCACTATAATATCATAAGTCAGCACGAATGTCAACTATAGTATTATCATCTTTCCTGATATATTGTAGCATATTTTTTACAATTTTTGAAAAAAGTTTTAAAAAATCATAAGCGCTTCCCTGTACGAGCATTTAGAGTACGAAAATTATTATATATTTTGCCTATTATATGCAAATTATTTGCTTTTCTTAGCAGTAGTCTTTTTGGCTTTAGTTTTCTTATTAATGGTAGCTTTTTTACGAGCACCACGTTTGCCACGACGAGTAGTTTTCGGCTTATTTTCTAGCATTTCGCGCGCAGCAGCCTCAGTTAAAGACTTTGGATCCGTATCTTGGGGAATCCTTAAGTTATTGCGTCGGCCTGGGCCCTTTATATAAGGTCCATAAGCACCATTAACAATCATAATCTCGCCCCAGTCGGCAATGATGGAATCAACTTTAGCTTGATATAGTGGCAGAGCTTCCTCTAATGAAATAGAGTAAGGATCGTAGTCTTTTATTGGGATATTATATTTACCGCCCTTAAGGTAAGGACCAAATGGACCATTAGCTGCAATTAGTTCTGCACCATCTGAAGCTTTACCTAGCGAGCGCGGCAAAGCTGGCAAATCTAGCTGCGTCAGCGCCTGTTCAAGAGTGACAGTTTTTACTGATTTTCGCTTAGGTAGTGGCGCAAAACGAGGTTTTTCGCCAGCTTCTTTTTCATTGTCGCCAAGCTGGATAAATCCACCCGTCTTACCTACTTTAGCATAGATTGGTTTGCCAGTCTTGGGATCGTGTCCAAGCAGACGAGCATTATTGTATCTTTCCACTCCCTGCGCTATCAATACTGTGTCGTGGAAAGGACCGTAGAAATCTCGAAGCATCTTTACGCGCTCTAATTTAGCGTCTGCCACTAGATCTAAATCTTTTTCGATATTGGCAGTAAACTTGTAATCAACAATATTTTTAAAATTATCGGTCAAAAAGCCAGAAACCAACTCACCTATAGGAGTAGGAATTAATTTGCCTTTATTTGCCCCATATTTTTCTTTAATTACTGAGCGTGAAAATGGTGGAGCAGTTAATTCAATTACCTCGCGCTCTTCCCCTTCCGATTCGCCCTTAACGACATATCCGCGCGCTTGAATTGCTGTCATGATTGAGGCGTAAGTAGAAGGCCTGCCGATGCCAAGCTCTTCGAGCTTCTTGACGAGTGAACCTTCGGTATATCTGGCCGGTGGCTTAGCGAAGGTTTGTCTAGCAGCTAGCTTTAAACAATCCATGGCGTCACCTTTTGAAAGCCTTGGTAGTTCAGTGTCTTTGCTTTTACCATATACCTTGAGAAAACCGTCAAAAATCACCACCTCGCCTTTAGCGGTAAACGAGTTTGAAGATGGTTTCTCGAAGGGGGTCCGGAGCCTGGTAAGGCGAGGATTAGCGCCGGCCGCCCGTGGCGACGGGTCAGCCGGACGCGCCCCGAGAGAAGCCACCTCGGACTCATTTACTCCAATAGTGATGGTGGTTTTGGCGACTTTAGCACTAGCCATCTGCGTGGCCACTGTACGCGCCCAGATTAATTGATAAAGACGTTTCTCGTAATTATTCTTTCCGGCGCTCGTGGTGGTGATATTAGTAGGTCGAATAGCTTCATGTGCCTCTTGCGCGCTCGCATCCTTAGTCTTGAAATGGCGAGCCTTAAGATATTTGACACCAAAATTAGTCTTAATATACCCAGCGATAGCATCAGTAGCTTGCGAAGAGAGATTCAGCGAATCGGTACGGTGATAAGTAATCAGACCCGCCTGATATAGGCCCTGCGCGGCACTCATTGTAGTGCGAGATGAAAACCCTAGCTTACTATTAGCTTCGATTTGCAAGGCTGCGGTAGTAAATGGTACGGGGCCAGTCTTGGTTCCTTCTGTTTCTTCGACATTGGAAACCAGAAAGTCGGCTTGCGACAGTTGTTCGAGTAACGCCTTGGCATCTTCTTCGCTTTGTGGTGCTTCACCATCATAGGTGGCGTTAAGCAGATTGTCTTTTGATGTAGTAATTGTTGATGCGTGTTTCTTAAACTCGCCAGTGACTTTAAAAGTATATTTAGATTCAAACTTTTCAATCTGTTTTTCGCGCTCTACGATTAATCGTAAAGCTGGAGACTGTACACGCCCCGCCGAAATAGCCCCAGGAACTTTTTTGCGGACAATATCGGATAGGTCATATCCTACTAACATATCTAGTGTTTGTCTGGCTTGCTGTGAGGCCACCATGTCCATATCCACCGTGCGCGGATTCTTAATGGCTTGGTCTAATGCGGGTTTAGTAATCTCGTGAAAAGTGATACGTGCTGTATTTTTTGGCAAGTTCAGCACTTCGCAAAGATGCCAAGAAATCGATTCTCCTTCGCGGTCTTCATCGGTCGCTAGCCAAATTTTATCAGCGGCTTTGGCTTCTTTTTTAAGCTCGGAAATGACTTTTTTATGATCCGGATCGATTTCGTAGGTGACGTCGAAGGTCTTTTTATCTACTTTTGTATCTTTACGAATATGACCTATCGAGGCTAGCACTTTAAAATCAGACCCCAGATATTTTTCTATCGTGTGGGCCTTAGCTGGGCTCTCTACTATCACCAAATTTTTAGCCATAATATAATAATAGCACACCACGTCAAGCGTAAGCATCAAAAAAAGCCTCAGGTAAGGGTGGGCATCACCTGAGGCTATTTTGGCCCTCTAACACTTCTCTATATTATACCGGGGAGACCCCGGAGCGTAACCCACCTCACACAAATTGGGGCCCGCCGGTTAGAGGGATTGCTAAGCCTTCGAAAGAGTCCTTTCAAAGTGGAGGTAATACTTATAAACTTAAAACCATGAAGAAATTTTAAGTCCGAAAGGGTTTCAAAAGCTCGCAATTTCTGCTATACTGGAAGCAGTATAGCTGAAATTATAACTTATTTAGGTGCGGTGTGGGACACTTTTTGTATCCCAACTGATTAAATTATATCACACGGGAGAAAATATGTCAACACCTTTTTCACACTTTTTTACAAAATTCAACCAAATTTCACCTCTAGAACACAATTTTACAGAGGTGTTAGATACTATTGCGCTTAAGCCTAAAACATTGTATTTTTATGGTAAAATGCCAGAAAATATGTCAAAAAATGGCGAAAATACCAGACCTAAAGCGGTCGCTATTGTTGGGGCTCGCCATAATACGCGTTATGGTGAAGAGATAGCCTACCAAATGGCTTACGAATTGGCCAAAAGAGGCGTAATAATTGTCTCTGGACTCGCTTATGGCATCGACTCAATCGCGCATAAGGGGGCCTTAGATGCCGGTGGACGCACTATTGCAGTATTAGGCACCCCGATAGATCAAATCTACCCCAAGCCACACGAGAAGCTCGCTTATGACATTATCGAGCAAGACGGTGCGATCATCAGTGAGCTAGCTCCCGGGGCGGATTTTCATCCTAAAACTAGCTTTCTCGAACGCAACCGCATTATTTCTGGCCTATCGGATATTGTAGTAGTTGTGGAGGCAGCAATTCGTTCTGGCTCACTAAATACTGCAGCGCATGCCTTAGAACAAGGTAAGGAAGTATTTGCTGTCCCAGGGAATATCACTAATCATTACTCTGAAGGGTGCAACAAATTAATTCGTCATGGCGCGAATCCGTATACTTGTCTGGATGATCTTTTACATATACTCTATCCTGAAGATTATATTAAAAAGCATCGCAAAGCTATCCAGAAAGTCCTCGCCGCCGACACTAAAGAAGAAGCTGCTATCCTGCAATCTTTGGTTCAAGGATTGCGAACCGGTGAAGATATTATTAAATCGACTGGCATGCCTGCTGCTATATTTAATCAATCTATTACGCTTCTTGAAATTAAGGGGCAAGTACGTTCTCTTGGCGCCAATAATTGGAGTTTAATGTAAAAATGTTTGATATCCATCCAGCTTATGCTATAATGAAACTATGAAAAGTCATACAAAGGTCCTGGTTTTATTACTAGCTTTATTTATGGTTCACATTTTAGGGATAAATCAAGCCTCTGCTCTTACCTATCAAGATGAACTAGATGTATCTTTTACCTTTAACCCTTCTATCTCTATGTCTTTATCTTCTAGTGATTTAGTAATCTCTTCACTTTCTCCAAACACCTATGCAGATAGTAATATAGTGACCATTACTACTTCTACCAATGATGCCAATGGTTATACACTAATAGCTACGGCTGGTGATGGTGATACGTATACTAATACTAATCTAATTGATAGTTCTAATAACTTCACTAGCTTAGGTACTAGTGATAGTATTGGCTCTATGTCTTCAGCAAACGTTAGCCAGAATAGTAGATGGGGATACTCTTTTTCTACCGATTCAGGTACTACTTGGAGAAATGCTACTGGTGGCACTGGTTATTCAGGGCTACCTTACTATACTGCTACTGGAGCCCAAATTGCAAAAACTAATTCTAATGGTACCAGTAGCGTCCAGTTTAAGATTGGCGCTAAGGCTAACGCTGCTCAATCTGCTGGTACATATAGAAACGTAATCAACTTCGTAGCTACAGTGAATCCAATTACTGAACGTCACTATACTGTGAATTATATTGATACGAGTGGATACGCTGGTGGTATGCCTTCACAGCAAACCGGGATACTGGAAAATGATTATATTGAGATATCCGAATATGATCCTTATTATAGCGGCGAAGGATATTGGGCCTTTTATGAATGGTGTACTGAATATACTGAGTTTGGTAGTGACTATTGTTATGGTGATAGCTATTATCCTGGAAGTATCATTAATGTGGATGAAGGAACTGAAGATGTAGTAATTAACTTGTATACCGTATGGTTCAGCGATTCTGTTATGTATGATGAGTATGAGATATATATAGATAACCAGAGTGATGCTACTGTGCATGTTGACGGCCGGTTGGGATCTGGCCCATTTGATGTGGAACCGGGTATGGATCAGACCGAGATTTATCTCGTGGAGTATACGGGCGAACCACCTGTTTATATAAGCGTAGAAGCCCCCTCATCGTGCCCCTCAAATTATCATTGGAATGCAACTGCTATTCTTAATTACGAAGAGGGTAATTCAGAATACTATAGTGGTATGGGTGGAGACTATTTTGAAATTGGAGAAAATGGCGGAAACTATGCGATCACATTCACTGGTTATTGTGGTAATTAAACATAATGCCAACCTGAAACTTTACGACATAAGAGCAAAAAGAAAACGTGCCACTTTGATTCCTTATTTATTTACAATTTTTCATCCAGCTTATGCTATAATTAAAACCATGAAAGGCCATACAAAAACTCTTATTCTAACACTATCTTTTATTATGTCTTGTTTTCTTGGTATTAATTCAGCTTCTGCTCTAACTTACCGAGATAATCTAGACGTATCATTTACCTTTGATTCATCCATTTCCGTATCATTATCTTCAGATAATCTAACTATCTCTTCATTGTCTCCAGATACTTATGCAGATAGTAATATCGTTACAGTTACTACTTCAACTAATAATCCTAGTGGTTATACTCTAACTGCTACAACTGGTAATAGTGAAACCTATACCAATACCAATCTAATTGATAGTACTAATATTTTTACTAGTCTAAGTACTAGTGACAGTATTAGCTCTATGTCTTCTGCTAATGCTTCCCAAAATGGTAGATGGGGATATTCATTCTCAACTAATGGTACTTCCTGGAAGAACGCTACTGGTGGTACTGGCTATTCTGGTTTACCATATTACACTGCATCAGGAGCAGAAATAGCAAAATCTACTACTAATGGTACTAGCAATGTACAATTTAAGATCGGTGCTAAAGCTAGCACAACTCAATCTGCTGGTACTTATAAGAACGTCATTAACTTTATGGCTACAGCCAACCCTCCGGTAACTAGGCATTATACTATAAATTACATTGATGAAAGTGGAGATGCGCAAAATATGCCACCTCAGCAAACTGGGATACTGGAAAATGATTATGTTACTATTTCTGACATTGTGCCGTGGTATGAACATGCGGCATCTATGAGTTGGTGTGCCGAGGATGAGTATTCGTATGGAGATTGCTATGGTACCACATATGGTCCTGGCGATATAATATATATTGAGGATGGCACTAGCGACGTAGTGATAAATCTTTATGTAGTTTGGACGCTTTACCCTTCTTATGATATCCATGTAAGTAATCAAAGTGATGCTACTGTGCAGAGCTACCATCTTAACGTCGCGCCATGGTCTAGTGACGGGTACTCTTATAATGAACCAACGGGCTATACCGATGAGATGAGCGTAGTTGCTCCTTCAACTTGTCCGTCCAATTGGACTTGGAACGCATCGGTTATGGCGTACGAAGGCCCTGGCGAGGATATAGAATATTACTATAATGGTGTGGGTGGTGAATCGTTTAGTGTAATGTTTGATGGCTACAATTATGATATTGTGGTTACAGGAGAATGTAGTAATTAGGTCAAGAGTTTATCAATAACTAGATTTGTAGTTCTATTAAGTATTTCTGGTAATTTTTCTTTTTCTTCTGGGGTAAATTTTGAGAGTACAAAATCAATGTCGCCCATCTTTTTGCGGAGTTCATCATTCCCGGTGCCGATGCGAATACGTGGATAGTTTGAAGTGCCGAGGGCCTTATCGATTGATTTTAGGCCGTTGTTTCCTCCTGCTGCTCCGGCCGAACGATAGCGTACTTTGCCAAATTCTAGGTCAAAATTGTCGCAAATTACTAGAATATCGGAGGTTGGTATTTTATAAAAATGCATGTATTTTTGAACTACGGGGCCAGTTTCATTGTAGAATTTTTGGGGTTTAATAAAGATAGTGCCATCTTTGCGGCTAAAAATTGCTCCGAGACGTGGTTTTTCACTCCAACTAAGGTGATTGAGCTTAAAATAATAATCCAGCGCTAAAAAACCAATATTGTGCCTAGTAAAGTTATATTGATTTCCCGGATTGCCGAGCCCTACAATTAGTTTCATAAGGGTATTATAGCACACAAAAATACCCCGCAAAGAATGCGGGGTATTCTTGAAGGTGCTAAGTGAGGTGCTAATGCGTAGTGGGGTGCGTTGCCATGCTCCTTTGGCGCATCGCAATCTTCATGACCAAGGGGTGGCGAACCACTTCGTCCTCAGTGAAGCAAACCTGAACTACCTCTTCAAAGCCCAACAGCAACCTGGAAGCATATACCAGGCCATTGTTGGAAACATCGATGTAAGGGGCATGAATCTGTTCTACGTCGCCACTGATTATCATCTTGCCTTCTTCTCCAACGCGCTTTATTAGCGTATCGGCTTGTGCAATATTGTGATCTTGGAACTCATCACAGATTGCTAATTGATGGGCAAAATCACGCCCACGCGCGTGTTCGATCGGGATACTCTTGAACCAGTTCGAGTAAATCATTTCGGCCTTCTCTTCAACGAGTACTCCAACCGGTTTCTTGCTAGGGGTATCATCATGATGATTGCCCCGAGCGCTTCTAGGTGACTTGCTAGTTGCTCCATATTTACGCCAGGAGTCAAGCTCGGCTTGCAGCTTCTCGTCCCCTCCATTCAACAGGTAGTTCCGCAGAGCGTTCTTAATCGGCTGTACATCGGGATCCATCTTTTCGTCCAAGTTGCCTGGCAACGCGCCAAGCTTGCTTCGTGAATCGCAGGGCACTACCTGAACACCAATGAACCTACCGCTCTTACATGCCCAATATCCATACACTGCGGCCATATAAGTCTTGCCAGATCCAGCTGGGCCTGCGCAAATTACGGTCGTGAACTTATCGTTCATTAATGCTTCGGCATAAATCGCTTGCCCGGCATTGCGCAACGGAACTATCTCCGAAAACTCCCTCACGCATTCCAGTGGCACAATGGCATTTTCGCTCAAATCATAGCGGCCAATATGGTCAAAACCTGGATTTTGATAAGGATTGAAATCCAACGGATAGTCCATTTTGTTTTTCAAGCTCATCACGATGAACTCATTCGCAACCAGCTCGGGCTGATCGGGCATGTAATGGTTCCACATGTCCATCTCGAGACGTCGCTTATTAAAGAATTCATCGAACAAAGCCTTCGGTACTATTACATCCCTTCGACCCGTATATGGGTCGGGGTACTTGTAGCCGTAACGCTCTGTCCTGACCCCCCTTTCTCGCGCACGAATTGCCAATCCGTTGTCGTTTGTGAGTAGTGTTACGTTGGCACTTGCGGAATCGTGGAGCAGTCCTCCTCCGTAGCTACCATCAATAGCCCTCTTGTTCTTCAGAAAAATAACTGTCAATGCGGCTAGAATGATTTGCCCATCCATGTCATCTTCGGAAGGGCAAAACGGCAGTGCCTTTTTGAAATCCTTGTGTACTGGAAGAATTGACAGCGTTTGGCGGCTATCAGGCATGTCAATGATATGCCTCATGGCATAACTTTCATCAACGCCACGCGCTTCTTCTTTATCCAGTTCACGGATTCGCTTGATGGCGGCTCTTGCTACCCTCCCTCGATCAGAATGCTCCTCATTCTTAAAACTCGAGAGCTCACGAATTACAGCAGTAGGAATGACGATGTGTGCATTCGATAGATCAATGGTAGGTTCTGCTGGCTGATATTCCGCATAGCCAGGTATGATGCAAGGATAATCTATGATGATATTCGTATCTATCACATAGATTGGTCGATCATCATCCTGGATAGGCGAAACTGGACGGTCGAAACTCATTAGCATCCTCCTTTTTAATGTGCGATGGTATTCAAAAAGAGAGTACAAATAAATGCACTCCCACCTAATCACATTATAGCACAAAACTTATTTTTGCGAATCTACATCCCTGAACGAAAAGGCAATAGGTGTACCAATCAATGGATATTTTTCACGAATCTTTCGCTCCAAGAATCTCTTCCACGACCAGTGCAATAATTCAAGATCATGACCATACACTACAAACCAAGGCGGACAGGTGTCGGTCTGCACCATGTATTTCGGCTTTGGCCGTGTGTTTTTTAGCCCAGCTGGTATATGCGAAGTAATTGCATCATTTAAAATTTTATTTAGATCAGAGGTTTTGATCTCTTGATGGCGATTCTTATCAATCTCGCAGGCTAATTCGAAAAGTTTAGTTACGTTTTTCCCTGTCTCTGAGCTAGTTATTAACACTGGTGCATATGGCAAAAAGTCAAAATCGCGCTCCAAATCATCTAAAATCTCATCAATCCGAGCCGAATCGTCAATTAAATCCGTCTTGGTAAGCACTATGACTATTCCCTTACCCGCCTCTACAATTTGCCCAGCTAAAGATTGGTCCAATTTAGAATGTGGCTCGGTCGCATCAATAAGCAACGCGCAAACATCGGCTTCTTCAATCGCCGCCAGGCTCCGAATGGCAGAAAATTTTTCAATTCCCACTTCGCGTCTACCCGGCTTCCGTAATCCCGCTGTGTCTAGAATCTCCAATGCCTGACCATTATATTTAACTTGTACTCTATTTACGTCCCTAGTTGTTCCCTGCCTAGAGCTTACAATCGCTTGTTGCTTTTTCCCCAAGGAATTAAACAGGCTACTCTTTCCTACATTTGGCCGACCAATCAAAGCGATTTTCAAAGAAAGTTCAACAGCTCTTTTCGGGTCGCGTCGCTCACGCCCGTCGCCACGGGGTTCGCGTGCTAAGTCTCGCGCTGCCGCGCTCCGAAATCCCCTTAAAGAGCTGTTTAAACTTTCTTTCAAATCTCTAATCCCTTGTCCGGTTGTAGCCGAAGTGCGAAAAATCTCGTCGGGCTTAATCCCGAGCGATAAGAATTCTTCTGAAGGAAGCGCTTCGCCAAGATCCGATTTATTTAACACTAGTAGTACGGGTTTACGAGATTTTAGCGCCTTTTTAGCAATCTCTTTATCACGATGATCAGGATATTTGCTAGAATCAAGTGTCACTAGAATTGCGTCTGCCGCCTCAATTGCATCTTCAATTTGCTCTTGAATAGAAGCTTCAAAATCATCCGATGGATCTTTTAGTCCTGCCGTGTCAATCAAGATAAAAGAATCATCAATCGTAGTCATTACATTATCTCTCGTAGTTCCTTCTTCGCGGGCTACAATAGCGATGTTTCTGTGAGCCATACGGTTAAGAAGGCTGGATTTTCCAGCGTTGGTCTGACCGATTAATGCTACAATTGGTATTTTTTTCATAATCACTATTATATCATATTTTTCTCTTACCCTTAATCAAAATAACGCTGTAAAGGAGCGAAAATAGCTTGAAATATTAAAAAAGTATTGACCTGAAAACCAAGATATGGTAAATTATGAAAAGGCTCACGTGTGATTCTAAGTGATGTAGAGTTTTAGCATTTCTCTACGCGTTCGTGTCCCCCCACGAAAGTTGAATCACATGCAGGTATAAATGCTAAGGATAGGAATGCTGTCGTTGCCTGCCGAGGGAACGTGGGGGCTACATCCTATCTTTCAATCCTGCTTGTTTGGTTCCTCATCGATCAAGAGGAATAATCTAGACGTTGGATACAAAATCTTCGGATTGCCAAACAAAAGAGCCTACCCAATTATTATATCCCCGCCAAACGGCGGGGATTTTCCTATCTAGTGATTCCGGCGGGAGAAATTCTCCCTGGCGTCATCTTAAATAAAAAACAAGAACTCCTACGGAGCTCTTCTTTTTTATTTGGTGATTCCGGCGGGAGTCGAACCCGCGATTTTCTGGATGAGAACCAGACGTCCTAGACCACTAGACGACGGAACCGAAATGAGGGGAAAATTCTAAAACCCGTTTTAGAATTTTCAACGAATGAGGTTCCAGTACAAACAAAGCGAGTACGGAACCAAATCTACAAATGTGCCTGCGCAGCCAAAGATGCACTGCGCTACCTCTTATTACTATATCACACTTCGGATCAATAATCAACGCTTCCGTATCCAGGAATTGCAGAAACAAAAGTTTGCCCAGGGGCGAGCTTAATTTCATTTCCTTCAGAGTCTGTAAACTTGATTTGTTCCCCAAGAGATGACTTGGTCCACTTCCCCTGCACTGCAGTACCATTCTGGAAAATGTAAGCATCCCCAGAGCCAATAGTTGTGATGTCCTCATGGTAATTATCTGATGCCCTTCTTTCTGAAACCACCATCGCAACTACCGCCGTAGGCGACATCACGGTTAATTGACATACGTCTTCCGGATTACGTTCACCTAGATCTTCGCTCGGACAAGAGTATACTTCATGTGCGCCAATTCCATAATTACGACGATACGTGTTGGTATTTGCGTCATATTCGTAATTAACATTAAAAGTAGGCGAAGAGCCAAAGCTTAGGTTAATATTAGTGACTTTCGCGCTCAGCTCAGAAGTGTTTTTATCTGTAGGAGTAGTAATGCTGAGTTTTTCTGTAACCAAATTATCAATCCGTGATTTCTCAGATTCAGCTGGCGTCATGCGTGTAAATCCCTGAGCATTAGAAGATGATTTGCCCGAATCACCACTGAACCTAGCTAGGTTCGTAGGAGTAGTAAACAAATTATTCCACAATCTCGAACCATATGTACCGCGATACATATAGCTATAGTCTTCAGACAAATCTGAGTAGCCGCCGCTAGAGACTGCCTTTAATGCGTCATCTGCACCACCAGCATGAACAATCGTGCAGTCAAACGGAGTGTCCCACTCTAAATAATATAATCTCAGCGAGCGAATTGGTCCAATCACGGCGGATGATGGATTTTGAAAAATGGCAGCGAACCGAGTAATGCCAGCCTCAGCAATAGCCTCGAATATCACACCAGCTTCATTAAGGCCAGCTTGTGGCCTAGCTCCGTCAGTTCCATTTGGAATTTGAACGCAATAGATAGGAGAATCTTTAAGCGCAGCATCAGAAAGTGGCAAACCAGTTAAATCGCTATATGTCTCCTCCACGCTTTTCTTTGAAGGGATAATAGGATAATGTAAAGACTCGAACTCGACTTTTGGTCTTAATAATGCAAATAAAACACAACCAGTACCAGCTAAGGTCATGACAATTCCACTCACCAAAAAGGCCAACCACTGTTTTTTCATTCTTTCTTGTGGTTTTTGCAATTTGGTCGTAGACTCATTCATAGCCAGATTTTGGACTTTTTCCACAGGTTTGTTTGCTTTTTCTGGTGCCATTTTTACTCCATTTCCCCTGTTATGTTGACGATTTTTAAAAAAATGTAAATCTTTTTATAATTTTAGCACAAAAATTAAAATGTTTGTGCTATAATCTAGTTATGGTTAAACAAACACTGAAGGTCATAACCAAAGATATCTCATTTTTAGCTCCGATTCTACTCACTTTATTCGGAGCAAATTCGGCATCTGCTCAAGAGGTTGACGCAAACTTTCAAGTAAATGTTAAAGAGACTCTCTCTGTTTCTATTACTCGTCCGTCTTCTCCCGCTAGTGGTGGCGTAGACGAGTTTTTGCGTAATGATTTCTTAATCAGTGTTGTTAATAATAACACGGCAGGCTTTACAGCCTCAATGTATGCAGATATTGCGGACAACAACATATCATTAACTAACACAACGCTTAGCACGGCTAAACTACCGACTTTGGCTAGTAGTTCTACTAGGTCCGCTTTCCCTGCTAATTATTGGGGGTATTCTTTAGGAGAATATACTTTGAATGGAACCGTTCAAAATTCTTACACGCTTAACAGCCATAGCTACGGCGAAACTGCAGCGGGCAATAATAGTGGTAATTATTATCCAATGACTAATAGTTCCGCTAGTCCAATCACTATCATAGATGGTGCGACCACACATAAAACCACTGGCTCTCAAAACATCTATTTCGGTGCAAAAGGTAACGCCAGTACGGCTTCAGGTACATATACCGGTACGGTAATTGTTAGCGTAGTGTCTGGCGTGATTGACAACAATAACCCAATTACGCCTACCAATCCAGATACACCGGCAGACGATACGCCTAATAATAATACTGCTACATATACCGGCAGCACTGGTACTGGAGCTACACAAGGCGTTGGGTCTACTAGCGGCGCCGTTGGAACTACAGTTTATACTACCACTTCTGGAAATACTACTACCACTGAAGTTAGTGCTGGTGACAATAGAAGCGCCTATGCATCACCTCAAGGTGAACGCTACGAAACGTTCTCCAGCATCGCTGATGGTTCGTTGCCAATCACAGGCTTAATCATGGCCTCATCAGTAGCTGCAGTTACAGGGTTGACTTTCTTCGTTCTTGCTTACCGAGATGATGATGACGATGAGGACGAAGAGGAGAGCGTCAATAATTAACATCAGTTTAGCCTAATTTGAGAGTGAATCTATCTTATGATATAATTTTGCTATGATAGTTACTAGATTTGCACCCAGCCCCACGGGATACATCCATATTGGCAACGTTCGTTCTGCGATTTATCCATACCTATTAGCACGCCAAAATCACGGCAAAATGATTTTGCGTATTGAGGACACCGACCGTGCGCGCTATGTCGAGGGCGCTACGGAACTCGTCGAAGACACTCTGGAATGGCTTGGGCTTAACTGGGACGAAGGCCCAATTGTGGGGGGCGACCATGGGCCATATTTTCAAAGCGAGCGCCAAGAGATTTATCACGACTGGGCGCGCAAACTTATAGCCAAAGGTCGTGCCTATGCCGACCCTACTCCTTCTGACCAAATTGAAAAATATCGAGAGCAGTGCAATGCGTCGAAGACACCATTCCTCTATCGAAATTTTCGCCCTACGGACACTCCAGAATGGCAGCCCGGCATCCCACTCAGATTCAAAGCCGAGCCTAAATCCTATGAGTGGCACGATGAAGTAATGGGAGACATGCATGCCGGTCCAGAAGTCTTAGATGATATTATTCTAATCAAAAAGGACGGTTACCCTACCTATAATTTTGCTCATATTGTAGATGATGCTGAAATGGGCGTCACTCACGTTATGCGTGGCGTGGAGTATTTGTCTAGTACACCAAATTACCTAGCTCTTTATGAAGCTCTAGATCTTCCTCGCCCCAAACTTGTTTCTCTGCCACACATTTTAGCCCCTAATAGCAATAAAAAACTTGGCAAACGCGATGGCGCTAAGTCTGTTACCGAATACCGCCAAGATGGCATTTTGCCAGAAGCTATGCTTAACTACCTAGCATGTCTTGGATGGAATGATGGTACCGAACAAGAAATCTACACCAAAGAAGAATTAATTGCGAAGTTTTCCTTGGATCGTATTCAAAACTCTGGTGCCAGATATGATGAAACTAAACTGCTTTGGATGAATGGTCAATGGATCAGAAGTATTTTTGACGAACAGGGGCCAGAAGCGCTTTATGCTAGGACTGAAGGTTTTTGGCCGAGCGTAGCTAAGACTCATAGCGAAGAATACAAGATTAAAGTTCTTTCCATCCTTTACGATCGTCTTAGAGCCTTGGCTGATTTACGTGAAATGAGCGCCTATTTCTTTTCCGATCCAGAGATTAATCTAGACTTTCTAATTAACAATAAATTCATCAAAAAGATGTCCGAAGCCGAAATCGAGAGCCTTCTAAAAACAACAATTGCGAAGCTAGCTAGTATCGACGCTTGGGACGCAGACAATCTTCAGCAAGCATTAAATGATCTCTTGCAGGAAACGGGCAAAAAACCAGCAGAACTCTTTAGCCTTATACGCATTGCTATCAGCTTCGCTCCGTTTAGTCCCGCCCTCAACCTTACTATGGAAGTCCTAGGAAAAGAAATTGCGCTAGCCAGACTAAATGCCGTAGCTAGCGCAATATAGATTAAATATCAGATTCCTATAGCGAAACCGCAATCGAACGAATTTGCTTGTTGGTGAGTGTGCCAGAAGTAGCATTAATCTTATACAGTACCCCGCCATTTACCCAGGCGGCATTGTTCCCATTAATGTATATAGTGATTCCCTGCTCACGGATAACAGTATAATTATCCTTCCATTCTGGCTGGACGTAGTTAGAAAGCAATGCGCCCGAATCCCAAGAAGATTTTTCCTCGACCAATGTAAACGCGCTATCTATTTCGTTGTTTGCAAAATCTAAGACAATTTTTCCCTCTTCTGAGGTTATGCTAGTAATACCATAGCCGCGCGGCACGTAATTTGGATAAGAAGCATCAATACCGGTCTGCATGGCGGCAACCCTCAAGGATATGTCTGGCATGTTTAGATTTACAAAATATACAATTGCGAATACTGCCACCGTCGTACATGCCAAAGCCAACATTACACGCCCAAATCCAAAATGAATTTTATTGGTGTGCTTGTTTTTTGTATAAGTAGATTGCTGTTGTAAGTCGCTAGTTTCAGCTGCGGCCAAAGCTTTTCTAATGGCTTGGTCTTTTAATTCCTTAGCGGTTGGTTGAGAGGTCTTAGAAATATTAACAGATGCATTATTTCTGGCTTGCATTTTTGCATTTGCTAAAGTTTGCAACGGATGCGGTGTTGGCTGTTCAGCTTTAACAGTTGAAGCCGATTGCTTCGAGTCGACGACGGCAGTTTTTGCTACTGGGTAGTGAAAATGGGAAATTTTAGGAGATCTTTGGGTGGTCGCCACCATATCGCTCACCTTTGCCGGGCGCTTTACATATTTTCTATTTAGAGTAGTCGAAGCCTGCGTTTTTCGATGCGCATTTTGGGCTTTCTGACCATCGGATTTTTGCATATTTTACCTCTCTTATACCTATATCCATCATAACCTTTTTATCATAAAAATGCAAGAGCTAATTTTGGCGATTATTATGCTATAATATTTATGTCAGGTGGCCCTCATGGCTCGTAGCGTAATACTTTCTATGCGGACCAAGAGGATATTAAACAGATTATTGATATGGATCAAGAAAAGATAAAACGCATTCAGCATTTTAAAGTAATCGCATCTGAAATAGTCATGGTGATTGCTGTGATTTTGACTGTTTTGATACTCGCATTAATCGTTTCTGGATACTGGCTTAATGCGGATTTTGAAGTGGAGCGTCAAGGCCTACTTCAGGTGTCTTCTATTCCTACTGGCGCAGACGTCAATATAGATGGGGGATCTTCTTGGCTGCAACGCACCAATACGTCCAAAACTTTATCCAGCGGTGAACATACCGTCACTTTATCCAAAGATGGTTACGATACTTGGTCCAAAACCATTAACATTCGCGAGGGTCTATTGTATCGTTTACACTATCCCCGACTCTTCTTAAATAATCGTGAAATAGAGACTGCGGCTGACATCGACGGCGCAACTTTTGCGACTATTTCTCCCGATCGCAGTATACTCTTATTAACTAACGATACTACGAAATGGCGAATTTTATCCTTGAATAGTGAAAAAATATCTTCTCACACAATCAACGTCGAGGGGTTATTTACTAATCCGGACTCCTCCGAAGATTCCGACGATACCTCTTTCACTGGGCAGATAGTTTCCGCTGATTGGGCTAATGACAATGCTCACGTACTATTTAACGTCAAGAATGCGGAAACTACAGAATGGGTGATGGTCAATATTGATAACGTAAAAGACAGTATAAACTTATCACGAAAATTTGATATGGATTTTGATAATATTCAAATTATGAATAATTCTGCTAGTGCCTTACTCTCCCTGCAAGGTCAAAATCTGCGCAAAATTGACGTTGCCAGCGAGCAGATTTCGGCAATTCTAGCAGAAAAAATCATTTCATTAGATCACTACGAGAACGAAGTCATTTTCATTGCAGACCAGTCTACCGATGATGCCGAAGAATATACTCTCAATCTTTTCAAAATGGGAGATGACAAGGTTACCAAGTTAGACACTATTAACCGCCCCACCCAGGTCGTAGTGAGCAAATTCTATGACGACAAATATATTACAACTGTTCACGACGACATAGTTACATTATACGGAGAAGCTGATTTTACTAAGGTAGTGGAGGAATTTACTCTAAGCTTTAATCCTGCCCGCATTAAAGTCGGTCACAATGGCGAATTTATTATTTTGACTAACGGCTCTAACATAGCTGCGCTAGATATGGAGGCACTCTCTGTGGTGGAGTGGAATACAGAAAACATAGATTATGGCTGGCTGGACGACGATATGGTTTATGATATTTCGGACGGTAGCCTTATCGTGTATGATTTTGATGGACTCAATCGCCGAGAAATAGCCAAAAATGTTAAAAGCGGTTTTCCATCTACTATTACCGATAATAAATGGTTATATTATTTTAGTGATAACTCACTAATACGTGAGTGGCTAATCGAGCATTAATCTAGCTTTAATTTCCTGTTAGCCAATTCCAAATTCCCTCAAAGAAGGAAGGATCATTAGCGGGCATGGTGTCATCGGTGTTTTGATCAACTGTAGGTAAATCCTCTGCCGTCTCGGCAGTTTCATAATTTGGTGAAATTTGTTCAGCAGTTACCAGCAAACGATAACGCGATGTCCCAAGTGGCGTGCAAGTTACTAGTGTTAGAATAGGCTTATCGGTGTTTACGACTAAAGCTGCCACATTAGTAGGCTCCACCACCTCTTTTTTAGTAACTCTATAAGTGTATCGTACGGAATTGTAGTTGACATAAATCAAGTCACCATCATCCAATCGTTCTAGGCCGGAAAAAATATATTTATAAGGATTTGAGCTGTAAATATCGCCCGCCGAATGTCCAGTGATAACTAGGTTACCAATTTCTCCTGGGTATGCGCTAGCACCAGCAATGCGATAATGCGCTACGCCGTTATTCATGCTAGACATCACATCAGAAAGTGGAATACCAAAATGAATGGGCACATCAATATTGAGTTTGGGGATAATTAAACGCGGATCAGAAGAAACAGTTTGAGTAATCGTGGGGTCTATAGCCTCAATTTCGGAAGCAGGAGCATTACCTGGCGATACGTAGGCCATAATAGGTGCAAAAATAAGCCTATTATATTGCAAGAATAGGATAATTAATATTACAACAATCCCAGCGACAATCGGAATTAAATGTTTGTGACGGTGTGTAAATTTGGCGTTTTCGGTCGCTTTCTTACGGATTCTTTGTCTCAAATTTTGCTTGATGCTGTCGGACGAATCATAGGCGCTATCCTCTTCGCTTACGCCAGTACCCAGAGATAACCCAGTGGTCCTGGTAGTTTTAGTGCTAGATTTTGCGATAGAACTCAGGATTTCCTCCTCCTCGGCTCTTTCCCGCTCATCTTTTAAACGCTCCTTTGCGATATAGTTTTGAGCCGCTCTAGAGTAATATTCACTATAGTATTTCTGGTAGTAGTTTTGCCACGCCGAATGATATCTTTTCCAAGATTCAGAATTAAGTCTGCTTTGAATTGGCTCGTTTTTTAGATGAGCGTTATTCTTGCTAGCTTCTTTTCTGGCCTTTTCGGCTGATTCAGCATAAGCCGTCAGTACCTTTTTTCTGGCGATTGCGGCCGCTGTCTGCCTCTGCAGATCACTCGAAGATTGCCCACCATTTTTAGAATCCATGCCTCAATTATAACATATTCTAGTAATTTGCGATGCTTCAAACGGATTACGGCGTCTATCAGTGAGCAATCTTGCAAAAGATTACCGAAGATGATAAAATTAATGCATTGGGCGAATGGCGGAATTGGTAGACGCGGTAGACTCAAAATCTGCTGGCCGCAAGGTCGTGAGGGTTCAAGTCCCTCTTTGCCCACCAAAAAAGACCCCGCAGGGCCTCTTTTTTATTGTTTTGTTTTCTTAAGATCTTTCCTTTAGTATTGTTAATGGAGTGAATCTCTGAACGCTAATCATCGCAGACAGACTACTAATCAAAATCAATGCCAAACCAATTCCGAATAGCTCTATCAGTACTTTAAAGCCCACCACGGCATCAATGGAATCGTAAGCTTCTACCTTTGGCTTACCCTTTTCACTAAAATCTCCCATCGGTCTGCCACTTTCCATCGGAATAAATCCGCCAGGGCCACCAAAGTTCCCTCTTTTTGAGAAACCAATATCCTTAGTCATATTCTCGCGGTCAAAAGAGATAGTAAGCTCTTTGTCATAGGCGCTTTGATAAGAGCCAATAAGGTCCGATGCTGTACTTAAGCATGATACAAAATGAGGCTTAAACCAACCTAAAAAACTACAATGAATTTAGTAATCTTATTATTGCTTTCGCAAGAAATTTGCCACTTGTTTTGTTCGCAGATAGCTTTAGCGATAGCAAGCCCAAGCCCCGATCCTTCTCTAGTCTTATCAGTCTGATAAAACCGATCAAATATTTTTTCTAAATCTTCTTTTTTGACCGTGGCTCCATCATTCCCTACGGTCAGTTTATTCCGTTCTAACGTAATTGAAATCTTATTTTTGCCATACTTGGTGGCGTTGTCTAGTAGAATATCTAAGACTTGTATAAAATCCTGTTTTGGCAAAGAATATACCGAATCTGCAGCCCTTTTAAAACTAATTTTGCCGGAAAACTTTGGCTTAAATATTTCGACATGTTCACTTATGACGGGAGCTAAATCTACTTTTTCGGGCGGATTCTTGCTGATACTACCAGCATCCATTCTGGCAAGCTGCAAAAGGTCTAGAACTAGTTTATTAGCATGCGTAATCTCGGTTTCGATATTATTTTTCCATTCCTCATTTTCTTTATTCACTTCAAGTGCTTCCATGTTGGCTTCTATCACCGCGAGTGGAGTTTTAAGCTCGTGCGAAGCATTCGCGATAAACATTTTTTGTTTGTCATAGGAATCTTTAACTGGCGCTACAATTTTTTCCGACAAATAATAAGAAATTATGAATACGGCTACTTCGATGAAGATACCTACGCAGAGCAGGGTCGCCAAAAGCCTAACACTACCTTCCCTACGATCGTCTTTTATAAAATCTTTGAGCTCTTGATCGGAATATTGGTTAATCTGAGTAGTCGTATTTAAGTTGGCGGCATCAACGAATGTGATATTTAGAAGCGGCTTTGGCTCCGGACGAATCGTTGACGAGAAAAACATAATACTGCCACCGGCCATTATCAGGACGACAGTAGTTATCGTCATGGTAATAATTATGATTTTATTGCGAAGTTTCTTAAACATTTTGCTTGTCCGTTAATTTATAACCTAGGCTACGAATGGTTACTATTTTGGCGTGACTATGCAGATTTTTTAAAAGCTTACGAATTCTCGAAATATATGTTTCGACGTAATTATCATCGCAAATGCTTTCTTCTCCCCAGACTTTTGCAAGCAGGTACTCCTTGCTAATTAGCTTATCCGGATTTTTGATTAATTCAGTAACGATTTCTGCTTCTTTGGCGGTAAGTTGCTCGCCATTTAGTGTCGCATTAGATTTATCTAGTACGAGATCGCCAAAAGTGAGTGTATTGATATCTACTGCCTTAGGTCGGCGAACCAATGCTTTTATCCTGGCGATTAATTCTGCTGTCTTAAATGGTTTCGCAAGGTAATCGTCCGCACCCTTGTCTAGGTGTCCCACTTTTGTTTCAACTTCTGATAGTGCCGAAAGCATGATGACGGGGGTCTGGACGTTCTTTTCTCGCATTCGCTTTAAGATATCTGTGCCAGACAACTTCGGTAGCATAATATCTAAAATCACGCAGTCATAAATATCTTTCAAGGCTTTGTCTAGTCCGTCTTCACCATCGCTTGCCAAATCAATTGATATTCCTTGTTTCTCTAAATTGTGCTTTACGGCGCTCGCTAGAAGCCCAGCATCTTCAACATACAATACTCGCATATAATCTCCTATTTAATTATATTATAATTATGCAAGCTCAAACTAAAACAAAACTAAAGAAAATGTTAGTTCGGGCCATGCGAGCTCTAGAAAAAGCTCATTAATCCCTTTTTAGCATCACCGTAAAAGCTTCAGAGGGGATATCAATCTTACCAAAACGCTTCATGCGAGCTTTTCCGCGCTTTTGTTTCTCGAGTAATTTCGCCTTTCTGTCTCTATCGCCAGTGTGAATTTTCACCGTGACGTCTTTGCGGTAGGCTCCAATTGTTTCTCTGGCAATAATTCTCGCACCAATCGCGGCCTGCAAAGCCACTTCATAATTTTGTCGCGGAATTACCGATTTCAACTTTTTAGTAACCTCCCTACCAATACCTTCCGCTTCACTCCGATGGGCCATAATAGACAAAGCGTCAATTTTATGTCCGCCCACTAGAAAATCAATCCGGACCAAATCTTCGGCACGGTAGCCATTTAATTCATAATTAAACGAAGCATATCCGCTCGTTACTGACTTTAGCTGATCGTAAAAATCTGTTAATAAATTTGCCATCGGTGCTTCAAAGTCTATGACTGCGCGACTCTCTATATAGCTTAGATTCGTTTGATGGCCACGCTTCTCGTTAATTAAATTAAGAACGTTGCCAATCATTTCTTTTGGCAGGATTATTTCGCCTTTTACCCAAGGCTCACGTATTTCTAATACCTCGCTAATATCAGGTAAATCTGCAGCCGATTTTATCTCTATAACTTCTCCATTATTTAACACTACCTCATAATTTGTCGAAGGATTCGTAACTATTAAATCTAAACCGAACTCTCGTTCCAGTCTCTCACGAATAATATCCATATGTAAAAGTCCCAAGAAACCAATACGGAGCCCAAAACCTAAAACTGGCGAATTTTCTGGCTCAAACCTGAGTGCCGAGTCGGATAAGCTCAGCTTTTCTACTGCCTCTTTTAATTCTTTGTATTGATCATTTGATACCGGGAAGAACCCAGCGTATACAAAAGGCAAAACGTTCTTATAGCCAGGTAATGGTTCGCTGGCCAGATTCTTTACTAACGTCACTGTATCGCCAACCTTTGCTTCCCTTGTAGTCTTAAGATTTGTTACGATATAGCCAATTTCCCCCGCAGAAAGCTTATCGCGTGGGCTCATTTTTGGTGTCAATATGCCGACTTCGAGTGCTATACCCTTTGTTTCTGCCGCCATCATATAAATCTCGGTATTTTTTTCTATTTCTCCATCGAAAACCCGCACATATAGCACCACTCCGCGATAATCATCAAAATATGAGTCAAAGATGAGTGCTCTAGTGGGAGTCAAACCAAGCATTGTTTCGGGGGACGGGTCGCTCGCACCCGTCGTCACGTGGCTCGCGCCCTCATCCTCAGTCGTAACCTCCGGAAGCCCCCTTAACAAGCTTGGCTTGACTCCCTTCTCTATCACTGCATCTAGTATTCTATCCACATTTTGCCCGGTTTTGCCCGAGGCTTCAATAATGTCTTCGCGGGAGCATCCGAGCAAATTAATAATCTGTGCTGAAACTTTTTCTACGTCCGCCGCCGGCAGGTCCACCTTGTTGATTACGGGTATTATTGTAAGATCTTGCTCTAAAGCCAAGTAGACGTTAGCTAGGGTCTGAGCTTGAATCCCCTGCGTAGCATCCACTACGAGCACCGCAGACTCCACCGCCTGCAGGGAGCGCGACACTTCGTAGCTGAAATCCACGTGTCCAGGTGTATCAATCAAATTTAAGGTATAGCCTTTCCAATGCATCGTTACTGGTGCAAGCTTAATCGTAATTCCCTTTTCACGCTCTAGTTCCATCGAATCAAGAAGCTGCGATTTCATCTCGCGTTTAGAAACTGTCCCAGTAAGCTCCATCATCCGATCCGCAATGGTGGACTTCCCGTGGTCAATATGCGCAATAATGCAGAAGTTTCTAATTTTATCCAAATTAATCTAGGCCTTTCATGGTCAAAGATAGCTTTCCGTGATCGATAGCAATCAGGCGAACTCTAACCTTGTCGCCAACATGGAGTACTTCTTCAACCTTCTTTAGTCTCTTATCGCTAATCTGGGAAATATGAAGCATCCCGTCAATTCCTGGTAAAATATTTACAAAGGCTCCGAAATCCTTAATTGATACTACTGTACCTTCGTAAATCTTTCCTACTTCCGGCTCTTCGGTCAACGATTTGACCCATTCCAGGGCTTTTGCGATTTTTTCTGGGTCTTGCCCCGAAATCGTAACCAACCCATTATCTTCAATATCTACTTCTGCGCCGGTTTCGGTAGTAATCTTATTAATCATCTCACCGCCTTTACCGATTACGGCACCAATCTTATCAGGGTTAATCATAATTTTTTCAATTTGCGGTGCATACTTTGAAATCTTCTCTCTTGGCTCTGGAATTACCTCCAGAATATGATTCAGAATAAACATTCTACCTTCATGGCTTTGCTTCAAAGCCTTTTCCATGATTTCTACTGGCAGACCATGCACTTTCATATCCATCTGAAGGGCTGTTACGCCTTCGGTAGTACCAGTTACTTTGAAGTCCATATCGCCAGCAAAATCTTCTGCGTCCATAAGGTCGGTCAGAACATAAGCCTTGTCGATGTCGGAAACTTCAATTGGCTGACCCTTGGGCACATCCACTATCAACCCCATAGCTACGCCAGATACCGGTCGCTTCAAGGGTACACCAGCGTCCATCAAAGCCATACAGCTCGAACAGGTTGCCGCCATGGAGGTTGAGCCATTCTGTGACATAATCTCTGTGACTGAGCGAATTGCGTATGGAAAATCTTCTTCACTAGGTAGCACTGGGATTAGCGCCCTCTCTGCCAGGTAGCCATGCCCGATTTCGCGCCTGCCTGGAGAACCCATTCTACCTGGCTCACCGACCGTGTAGGATGGAGCATTGTAATGATGCATATAGCGCCTCTTCCCGTCGGTAACTTCCATTGTGTCTACTTCTTGAGAATAACTCAGTGGTGCCAAAGTGACGATATTCATAGCTTGCGTTACTCCTCTAGTAAACAGAGAAGAGCCGTGCGTACGCGGTAAAATTCCTACTTGAGAGCTAAGTGGCCTTACTTCGTTAAGCTTTCGCCCATCAGGACGCTCGCCGTCCTCGACAATACCTCTACGCACTTCCTTAAACAAAGCCAGTTCAAATGCTTGATCGTAAATATCGCGTAGATTCTCGTCATACCACTCTACCTTTTCATTGTCAGTTTCACCCTGACCTTTGGAGAGTGCAAATTCGTCATGCATGGCATACTTGATTTCATCTAGGATTTGCGCGCGCTCCATCACGTTGCCACGTACCTTTGAACCAAATTTGCCATCAGTCCATTTCTCGACTTCCTTCAAGATTTCCTCATCCGGCAGTACTAGTTCGTATTCCTGATCTGGCGCTGCTACCTGTTTCGAGAGCTCTCTTTGCAAGTCTAGTACCGGCTGCACTTCCTTTACAGCCCAGTGCATCGCTTCGATAATCATCTCTTCCGGTACTTCTTTCATGCCAGCTTCTACCATCATGATTTTGCCGTCTTTACAGGCTACTACTAGATCCATTGGCGAAGCCTCTCTCTCCTCTGGACTCAAGAATCCTTTAAACTCACCGCCAATTCTACCAATACGAATCCCAGCAACTGGCCCATCAAACGGCACCCCAGCATTCATCAACGCACTAGAAGCTGCAATCATCGCTACGCAATCAGGGCGGAAATTGGGATCCATCGAAAGCACGGTACATACGACCTGTACTTCCTGACGATAGCCTTTAGGAAATAGTGGACGAATAGGGCGATCAATTAAACGACCCACCAGCACTGCTTCATCTGTAGGCTTGCCTTCACGCTTAATGAACCTTGATCCGCTGATTTTGCCGGCAGCATACCATTTCTCTTCATAATCAATAGATAGCGGGAAAAAGTCCTGTACTACGGGTTTAGTACCAACAACTACCGAGCCTAGTACTACCGTATCGCCGTACGTCACTAATACCGAAGAAGTTGAACGGAATCCTACCCTATTTACCTCTAAGGTTAGTTCCCTACCTAGCCATTTAGTAGACAGTTTTACTGTCTTTTTTCCATTTGGATTTATAATTTCCATAAAAATAACCCTTTCTTGGGAAAACTTCAGGTATCATTGTTGTATGGCTACAAACTGGCGTTGCGCGCCCTTCGGGCACGCTCCAGGCCGCTCTGGCCAAGTCTTTATGTCCCGTAGAACACGAAACGCTAGTTTGCAGCCATTAAAACACTGATATCTGCCGTCTTCCCAAATGTTAATTTACTACGCTATTATTATACCAATAATTGACAAAAATAGCAATCTGTGATATAATAAAGACATTAGTCGATTAGTTCAAGGAGGTGAAAAGAATTGACTAATATCGTAAAAACAGACCTTTACTTTGATGATTATCGTAGGATTACCACGATAAAGTTCAAGGTAAAGGGCATAAGCGTCCGCGGCATACCACTAATGGTACAGGTAGACGATGCGGTGCGCTCATTGTCTAAGCTGTTAGACGAAAATGGGGTAAACTGGGGTGCGGCTCTGAACCCGCTCAGAGACGAAATCGTCGATATAGAGGTAGATTTCCCTAGGGGAACCGACTTAACGATTGACGACGTTCAGGCGGTTATGGAGTTAACCCATGAAGCCCTCGCCACTTATCACTGCTAGATCTTCTAGCAAAAAGACCCGCTCCAAGTGAGCGGGTCTTCCCATTTCTTCTACTATTACTTTCTAAGGCCTAGTTTAGATATGGTTTTCTTGTACAGCTCAAAATCGGTATCCTTCAGATATTTGAGTAAACGTTTGCGTTTGCCAACCATTTGATTTAAACCTCTTTTGGCCATAAAGTCATGTTTGTTCTGTTTGACGTGTTCCGTGACCTCTTTGATCCGTTCCGTCAAAATCGAAACTTGAACTTCAGGAGAACCAACATCCGCTTTGTTACGAGCGACCTTGGCAATAGCCTTCTCTTTATTCTCTTTTGTTATCATAGAGGTATTATATCACACTTCCCCATTAGGGTCAACGCTCTAAGAGGGGCATGCAGATATTCTATTCTTCAATCTCTGATGCAGACTCAATTATTTCGACGTATTGTGGAGTAGTTTGAATCACAAAATAAAGTGGCTCCTTTTCGATTATCCGACCAGTGATTACGATGTGATCGCCATCTTGTGGATAGCTGCTTTCGTCAAGTCCGTCAATGATAAATTCGGTACCAATTGCCGATCCGTTTCCGTCTTTTTCGACGATAGAATATTTGCTCATCGGATGCGACACAATGCCGTCAATCTTGACGACCGCATCCACCATCTCGCCGTTTTGTATGGCTTTTGCCTGTGTGTACATTGCATCGTAATCACCAAATGCTACCGACGCATCAATATTCGAAAAATCCATTTCTGTTTCATAATTATTGGTCCGACCAGTTTCTGGTTCGCCACCATCACTGCCACCATTTCCGCCACCTGTCACCGCAACTACTACCCCAATAATAATCGCAATCACGACTACCACTGCGACTGCTATTCCAATAATCATTCCTTTATTTTGTTGTTTTGCCATAAACTCCTCCTTTTATTTATTTTATTATAGCATTAATTATGCATTAAAACTATCCAAATCTACTGCATTGCTGACACTATAACCTCCTACTTGTATCCTACGTAGAGCCGTTAGATATGCCCCCGTCCCTAGTTTTTCTCCCATGTCTTCTGCTAAAGTCCGAATATAAGTCCCCGACGAAACGAAACACCTAATTCTAAGTTCCGGCCACTTATATTCTAAAATTTCAATTTTATATATTTCAACTTCACGGCTGGGCATTTCAAATTCCTGGCCTTTTCTAGCCAATTTGTAGGCCCGTTCCCCGTTGATTTTGATAGCCGAATATCTGGGTGGTGTTTGCCTAATTTTCCCCATGAAACTCTGCACGACCAGCTCTATTTCAGCTAAGCCTAAAGGCTCTGAAGATTTAAAGGTCGGAAAAGGCATAATCTCGCCCTCTGGATCTCCCGTAGATGAAGTATATCCCAGTCTCAAAGTAGCTTCGTAAATCTTATCTAGTTTTAGGAATTCAGAAGATTTCTTTGTCATTTTTCCGGTCAACAAAATTAAAAGCCCCGTAGCAAATGGATCTAATGTCCCCGTATGTCCTACTTTGATTTTATGCCCAAACTGGGCTTTTAATGCTCCTCTTACCTTAGCGACTACCCCAAACGACGAAATACCTGTGGGCTTATCTACCAAAATGACCCTATCTTCGATGCTGCTCTTATCTTTCATGCGCCTATTATAACATGTGTTATAATATGTATTATGTTAGTGTATAACTCTCGTCTTATTGGTACTACTGTTCTTAGCGTCCAATCTGGTGGCCCCATCGGACAAGTTAGCGCTTCCATTATTGATCCTGATAATCTTCAGATTATCGCCCTTAGATTGGAGGGGCCAGCCGTAGATCGCCGCCAGTCTATCCTTGATGTCCGCTCAATACGCGAGTATTCTCAATACGGTATCGTTATCGATTCTGTCGACGAACTAGTATCCGACAATGATGTCATTAGAATCTCGGAAATCATGAGCCTAAACTTTAACTTAATTGGCCTCAAAGTAGAAACCAAAAAGGGTACCAACTTGGGCAAAGTAATTGACTATACTTTAAGCCCAGAAGATTTTACCACCCAACAGCTTATTGTGAAACGCCCGGCCATTAAGAGCTTCATCGATCCAGAACTCACGATTCCTCGCCAAGAGATAGTTGAAGTAACAGACTACAAGATAATAGTCAAAAACGAAGAGAAAACCATTAAGAAAAAAGCTGCCGAGGAGGAGTTCATTCCTAATTTCGTTAACCCGTTTCGCGAACAAGGTTTTGCGCCAGCTGATAGTCAAACCCCTGCCGGCAAAGATAGGCAATAAGTTTCTCGTCGTCGTATTTGACTCGTTTTTTAGCTATAATTTTAAGAATCTCTTCCTCATCATTTCTTTTATCTAAGACCTGTTCGATAATCTCAGCAGAAACCCCTTTTTTGGCCAGCTCCATTTTAAGTCTCTTTTGCGATATCCCTTTTTTTACGAACCGATTTTCAACATAATACTCTGCGAACTTCTGGTCATTCAAATATCCCTTAGCTTTAAGACGCGAAACAATTGATTGTTGAAGTCCGAATGCATCTTCTGAAGACCATGGGCTCGGCTGAGTACCTTCTTGTGGAGTCGAAGAAGGTCGCTTTAGCTTTTTCTGTAGATATTCACGCACCTCTTTAGTAGAACGTGGTCGCATTAGCGCCCATTCTAAAGCTCTTTGATACAGCTTACCAAAGGCGGAGGCATTCTTGAGCTCGTTTAATTTTTCTTCTGTAATTTCTTGCCCAACTTTAATCTTGTAGTCTACTACTTGCGCTACGTCTAATGAGAACGAAAACTTATTGTTCACGAAAACATTTACTCGATTCGGGTTCCTGACTCCCTGTTTAAGACTAGTAATCTTTAATCCGTCAAAACTCTCTGCTTTAGTTTGCTCATTATCTCTAGGTGGAGTTTTTGCGGATTCATCAGATTTAAGCTTTATAATCTCCATTTATTCTTCAATTTTAGCCTTCTCGCGAACCTTTTCTTCAATCTCGGTCATTAGTTCTGGTTTCTCACGGAATAACTTCTTTACGGCTTCGCGTCCCTGTCCAAGCGTTTCGCCGTTATATTTAATAAAGGCGCCAGACTTTTCCAGAATTCCATATTGCACACCAAGATCCAGCACATCACCGGGCTTTGAAATGCCCTCATTATACATGATATCGAACTCTGCCGTACGGAAAGGTGCCGCAATCTTATTCTTTACAATCTTTACCTTGGTACGGTTGCCAGAGATATTATCACCGTCTTTGATTTGCCCGATTCTACGAATATCTACGCGAACTGAGGCGTAAAACTTAAGAGCGTTGCCGCCGGTTGTGGTTTCGGGATTACCAAACATTACACCAATCTTCATCCTAATTTGGTTAATAAAAATGACTGTGGCTTTGGATTTAGAAATAATACCAGTGAGTTTACGCATGGCTTGGCTCATCAGTCTGGCTTGGAGACCCATTTGTGCATCACCCATGTCGCCATCAATTTCTGCTTGGGGTACTAAAGCTGCCACCGAGTCTACCACGATTAAATCTACGGCATTAGAGCGCACTAATGTTTCGCAAATTTCCAGGGCTTGTTCACCATTGTCTGGCTGACTGATTAATAGATTAGCAGTATCTACGCCGATTTTTTTAGCGTAAGCTGGGTCCAAGGCATGCTCAGCATCAATAAACGCCGCCTGACCACCTTGTTTCTGGATTTCTGCAATCGCATGCAGAGCCAAAGTAGTCTTACCTGAAGATTCTGGGCCGTAAATTTCTATGATTCTTCCCTTTGGCCAGCCACCACCGAGCGCTAAATCTAGCGAAAGTGACCCAGAAGGAAGCAATGCTACATCCATCTTTGGCGTGTCACCAAGCTTCATGATTGAACCATCGCCAAACTGTTTCGTAATTTGTGCTATTGCGAGCTTCAAGGCCTCGCTTTTTCCGTCGTTAGAGTTTTTCTTTTCTGCCACCGCATCTTTTTTTGCCATAATAGTATTACCTTTCCTTTACTTATTATAATATATGTACTAAAATAGAAATAGAGTTGATTTTTACACTTGTGTATGATAGAATCAATTAAGGTTTGGAATTACTTCTGCTTCTTAGCAGGAGTAATTTTTAGTTTACGACCTCCATAGCCCTCCTTTCTCCTAACCACGTTTTTAAAAACTCACCAACCCTATTTCTGGATTCTTAGTAGCATGGATTTAGAAATTATTCAACTATTTGATTGTGGTTGTGGTAAAGTGTAAGAACTAATGCTTTGATGATTGTGGTGTGCCCTAATATTCCTAGGGCTCTGAACAACACAAACAGAGACTAGTGGCACTACCGAACGCAGCGGATAGTCCCCCCGTAGTACTTGATGCTGCTGCCCGTACCTGGGCCGACGACGCTACTGCTGAAGTACAGGTCGTAGGCGTTGAGGGACGAGCGCGCCGTAGACGACCAGTAGTAGCCGTAGCTACCGCGATTGCTCACCGAGCCACTGCCGACGTAGCCGGAATAGACGAAGTTATTAGGATAAGCTCTTACTAATTTAGAGACGTCGTTACCTTCTGGATTACCTGTATAGTATGGCTGGGTAGATTTTTCATAGTTGGCTGGATTAGTGCCATTATTCAGACCGGTTACGATAAGTGACCAGAATTCGTTATTTGATTCATTAGACTTGTTACCACCCTTTGGTAGATGCCAACCTTTAGGACAGATGGAAGTGTTTTCTACGGATTGGTTGCCAGTGTTGCGTGCTGTAGTATCTGCAATAGCTGCAGGCCAGGTGTAATAGTTTCCGTAGCTGTAGATATTGGTGCTATTAGTGGTAGTGTCAGCTCTAGAGCTCGTGTTTTGATTATTGTAGCGAGGGAAGCGGTAGCCAATGTCGCTACCTGATATGGTTTGTTTACCGGATACTCCAGTTTCGGTAGTGTAAAGCGAGTTAGCATCGGTACTATTATCCGCCCATGGAGCTTCTGGTTCGGCTAGACCAATGAAGCTAGAATTATAGCCTTGTGCAAGTGCTCCAGTAGAATTATCTGAATTAGTATTATCTAGCCTTAAGTTCTCAATCATCCAGCATTTACCATCAGCGAGTTTGGCTACGGCATAGGTGTCATTATCTCGGGTATCAGTTAAGGCGGTGACGTCACCTTGGTTCATAGTAGAGCAACCGTTCCAGTCTTGTAAGTTACCAGCTGATTTAACCCAGATAGCATAGAGTGATAGTCCGTTAGTGGATACGTCACTTGGAGTAGTAATGGTTTCCATTGGGCCATATAAGCCATTTTCGTCTGAATAATCAAATGTAGTACTCCAGCCAGCAAAGCCGTAGCCTTGCCTACTAAAGTTGGATGGGTATAGATTTACGCTTGCATTATTTCCTGCAGATTGGTCTGCCATAGTACCAATTGCATCGGATGCGTTCTTATGGTAGACGATTTTACCAGGACTCGCTGGTTGAGGTTGTAATGGTTCTTCACTTGCTGGATGCACTAATGTATACTTTACTTTACCAGTATAAGTATCGGCAGCCTGAGTGCTAGACATAAAGGCAGCATAAGTCGTTGTTAGAGTTGAGCCCTCCGCATTGGTGCCTACGTCAGTACCAGAATCTCTATGAGCTACTTTGGTGTATGTATCTGGTACAGTGCTGTAGCTCCCGAAGCCATTATCTAGAGTAATAGGGTAGGTTGGAGTAGGGCTAGATACTGTATTTAGCTTCATGGCCCAGTTAGATGTGCTCCCTGACGTAGCTGTACCAGAAGTAATCTTTCCTCCGTTTGATGCGCCAATTAGTTTAGTATGGTCTTCTCCTATATATTGATCTCCAGTAAAGCCTACGGCATAGATTGCAAAGCCTTCATTATCATTACAAAAGGCTTTTAGGGTAGTGGTGCCTATATTGTTTGATAAGTACCGTTTGCTACATCTGCATTATGAGAATTTGTACCAGTACCAGAAAGAGAACACGATACTGGGACGGAGACGCTGGCTTCTACCGTGGTAGTGTCGGCGGAAGTATGGGGAGAAATTAAAGCTAAGTAGGATAGCGAAGTAAAGCTAGATAAAGCTAGCAACATATATAATAAAGCCTTTAACATAAGCTTATTATATATGAAACATCTAGCGATGTAAAGAATAATTTGCAATTACAGAAGGTTATTTATCCCAGTCAAAACCTTCGCCGTAATGGCCGTATCTAGCGGTTTGTTCGTAGATTGGGCGTTTTAAATCTAAGAATTTAATGATTCCGCGTGGAGTTAAGTCATAACCTTCGATTTCTTCTGGTTTGCCATCTATAATTACGGTTTTTTCTAGTGGCTCGGCTTTGCCAATGGCGTAGGCTAGGCGCACTAATACTTCGTGGGCTTTGCGCTTTCTTAAGTAATCTACAGCGATTTTGCGCGCCATGTAAGCCGCAGAACGATCTACCTTGGATGGGTCTTTTCCAGAATAGCAACCACCACCAATGGCAATACGTGGGCCATAGTTATCTACGATTAATTTGCGCCCGGTAAGTCCAGTATCGGCATCAAAACCACCCTGGTTCCAGTCGCCAGCTGGGTTCATGTGGAGCTCTAAGCGTCCGGTTAAACCCTCTTTTTCGATAAACTCGCGTACTAGTTTTTCTAGTTCTTCTTTTGGTACATTTTGAAAACTGGCCACGATAGAATCAATGGTATCGTCTGGCGCGATGGTGATTTGAGTTTTACCATCGTATGGGTGTTTATCATAAATATACTGATTTAGGCGGCGTGATAAAACTACCTCGCGAGGCAAAAGTTCTTCTGTTTCGTCGCAGGCGTAGCCAATCATGATCCCTTGGTCGCCAGCTCCGCCAGTGTCTACGCCTTGAGCGATTTCTGGTGATTGCTTAACGATTTTAGTGTGTACCTCGGTATCTTCACCGGCCAAGCGCTTAACAATTTCTACTACATCAACGTCGTCCGCCGTAGAAGTTATTTCGCCAGTAACGAATACGACTCCGTGCCCGCCGCAAGTCTCAGCGGCCACCCTAGCATCTGGATCTTTTTCTAGATACGCATCTAATATTGCGTCGCTAATTTGGTCACATAGTTTATCTGGGTGTTTTGGAGAAACGCTCTCCGCTGTTCTGTAGAACATATCTTTCCTTTCTGGTCGGAATTACCACCTTGCCACGCGGCAGGTTGGCAGAGAGTCATAGGGCCGTTCCCTCGTCTCTTCTTGATATTAATATTGTATAACGATTATATCACGAGTCCGCGAAAATATTATTTTTTTGACCCTCTACTTCGCTTTTTCGCGGCCAGCTTACGCGCTTCTTTGCGCGCAATTTTGTCTTCCTTTTCCTGAGAGTAATTGTGTGAACCATAAATCAAGCTAGTAACTCCAACGATGAGCATATAAGTACCGAAGAACCTAATGAAGGTAGTGATTTCGAAATCACCCGCATTTAGGATGACCGCGCCAATTACGCAGCCGGATACGCCCGCAACGATGCGGATAAATCGGTCGGTAGGATCCACTGTAGAAAGAAAACCGTGGAAGATATCAATGACGCCCGAAACAATAGTATAGACCGATATAATGATCACGCCATATGCTAATGAATCCTTAGCAAAGAATAATAAACAAACTGCAGCAATCACGTCCACTAGGGCATCTATAATAGAGTTAATCCAGCCATGTTTTTTGGTAGAGCCATAAAGGGCTCCCACTGCATCTATGATACCGATTAAAAGCAAGAAAACACTAATTGTGGCGATTGCATTTTCGATGCTTCCCATACCACCAAACAAAGCGAAGCAACCAAACGCTGCAGCAAGGGCTCCTCTGACCAAGAATACTAACCAGTGTTTATCAATAAATTTACGATTGAGTTTTGCCATAAAAATCCTTATATTACTTATGCTAATTATAGCATACAAATTAAACGTGACGTATTTTTTTACGCGCGGTTTCTACGGCTTTAGTAATACGATACTTTAGCGGATTCAAAATCATATCATGCGCCGGCGTGTATTTTAACTCTTCACAGCCGAAAGAGCGCTTAAATTCTGAAACTCCATAAAATCTATGCGATGTATCGTCAGGTTCTACGATTCCCCACAGATTGTACCTAATGCAGCCTCGCTTTCTGGCTTCCTCCATGGCTTTCAGGTGTAGTAATGGCGCAGCTGAATACTTTGTACCGAGCATCGATGATACTCCGTAATGATAGCTAGCTTCAGGCCCATAAAAAATCATAAAATTCTGCGCCAAGGTTTCGCCGTCCTTTTTCGCTGTATATATTAGTACTTCGCCACCTTTCCTGAACGCTTCAAACTGTTTGGTTAAAAATGACGAAGAAAATGCCACGTATTTTTGCCTTTTTGCATGTAATTCTTCGAGCCGACAAAATTCTTTAATGGAAGCATCGTCTGTATCAGCCGTGATTTCTATGTCGTTTTTCATTGCTTTACGCATTTTACGTCGGAATCCTTGTGAAGCGCCAGCCAGAATCTCATCTTCCGTCTTCTTGAGATCCAAGACCCCAGCATATTCTACGGACAAATACATTGGTGCCGGCTTTAGCCCATATTTAGAAAGCAACTTTAATATTCTATCTGATAATGGCTCCTGCGGCCGCACTCTCACAAATACGCAGTTTAGCACCTTCCCCTGCTCGCGGATATCATCAAATACGGCAGATGTTGTCTTGCTGTCGTTAAAATCAATTAGCGGACCTCCAGCAATTGCTAGGTAAGTACCGCGACGTGCTGTCTCCACTACGCCTGCATATACTCCAATAATTTTGCCAGACTTATCTAGTACTCCCCTCCTCACGACTTTCTTTCCACGCGCCTTATGAAATTCGTAAAAATCCCAAGACTGCAAGAAGTTTGCTTCTTTGCGACCAGTTACGAATTTATCCCATTCTTTTTTGTCTGTTATATCTACAATTTTCATAGGTGTCTCCGTTTTTTGCGCGTAGTCTCCACGATTAAATCTTTCAAATATCCAATCTTGGAGATTACTAAATCATGTGCCGGTACATATTCTATCACCTCGCCACCAAACCCAGTTTTAAAGGTAGTAACGCCAGCATAGCGATGATTAGGCTGCCCAGCTGGCGCAATTCCCCAAAGATTAAATCTAGCATATCCCTGTTTTTTCAGGTCTCGCATTGCTTGCCATAGGAGCGCATAAGCCCCCGGCATTTTGCGATTTAGCGGCGTAGAGGCGGCCTCATAGTAATCTCCTTCTTTGCCATCGTGAATAATCAGGCCATAAGCAATTTTCTCCCCTTCGGCTGTTTTCGCCACGTAAATTGTGGCATTTTCAGTAAAAGCCTCTTTTTCCGCGAGTAAAGTTTTTAAATTCGGCGGAACAAAGTTTTGCCTCTTGGCCGTATCGGCTTGTACCTTGTGAAATTCTTTAAATACCTCTTCAGAATTATCGGTTATTACCTTTATACCTAGCTTCTCGGCTCGGCGTACTTCGTATCTGGTTTGACGTCGCATATCCGCCAGTAGTTCTTCCTCGGTTTTATTCAGATCAATCATCACTGTGTGCTCAGCTGCCAAATGCATAGGTGATTTTTTGAGACCAAGGTTACTCAAAATTGCTAGATTCTCTGGTGTGGCGATTAATTGAGGTCGAATTCTTACGAAAACGCATTTTTCTTGCTCTGCAATCTGCTGGATTCTGGCAAAAATTGTCTTTAGACTTTTAGAATCTTGCCAATCAGTCAATGGCCCGCAAGGTATCTCTAGATATTTGCCTCTTTTAGCTGCTCGCACCACCATTAAAGCATATCCCTTTCCGGCAAAGTCCTCCACTATTACTTTGTTCCCTAGTAGCTCGTTCATTTTACCGTAAGACGGGGATTGTAGGAAATTTGCCTCTGGATATTTTTTGACTATTTCTGTCCAGTTCATACCGTCTCCTCCTTATGTTCCTCAATCACCCTAAGTGCGGGCGCTAAATCCTTTTTCTTGTAGTAATTCGGCACATTTACAATATGCTCTGAGGCATAAACTGCATTTTTACAGTCTTTCTCTGGAAAATGGACTTTATCGTAATATCTCTCTGGCGAAACTGGCTTTTCATACCAAAATCCCCCAAAATAATATCCAATTCTGGCCAGTTCTTCCAATGTTCTTTTACGATCATCTACGAAATAAAAATCTCTCAAAGGCCTTTCACCGACTCGTCTTAGCCCCTTAATTTGCATCAAAGCCAATCTAGCTTCAAATTTGCTCGGGCGTCGGCGTAAATCCAACTCGTTGTCGGCAGACTTCTCTACCCAGTGTACTTTAACCAGTAAGCGTATAAAGACTCCACCAAGATGAACGTAGGACAATGCACGACACATTACGCCAAATGTGGGGTAAAGTCTAGCTCGCAAATGATCGGATAGTTTCGGGCGAAGCTTAGGCGCTTCAATTAGATTTTTATAGGGGTAGCGCAGCACTGCGGCTCCTCCAGAAATCGTGTCAATAGATTTATCCTTACCAAAAGAGAGTGCCGCCGCAGCTCCCACCGTACCGGCTTCTCGCCCGTCGGCATATCTAACTCCTGCACAATGCGCCAAGTCTTCAATTATGATGAGACCACGTTCTTCTGCGAAACTCTCAATTTTAGCGATGTCAACCGGATTTCCTAGAGTATTTTGAACGATTATTCCCTTAACTTTCTCATCCGCCACTTTCTTGAGCGCTTCCTCCGAGAAATTCAAATCATCGAGCGAAATATCTACAAATACCGGCTCCAGTTTAGCGGCTTTTACGGCTTCATATACTGCATAGCATGTAAATCCGTTCACTAAAATCTTATCGCCTTTATCAAAATATGCCTTTAAAACTAGCGCTAGTGCCGAACGTCCATTCTTAGCCAGTATCGCCTTCTCGCCTCCATATCGCCTAAGTAGGTATCGCTCTAGCTCTTTCAAATCCTCTTTCCGCCCAATTTTGAAAGTATGAGCAATGCGCTCGTCACGCGCAAAACCAGCTGCTAGACCTAGAAAGTAATGCCGCCTCATGCTTTTAGTTTCCTAATTAAAACGGTAAGTGCTCGCGCTAACTCCTCGGGATTAGAGATATATGGTGCATGTGTCCAATTAGCATAAAACTTGAGTTCGGCATTCGGTAATTTTTCATACATCGCTGTAGCTTGGCGAGGTGGAGTTGTGGTATCCTTTTTGCCCCACAAGATAAAAGTTTTGGTCTTGATTTTCGAAAAATCCAGAGTTTTATCCGATTCTAGCATATTGCTAAGCGTGACTTTCATATTGGCTGGGGCTTTTGAATAATCCGTAGAACCAGTTACTCTATGGAAAACCTTGTCTATTAGCGGGACATTCTTGAGCGGCTTACCTATCTTAGCTAGACCACCCACGACCTTTTTCCTGATTGAAGGTTCGTATATTCCAGCAGAATCGAGGAGAATTAAGTATTTGAGCTTTTCGGGATTTGCGGCGCAAAGGTTTAGTAGAATTCTACCGCCGTTCGAATGCCCAAGTGCGATTGCGCCATCAGGAATCTCCCGGTCAGCCCACTTCATGTAATCATAGATGGTAAATTCTTTTGTAGATTTTTCCGTCAAACCAGGAACATGAAGCATTTTTACCTTAATGCCATTCTTCTTCAAAATATCTAACGTCTTGGCCCAAGGCTCTACAGTGTAAGTCCAGCCGTGAATTATATAAAGATCTACCATGCTATACCCTTCCCTTTGTTTTTCACGAATCTAGCCCCCAGCTCTTACGACGATTCACGGCGGCCTTTTCGCGACGACATAGCTTCTTCGCATCTTCTGGGTCAGCTAAGAGCTTTTCTATAATCCACTCAAGATATTGACTGCCCTTAAAAACCAATGTCTCCTTACCGGTGATATGCTTTTTGATATACTCTAGGGCCTTACGTGGATCTAAAGTCGCCACGGCGGATACGCCAAGTTTCTTTAATTCTGGCGCGGTGTATTTCTTTGTGCGGCGACCCACCAAGATGACTTTCTCCGGCTTAACATCTGCAATTAGATGAGCTAGTTTGGTGTGCTCTTCGCTCGTGAGCGATCCTTGATCAACTATATCACCGATAATTAGCCATTTATGGTCAGCGTGCATGCGCTTAACCATATCCAGAATTGAAGCTACTGAAATTAGATGAGCATTATAACTACTATCAATAATATTTATACCTTTTTTACCTTTAAAATATGAACATCTGCCTGGTGCCATTCTTATATTGGTAAAATCTGATTTAAACGGAATTTTGAGATACTTCATTAAATCCTGCAAAACTAACAAGTTAAAGGCAATGTCTTTAGGCTCTGGATGGTCGAAGTGAAAAGTAGTGTCACCATACGTAAAATCGGTAGAATCTGGATAAACCACATATTTTTTTAGTTCAGATTTTTTAATACCTATAATCTTTGCCTTTATATCCTTCACTGCGGCCTTCATAATCTTAGATTCAGCATCGATATATACTCGCTTTGAAGTGTTTTGTGGCAAAGTAGCAAATTCGGCCGCGATTGCGTCATCTAAATTCTTGAATTTACCTTGTTCTACTTCTTTTTCGAATTGTACGGCATGAGACCTTCCGATGGAAACCCAAACCGTGACTTCCGGTTTCAACCATTCAGCTAAAAATTCAGTTTCATGTGGCCGTTCGCCATCGATTTCCACCACATAAAACTTTTCTTTATGCCTCTTAAATAACCCCTTAAATGGTGCTGCGAATAACAGCCAAAACCAACGCAGCTTCGACCCTCTCACCCCTTTTAACCCCAATAAATCAAAAGAAATACCAAAAGCCGAATTCGCATCATGCGAATAGTGGGCTTTCTTGCCCATTTCGTGCTCGATAAGATTAAGCATTGTAGTCTTGCCGGCCGAACCAGTTACGGCGATTACTCTAGGATTCCATCTCTTAAATACTTTATCTGCGAAGTGTCTGAAATATTCTGCAACCACGAAATAAAAACGCTTCTTAAATCTAGCAACTATCATAGCTTTAATTATATCAAAAAATCTCCCATACGGGAGATTTTTGTCGTAGCTTAAGAAGTATATTACATCTTAATTTCAGCGTCTACGCCTGCTGGCAAAGAGAGATTTTGCAAGCTCTCGATAGTCTTTGGTGTAGCGTTGAGGATATCGATCAAGCGCTTGTGTACTTTCATCTCGAAAGATTCACCACCAGTCTTGTAGACGTGAGGTGATTTCACTACGGTAAAAGTAGACCTCTTAGTAGGTAGAGGAATTGGCCCACTAATCGTGGCGCCAGTACGGATAGCCGTATCTACAATTTGTTTTGCACTTTGATCGATCACTCTGTGATCGTATGCCTTTAGGCGAATACGGATTTTTAATCCTTCATTATTCTTGGCTTCTGCCATTTTGTCCTTTCCTGCTCGATAACCTCTAAGACATGAGTTTTTCGAGCTCGATAATTATTATTGATGTACATATAATTATAACACGGACCGACTAAATAGTCAAAGCTATTTAAGACATCAACAAACCCCCAGAATAATCCGGGGGTTTGTTGGACTAGTCGGCTATTACTTTATAACCTTGGTAATAACACCAGAACCAACAGTCTTGCCACCTTCGCGAATAGCAAAACGATCTTGGTCGTTCATAGCGACAGGTGCCAAGAGTTTCACCTTGAAGGTAACTTGGTCGCCAGGCATGACGATTTCCTTGTCGGCTGGAAGTTCAACTTCGCCAGTCACATCCGTGGTGCGGAAGTAGAACTGAGGCTTGTAACCCTTGGAGAATGGAGTGTGGCGTCCGCCTTCCTCTTTCTTCAAGATGTAAACCTCTGCTTCAAATTCGGTGTGTGGGGTAATAGTGCCAGGAGCAGCGATTACCTGACCACGCTCAATTTGGTCACGCTCGATACCACGAAGAAGAAGTCCAGCGTTGTCGCCAGCTTGACCTTGATCCAAGGTCTTGTGGAAGGCTTCAATACCGGTAACTACAGACTTCTGAGTATCCTTAAGACCAACGATTTCAACTTCATCGTTAATCTTGACTACGCCTTGCTCGATACGACCAGTAGCTACAGTACCACGGCCCTTAATCGAGAATACGTCCTCAATAGGCATTAGGAATGGTTTGTCTAGGTCGTGCTTTGGAATTTCAAAGTATTCATCCATAGCTTCGATAAGATCCATGACGGCCTTTTCGTTTTCTGGATCACCTTCGAGGGCCTTAGTTGCAGAACCTTTAATGATTGGGCAATCGCGATCGAAGCCGTTCTTCTCAAGAATATCGCGAATTTCTTCCTCGACTAGTTCAACCATTTCTGGGTCAGCTAGGTCCATTTTATTAAGGAAGACGATGATTTTAGGCACGTTTACTTGGCGAGCCAAGAGGATGTGCTCTTTGGTTTGTGGCAAAGCACCATCGTTAGCGGCGACTACGAGGATTGCGCCATCGATTTGGGCGGCACCCGTAATCATGTTTTTAATGTAATCTGCGTGGCCTGGCATATCTACGTGCGCATAGTGGCGTTTAGCAGATTCGTACTCCTGGTGAGAGGTTGCGATAGTGATACCGCGAGCCTTTTCTTCAGGTGCGTTATCGATTTGATCATAAGCGACTGGCTTATTAACGTCCGAAGGGAAATTCTTCGCTAGGACGCTTGTAATAGCAGCAGTCAAAGTGGTTTTACCATGGTCTACGTGACCCATGGTGCCAACATTAATGTGTGGCTTGGAACGGTCAAAATTTGCCATTCTTTCTCCTTTTATATTATTAATGTTTGGAGCGCTAATAAAAACCAGCTCCAAAACTCTACCATATTATTTTAGACTATTTTACGATTTTTGTAAAGCATTTATCGCAGTGAATTTTCCTTGCACGCAATTAACTTTTATTTGTGAATATTTTTAATAATATAAACGCATTCAATCAACGAAAGAGTTTTCCACAACCACGCAAAAAAGTATTGACAAATAACAAACTTATGCTTATAATAAGGGGTACAAAAGGTCATCAAAATAAAAAAGGAACATAAAAATGTTTAAAAAAATGATACACAGAAAGGCTTTGCTTAGGTGTTTAGTTTTTGGCGTCTTAAGTACTGCGCTTTTTGCAACACTAGGTGTTGTAATTGCAAAGAATAATGAAAATAATACTTCGGCCGCAAGTGGTACGATAAATATTTCATGGAGTGAGGACGACATAGCCTATTACCCATCGAAAGATATAGACGATGATTATACTCACTATTTTAGAGCTGAGGTTTCTCCGGGTGGTTGGGTTTCTGCTTTCTGTATTGAGCCAACGAATATGGATATGCCTGATGTCGGGTCAACCAGTTATGTGTCCGTTGATGATAGTAGTGCTTTAACCAAGAAGCTAAAGTTGCTCTTCTTTATCTATCGATATTATGATGATATAAGGGTGGCTAGAAATGCCAGAAATGATATTTTTGAGATAAGTGATAGCTTTAATAACGCTCAGAATATTTATGGTTGGATTCATGTGTTAGCTGGTTATTTGAATGGTAGTGTCGAAAGCTATAATGAAGGCTGGGCGTGGTTTGGTAGAGCAGATAATAAGTTGAATTCTTATATAAATGGTAGTGATGTTTGGACTTTAGCTCAGAATCTTACTCTTTATAGAACCGACAACGGAGGCAAGCAGGAGCTAATGTGGTTGGGTTCATATGATTTTCCCAAAGGTAATATAGAGGTAACAAAATGCGACAGTGCTACTCGTATTTGCGGAAATGATGGAGGAAGTAGCTTTAATGATATTGAATTTTCGATTTACAACGATTCTGGTAGTAGGATATATATTCCTTCAAGGGGTGGCTTTAACGATGATTATACCGACAAATTTTATGATAACGGCGCGCTAATAACTAAAAAGAGAATTACTGGAGGAACGGGTAAGGTTACATTTGATCACTTAGCGGCAGGTGTTAAATACAAGATTAAAGAGACTGCAACCAATACTTATTATCAACTATCTACGGACGAGAAGACTGGTGCTCCGTCCAATGGCCAGACGCTTCCGATTTCTTTCTCTAACGAAGGCTATGGCGATATTATCGTAAACAAAACAGATTCAAAAACTGGCAACCATACGACTCAGGGTAACGCTACGTTTAATGGTACAAAGTTTACTGTAATAAATAAGACTGGTCATCGTATTACTTATGAAGGCAGAACTATTGAAGATAATGACGAGGTAAGTAGTAAAACATTAAGTGGTGGTAATTATAGTGTTAAATTCGAAAAGCTTCCATATGGCGCTTATGAAGTAAAAGAAACTGCTGCCGGTGAGAGTTATAACGAGAATGATGAGGTTAAAACTGTTACTATACCAACTAATAAAAATACAACTATAACTGTTTCCTATGCAAATGAAGTGAAAAGAGGCAAAGTTACGGTAAATAAGACAGATACGGAAACTGGTAGATGCGATGTCCGCGCTAGAGCTCACTCATTTGCTGGCACCACCTTCCAAATCATTAATAAGTCAAACAACGCAGTTTATATCGGCAATACTTCTTACGCTAAAAATGCCGTAATCACATCATTAACGAAGACATTTGGTGAAAATGATTGTAGTATAACGATAGAAGGACTCCCATATGGCGACTATTGGATCAAAGAAACAGCAGCTGCTCCTGGATATGTAAAGCTAGAAGATCCTATCGAAATCACCATACCGACCGATAATTCATACTCGTTGACGGAACCTGCTAGAAATACTCAAATTCGTGGTGACCTGAGATTCAGAAAAGTGGACGAGAGCAACCAAAACCCAATGCCAAATACTCTATTTAGCATCTCCGCCATAGACGAAGATTTCAATATACTAGAAACTCATTTCGTAGTTAGCGACCAAAATGGCGTGGTGGACACTAGTAATAATTTCGCTCGTCACTCCTTCCATACTAATGGTTATGATGAGATGTACAACGATGGCGAAACCGCATATACCACGATTCCGTTCCTCGGATACGGTACCTGGTTCGGTCTAGACACCGAAGGCAATAGCTTACCAGTAAATGATAATTTAGGAGCTCTTCCTCAAGGCAAATACCTCATCCAGGAAATGAGATGCGATGCTAATATCTTCTGCTACGAACTTAAGGATCAAAAGAAGGTTGTTACGATTAGTCAAGCAAATCAGACTGTAGACCTAGGAGATTGGAATAATGAATGTGTGGTATTTGAACTCGGAACAGAAGCGGTAGATGGTGATGATGGAGATCATTACGTAGAAGCAGATAAGGATGTAAAAATCGTCGATCATATACATTACTGCGCTCGCAAAGGCCTAACCTTCACTATCAAAGGTATCCTGATGAATAGGGCGACAGGCGAACCCCTACTAATAAACGGTGAAACTGTAGAAAATTCTATTGAGGTTACCCCAGAAAACGAATGTGACCCAGGCGATGACGCTGAAATGGAGTTCGTATTTGACGGTACAGGATACGGCGGAGAAGAAATCGTAGTATTTGAGAGTCTATATTACAAGAACGAAGAGGTGATTTCGCACGAAGACCTAGATGACGACTTCCAGACTGTAGAAATGGTATATATCCACACTACAGCTGTCAATGAAGAAGATGGTTCGAAAGTACTCCCGCTCAATGAGGATGTCGTAATCGAGGATACCGTTGACTACTGTTTGATTCCTGGCAAAACATATATTATCAGAGGTCTCTTGATGGATAGAGATGAAAACACGCCATTCTTAGTAGATGGTGAAGAGGTCCAAAGTGAAGTCACGGTTACTCCAGAAGAAAAATGTGGGCAAGCAATCATACACTTCCACATCAACACCACTGGCCTTGGCGGCAAACGCTTGGTAGTATTCGAAAGTCTATATCTAGAAGAAGAACCAGAAAAGCCAATCGTCAAGCATGAAGATCTTTACAACTACGATGAATCGATTGAAGTCGAACCAGAAACTCCTGATACTGGTTTCGGTACTAGAATCGATAAATCCGGTGAATCTTCAAATGGAGTATTCGTAGTGATGGGTGGAGCATTAGTGCTCATGGGCCTAGGCGGCTACTCCTACATGCGCCACTCTTCTAAGAAGAAAGTCATGAAGTTTTAAAACCATTGCCCCACGCAGCAATGTTCCTGATGACCAAACACGCTAGCGATTTGCTAGCGTGTTCTTGTGGTCTAAAATCTATGGATTTTGGAGATTTGATTATTTCGAATTTCTCTTCTCGATAATCTCTTGAGCTACGTTTGGCGGAACTTCCTCATAGGCAAAGAGCTCCATGCTAGAAGCTGCTCTTCCCTGAGTCATCCCACGCAAATCGCTAGTGTAGCCAAAGAGATTTGCTAAAGGACAGAAAGCCTTAATTAGCTTAGCACCACCATTCAGATCTTCCATCTCATCTACGCGACCACGACGAGCATTAATATCGCCAATCACGTCACCCATGAACTCTTCAGGGGTAGTGATTTCCATCTTCATGATAGGCTCTAGTAGTACTGGATTAGCCTTCTTGATACCTTCGCGAGTAGCAAGTGAACCTGCCAAGGTAAAGGCTAGCTCAGATGAGTCTACGTCATGATAAGAGCCATCATACAAAGTAGCTTTTACGTCCACTACTGGGTAACCCGCAATCACGCCGCCAGCCAAAGTATCTTCGACACCTTTCTGGACTGGCTTACGGTATTCTTGTGGCACCACGCCACCTTTAATCTGATCAATAAATTCAAAGCCTTTCCCTGCTTCATTTGGCTCAAACTTAATCCAGACATCACCATATTGACCACGACCACCAGATTGCTTGATGTGCTTACCTTGTGCCTCGGCGGTACCACGGATTGTCTCACGATATGCCACTTGCGGCGCGCCAGTATTAGCCTCTACACCATGTTCTCTCTTCAAACGGTCAATAATGATTTCTAGGTGAAGCTCACCCATACCAGAAATAATGGTTTGGCCAGTTTCTTCGTCGGTATGCACGCGGAAGGTTGGGTCCTCCTCAGCCATCTTCGATAGACCAAGCCCCATTTTTTCCTGATCGGCTTTGGTCTTTGGCTCTACTGCAATAGATACTGGAGGATCGGGGAATTCAATCGACTCTAGCAAAATTGGATGTGCGGGCGCACAAAGAGTAGTACCAGTTGTACAATTCTTTAAGCCCACCACAGCAGCAATATCGCCAGCAGTGATTTCGTTAATATCTTTACGGTCATTAGCATGCATTCTTACCAAGCGTCCAATGCGCTCTTTATCACCAGTTGAGGCATTAAGTACGGTGTCTCCTGATTTAAGAGTTCCAGCATATACGCGAATAAAGATTAATTTACCTACAAATGGATCGGTAGCAATCTTGAATGCTAATGCAGTAAGAGGCTCGCTGTTTTCAGCTTTACGGATGACCTGATCGCCAGTCTTTGGATCTGTGCCTACTGTTTGGCCCTGATCGCGATCAAGTGGAGATGGCAAGTAGTCGGTCATTAAATCGAGTACCTTCTCCACAATTACGCCACGGCCATCGCCACCAGTAACTAAGAAGAAATCGCCATCCAGTACGCGTTTGCGAAGCGCTGTTTTTAGTTCGTCTACAGAAATAGCTTCTTCGCCCTCGCTGAAGTATTTTTCCATCAAGGCTTCGTCAGCTTGCACCGCCTCTTCCACTAGCATGGAACGAGCATTCTTGGCTTTCTCGACCATATCAGCAGGAATATCACCAACGGTAAGTTCGTGATCAGCGTAATCCTTGTAAGTGTAGGCTTTCATGTCAATCAAATCCACTACGCCACAGATATCTTTTTCGAAACCGATTGGCAAATGAATAGCCACTGCGTTCTTAGACAGGCGCTTATGAATTGAGTCTAATGACTTATAAAAATCACCACCAATCTGATTAATTTTGTTTACAAAACAAATACGTGGAATACCGTATTTGGTAGCTTGACGCCATACAGTCTCAGACTGAGCTTCTACGCCCATTTTTCCGTCAAACACCACCACGGCACCATCAAGTACGCGAAGTGAACGCTCTACCTCAGCCGTAAAGTCGATGTGGCCCGGGGTATCGATAATGTTGATTTGATGGTCCTTCCAGTAAACAGTTACGGCAGCAGAAGTAATAGTGATACCACGTTCCTTTTCCTGTTCCATCCAGTCAGTTTCAGCACCACCAGTTCCGCCTTTCACTAAATCAATTTTATGTTTGAGGCCAGTACGATAAAGAATAGCCTCAGAAGTAGTAGTTTTGCCCGCGTCAATATGAGCAATAATACCAATATTTCGCAGTTTTGTCAGATTGTTAGTAGCCATATGCTCCTTTATAATTTATTATTCACTTCTTGTGAGTTCCACACTCAAAAACAAGACATACTTTTAACTATTGTAGCACAAATAATTATAAAAATAAAGCTCATTTTTATGATATCGCCATCAGCCGAAAAGATTATCTACTACTTAGAAAGCCTGTCTCGTAAAATTTTTTGTACGGCGCCTGGATTCGCCTTGCCATGAGACTCTTTCATTACCTGCCCTACTAAGAATCCTATCACTTTTTCTTCCCCAGCCTTAAAATCATTCTGAGCTTTTTGAGTTTCGGGCTTCGCTAGTACCACATCTACAATCTTTTCCAAGGCTCCTAGATCGTTTTCTTGAATTAAGCCTAGCTCTTTGGCGATATTTTTGGTTCCGCGACCTTTCATTTGTGGATCAAATAGCTTTAAGAATACTTCTTTTGTTGCTGTAGAGGATAACTCTTTTTTCTCGTTCATTTCAGCGAGTTCTATTAAATCTTTGGCGCTCGGTAAATCATTAAGATACTCTGCTGATTTTTCTTCCGCCAGTAGTACTGACGTGAATAAGTTAGAGATTAAAGAAATAGTTGAAGCCATCCCATCGAGGACCATAAGCTTGGCCGAACGGCCTTGAAAGCCCCTTGGGACGCTGGAGCGTAGCGACGTGTGTCCGAGATGGGATGGCGAAGCTATCTCACCTAATTTCTGCATCAATTGTGGATAATCCAACAGTATCTCAAGCGTATCAGGCTTAACAGCGTCACTAAATGCTGAGCGATAATCCGACGGCATCAGTGGTAGTTTTGCCGATTCGGTTTCGACAAATTCCTTGGACAAATTAATTGGCGGTAAATCTGGTTCCGGCATATAGCGATAATCCTTAGCCTCTTCTTTACTCCTTTGCCCAGTTGTCTTTCCCTCAGCATCACTCCATCCCCGTGTTTCCTGAACCACTTTTTTACCCTGATCAAGCAATTTACTTTGCCGTTTAATTTCATAAGACGTAGCGCGTTCTACTGAGCGGAATGAGTTCAAGTTTTTAACTTCGGCGCGCGTTCCTAGCTCCTTTGACCCTTCTGGTGCTAAAGAGATATTCACGTCAAATCGCATATTTCCGTTATATAAATCACCATAAGTTACTCCGGCATGACACATCAATCTCCAGAGTTCTTTGCAGTAATCGTGCGCGTCCTTCGCCGAATGTATGTCGGGCATCGATACAATCTCAATTAGCGGCGTGTCCACACGGTTGAAGTCTACGAGGGAATACGTATCAAAATGAGTTAGTTTACCGGCATCTCCCTCTAGGTGTGCATGCTCAATTCGGATTTTCGTACCAGAAGGCAACTCCACATAGCCAGCTCCGATGATTGGCTGATAAAATTGCGTGATTTGGTAGCCTTTTGGCGAATCTGGATAAAAGTAATGCTTGCGGTCGAATCTAGAGTGTAAGTTTATTTTGCAGTTCATTGCTCGTCCAGCCAAAATCGCAAATCTAATCGCCTCGCCATTCAACCTCGGCAGCATGCCTGGTAGCGCATAGTCTATTGGCGACACGCAAGAATTTGGCTCTTTTCCTCTAGCGTCGTTATCAACTTCAGAAAACAATTTGGTTTTGGTGCAGAGTTGTACGTGGCATTCGATTCCGATGGTCGGTAAATATTTCATATAACTCCTTTCTATATTGCCCCTAAATCTTTTAATGCTTGCTTATATATCGCTAGGGCATTTGACGCTTGTTTATAACTAACACTAGCGTCCGACTCGTGCGCCAGTACATTACGAAGCTTATGCGCTCGCCAGACGGCGTTTAGATTAGTAAATCTGCCACCGTATTTTTTTAATCGATCGCCCATCGTCTTGCCTGGCGCCCCCATCTCCATCAGTGCTTTATCGAGCAGTTTGTCAGCCTCAATAATCGTGGTCATAAAAGATGCGGGATTATTCTGGTCTAGTTTATTCTCGATCTCTAGAAATCTTGTCTGATAGTATTCAACATTAAAATGATAGCCGCGCTTGCCAGTCAGTAGGATTGCCACAAAAATCAAAACCGCGACGATTAAAATCGCTAGAATAAATATTACTACTTCCCCATCCATTATTTTAGCTCCTTTGCAAATTCTATAAGATTCTTGTCACTCCTACGCGGTCCAACTAGTTGCAGACCCAACGGGAGCCCAGTTTTTGTCTTCCCTGCGGGTACGGTTAATCCAGGCACGCCCGCTAGATTTAGCGATACACTCATCACGTCTTCCAAGTACATTGCCACAGGATCGTTTACTTTTTCGCCTAACTTAAAAGCTGGATTCGGTGCTACAGGAGTCAAAATGAAATCAACTTTAGAAAATGCTTTCTCGTATTCTTTGATAATTAATGTGCGAGCCTTTGCCGCTTTTAAGAAATATGCATCATAAAATCCACTAGACAAAACGAAATTTCCAATCATAATTCTGCGCTTATTCTCGGGCATGAATCCTTCACTGCGCGTGTGATCGTAAAGATCGTCTAAGACCGCCGAGTCGTCAGAACGAAAACCGTATCTTATTCCGTCATAACGAGAAAGATTGCTAGCTACTTCAGCTGGTACAATAATATAATATGCACTTAAGGCATACTTAAGGCTAGGCATTTCAAGTTCTACTATCTCATGGCCTTTCGACTTTAGCAGCTCGCACTTTTCTTTCAATGCCTGACGGATTTCTGCGTCTACCGAATCGTTATCAAAATCCTTAATAATACCTACGCGGCAACCAGAAGCTTTATGGTTATTTGAGATAGAACTTGAAGATGTCTCATCGAGGACCGTAAGCTTGGGCGAGCGCCCTTGAGCGTGTCCGAGATGAGACCTTTCAAGTTCTGTATTATAGTAATCTGGAAGCGTAGTCATATCTTTAGAATCTTGCCCAGAAGCGATAGACATTAAAAGATCCATATCATCTGGAGTTTTTGTAAAGAAACCTATGCAATCGGTAGATGATGCCATGGCTACCACTCCATACCTAGAAATACAACCATATGTAGGTTTTAGTCCGTAAACACCGTTAAAAGAAGCTGGTTGGCGAATCGATCCGCCAGTGTCTGTACCGGTGGCAAACTCTACTATATCGAGCGCTACTGCCACTGCGGATCCACCAGACGACCCACCAGCTACCCGCTCGCGATCGAATGCGTTTAGTGTGGGTCCAAAATACGAGTTCTCCGTAGAAGAGCCATGCGCAAAAGCATCCAAATTGGTGCGACCAATCATAATAGCGCCTTCGGCCTCCAGTTTCGCTACGGCCGTAGCGGTTACAGGCGAAGTAAAACCTTGCAATATATGCGCCGAAGCGGTAGTTTCGCCTTCTGGGCTCAAAAAATTATCTTTTAATGCATATGGAACACCAGCTAGTTTTCCGACCTTTTCGCCTTTTGCGATTTTTGCGTCAATTTCACGAGCTTTTTTAATGGCGCCCTCTTCATTGAGAAAAGTAAATATATTATAATCGGCAAAATGTTTAGCTTTTGCTAAAGCATCTTTTACTAATCTTTCGGCAGTGACTTTTTTATTTGCTATCTTCATTACAACACCTTTGGTACTTTAATTTGATGATCTTGATCTTCTTTGCTTAGTTCTAGTAGCATCTCGCGTTCGGCTTCTTGGGGTAATATTTTATCCTCGCGCCATACATTATCCATTTCAAAAACTTGATAAGTAGGTTCAACTTGATCAGTATTAAGCTCATCTAGCTGTGAAATATATTTGATAATCCCCTTCAAATCTTCGCCAAGATCATCAATTTCCGCATCGGAGAGCGTAAATTCCGACAACTCGGCTAAATGCAAAATATCCTCGCGTTTTATATCCATGTATTAAATTATAACATTTATTTTACGTTTCTAAAGAGAATTTTCTTGAAGTATCCAAGAATTGGTCCAGCTTCCTTCAGATTCAAGAAATAGCTTGCAAGCAAGTACGCAATGAATGAAGTTGTCGAAATTAACAGAAATTTAGGCACTGTAATTACGAGAGAGTTATCGGTAGCCATGAGCGGAACAAATTTAGTCATAGAGAAGGCTACACACCCAGAAATTACTGTAGCAAAAAGCATCCTGATGAACGCTCGCCAAAATGACAAATCTAGTAGCTCCCTTCTCGAACGACGCTGTAATATATATAGTAAAATAATAATCTCTAAGAGCGCGCCGATGGATTGTGCCCAACCTAGTCCGTCTACGCCCCATCCTAAAGAGTAAAACCAAACCGATAGAATAATAGTAAAGCCAACCGCAAGAATTGATACTAGAAAAGGTGTTTTAGTGTCTTGGTAGGCATAGAAACCACGAGACGCAATATGGAAAATCGATCTTGCAAATATCGCTATGCATAAAGTACCCAGAATCGACGCAATAGTACCATTGCTATCATTATTACCAATGTTTGATACAAAACTCGTGACATAACCCCGTCCAAAGTAAGATATAACTGCAACCGGTAAAGATATCCAAATGATTGTACGAAGCGCCGTCCTGAAAGTGTCGTAGAATTTCTTCTGGTCGCCACATCCAAGTTGCTCGGTTAGTCTTGGAAAGAAAGCCGTAGAAATAGCAACACCAATCAAGTTTATCGGCATTTGGTGCAGCGAAGATGCTTGGTTGAACGAACGCACTGCGCCCGCCCCCATGCGAGAAGAAAGGTTGGTATTTACAATTCCATTCACGTAATCGATTCCCTGGTCGAGTGAACGCGCTGGTAGTAATCTCAAGATTGAGCGAAAGCCCTGATTACGCCACTTGATTTTGAAATCGTAGTCCATACCTAGACCAAATAGTCCAATTAGCGATACCACTAATTGCATTACTGCACCTAGAATCACGCCAAGTGCGACGCCCATAATACCACCTTCGAAAATTTGCACGCCAAAAATATTGATGCCGTTCGTAAACCAAGTAATACCGATAATAATGCCCACATTATATATAGCTGGCGCAAAAGAATAAAAAATAAAACGTCCTACCGCCTGCTGAATCGAAGTTAGTACTGTAGCTATAGAAAATAGAAACGGATTAATCGCAATCACGCGCGTCATATTAATGGCCAAAATCATGCCAGACTCATCCAGTCCGGGGCTTACGACATAACGAATTAGAGGATCGGCGAAAATCATGATTAAGATACTTGTAACCAAAGTAACGATAGCAAGCAAATTCAAAAGACTAGATGAAAGTTCCCAAGCGGATTTCTTATTTCCTGTTATTAAACGCTGATTAAAAACCGGGATAAACGAAACTGATAGTGCTCCAGAAGTTAATATGAAAAACATGAAATCAGGAATCGTAAAAGCCGCAGTATAGGCATCGATACCAGTGGGGTATGTACCTAGGTAATAAGAGTTTAAAAGGCGATCGCGAAAAAGTCCCAGCAGTGCCGAAACTAAGGTCGAGCTTGCAAGTACAATCGCTGCCGATTTGATCGACAGTCTCATATTTGCTAACGCCACCACGGATCGAAATTTGAATTTTCGCATATATTAATAATAGCACATAATAATATTTCGGTACTACTGACTTTTGCGTAGGCTCGGCTGGTCATTGTTAAAAAACTTTACCTTTTTTGTTCTATTTAGTGTATAATGTATTCATGGCAAAAAAGTTATCGGGGACGATTTTGCCGTCCAAATCATCTAAAACGAAGAGGACGAAAAAATCTTCCAAAAAAACTGCGAGAAAAAATTTAAATTTGTATTCTAGTTTGGTGTACAACCATCAAGAACGCAAGGAAGCGAATTCTAGGCGCCGAGCCGAAGAGTTGGCTAAACTACCAAAGGAGCCAGTCAAGCGTTTCTTTGCTAGACTGCACCCTAAGCGCGTATTCAAATGGTGGTTTTCGTGGCGTGGTCAAAAAGCCATCCTTAAATTCATAGCAGCTAGCATACTTATTCTGATAATTTTCATCGGCGGACTTTTCCTTTATTATAAAAAGGACCTTGATGAAATCCGTCTTGATGAAATGACGATTTCGGAAACCGTTAATACTTATCTAGACCGTAATGGCGTAGTGCTGTGGAAAGACACTGGTACCGAAGATTATCGCTTGGTGGTTAATGATGATGAGATCTCTGAGTACATGCGTCAAGCCACAATTGCGATTGAAGATAAAAACTTCTACAATCATATCGGTGTTGATTTTAGCGCTTTAATTCGTGCTACCCTATCTACCGTGACCGGACATGGAGTACAAGGTGGCTCTACTCTTACTCAGCAATTAATTAAGCAGGTTTATTTCTCTGATGAGGCGGCTAGCGAAAACCGTGGCGGTTTGACCCGCAAAATTAAAGAGCTCATTTTATCAATCGAGCTAGAAAAAATGTACAATAAAGACCAAATTCTTACGATGTATCTCAATCAATCTCCATACGGCGGTCGCCGTAATGGCGTAGAGTCAGCTGCGCAGACTTATTTTGGCAAATCGGCTAAAGATCTTGATCTAGCAGAGTCAGCTTTACTGGCGGCTATTCCAAATAATCCAGGCGTACTTAACCCATACAATACATATGGCAACGAAATGTTAATTGAGCGCCAGCATAAAGTTCTTGAATCAATGGTTCAAATGGGCTACATTACGGAGGAAGAGGCCAATGAAGCTAAAGAAATTGCGATTCTCGAAACCATCAGGCCAGAATCCAATCAGTATGCCGACATGTTAGCCCCACATTTCGTACTAGAAGTTCGTTCTCAGCTCGAAGAAAAATATGGTATTCAAACCATGCGAGCCGGTGGTTGGACCATCAAGACCACTCTAGATTACCGTGCTCAACAGATTGCGGAGGACGCTGTGGCTGTAGGGCGAGAGCATACATATAAAAATAACAGCGACAATATTGCCTTGGTTTCTGTAGATGTAGAAACTTCACAAATTGTCGCAATGGTAGGCTCTGTTGACTTCTTTAATGCATCATATGGCGAGCTCAATGTTACGTCTGATTCCTTGATTGAGCCAGGATCTTCAATCAAGCCTATACTCGATTACGCGCCACTCTTTATGGAGCGAGAAGGAATTAACTATGGGCCTGGTTCGGTCTTGAAAGATGAAAACATTAACCGCATTTACTGTGCTGGAGCCACTAGTGGCTGTTCACTTGGTAATGCCACTGGTTCTTTCTATGGCAATGTGACCATTCGTTTCTCACTCGGGCATTCATTGAATATTGCAGCCGTTAAAGCCCTTTATATCAACGGGATAGACAATTCTCTAGAAATCGCGCATGCGCTCGGAGATAAGACGTATTGTGAAGGCCGCGAGGATTACGGTCTCTCCATCGCCATCGGGTCTGGTTGTAATGTGCGTATGGTAGAGCATGCTAACGCCTATGCTTCTCTAGCTCGCGGCGGTTCCTACAAAGATCTATCATATATTCTAGAAATCAAAAATTCCTCTGGTGAGGTCATTGAGAGTTGGACCGACAGCGAAAGCACTCGCGTAGTAGATGACCAAGTTGCGTATATGATTTCTAGCATTTTAAGTGATCACGGCGCACGTTGGTTTAATAATGAAGGTTTCGTGGTACCTGATGTCTGGACCGCAACCAAGACTGGTACCACCACCACTACCAACTCCGCAGTCACAAAAGACTCGCTCATTGAGAGTTATTCTACTGCGGTTTCAACCTTCGTTTGGAACGGTAACCATGACGGGTCGGGACTTTCTTCTAATACCAATGATGTCGTTCGCTTTACGGTTGGTCATTATATGGAACGTGTACATAAGGAAGTTTATGAGCCAGACGGACGCTGGAGCTATGGTGATCAACCAGCGCGACCAGACGGTATTCAGACGCTTACTATTAATGGCCATTCGGATATCTGGCCAAGCTGGTTTAATGCTTCTAAGAATTCCGGTGTCACGAAAGAGACACTTACCTTTAACCGCTATAATCATCTTCTAGCTTCAGACTGTACGGACGAATCCTATAAGATTGAAGTAGAGGTTACTAAAACTACCGATCCGATGACTGGCAACGAAGTCTATAGTGTACCAGAGCCATATAATAAAGATACGAAAGATACCTGTGATTACACTCCGCCTCGGCTCTCACTCTCCACGAGCGGCAACAAAATCATAGCGACCATTCGTCGTGGTTCGTATGACATCGAGGGATATACGCTATATGTAAATGGTGTTGAACAGAATGGTATTTCGCTTGGTGGTGACGGTACAATCAACGGGTATACCCTTAAAGGTACTGAAACTTCGGTGCGTCTAGTTATATCGGATTCTACTGGCTATACAGCATCAGATGAAATGACCTTAACCCCAAGTTCGTCTAATAATTCCAATAGCTCCAGCGATTCTTCGGGGTCCAATTCTAATTCTTCTGGCCATCACTAGATTTTCAGGCTATCTAGTAATTTTTGCAAAAATCATTTTGCCGGCAGAGGTTTCATGAAATCGTACAAATTCTACGGTTGCCATTTTGCCAACTTTATTTGCGGCGTTTTCTACTACTACCATGGTACCGTCCGAAAGATGGCCCACGCCCTGTCCACGGTTTGATCCTTTTTCAGTAATTTTTAGTTTAATCTTTTCGCCAGGCAAAAACTCCGTCCTTACTGCTAGCGCTAAATCATTAATATTTAGAACATTGATTCTCTCAGCTTCGGCTACCTTTATTAGATTATAATCTAGGGTTAGTATTGCCCCCTTGTCCTTTTTGGCGAATTTAAGCAGTTCGTCATCGACCTGCTTTTTCCCTTCTCCGTCATCTACAATTTCCGTGTTTACCTCAATCACGCGTTCTAGCTCACTTACGTTGTCTAATCCCGTGCGAGCACGAATGCGTTTTTCGTTATCTTTACTGTCCGCAAGTAGTTGCAGCTCCCTTAATACGCTTTTTAAAACAACCAAATCGCCATCAATAAACCCAGTTCTTGCGATATTTAAAATTCTACCATCAATCAAGACGGAAGTGTCAACGTATATTTTACGTGCGCCATTTCTGGCTGGACGATATTTTTTCACTACGATATATGTAGTTTCCGCCAAAATAATTAGCGTAATAATTAAAATCATTAAATCCATAAAAAGCATTATATCATATCAGTGCCATACTTTTTGGCGTGGAGATGGTTTTGACCTAAAAATGTTTCGTATTTTGACACTAATTCATCAACTTTCAATACCTTCGCGATATCCAGCGCGAGATCATAACGTGACGCTGCATTTTTTCTCAACATCTCAAACGGTGTGGTGGTCGACCCTTCCTCATTAAATCCATGCACTCTTAATCTTCTTCTTTCGGTATAGTTTTCTAGAATATTCTCCAGAGTTTCAGGGTAGCCATGGAAATTTGCCAAGATTGGCTTATCTGCCGTAAAGAGCTCAATGAATCGTTCTTTAGTTAATTTGTTTTCCGTGGTGCCAATCCCGCGGTACGATAATGAATTGATATAAACAAATCGAATTTTGATCTCGGGTAAATCTTCATGTAAAATCTTTATCGCCTCAATTGTTTCATGTGCCACAATGTCCCCGCAAGCAGTAAAGACGAAATCAGGATTATCATCGGATATGAACTGATAAATCGACGCGCCACCATTTTCGAACTCAGACTTGGCAAAGTTAGAATCTATATATCTAGGACGATCGTTTTTGTCAAATGTTGTCAAATTTACAACATCATTCGAATTAATCATAAAATCATAAGCTTCGGCTGCGGCTACATCATCAATCGGAAAAATACAATTCGCAAGGTTTGATGGTATGCTTAGTAAAGTACTAATTAATGCTGGACTTTGATGGGTAAAACCGTTGTGGTCTTGTCGCCAACAAGTGGAAGTAGAAAGCAAGTTGATCGCCGGCATCGGCTTGCGCCAGGCGACTTGTTTGGACTGTTTTATAAACTTTATCTGCTGTAGGAGCTGAGCTGTAATTATCGGGAAAAATGCCTCATAGCTTCCCATCATTGCTTTTTCGCCGTTGGCAAGATGCCCTGTCATTATGGAAAACAACACGTTTTCCGACAACATTTCAATTATCCTGCCGTCTGGCGATTCTGGCAAATCCCAAGACTCGCACCTCAAGTTGCCCCATGCTCTCTTTTCCGTCGCAAATACCTGATCGAACTTATTCGAAGTGGTCTCGTCTGGTGAAAAGAAATAAAAATGTGGGTCCTTTTTGAATTCAGTGGCGAGAAGCTCCCCAATCCTTTTTGCTGGCGAGTATAATTCTTCGCTCGCTTCTCTCTTACTCTCAGTCATCCCTTCTCTCCTTCGTTATTTCTTTAACTTCAGCCATTATTTCTTCTGGATGATAGCTACGGAGCCACTCTTCTAGTTTTGCCAATTCTTTTGCATCGGTTTTAGGATTTTTTAGTGGAATCTGATGCGAATTATGGTAACGATTTGGTCCACCGTATCCTTTTTCTGTGTGCATAATATAAAACGGCGCCACTTCCATGTCGTACAGTGCATCCTGAAAATCCTCGGCATCATCGCCTTCAATCCATCTCGGAGTATACCCAAATCCACGAGTCAACTCGTTTATTTCCCTTTCTGACCTGCGTGCATAAATTGACGGTGCAGAAATTTTATACCCATTCAAATGTAAAATCGGTAGGACTTTACCATTCTTTTCGCTATCTAGTAAATCGTGCAAATTCAAAGAATCAATCGCTGTCGCTGTCTCTAGCTCCCCATCGCCAATTAGTACTGCGGTGGTCTTTTCTGGATGTCCCAGACTTAGCCCATAAGCGTTTGCTAGCGAGTACCCTAGCTCACCTCCCTCGGTTATTACATTGGGCGTAATCGGGCTAGCATGGCTAGGAAATCCATCTGGCCAAGAAAAGTTACGGCAAATATATTCTAGCCCAGACTCATCCACTGTGGCTTTTTCGTCGATTTCTGCGAGCTCTCCGTCCAGCCACAGGTTTGCTTGAAGCGCCGGAAAACCATGCCCTGGCCCCAAAACAAAGCTAAAACCAGAATCATCTCCATATACATTCATTAGATTGGCATATGCTACATTGATTCCGTGGCAGGTTCCCCAGTGACCAAGTAATCTTGGCTTAATATCGTCAAATTTAAGCGGTCTTTCCAATAAGAAATTATCCTCCAAAAAAAGCTGTGCCACCACTAAAAAATCACAGATTTGTACTCTTTTTTTGATTCTTTCAATTTCAGCAATGCCCACCACGCTCATACTATTATCCTAGCATAACTAGAATAAAAAATAAAGTTGTAAGACTACATGGTTTAGTGTTTCTTGCTTCCACCATTCATGAATTCTTTAATTCGCTCAATCTCATCGCGAAGCGAAGCAGCACGTTCAAATTCCAAGTTTGCTGCTGCAAGCTGCATTTCAGAAGAAAGCTGTTTGATGAGTGATGGCAGTTCATCTTTAGGAATTCTCTTAACGTCCAATTTGTTCTCTTTTTCTTTTTCGGGAATAATTGCCCTTAGCCCTGCCGAAATCTCCTTTTGTACTGAATGAGGTGTAATGCCATGCTCGGAATTATACTCTTTCTGAATCTCCCTTCTCCGATTAGTTTCCGAAATCGCTTTTTCCATGCTCTCGGTAATGAAATTAGCATACATTATCACCTTACCCTCTTCGTGCCTAGCTGCGCGTCCAATCGTCTGGATTAGTGCCGACTCGCTCCTGAGGAAACCTTCTTTATCTGCATCTAAAATTGCCACTAAAGAGACTTCTGGCAAATCCAGTCCCTCACGTAGAAGATTAATCCCAACCAATACATCATATACGCCGGCTCGTAAATCACGTAAAATATCACCACGCTCTAAGGTGTCTATGTCGGAATGTATATACGCGGTCTTTATATTTCTCTCTTTCAAATGATCAGTCAAATCTTCTGCCATTCTTTTAGTCAGGGTCGTAATTAGTGTTCTTTGGCCTTTTGCAATTCGTTGGTCAATTTCCTCCATCAGGTCATCAATTTGTCCATCCGAGCTCCTGACTTCAATCTCTGGATCTAGTAGTCCAGTAGGGCGAATTACTTGCTCGGCTGGTTTAGGGGATACGCTTAGTTCGTATTCCCCAGGCGTCGCAGATACATAAACAGCTTGGTTGACGCGCCTCTGAAATTCTTCATAAGTAAGTGGTCGGTTATCAAGCGCCGATGGTAAGCGAAAACCGTAATCTACTAAAGCTAACTTTCTCGCATGGTCGCCATTATACATTCCCCTTACCTGTGGCAAAGTCATATGCGACTCATCTACAATCAAAAGGTAATCTTTGGGGAAGAAATCTAGCAACGTAGAAGGCGGTTCGCCAGGTTTACGTCCGTCCAGATGGCGTGAATAGTTCTCTATGCCTTTCACGAAACCAGTTTCTTTCAGCATCTCTAAATCGTATTTTGTTCTTTGTGACAACCTCTGCGCTTCTAGGTATTTTTGATGTTTTTCGAAATAGTTTAATCTATTATCGTATTCAGCTCTAATCGTCACAAGTGCTTTTTCCAATTGATCCATCGGTGTGGCATAATGAGTATTTGGGAATACATGAAGATGGTCTGGTTTTTCTCGAACCTCAAAAGTTAAAGGATCTACGATTTTCACATCTTCTAGAGTGTCGAAACCGAACTCGAACCGATAGGCATATTCACCATTGGCTGGATATAGGTCAATCGTATCACCCATCACCCGGAAATTACCTCGCTCAAATGCCAAATCATTCCTGTGGTATTGCATTCCGACCAAACGACGAATGAACTCAAGTTGATTAAGTAGCGCACGCGGAGGTTCTTCTGAAGGGGGTCCGGAGGCTGGCAAGCCGAGGATTAGCGCGCTATCCCCGTGGCGACGGGCGGTGGCGACGCGCCCCGAAGAAGAATCCCCTGGTGCGCCAATTAGCCAATTTCCGTTCGTTTGCCATAGCGGCATAGACATCTCGGTATAGTTTTTTGGTGAACCGATGCCGTAAATACAAGATACCGAAGCCACTACGATAACGTCACGTCGGGTTAGTAGTGCCTCCGTTGCTCCATGCCTAAGTCGATCAATCTCATCGTTAATCGCTGAATCTTTTTCGATATAAGTATCAGTTGAGGCAATATAAGCTTCTGGCTGATAATAATCAAAGTAAGATACAAAATAATGCACCTCGTTTTTCGGAAAAAACTCTCTGAATTCAGAGTATAGCTGCGCAGCTAAAGTTTTATTATGCGCCAAAATCAAAGTCGGTCTTTGTGTGTTGGCGATAATATTTGCCATCGTAAAGGTTTTTCCTGACCCCGTGACCCCTAGCAGGGTCTGCTCGTGTATACCAGAAGCTATCCCGTCCGTCAGCTGTTTAATCGCTTTCGGCTGGTCGCCAGTTGGTTGATACTTTGACACTAACTCAAATTTAGCCATATCTATATTATATCATTTAGCCAGAATAACATGAAACATCCTTTCGAGGACCATAAGCTCGGCCGAACGGCCTTGAGTGTGTCCGAGAAAGAATGTTTCATGTTATAATGACATTTAATGAAATATGTAATTAGGGTTAAGCCAGGCACCAGCCAGGAAAAGATTATCGAATCTACGCCGGGAGAACTCACTGTTTATCTTCGCGCTAAGCCTCATGATGGCGAGGCTAATGATGCCCTGATTAAACTACTAGCTAAACATTTTAAAGTTGGTAAAACCACCATCAAAATCATCCATGGCCACAAATCTCACACTAAAACCATCGAGCTTTAGTCTCTTCTAATAATCGGAAATGGTACTGCTTCGCGGCCAGATACTCCCTCGAGTAGCCAGAAGTTTCTCTCACTGTTTCCCCATCCGCACGCTGGCGGCATTCCGTATTCGAGCATCTCAACAAAATCCATATCCAGCATTTGCGCCTCCGCATCTCCGGCGTCTCGTGCTGCTTGCTGTTCCTCGAATCTTCCTAATTGATCTAACGGATCGTTAAGCTCCGAAAAGCCATTACCCATCTCGGTTCCAGCAATAATTGGATGGAATCTTTCAGTCACCAATGGATTATCCGATGATTTTTTAGCCAGTGGCGACAAACTCAAAGGCTCTTCAACTACCCAATATGGGCCCGCTGAAGTTTTACGGATTAACTTCCAGACGTGGTCAATTAAATGGGGGGTGGTCATATCAAAATTCGATTCTACACCATTTTCTTTTAGTATAGATATTAATTGCTCGCGATCGGGATTAAATACATCCACACCGAATTTCTCGCGTAGTAGATCGGCATACTTATAACGTGGCCACTCACAATCTAGATCAATTTCGAATCCACCCACGTTAAACTGCAAAGTCCCCCACGTTTCTTTAGCGACATACTTAATCATTTCTTCATAAAACTTCATGCCATCTTCATAATTTTCGTATGCTGAGTAAGCTTCAAATGCTATATGTTCAGGTAGATGCTCATCATCCACGCCTTCATTTCTAAAACGTGGCCCAATATCATATACTTTTTCAAACCCACCACCAAGTAACCTCTTTAATGGTAGCTCGTGTGAAATTCGAAGATAGCAATCTTCATCTAGAGCATCCATATGAGTTACAAAAGGATTGGCGTCTGCGCCGCCTGTGGTGTGCTCAAGCACCGGAATATTAATCTCGATAAAACCATGTGAATTCATAAAATCGCGTGTCGCTTGCCAGAATTTTGATCTTCTTACCAAACGTTCCCTTACCTCGGGATTTACGTTCATATCCACATAGCGTCTCCTGTAGCGCTCTTCTTTATTCGTGAACACCTCAGGTAGTGGTCGCAGGGTCTTGGTCAGAAGTCTAACAGAGTCCGCAAACACCGATATTTCGCCAGTTTGAGTCTTATCTACGACTCCGCTAGCCTCAATAAAATCACCGACATCCAGGAGTTTAATATCCTGAATGCCAATACGATTCTGAGCCACTCCTTCCTCGAGGACCATAAGCTCGGGCGAGCGCCCTTGAAAGCCCCTTGGGACGCTGGAGCGTAGCGACGCGTGTTCGAGAGGAACGGAGTGGTCAGGATTCGTGGATTGCTTCATAAATATTTGAACTTCTCCGGAATAGTCGCGCAGTTTAATGAATGCTAATTTTCCGAAGGAACGAATCGCTACGATTCTACCAGCCACTGTTACCTCTTGGCCCTTTTTCTCATCAAAATTATCGACTACATCAGAAATTCGACAACTTCGCAAGCTCTTCGAAGGATAAGGCTCAATGCCTTTTTTGCGAAGTTCATCTAATTTTCTTAGTCTTTCGTTTCGATAATCATCAAGTATCATAAGATATATTATACCATAGATTACTCTATGCTAATAATCTTGACTTTCTTACCATTAAACTCAAAATCTTCTCCAGCTCTATGTCCAAACAGAGCTTTGCCAATTGGCGAAGCATCGGAAATCTTACCTTCTAGAGGATTAGCTTCGGTCGGCCCAACCAAAGTGTATTTGACTTTTTTACCACCCATACTAAGAGAAATAGTTGCTCCTAGTGTAGCCTTGTCCTTCTTGCCACCACGAATTAGCTTTGCGTTTTTCAAAATGTCTTGAATCTCTAAAATTCGCACTTCAGCCATCTTTTGCTCGTTGCGCGCTGAACTGTATTCCTCATTCTCGGAAAGATCACCGAACGCACGCGCCGTAGCAATCTTTTCGGCTATCACCGGCCGATTTTTGATCAACTCCGCTAGTTCTTCTTCTAATTCTTTTTTTCCTTCAGCGGTCAAGCTGATTTTTTTCTTTATCATATAAACTCCCACTTAAACCTTAGAACAGTTTACCTAAAAATCCTTAACTAGTCAAGAGCTTTGACTAAGCTAGTTTTACCAGTTTTTCTCTCCGTTATTTCTAGGGATCCATCCGCCAACGACCGATCCGAAACTACTACACGATACGGAATCCCCATTAGCTCTGCATCAGCGAATTTCTCACCAGTACGAATGTCGCGATCGTCATACAGAATAACGTCAGGATGTTCTTTATAGAGCTCCTCCGCGCGCTTAGTTCCTTCTTCGCCTATGCCTACTAAGTAGTATTTGAAAGGCGCCACTGACTCTGGCCAGACTAAGCCCTTTTCGTCGGCAAATTTTTCAGCGATGACACCCATTAGTCTAGAAATGCCAATACCATAACATCCCATATAGACATCCTTAGAATTATTATCTTGGTCAATATATTTTAGGCCTAAAGGCTCTGAATATTTGAGCTTTAGCTTGAAAATATTCCCTACCTCTGCCGCAGTAGCTTCTTCAAGTTCATCTCTCTTTACTTTCAAATCTTTCATGGTCTCTTCATTTAGGACCTCTTTGTTTAATGCGACCGTACGTTCCTTATTGAAGTAAATTGTGTCTTCGCCCACCGGTAAAATCGTCTGAAACTCGTGCGAATACTTAGAGAACATACCGCCAGAAGCAAATACTTCCAAGGTTGAATCTCCTAGGCTCAAACGTTCAAATATTTTCATATATGCTTTCTCAACTTCCGCATAAAAATTATCCAAGTCTTCCTCGGTGGCATGAAAACTATAAAGATCTTTCATCAAGAACTCGCGCCCACGCAGAATTCCAGATTTAGCCCTAAGTTCATTCCTGAATTTGGTTTGAAATTGGTAAACATATAAAGGCAGATCTTTGTAGCTTGAAATATAAGATTTCATTAAGCTCGTAATTGGTTCCTCATGGGTAGGAGCGAGCCCCAATTTACCGCCACTAGCTAGTTCGGTCTTAAACCACACATCTACCTCTTCATCGCTAAAACGACCCGTCTTCTCCCATGGTTCAGGGTTTTGTAAGGCGGTCAAAAGCAATTCTTCACAACCGATTTTGTTTAGCTCTTGTCTTACGATTTCTTTAATATTTTCAATTACTTTTAGCCCTAGTGGAAGATAATCATAAACGCCGGCCATCTCCTTATGAATATAGCCAGCTCTTACTAACAATGCGCCATTTCGTGCGGTTTCGTCTTTAGGGGCTTCTCTTAATGTCTTGACAAAAGTTTTAGATAATCTCATGTGAACATTATAACACAGAACGCAACCCCGTTTTTAATTATGTGCATTAGTATACCAGAGTAAATTGTGCCAGTCGTTTCACGTAGGCCGCATAAAACAATTGACATCGCAAACATATTAACTCCAGCGTTCCATTGCCCATGAGCTACACCAAAAGCTAACGACACTACAAAAATCGAAATCAACATAGATGTACGATCTGAGAATCTTGCAAGTAGACAATTTCGCAATTTACCATACAGCCAGCCACGAAAGATTATCTCTTCAATAAGAGGTGCTACTACTACAAGCCTTAAATAGGCTATTATGGCATCCGCGGAAGTAATAAAGGAATCGAGTCCTGTTTCTTGCGCCTGGCTCGCATCAAACCATGGAAACAGGCTAAATATCCACATTAGCCCAAAAGCCAGAACTAAGTATAATACAAATCCAATTGGCGCAAGCCCAATGTCGGTCCAAGTTGGCAAGCCCTCTAGCCCCATTTCATTACGATCGGTGTGCAAGAAATAAGAAAGCTGACTTCTTTTGGCCTTTTTGGTTTTTTTCGTCTTCCCCCGCCCCTGCATTAGCTCGCTATCCTTACTATATCTAAAATCGTCACGATAAAAATAAGCGCAAGCAAGACAAACATGGCACGAGAAACAATTTTTTCTTCTGTTTCCTTGGTAAGCTCTTTCTTGCAGATTTTATAAATCGCAATTAATAGCCACCTGCCACCATCTAACGCAGGAATTGGTAATACATTCATGCAGGCCAAAGATACGGAAATTAGCGCCGCCAAGAATGCTAGATTGGTCGGGCCAGCCGCGGTGAAGGTTGGGAATAAGACGCCAATTATGCCCACTGGGCCAGAAATTGAATCGCCCACAGCTGATATCGCCTCTTGGCCATCTTCGCGCACTTCCGCATTGAAACTAAATTGGCTAGCTATACCAGAAATCAAATTACCTAGCATAATACCGACACCCTTAAAAGTCTCACCCGTAAGTTGTAAAGTTAATCCTGCGCCTACAATTGGTGCCGACCAAGTTGAATAAGTCAACGCTTGAGATGTAGACATAGTTACGCCCAGCAGATATTCAGAATCCTTAGGGTTTAATGTTACGGGAATCACATCCAGTTCAATGGAATCGCCACAATCGCATTCTCCACTCCGACATTCTTTCCTCTTTACGCACTCCTTGTTCTCGCTGCGCATAATCTCGTAAGCTACTTGCTCCCCCGCATGCAATTCATTGTAGTCCGAAATATCACTAGAATAGCTGACGCTGTTGCCGTCGATTGTTAGAATATAATCTCCCGATTTCAAGCCAGCCACTTCTGCCGGCGAACCTTCAGCTACCGATGTAATTTGTACTGGCGTCGCCTCAACCCTAGAATCGCTAGCAATCGTGAATTGGTTATCGAGAAATTCTGGCATGCCTGTCCAAGCCAAAACCGTAAAAATAATAAACGCTATTAACCAGTTCATCGCTACGCCGCCAAACAGAATCTTTGTCTTGGCCCAAAAACTAGCTTTGCCGAAAGTCCCTTTTCGCGTATCAGAGGCAGATTCGCCATCCATTTGGCAAAAACCACCAATTGGTAACCAGTTTAGACTAAAAATCAGACCTTCTTGAGGCTTTTTCCATTCATCACGTGGCAGCTTGCGCCATTTTTTGGTCTTGGGGTCCTTTACCCAGGCAATTGCTCTAGGCGGGAAACAAATCCCGAATTCTAACACCCTTACACCATTTCTTCTTGCCATAATAAAATGGCCAAATTCATGCGCAGTCACCAGGAACATCAGTACAATCAGCCCAACGACCACTCCTACAAAAATATTCATAATCCAATTATAACACAAACTACCCGTTTATTCTTATGTTTATACTTACTACTTACCAAACCTTCTATTGCGACTATCGTATTCTTTTACGATTTCTCTCATATCGTCTTCATTAAGGTCTGGGAAATACTTTTTAATAAACATAAACTCTGCGTATGATGCCCGCCAAAGCATAAATCCAGAAATTCTTTCTTCTCCAGAAGTACGCACTACCATGTCTAAATCAGGAACTTCTGGATGATAAAGATGTTTACGAATTGATTCTGGCGTGATTTCGCCCTCCTGGGCGGCAATTTTGGCCGCATCGGCAATCTCATGCTCGCCGCCATAATTAAAGCATAACGACACTACGATACCAGTACAATCAGCGGTAATCTGTTGAGCCTTCTCTAATATACTTGCGAGTTTTGGCTTTATTCTATCCTTCGATCCGAGAATAAGCAAGCGACCATTTTTTTTCTTTAGGTCTTTTGCGTAGTCTAATATCCTACCACCAATTAATTTCATGAGATAAGATACTTCACTTACGCTTCTCCCCCAGTTTTCCGTACTAAAAACATAAAATGTTATATAGGGAATCCCTGCATCTATGGCCGCATCCACAGTTTTTTCTAGAGTATCGAGCCCCTTTCTATGTCCTTCAAAAGTCGGCAGACCTCGTTCTCTTGCCCATCGACGATTGCCGTCGGCAATAATTCCTAAATGATTAATCATATCTTCATTATTTCGTCAGATTTATCTTTAAATGCAGCATCGACTTTGTCGCTAAACTCTTTGGTTAACTCGTCGATTTCTTTCTCGGCGCGCTTTTTTACGTCTTCACCCATTTCGGCTGCTATCTTGACGGCTTTACGGGCATCTTCGCGAATATTGCGAAAAGCCACCTTTGCTTCTTCGACCTTAGCGGAAGCTTGCTTTACAATTTCCTTGCGTCGTTCTTCAGTGAGAGCTGGAATTGGTACGCGTATTACGCGACCGTCGTCTGCAGGGTTTAGTCCAAGAGATTGGTCGCCCCTAATTGCCTCAGAAATAGACTTTAGGTTAGTTGGGTCAAAAGGAGTAACTATTAACAAAGTCGCATCTGCCGCAGTGATGTTAGCTACCTGATTAAGCGGCGTCAGTTGCCCGTATGCTTCGACCTTTACACCCGCTAGCATATCTGGGTGGGCGCGCCCCGTGCGGATTTTTTTCATCTCATTATCAAATCGCTCAACGACGCTTTCCATCTTCTTGCGATCTTCTTTTGTATCAAACATAATAGCTCCTTACTTACTACTTTTTCATTATAACATAGTATTCATGAAACAAAAAAAAGGCTCCGAAGAGCCCTTTTTCTATTTATCAGCTTTCGCCTCAATTTTGTCGTTAGCACGAGCCTTCTTCTCTGCCTCTTTAGCAGCTTTTTTGGCCTTATTCTCTAGTGCTTCACGCAGTTTTTTAGCCTTCTCGGCGCGCGCCTTAAATCTATCAACGCGACCTTCGGTATCGATAATCTTCTCTTCACCAGTAAAGAATGGGTGACTCGCAGAAGAGATCTGTACCTTTACTAATGGATATTCATTGCCATCTTCCCACTTGATGGTTTCTTCGCTACTGGCGGTAGATTTAGTCAAAAACGAAAAACCAGCTGCCTCGTCCGAAAAAACGACATAGCGATAATCTTTAGGATGTAATTCTTTTTTACTCATAATTCTCGTCATTATATCAGATAATTTAAAAAAAGTAAAGAAACCTAGCTTGAGGATTTATAAACACTAACTTACGTAGTCTTAATAAAAGATTAACCCCGAACTTTCGTCCGGGGTCAATCAAAGTACAACCAGTTTATAGCGATGGCGCGCTACAGGGGAACGGGGGCACTGCACTAAACGAGTTTCCATTCGTCGGGCCTAGATGGTATATTGACGCCAGCGCAGACGCCGGTGTATTCTAGGTCACATTCATCTACCTCATCAACGTAGATGTCTGACACGAAATAGAACGTGTCTGGGCGATCCGCCATAGGCCCTCGATCGAGGAGAAACATATCGCCGTTGTTAGCCTCTAGGACCAAAGCCAACGAAGTACGATATAATACCTCGTTTTTTTGCCCTATAGGGGCTCGTAATCTGGCGTCCTCCTCAGATGATAAGATGAGAAAAATCCCATCATCCTTTCCATCAGCATGGACGATCTGATAGCGTTCGGTAATATGCCTAATGGTGAGCTCAAGATTGTTTCCGTCAATAAACCCTTCAAGGTCCTTCGGGACGGGAATATTGGTCACCAGCTCATCCGGCTTCCCAATTGCCAGGCAGTGCACAGTGTATAGCCTTTTTTGGAGGTCGACAACCTTCCATCTTTTGTTCGCATATAACATGATTCTCCTTTCATCCCCACCGGGAAACTGCGAACTACTACTCTCTTGAGTAGCACCAAGCCAACCAAGCCATTGGTTGACTTAACGCTACTCAAGATTAGAGCCAAACCCCAACCTGTTAAACAATACATAAGTAACCATTTCTGGCCCTTATGACCTAATTATAGCATACATTGCTATCTTTGTCAATTAGGCGCAATAAAAAAGTATCTTCGCAACAAAACTCCAGACCGAGATACAATCTACCAAAGTAAAACCACCTCAGTTCTTGTATTTTTCAAGTATTGTGATATAATGTAGGTATATATCAATTTAATGAATCAATTCTTGGGAGGTTTCCTGGCGACTATGCTTAGATTCCCAAGAATGAAGAGAAAGGAAATCATATGGCCATAACAGTCGATATGAAGGCTCTATTTGAGAGCGGTGCCCACTTTGGGCACAAAACAAGCCGTTGGCACCCCAAAATGGCGCCATACATCCATAGTAAGCGCAATGGTGCGCATATTATTAATCTAGAAAAAACAGTAAGCGGCCTAGAGACGGCACTACCTAAGGTCACCGAAATCGCAAAGAATGGCAAGAAAATTCTCTTTGTCGGTACCAAAAAACAGATGAAAGACATCGTTAAAGAAGCTGCCGAATCTGTTGAGATGCCATACGTTACCGTAAGATGGGTTGGCGGTACTCTCACTAATGTGGAGACGGTCAACCGTCAAATCAAGAAACTCAAAGACTTAGAGCGCCGCATGAACAGTGGTGAACTAGAAAACCGTTATTCTAAGCTTGAAGTTCAGAGATTCCAAGAAGAAATCGATCTCTTAAATGAGCGCTACGGTGGTATCAAGGATATGACCGAACAACCAGCTGCTATTCTCGTCGTAGACGCTAATGAAGAAAAGAATGCTATCAAAGAAGCAAAAGGGTTAAATATCCCGGTCTTTGCTTTCGTCGATTCGAACGTTGATCCTACTGGCATCGATTACGTAATTCCTATGAATGATGATTCAATCAAGGCTACTAAATTAGTATTGGATTATTTCGTGGAAGCAATTAAAGAAGGTAAAAAATAATTAGGAGGTATTAATTATGGCACAAACTAAAATTGACATCGAACAAATCAAGAAACTAAAAGAGCTTTCGGGTGCTGGGCTGACCGATGCTAAGCAAGCCTTAGTAGAAGCCAATGGCGATTTTGATAAAGCACTCGAAGCCATGCGCAAAAAAGGTTTGACCAAAGCTGAGAAGCGTGGTGACCGCGAAACTCGTGAAGGTCGCGTAGAAGCCTACATCCACGATGGGCGCCTAGGCGCAATCGTAGAGGTCAACTGCGAGACTTCATTTGTGGCTAATACTGAGGAATTCAAAACCCTCGCTCACCAAATCGCAATGCAAGTTGCCTCAATGAATCCTCTTTATGTTTCAGAGAAAGATATTCCTGAAGAAGTTAAAAAGGCTAAGATTAAAGAATTAGAGTCCAATTTCAAGGGCCCTGAAAACATGAAGGACAAAATTCTTGAGGGCCAAATGAAGAAAGCCTTCGCTGACAAGGTCTTAATGAATCAACCATACATCTTGGACGACACCAAGACTGTAGAACAATTCATCAAAGAATCAATCGCTAAAACCGGTGAAAATATTACAATTCGCCAATTTAAGCGCATTGAACTTGGCGTTACCGAATAAAAATCAAAAATTGGGCACCCTCGCAGTAGGTGTGCCCAATTTTTTGTGCAGAGTATTATTTATTCGTTACTTACGCGAACCTCTTCTTCGATGAACGATGAAATAAATACCGCTAAAGCTCGTAATAAATAGTATGATGAGTCCAGTCACTAAGAAATCAGTCTTCGATATATTCAGTGCGCCAGAGGTGAGGACACCAGTATTAGGTACATCTGTTGGCACATCGGACTTTCTTGTATAATCTAGCCCGACAGTATACGGTCGATACAATGAATCGCCGCCCGCATCGTATGCTGTTGTCGTAATGATGTATTTCCCTGCCAAGAAACCCTCTTCGGCAAACGGAAGCTCAACTTTGGTGGTGCCACGTGGTACGGTAGTAGTCCATAGTAGTTTTTCTGGATCGTCTTCAGAATAGACGTTCAGCACTATAGTATCTATGTCTGGATTATCTAAATCATAATCCAAATTAGCGTATACATCCTCAGTGGTTGGATCTTGTTCTACCGTGGTAATCACCGGATAATATGAGATACTAATAGTGTCTTCATAGGGAGATCCATCATCACCATCTCCAATTAGTCTAATCGTAAAATCGCCATATCCGTAACTAGACAAGTCAAATGGTATTTCGCCCTCTCCGGATTCGTCGCTGAGGTCTATCTCGGCCAGAGTTACCGTATGACTACCTTCGCCATCAGTATATGTTAATTGTGCTGTGACCTTGGTTAAGTATATATACTCATATGCTATTGTTTGTTCTGGGTGTGATATTATCGCATCATTAGATGGCTCATTGATTTCGACCCATGGGCTACTACTTCTTACTCTTATGACAATCGTATCCGTTACGTTGCCTGCCGCCGAAGCACTAATTGTTGGCAAAGTTGCAGCAAAAACCGTCATTGCGGCGACTGCAAACAATCCCAAAATACCAAGAATCTTTTTTGGTGTTTTTTTCATACTCTACACTCTCTTTTTTTTATTTTTAATATTTGTTTTGGTTTCGTAAAATCGTACTAGACAGCCAATCTAGAACGACGTTCTTTACGTCTCCTTATCAGCATTATAATCCATATGGTTAAAAATGTCAATAGTATAATTGCACCAATTAATGCAACTGGGGAAAACAAGAAGAAAATCCGTTCAGTCTTCTCTGTTTCTCCGCCCGCGGTTACCTCCCAAGTAGCTTTATAAATACCAAAGCTCGGTGTATCTTCCCATTCATCAAATACGCTTAGCTCCACTTCTGGAATCACTGACACTTTGGCTCCATTTTCATTATTGTAAGATGAAAAACCAATGATTGGCTCGACTTTCAATACTCCAGTAGCTATGAAATCAATATTACCATTATTTTTAACTTTGGCAGTTGCATAAATATTATTTCGCGTTACATTGGCTTCGGTAATGCCTTTTTCAATCGCTATTCCAGAAATACCTGCAGATATAACATCTTCACCGTCTGTTGAGTGCCCATACACTACAATGCCTGGGCTTGCTTCAGTTTTTATGCCGCTACCAGAAGTTACGCTAGTGAGAGCATGGGTAAAGATGACGGCATACTGGCCACCGCTCGGCATACTGGCAGGCGTATTGATTCGATACTTAACATTTAACTTCTCGTTGGCCTCAATGGTGAATACTGGCTTTGCGACGTAGTCTCCTGCAGAATCTTCAAAGGTCATCCAATGCGACAATTGAGTAAAATTATTATCGTTGGCAAACCCAAGTTTATACTGCTCTTCTTCATCGGAATATACGTAGGAATATGGACTGGCGTATACTTCGACCTTAATCTCGCTATCGCCTTCGTTCTTTATTTCAAAAGTATTTTCGACTACAGTATCAGGGGGCAACTGTACAACGAAATTGGCCGGCGATAATCGGATACTCGTACCAGCTACTTCCTCGCTCGTGCCTTCGTCTTCGGCGTAAACTTGACCAACAAAAAACCCTAGGCTCAAAATCGTCATAACACTAATAGCTAGGGTGCTTACAATATTCCTTTTCATCTACCTCCTTTATTTTATGTCGTGGTCGCACAACACCACTGGTGCGCGCGACTGGACTTGAACCAGCACAGCCGTAAATGTGGCCACTACCACCTCAAGGTAGCGTGTCTACCAATTCCACCACGCGCGCTTACTACAATTATATCATAAAACTTAGGCTATGGCGTTTTATTTTTTGTCGTTTTGTTCACGGCCCAACTCGTTACGTCAACAAAGCGATCTAATGTTGTCACAAGCTTAGCATCATTACTAAAAGTTCGCACATTTTTATTATAGAAATAAGTCAAATTAGACCGATATAAGCCAATGGCCGGGATGTTAGTTACCCAGAGCTCCAGAAAGCTTTCATACTTCTTCACTCTCAATTCCTCATCCAAGGTGTCTCTTGCGCCAAGTAGCAAATCGTCCGTCAGAGCATCTCGGTAATTTGATAAGTTGAGTCCACCAGCGGAAGCCTGTGATGAGTGATAATAGGGCAACAAATCCGGATCCGCTCCGAGCTCAATCTCATAAATCAATATATCGTAATTACGTTTAGAAATGATGTTGGTAATGAAATCTTGGTTCTCTTCATAAGTAGAAACATTCGCTTCTATTCCTAAAGCTGCCAATTCGTTTTTTACGGCTTCTGCTACATTGGGTAGATAACCAGAATTAACCGTTGCAATATCAAGATGTATCGGTGTTCCATCAGAGAGCTCAGCAATTTCTGCCTTAGCTGCCTCGGCATCGTATTCTGGTATAGTAGGATATTCTTTAATACTGATCTGGGCGCTTATCAGAGGGTAATTCAGGGCTAGGGTATCTGGAGCCTGCGCACGGATACTGTCCAGATTGATTCCTCTGCGAATTGCTGCCCTCAAATCTCGCTGCTTTGTATTCTCGTGCGACATATTGAAAAAGATGAACGCTCCAGAATTCAAACTAGAATTTTTTTGGATAAACTGATCGTTATTAATTTGCTCAGCGTCCGCTCCAGAAAGCTCTGCGGTAGCTGTAACTGCCCCAGAATTAACCGCCTGGACTATACTCTCTCTGGAGCTATAAGTATGCACGGCAAAGCTACCTAGCATAGTCTTGCCTTTATAGTAGTCGGGGTTAGAGGATAAATAATATACACGTTCTTCGCCGAAAGAGGTTTGCGCTGCATTATAAGAAAAAGCCCCAGAAGTAACCGGCAGTACCGAAAAATTATCTTCGACTAGAGTCTTCGGATTGGCGTTCTCTAGAATATGTTTAGGAACGACTGGGAAATTAAGTGCCGACATGAAATCGGCGTACGCAGTAGGTAGGCTAAAAATAATTTCGCCATCTTCACTCACCGACACACTCACATTAGATAGATTAGAATCGTAGATAGAATTAACCGCAGGATCTTTAATCAGCTGCGCTGTAAAGATTACATCATCATTGGTAATCGGTTCCCCGTCTGACCATTTCAAATCATCTTTTAATTTTACAGTCCAAATTTTACCATTTTCACTAGCCGTAATTGATTTTGCTAATCCAATACCAGGATGTCCTGAATAGTCATTATTCGAGATAGTCGCAAACAACAGCTTGCTAAGTATCTTTTCGCTGCTAGTGGTCGCAAAAAGTGGATTCAATGAGTTCACTTCCCCTAGAGTAGCCTCCGTATAGGTGCCACCATTTGTATAGACATTTTCGGCATAAGAGTTACCAAACCAAAAAGCCTGTGCCACTGCTAAAATAATTAGCGCACTAATCATCAGCATCCATTCGAAAACTAGCAAACGAATGTTTTCGACGTGCGAAATACGCTTAAAAAAGTTCTCCTCGATATGCTTGCGACTGTTTTCGCTAGCTTCAATCGAAGCTCGAGAGAACTTCCTGATAATTTTTCGCCCACGCTTTTTGATAGAATTTGCCATACTATGCCGGAATTAATAATAGTCCCATAATTGATGAAACGAATATCACAGTAGTAACAATAGTAGTTATAAAAAGTGATTTCTCAAGCCCTCGCCTAGTGGTGTAAAGCTCGCTCGAGCTACCAGAACCAGAACCAAGTGACGCACCGCGCTGTTGTACCAAAACTAATAAAATAGTAAGAATAGCTGAAATAAAAACCAGAATTTCTAAAAATTTTCCTATATCCATAAAAATAACTCCTAACTCTAATTTAGCATATTTTTTCTTTTCAGTAAAGAATGATATGTAATTGCAAAGCGATGAGCTTCTTCGTCTACCCTCGCAATCAATCTTGCGACGTGCCCGCCCCTAGGTAGTTTTACATGCTCCATTTTTTCAGGAATTATCAGCGTCACATCGGCAGATTTTGAGTGATCACCAGATTTGTTTCGGCCTATCACGGGTATTTTATAGGGTTCCACGATTGGTAAAATGGCTTTAACTTGTGTTTCGCCGCCATCTAAGATGATTAAATCTGGAAAATCCCATTCCTTATGTTTCAATCTACGCTCAAGCACTTCGCACATGCTTTTTAAATCGTCATTTGTGGAAGTACGTATTTTAAACTTACGATATTCGCTCCTCGCTGCTGCGCCGTTAATAAAGACCACCATGCTGCCAACAGTGTTTTTGCCCGACTGATGCGAAATGTCATAGCCTTCGATTCGTCGTGGTGGAGTGTCTAGATTCAGAATCTTCTGTAGTTGCTTCAAGGCTTGGTCTGACGAAATATCTAAGAACTCTTTGTCTGAAAAAACAATCTTTTTCTGCAATTCTTTCAGTCCCATCAGTTGATCTCTTGCCTCAGCGGCCGCTTCGAAGTTTCCCTCTTTTGCTTTTTGCTTCATGGTCCTCTCTAGTTCACTAAGAAGTTTTTTTCTGTCGCCCTCAAGATAACGAATCATTTTTCGTAAATTACGTTTGTAATCTCTAGGTGTGGCCTTGTCGATTTCAATCCCTGGCGTTAATCCTAAATCAGTATTTAAAGTTTTCTTCCCAGTATAAGGTTTATCGTAATACGGAAAAACTTTGCGCAGGATTCTAACCGCTTTTTCAATCGCAGACTTCCCATAAAAAGGTCCGATATAAGTAGCCTTATCATCGACTGGATTACGCGTAAAAGATACATAAGGCACTTCTGATTTCATATCAATTCTGACATATGAAACTGTTTTGTCGTCGCGCAGCAGAATATTCCACCTCGGCATGTAACGCTTAATCATTTCAGCTTCCAGGAATAATGCATCCATTTCAGTATCGACCACTATCCAATCGGTGTCGACTATTTCGGCCACCAAGGCTTGAGTCTTAGCGTCCTTGTGGGATTTCTGAAAATATTGACGAACGCGATTTTTGAGAACTGCTGCTTTCCCTACATAGATTATTTCACCAGCGGAGTTTTTATGAAAATAAACCCCCGGACTAGCCGGGAGTTTTTTAAGTTTTTGTCTTAACGCATCGTCCATACACTAATTATATCATACTTCATTAAAATAGTCAAGCTTATCCTGCGTATTTAATCAGATGTCGTTTCCGCTTCTGTGTCTTCTTCGTCTGCCTCGAGTTGCTGCAAAATAATATTGTAATCCTGGTACTCTACTGGTTCTGTAATGACGGGCTTGTCTGGATAATCCAATCCCAAATCTGCAGTCAAGGCGATATTGTCATCGTCGTACTCGAAGTACAATCTAGTGAACTGGTATTGTTCATCAACCTCGACGTATAATGGAGGAAGATTTTTCATGCTATCAATGTTGAAAGATCTACCATCGTATCCTACACAGGCGAGCAAATTATCTATCGTGCTTAGTTCCTGTGCAGACTTAGTGAAGTTTGTGAATCTTTCGCTATCAATCATAACCCTGTAAACTGGGCTATCCTTTCTTGCTATAGGTATATTTTCTTCGCTAGAGAAAGCGAAGGGGTTGTTTTTATATATCGTCGCAAGACTATTTATATCGTTATTGACGTTTCCGACAAATGAAGCTGCACAGTTAAGAGCTCCGCTCCCGTCTACATCTTTAAATAGCTGATTAGAATCGCCGCTCGGAATCTTAATCCATTTTCCGTCAATCACCTCCAATGTGTCATCAATGCTTGCTAGTATGCTGGTTGAGTAGTCGATAACCTCACAATCGCTACCACTCTGACAGTCAACTACTTTGGACTTTCTTAAATCATCAACCTTTAAATATAAATCTCCCGCATTGCTATAAACTTCGCCAACGCTGATTTCTATTGGCTTGGATAAGTTTTTTAGTACGGCAATAACCGTGGCGTTGGTTGAATTAACGGCCGACCCTCCTACTACTTGAGAGTCAAATCTAATCCCGAGGCTAGTAATGTCGGAAGAATTATCTTTGATATTGATATCGACCGTGCCATTTATAGTGAGATTCTTACTGTAACCGCCTTCCATTAATTTCTGTACGGCCATGCTGACAGGGTCTTCGCGGTGGTTAAGTAATAATAGTGCCGCGACTATGCCACAACCTACCGCTAAGAATGCAGCAACAATGCCGCCAATAATTAAGCTTTTCTTCTTGAAGTTTTTATGCTGGGATTTCACCTCAGTCACTAAAGCCTGTGGCGTAGTACCAACTGCCTGCAGAGTAGTATTAACATCCTGTGGTGCGTTATTAACTGTTTGTGAAGCGACGTCGATTCCTTGTGATGTAATATCGGCCATCTGTGAATCAATATTAGTTTCGCTCTGCGGAGCGGTGTTAACAGCTCGCGAAGCCGCACTGGCTCTCCGCACTGCCGCAACGTCAATAGTTCGCGATACCGTACCAGCTCTACGCGGCACACTACCGACTGGTCGAGCAGTATTCATTCTTGGCATCGCCGAATGTGGCGCGACTGGTCTTTCAAGACTAGCGCTAGACGCGGCTGTAGAGATTGGCTCACGCGGCGCCTCAGTGGCCACGGGAGTATTATCAATATCTCCGCTAGGATTAGGATTAAGAGGATTTGGTGTATCCCCATGATTTTGGTCCATAAAAACTCCTTTTGTAATTCTTATGCTAATGATAGCATAAAAAAATAAAAAATGCTATAATACGCTTATGGATAATTTTGTTATTAAAGAGATAAAGGCGAGGCAAGTCCTAGACTCTAGGGGCAACCCTACGGTAGAGGCGATTGTACGATTAAATAATGGTGGGTTCGGCAAGGCAATTGTGCCGTCTGGTGCATCTACAGGATCTGGAGAGGCGTTGGAGCTGCGTGACGGTGACCAGAATTATTATCGCGGAAAAGGTGTACTCAAAGCTGTTTGGAATGTTAATTCTAAAATTCGCGACGTTTTGCTTGGTAACGACTCAGACCCATTCATAGTTGATCAACTAATGCTCGACCTAGACGGCACCGAGAACAAGTCTAATCTGGGTGCGAATGCAATTCTGGCGGTTTCGCTTGCTAATGCTAAGGCTAACGCTAATGCCAAGAAAGTACCGCTTTACTACTACGTGGCCGAACTCGCTGGCACTGTCGACGAAATGTCTATCCCGATGCCGATGATGAATGTTATGAATGGCGGAGCCCACGCGTCTTGGGCTACTGATTTTCAAGAATACATGATTATGCCACTCGGCGCTGGTAATATCGCAGAAGCCGTACGCTACGGCGCTGAAGTTTTCTACGCCCTAAAAGATGTACTTAGCGAGCGTGGTTATCCTACTACGGTTGGCGATGAAGGCGGCTATGCACCCAAAGTACGAGATGGTAATAATGAACCTCTTGAATGCATCAAACTAGCAGTCGAAAAAGCTGGCTTTAAATTTGGCAAAGACATCGCCATCGCTATGGATATAGCAGCTAGCGAGTTCTACGACCAAGATCACTACGTGCTAAAGACTAACGGCGATTGGAAAACCGCCGAAGATTTAGTCAACTGGTACACTTGGATTATTGATAATTATCCAGTCGTATCAATCGAGGATGGCCTAGCCGAAAATGACTGGGATAATTGGAAAAAGATGACCGAAAAACTAGGGTCTAGAGTACAACTGGTAGGCGACGATCTATTTGTGACTAATACTGAATTATTGCAAAAAGGTATCGAAATGGGAGTAGCAAACGCCATCCTTATTAAACCAAATCAAATCGGAACTCTATCCGAAACCATTGATGCTGTCATCATGGCTAAAAACGCTGGTTACCGCACTATTCTATCCCATCGCTCGGGCGATACCGAAGATGTTTCCATTGCACACCTCGCTGTCGGACTCGGTACGGGCCAAATCAAAACCGGATCACTTTCTCGCTCAGAACGTATTGCCAAGTATAACGAATTAATTAGAATAGCTGATTCTAATTCTCGCCTTGGGCTAGCGCAGAAGCTTCTCTAAATCCGTCGTAAAAGTTTTCTGATACTTTCGGATGACCAATCTTGTTGGCGGCCTCAACGATTTCTTCAAGGTTGTCGGTAATTTTAAATATGCCAGTATCCTTAGCACTAATAAGTTTCAATGCCAACATTTTACCGATAACTCTGTCGAATCCCTTCCAGTAGCCTTCGCCAACCAAGAAAACCGGCATTCTAGGCATCTTATTCTCTTGCATCAAGCAAAGCACTTCCGAGATTTCGTCCATAGTACCAAATCCGCCCGGAAAGAAAACGAAAACTTTAGCGGCCATAGCCAATGAGACTTTACGCGCGAAGAAGTATTCGAATGTAATGCAATCAGTAAGATAAGGGTTGGGAAACTGTTCGTGCGCAAGGCTGATATTTAGTCCAATCGTCCTACCACCAATCTCATAGGCACCGTGCGAGGCGGCCTCCATGATGCCTGGGCCACCACCAGTAATTACTGCATGTCCGTTTTCAGCAAGCATTCGCCCGAGGTCGTAAGCCATTTTGCAATACTTATTGTCTTGCGGTAGTCTTGCTGAACCAAAAATAGTTACACCCTGGGGAAACGTTCGGACAATACGGAGACCTTGCCCTAAATCCTTTGCATAGGCATTAGCTCGCTCGAGGTCGGCAATCGATAATTTCTTCAGTAGTTCTTCTTCAGTTTTTAACATATTCTTCCTTTCTATATTTTTTGAATAGGCATCAGGTGTAGATGTTCTTTACCAGTTAATATTCCTTTATTTGCACCAATCTTCGTAATGACCGACGTAGAGTTCGCGGAGGCGAAAACCAAAGACTTTTCGAACGATTTACCACTCGCAAGATGCGCCAAGAATCCTGAACCGAAAGCATCTCCAGCGCCAGTAGCATCCTTAACTTTTTTATCCTCATAAATACCAAAACGGTAAGTCTCGTCACCACTACTAGCCACCCCACCCATCGGGCCGGCCGTAATTATGACCGTTTCGCTATAAATTCTCAGATGGCTAATTAGTTCACTCAAATTTACTCCCGGAACAATCGCCTTAGCTTCGGACTGATTAAGGTTCAGAATGTCTACATATTGCAATAATTCAACCAGTCTTTTGCGGTCTTTTAATTCTTTTCCGCCAGGATTAAACATGATCCTCGCGCCGATTTCTTTAGCCTTCTTGAAGAACCGCTCTAATGTATCATAATCGCCCTTTAAAGAGGTGACATAGAGCCAGTCTGGCTGGATTAAATCTAAATCCTGCTCATTGAAATTACCGAATTGGGCCGAGGCTCCTCGATATGTCAGAATGGTGCGCTCCCCGCTGCGCTCATCAAGCAGAATCACTGATGTGCCAGTGGATTTCCTGCCTAGAAAACTAATATAGCTACTGTCGATATTTTCTCGGTCAAGTATACTGATCACGGCCTCGCCAGCGGGGTCATGTGCAATATTGCCCATGAAAATAACTTCATGACCATGCCTCGCAAAAGAAATGGCAGAGTTGATGCCACCCCCTCCAATCTCGTAGGAAATCTTATCAATATCCACTTTTGATCCCACTAGGATATCACTATAGATAGATCCTTTATTGACTGGTGTAGCCACCAAGTCATCATGGTCTATTAAATAAATATCTTGTAGGGCCGAGCCCAGGGATACGATACGCGCCATTATTACAGCACTACTCCGTTCTTATCAATCTCAGCTACCAGGCTCTGAAAAGCTGCAGCCGGATCACTGGCCTGCGCAATCGCCGAGCCTACGTTAATCACATCCAGATCAGCATGCGCGAGCGCTCTTATATTCGTGATATTTGCTCCGCCATCCCATCCGATTTCGACTTCGGGTTTCATATTGCGAATCAAGGCAATCTTCTCCATCTGCATCAAATCGGCTGGCGCCCCTTGTACGCCCAATTGTCCAGCAAATACTAAAACATGATCAACCACGTCAATATACGGCTTAACATTCCCTGGATAAGTAGCGGGCATGAGCGCAACGCCAGTTTTAATACCAGCTTGCTTCAAAGTCTCAAAAGTGGGCAACAAATCCTCATTGGCTTCGGCGTGCAAAATGCAGAGTGAAGGATGAAGCTTTAAGATAGTGTCAATAAAGTTAGATGGATTAGATGCCATCAAATGAAGATCGGCTGCCCAGTTTTTAGGCCACCAGATATTAGTGATATCTAGCGTCGGATATGGTGCAAAAATACCATCAGTCACATCAATTTGTACGCGTCTTGTAAAAATATTAATTCTTTCAATTTGAGCCCGATAGTCCTGTTTATTGTCAGTCAATATTGCAGGTACAATTGATACCGTTCTAATCATAATCTTCCCTTTCATCTAATCGATTAATACGTCTAACGCGACGTTCCAACCCTGTAAAATAAGTATTAAGAAAAGCCAAAACTATCTCTTTAGCGGCCTCGTCATCTGTGGCACGAGCCGACAAACATAAGACGTTAGCGTCGTCATGCTCGCGAGCAAGAACGGCTGATTCGGGGCTACTGCAATTCGCTGCTCGAATTCCTTTAAATCTATTCGCCTGAATAGTCATCCCATGTGCTGAATCGCATATCAAAATCCCCATCGAACCTAAGTCTTCGCGCACGTCTTTGGCGACCGCAATTGCAGGGTCGTTATAATCATCCCCCTCTTGATGGCTAAAGGCGCCATCATCTTGCACCTGGTGACCTTGTTCGGCTAAGAACTTCATCAAGAACGCTTTTCTATCTAGTCCATGATAATCTGCGCCAAGATAGATTTTCATGCCTTTCCCTTTCCAAAATCTACAGCTAGCTCCACCAAACGGTTTGAATAGCCCCATTCATTGTCGTACCAAGCGACGACCTTAACCATGTTGCCGCCTACTACATCGAGTAGTGGCAAATCAACTATGCAAGAACGTGGGTCACCGATGAAATCCGACGAAACTAACTCTTCTTCCGTAACACCAATGATGCCTTCATAATATGGCTCTTTCGCTGCTTTTTTGAAAACCCTTGCAAGCTCTTCTTTTGTGGTGTCGCGCTTAATTAGTGCGGTGATATCCGAAAGCGAAACTACTGGGGTCGGCACTCTTACAGAAAGTCCAGTGAATTTATCTTTCAAGGTAGGAATGGTAATAGCTGTAGCTTTAGAGGCCCCCGTTGTAGTAGGTACAATGTTCTCGGCGGCGCTACGAGCTTCGCGAAGGTCTTTAGCTGGAGCATCGAGAATTTTCTGCGAACCAGTATAAGAATGCACGGTAGTCATCATGGCTTTCTCTACGCCAAACTCATCTTCAAGTACTTTCATGATTGGAGCGATACAGTTCGTAGTGCAAGAAGCGTTAGATAAAATCAAGTCAGAATCATCCACTACGTCTTCATTGACGCCTAATACGACAGTCTTAGCACCCTCACCCTTTGCTGGCGCAGAAATCACAACTCTTTTAGCCCCTGCCTTAATGTGAGCTCGTGCATCCTCAGGGTTAGTAAAGAATCCAGTAGATTCAATTACTACATCGACGCCAAGTTTTTTCCATGGTAATTTCGCCGGATCTTTCTCGGCAAAGACCGGTATTTCGCGCGTATTAATGATGATAGAATTCTTTCCTGCGGATACGCGCTTGTCGTAGGCGCCATAAGAAGAATCGTGCTTTAAAAGATGCGCTAAAGTACTTGCATCTGTAATATCATTAATTGCCACGACTTGTACATCGCGTCGATCTAACAAGATCTTGAGCGCATTCCGGCCAATCCGTCCAAAGCCGTTAATCGCTACTTTTACCATTCTTACCTCCTAATATACTTACGCTAATTATAGCACAATTTACCTAAAAACAACAAAAAAGCTCCTTTGAGGAACATAGGCTTGGGCGAGCGCCCTTGAGCGTGTCCGGAAAGGAACTTTTTTTGTTAATTATCTAGCAAAATGCGCAAAAGCACGGTTTGCTTCGGCCATACGGTGACAATCTTCCTTCTTCTTGAAGGCAGCACCAGTTTCATTGTAGGCGTCTACGATCTCTGCTTCGAGGCGCTTAGCATATGGCATACCACTACGAGCTCTAGCTGATTGCACTAGCCATGAAAAGGCGAAATGCAATTGCCTGTGACCAGAAATTGGAAACGGAATCTGGTAGTTTGCACCACCAACGCGGCGAGATTTTACTTCAAAATCTGGGCTAACGTTAGCGATAGCTTTTTCCAAAACTTCCACTGGATTTTCAGACTTCAATTTCTTAGCGGCACCTTCAATCGCAGTGTAAACTGCACGTTCGGCTACCTGCTTTTTGCCGTTTAGCATTGATTTGTTGATTAGTCTTTGAACCAAAATCGATTGATACTTGCGATCTGGGTTAACTTTACGTTGTAAGGACTTAGTGGTTTTACGTGGCATTACTTACCCTCCTTTTTGGCGCCGTATTTAGAACGGCCCTGCTTACGGTTGGCTACACCTTGAAGATCCAACGTGCCACGCACTACATGGTAACGTACACCAGGAAGATCCGGCACACGACCACCACGCACTAGTACCACGGCGTGTTCCTGTAAATTGTGGCCTTCCCCACCAATATAAGCCCATACTTCCTGGCCATTGGTAAGACGAACCCTAGCAACTTTACGCATAGCTGAGTTTGGCTTCTTTGGTGTCTTGGTTGTAACCTTGATACAAACCCCACGCTTTAAAGGCGCAGCCTTTTCATAACGCTTAGTCTTCAAAGTGTTCACGATGGAGCCAAGCGCTGGGGATTTGGATTTTTTCGCAGCCTTTTTCCTAGGCTTGCGAAGCAACTGATTAATAGTTGGCATTAAAATGCTCTCCTTATTCTTATATATTATATATAGTGAGTATACTACGCTATATACAGTGTCTCGCGGGTCATGATTACCTCGAAAACCTCTATATCTAGTGTTCACTACTTTGCTCGTTTGCGTACAGCAATAACAAACAAGCTGAAACTCTTACTAGTATTATATCACAAACTCTTTATATTTACTAGTCTTTTTACGGTTTGGAAAAGCCGCCCCGGTATGGGGCGGCTTCTGAAGGGGGATTGAACTACTGTTGGGTTTCTTGTGGCGTTTCGCTATTTGCGATCGTTTCCGGAAGCCCTAAAGGCGGTTCCCACTCGTCCATCTGCTGGATCATCAGCGCCATGTTGGCAAGACTTAGCAATCTGATGTCTTTTATCAGGGCACGGGTTAACCGCGCCACCTGTGTAAGGTCTAGGAAACAAACGAAGAAAAAGAGCTTTGAAGTCGGGCCATAGCCGAGCGTTGCATAGTATACCCCCTCAGCCATAAAAATTGCCGCTAGCGCGGCTTTTATGGTGACGAATTGCCAGCTCCTATCTCTCCACATAAAGTAGAATTCCATTGCGATCAGTAGCAGAGAAACGCGCCAGAGCGTTGTCTGTAGATTCATGAGTCCTCCTAATGAAAGGTACAGTCCATTTGTTTTAAACATAACTTGACAATAATACTATTATAGCATAAAAACATATTATTGAAAATGGTTTTAAGACACGGAAAAGCCGCCCCGGTATGGGGCGGCTTCCAGAAAGGGGGGCGCGTTAAGCTTCTTGTGGCGCTTTTTAGTTTGCGCTTTCCTCTTGAGTCTTGCTGTCCGCCTCGTCTCTATCCTCTAATTGCTTTTTAAGCACGTCGTTCACACGGTATGCGGACTGACAGTCAATGGCTAATACTAGGATCCCCGCTACTGCGGTTGCGAATGCGCCAAGAGAAATGAGTAGGCAGGATGCCGAGATCAAATTAGAACCGAGCTCAGCATAAAGAGCGCCTAGCGCCATGAATGTGGCTGTCAGCACAATGCTTGAGATGATTGTTCGATGATCAAAAATATCCTCCCTCCAATAGAAATAATATCCCGACACAAAGAACAACGCCGAAACGCCCCAAAGGACCGTTTGCAAATTCATAGTTCCTCCCCTAATAAAAGGTACGTTTATATGCTTAAAATGCATATCTTACAACCTTTATATTATAACATAAAAATGGGATTTTAGGAATTGGCTTTAACTAAGAAGTCTAAAGTGGCCTCAATAATCATGCGATTTTTGATATCCATCTTCACGTTTGGATCCTTTAGGCTTTTCACTGCTTCTGGGGATTTCTTGTAAACATCGCGTAGTTCCGCCAATTTTGCATTTACCAACTCATCAGACACGGTAATCTTCTGCTCTACTGCCAGAGACTGCAAGACCAACGAAGCCTTTACGCGCTCTTCAGCAATCTTGCGGGCTTCTTTTTCCCAATTATCTTGAGTCTCATGATTAACTTCTAGGAGCTCTTCAAAACTCATACCCTGAGAAGCGGCATTCCTCGTAATATCTTCGCGGATTGCACGCATCTGATCATCAATCAAAATCTCAGGTGCTGACACCTTCGATTTCTTGACTAGTGCCTTAACTAAGTCATCTTTAAATTTCTCCGTCGCTCGGTGCTCATTTTGTGCTTCGAGATTTGTCTTGATATCTTTCTTTAGCTCATCTAGTGTTTTGAATGGGCCACATTTCTTAGCCATCTCATCATTAATCTTCGCCCTAGTCACTTCATTTACTTGCTTCAATAAGACTTCGAACACAACCTTAGCACCGGCTAATTCTTTTGCGCCATAATCCTTAGGGAAAGTAAGCTTAAGATCGAACTTATCACCTGGTTCGTGCCCTACGATACCATCTTCAAAACCAGGAATAAACGCCTTCGAGCCAAGCACTAATTTGTAATCCTTAGCTGAACCGCCCTTAAAGGCTTTCTCGTCTTTCTTGCCAACAAAATCAATCACCACCTCATCAGTCAGCTTGGCTGCTCTCTTGACTGCCTTCTTCTCGGAAAAAGAACTGGAAAGATTGTCCAAAATTTCGTTGACTTCTTTTTCGGTAACTGTGGCCTTTTCTCTTTTGACGCCAAGATTCTTATAATCGCCTAGCTTAATCTCGGGGACAATGTCGGCAGTGGCCGTATATTCTACTATCTCATCTGGCACATATTTAGTGACCGTTACATTAGGCAAAACCAATGGGCTTTTTTCTTCTTTTTTGAAAGCCTCAATCACAGTGGAGCGCACCGCTAAATCTACAGTCTCGGAATTCAAGTCATTCTCAGGAATAAATTTCTTAGCGACCTCAACCGGCACTTTGCCTTTTCTAAATCCTTCAACTTTTATTTCTTTAGCTAGCTTTTCCAGAGCCTTTTCGGCAGCTGGTTTTAAATCTTTCGCATCTAATGTAACAGTAATTTCTACACGCGAATCAGAAAGTTTCTTAAACTTTGTTTTCATATCTACTCCTATAAATTTATGATTATTATATCATAATTTTCGGTAAAGCTGAATCCCTAAAATGCGTCAAGGTGAATTTAGAAGTAGCACCTAGTTTAATATCTGGATTTAATAAATTGTTTGGATCAAAAACCTTTTTTAGCTCAGTATACATAATGCGTTCTGGCTCTTGCATACTGACATTAGTTACCACCGCCTTTAGCCTACCCTCAGGAGTACCTCCTGCCAGTTCCCCGCTTTGACGTTCGATAATGTAGGCGCCAGCCTTCAGGAAGGTCGTGGCTTTCTTATTGAAGCCCTCTTCGTCTAGATCAAATTTAGGACGCAAATTATAAATTGACGAACTATAGGACCCGTATAGTTCTAAGTCTAAATCTAGTTTCTTATGTAAGACTTCGAGGTCATTTAGGAAATTAGAAATATTCCATTCTGGCAAATAGAAATCTGTCAAAATTGGCACACGCTCGCCGCTCTTGATGTTGCCTAGATAATTCGTCAGCGCATTCTCGAGCTCATCTATAGTATATGTGCTATTTGCCGATTCAATAATAAACTTTGCGTTTCGAGGAAAATTCTTTCGCATGGCGTTAATCTTCTTCAGTGCGCCATTTGCCCGCTCATCAAAACTAGCCAATACCGCATAGCCATCTTCAAGCTTTTTGATAATACCATCTAGATTCTTGCCTGCTTCACGTGCTTCCATGATAATTTTGAGATCATACAGATTAAGCCTGCGTGGCTTCATCGGCTTGATTGCATCCATAAACTTAGTAGCCGTACCGATTTCCTTAAAGGTGGCCACTACGCGTTGTGGCTGTGACCTTAATGGTACCGCTCTTAGAATTACTTCAGAAATAATCCCTAGCGTACCCTGCGCGCCAAAGAAAATTGGCATTAAATCTAGAGTTTCACGTTTTTTAAGCTCTTTGATCATCGGATATCCAGCTAGTGAATGCCCGTTTTCTAGTTCTTTTATGACTTTCTCGTTTTCTTTTATGATTTTCGAGACCTTACGATATATTTCGCCTTCAGCAGATTTCTCTACGGCCTTTTTAGCTACGACGTATTTCTTAAGACGATTAGTCTGCAGGCAATCGCCACTAGATAGTACCACTTCGACTCGCTCAACGAAGTTGTATATTCCGCCATATTTACCTGAAAATTCGTCGGACGGATGATTGGAAATTAAGCCACCAATAGTCTCATTGTCTCGCCCTCCGATCGGAATAGTCAGACCACCTACAGAAAGAGCTGTATTTAATTCTTTTAGTGTAATCCCGGATTGTACGCGTACTAGCCTTTCACGAGGATCGATTTCGAGCATACGATTTAATTTCTTAGTAGAAATAATAATGCCATTAGAAAGATCCGCACCACCCTCATCGGTACCTGATCCGCGAGGCGTCACTGAAATAGGAATGTCTTTTTGTGACAACTGATTAAAAAAGCGTAGCAATCTCTGGATATCGTCGGTAGATTCCGGAAAAGCCACGATTTTTGGTTTGATTTTTAGTGCGGAACGATCCGTAGAATATTCCTCTATAATCTCAGGTGTATCAAAAACATTACCGACAATCAACTGATTAAGATACTTCGCAATTTTCCCCATCCTGCTAATGATTATAACACGAAAAAAATCTATGTACTATTTTTTGTTATTTGATTTTTTGTCCTTTGTGGTATCTGACTCTTTTGCCTTTTCAAACATCAAATCCACTTCCAGCATTTTGCCATTTGACCCAAATAAGACTGGTATAAACCCGACGTACTTATAGCCTTTTTTGTTTACGTATTCTTCAATCACTTCGCGATGCTCTTTGATTTCGGAACTAATTAGTTTGTTATTGGCGTATTTTAACCGTATAAACTCCATAAACCTCCTTTTCCACTATTATACATTATTTTTATCTAAAGCGACAATTCCCTAATATTAGTCTAATTGATTAAAATCAGGTTTTATGTTAAAATATAGATTATGAATAAGGAAAAATTAACTAATCTAATCCAATCTTATATTCGCGCCAAAGAATCTGGCGAACTTAGAGAAGAAGAAATCAATAGCGGCCAGCCCGTGGATGATAAAGATTATCATGAATTAATGGAAAGCTACCGCAAGTGGCAACTAGAAAATATTCTAGATTACGATAAGCTCACGCACTATTCAGATGCTGAGTTTGCCGAAAAGTTCGGCGAAATGTATGATTATTCTGACGGTAACGCCAGTTCCCACGCCCTTAATCGTGGCATGCATTTTAAGACTGACGAATCGCGCATCGCTGCTCGCCCAGCCTTCGAGGATGCTGTCCAATATATCAACAATTCTCCAGATGACCGTTTTGAATTACTCGAGACCATCGACGACAAAAATAGTCCACACAAAGTTTATGGCCTTGGCCCTCATATGATTACTACCTTGGTCAACGCCAAATATCCAGATGTTCCGCCGGTCAATACTACCACGCGAGAATTCTTCGCCAATATTGGCGAACCTCTCCCAGTCAAACGTTCCGAAGCTCAACGCATCGTTAGTCAATTCTTCGATGATGTAGTTGAACTCTCCGGTGGCAAACTAAACTACGATGAAGCTAACCATATTCTATGGTATTCCAAAAATATCGAATCCGGTCGTAGATTCATGGAGCAAAACTACGGCGTGACTTTTGAAAAGAAAACTCGTACACACAGGAGAGCAGCTGCTCATAAAAAAGCCCTTACCCACGAGGAAAGAGTGGCAGAAGCTTTGGCTCAACTCCGCACTATTCATGACCAAGCCATGAAAGAAAACGACTAAAATAGCCCAAGTACTTATATCCCAACATAAAAAGTAGCTAGTTATGGAAACATTTCTAGTCTGCCATTATGGGATCTTGCGATTTTATCCTTAAAGTGGTTATTTTTCTTCGTCTTCCTCTGCATCTTTTGACTTAAATAATTTGCCAAGATGCGCTGCATAACCTGCCTTTTGGCCAGCATCGATTAAGTCGCCAAGTACTGGCACATCGCGCACTGCGTCGTAGGCTTTTTGATTGATTTCGGCGCGAGTTGGCAGCGTCACTTGCTTGACTTGTTCTAGAGCTCGGTCGGCCACGCCCGATAGGCCGCCCTTGGCTACGCTTTTTGCTACGGCTGTGCCAGCACTAGCAAATTTAGTCGCGAGTTCAGAGAATAGATTGATGTATTCCTGATTTAATGGGTTATTAGTAAACTCTTTTTCGAATTCACCCACGTCTTTGTATTTTGCGCCTAACTTTTCTATTTCGGCGAAAAGCGCCTCAACTTTTTTCTTCCCCTCTGCATCTAATTTGCAGTTCGCCTCGATCGCGTTCTTACGCGCTTCGATGCTTTTCTTGATGTTTTCGTCCATAAACTATATTATACCACTACTGCGTTACCTGTCACACGATTACTATAGGAGTGACTACTTGACAAAAATAACCATAAATGATATAATGGAAGAATAAATATTAAATTGGGAATATTATGGAAAGTTTTAATAGTACATCAGATGGAACCGGAGGAGTTATCCTCTTTGTCGTGGTAGTTATTGCTATAATTATTGGTATTTTTGCATCAAATTCATCTACTAGTTCGAGCTCATATGCGTCTGACGATCCTTATTATACTCCGTCATATTACTATGATTCTTATGATGACGTGCCTAGTTATGTTTACGAAAAACCCGAGCCAGATTACGATGATTACGACTATGGATATGTAGAGCCAGACATAGAAACCTGGGATTGTATCGACGTTACTTCTTATGATAAAAATCCGTATAATGACAATTACTGCGTGAGCAGCTATGGTCAAGAAATCTACGCCACCGACTCGTACGCCGAATCCCTAGATCCATACTATACGGCCGGCACTTCCGGACATCCATACTATAATAGTTTTTAGGCTTATGCCTACAAGAATTAATACTTTTTTATATTTTCCTCTCATCTAACTCTGTTGTAAAACCTCGTTCGTCGTATTTTACCATAATTCAATTGTACCACCCAACAAACCGCTTGCACTTTATTCATTATTAATTTATAATGATCTTAATAGCAAGCGCTAGAAACTTGCTAGCCTTGGGACAGGCTTACTGTTCGAGCTCAGCTTGAACAGTAATTTTTTTAGTTTTAGGTTTACGAGTTAGTTTGAAATGAAATTCAATCTCTAGCATCGCGACTCCTTTCGTTTTTGTTTTCACAAAATACT
>CAMYUU010000002.1 GCA_947302355.1 uncultured Candidatus Saccharibacteria bacterium | reverse complement strand
GTCCTGCCGGATTCAAACAGGGTTTCTCGTGCCCCGTCCTACTTGAAAATAGATAAATAAAGCCTAAGACCCTTTCGCGTACAGGACTTTCACCCCCTTTGGTGTAGCATTCCAACTACTTCTGCTAGGATCTAAAGGATTGTATCTTTACCCGCTCAGTTAACGCTGTCGGTCTTTATGCTGAAAAGCCAAAAGCTCCTCAGCATAAAAATTATCTAATCTCGCAACCCCCTTCAAGCATTAGTCGTTAAACCATACTATCTCGCTCCTGCTAGGCAGGTTCACAAAATAGAACTTGAAAGGTTTAGGCATACTCCAATTTCGCTCGCCACTACTTTCGGAATCATTGGTTATTCTCTTTTCCTCGGCCTACTAAGATGATTCAGTTCGGTCGGTTCCCGTCCTCTACCCTATGTGTTCAGGTAGCGACAATACGACATGACTCGTATTAGGTTTCCCCATTCAGCAATCCCCGGATCATTTCTCGTTGTCAGATCCCCGAGGCTTATCGCAGACTTCTACGGCTTTCATCGGTATTGATTGTCAAGGCATCCACTATCAGTGCCCTTAATTACCTTTTTATGCATTGACTTAACTAGCAATCGACATTCGACTGCTTGTTCCGTCTTTAAATCTTTATCGTTTCCAAATTGTTAATAGAAGAGTCGTAAAGAAAGATTCTGAAGCCTCACAAGCGGCCTCAAAAGATTCCCTCGCTTTTCATTTCTTTTTGTAGAGGTCGAAAATGTCGACTTGCTTAAACTTTCCCCATTATATCGCACTTTAACCCCCATGTCAACACTTTTTTTAGACTTTTTTAGCGCATTTTTAATTTTTCTATCATCACGAATCCATCATAATTTTTTTGCATTTTTACCGGATCTGTATGATAAGAATTGTTGTCAAAAAAATAATTACAGAATTCATCCCGAGCTTTAACAATTTCAGATAATCGCGCATGATTATGAATATTAGCCTCAATCGTAAAATCAAATAATTCAAGCGCTCGGTCAATCGCTTTATCCGCTCTAGGTTGATTTTTACCAATCCATTTCAAAGAACGCGAAACCTCGCTCCCGATATTTCCCATCTGGTAGGTGATAGGATGATTTTTCCAGTTTAAACGAGTTTCTTCGCTATGTATATAGCTTAAATTAGCCATTTCGAGACTACCGCCTTTATTTCTTCTTGTGTTTTGGGACCCTCCACGGAGCGACTGCGATTGCCTTGAGCTGGGCGAATATTAATCATCGAGTCAAATTCAACCAAATTATCAACATCTTCCTCGTCTAAATATAGATTAATCCCCCAAAGATCTTCCTGCTTAGAACCATTTTCTAGCAAAAGCTGCCCGCATTCATAATGCATGGGAGAATCAACCGCCATAATTCCTCTTTTAATATCAACGACCGCCTTAATAGTATTCTCATCAATAAAATTCGACGATTACTCGATTAAATCAGTTTTTTTAATCTGTTTCTCTATAATTCTCATATTTTTATTTTATCACAAATCAATCCGCCTCCCCCGCATAAGAAAATATAATCTATAAAGCCATAAATCATACATAATTACAGCCAATTCACCAGTGAAACTACATCAATCGTTCAACAGAAAAAATACCACCCCTTGCGGAGTGGTATTTTTTTAATATCACAAGACCTTATTCGTCATCCTTTTTTTGTGAACTTTTCCGATTTCTTACCTTTATAATAATCCAAATCACCAATGCGACAACGATGAACAATATTAAAAATAGTAAATACATAGGGCAAATAATCACAATTCTTTCCGCTATACTTGGTTTATCTTCCGCAAAATCATAATAGGCAGTCTGTCGTACCTTAAATATGCCAATCGAAGGCGTTTCATTCCAAGTTTGAGTAACAAGCCTTGACGTCCCAGGCAACACGTAATCCGTCGAAGGATTTTCTTCGTTCGTATAAACTTCTTCACCAGAAAACAAAGGATAGACTTGCAAGAAGTAAGTAACAGCAAAATGTGTATTTCCGTTATTCTCCGCTACAAATGATGTTGTAATCGGTGGATTAAACAAGAATCCATTTATATTATTTTCCCTTAAAACTCCGTCTAATTTGATCTCGCCAGGCAACTCTGCATATACAACAGATGCAATAGCATGTGTCTCAGAAATCATCAAATTATCATCACCATCGTCGTTTGAACCCGGAACCGACTTAACCAATACCGCAAAATATTGACCACCACCCATCACTGACTCGGGTACATCAATGGTATAAATAAACTCAACTGTTTTTCCGGGAGCCAACTCTCCAGTCAAGACGTCATCGCTTTTTACTTTATTGGTTCCATCGGATAACGAAACCCACTTCACTATTTCATTATGCTCATCTGAACCCTCTAAATCAATGCTGTAATTTCCATCCTTGTCATTCACCTTGAATGGCACCACCGAGACCTCATAATACATATTCTTTGCAGTATCAAGTGGCAAGGCAACCATTACGCTACTCGAATAAGTCTGACCAGGAACTAATGTCACCGTCTGTTTCATAGGGGATACGGAAAAAGCCGAAACTGGCCCCTGGAATAAAACAACCCCAAACATCATCATTATTATTCCCGCCAAACCTAGCAGCATTTTTCTGGTCAAAATCATTATTCCTCCTTTATTTACAATTAATTATATCATTTAGTCAACTACTTCACAAGAAAAATTTCTCTCTTCGTATCTCTGCTTCAGTCCATCCAAAGTTTTTGGGAAAACTCTATTTTGTTCTAGCAAGAAATACGGCGCCGTCTTATCATTAACATCGCCATTTTTGGCCGTGATAGTCAAATTAACATTCTCACCATCAATCGTAAATGAATGAGAGAAAGATTCCGTGCTGACCCCATATTCTTTAGCTAAAATTAAACCATAATCTGCTTGAGCATACGCCTCTGCCTGCTTTGCTTCTGAAGGTGAACCATAAGCGCCAACATAATACAAAGTGATAGTTGATAACCCTTCCTCGTCAAAATTCGCCATAATTGTATTAGTGTGCGATATTGGAGTATAATCCCTTAGGGCTGGATGCAATATTTCCGAATCAGTACATTTAAGACCTACGTTCTTTCCACCTCCAGACACCTTGACATCGTTCGACTGCCCACCACTCAAAAATACTACAACCAATATCAGCAATGCTAAAACGATAGCCATCACAACAAAAACAGCCGCAATCAAACTGAATCTTTTTTCCTTCTTGTTATTCATTTACCTCCTTTTCACCTATAATAACACAATTAGATAATTAAAACCATACAAATAATCCTCCCATTACAGGAGGATTATTTGCATAATCTTTTAATATTAGAGAGCTGCCAACGTATAGGCGATTGTACCTTCGTAATAACCTGCTGCAGTCTCAGTACCTACATAAGCTGCATAGGCAGAAGTGATTTCAACATTAGCAGCTTGAGCACCAGTAGCGTTAATAATTGTATTAGAAGAACCAGCCGTAGAAGGTTGCGTCACAGTAATGCCACTTGGCGCGGTAATCGTAGCAGTCCACTTGCCGGCAGTACCAGTAGCCGAATAGCTACCTGAAGCCACGAAGTTAATAGAATCGTTATTGGTCGTAGCCTTGGTATTATCGGTATAACCAGCAAGATTATTTGGGGTAGCCGAGAAAGACCAACCATCAGCATCGTTACAAGTCACGTGGAAAACGTGGTTACTAGAATGCGTACCGCTAAAGTCCGCTTCAGCACCGTTTGCTACCGTAGCAGCATAAGTGGTATCCTTGTTGTCAAGACCATCGGTATTACTACCTTCTGTTATTGAACAAGAAGCGTTAACAGTGATCTGAAGAGTATCAGTCACAGTCAAATCTGCAGCGAATACACCAGCCATAGGCATAGCTGCCAACGCCACTGCGCCTGCACCTGCTAATAATTTTTTCATATTATTTTTCTCCTTCCACTCCGAGTGGAAAATTAGTTGTTATTTTATGTTAATGGATGATTGTATAACCTTTAACATCTTCTATTTTACATAAGCATAATGGCGTTGTCAAGCATTCTTTCAGGTTTTTTTAAGATTTTTGTGCCTTATTTTTTCCACAACCTTACATCTGTAATTACCAGCCTAATTAACGCCTGCTAGAGAGCCGAATTTACTTCGCTAGCGTCTTGATCTTTTTAAAATTCACTGCTTCTACAGCCTTCCTTAATTCCGCCTCACTACTATAATGAGTATGAATTCCTGGCGAATCAGATAGCATATGCTGCGCAAAAGGAAAACTCACGACCTTATCTAATACTGCGCCAAATTTACCAGTCCTAGAGCTCGCCACATGAAAATGCGCTACATTCTTTAACGGAATGTCTAGAGCCTGCTTCATTTCTTCAGGATAAAAAGTTAGCGAGAACAAATCTCCATCTGGCTCCCCCGCTAGCCGCCCATAGGCGATAGATGTATTTCCCTCAATCCAAAGTTTCTCATTTAAAAGCCGCATCTTTGACTTCATTAGATTGGCCGTACATTCTACCTTTTTTGTGCCATCGTCATCTCTCATCTCGCAGACAAAATCGCCCTCGCATGTCGTAGTCATTACGGCCGCCTTGCAATCTGGTGATTTTAGCCCATTCACCTCGTCATAGCTAATCGTATCGCTAATGTAATCCATCATTACCCAAGAAAGTAGCCCCGTTTTCGTATTCTTAGCTACTAAATAATACTCTGCCCGTGCGCCCCAAAACACGCTAGTATGAATCCGAAACATCGACACAATCCCATAATATTTCTCTTCATCTCCTTCAAAAACTGCCGACTTTGCCGGCTTAAACCCTTCCGGCATAAATTTCTCCACCTTCTTTGGATCTGGAATCCTATAAAACAAAAAAGTACAGTACGGCTCCACCACAAAAGGCATCTTGTCTGCCTTTTTAGTGGCGCTCATCACAATCTTACGCTGCAAAAACACCGGCAACTTACTTAGCTTCGTCTGCATATAGTGGGTCTTGCCCACCATCATCGGGTCTACTAATTTCTCTACGCCCTTAGAATAGTCTAATACATTCATGCTAATTATTATACACTAACGTTTTATAAATACTTTTCTGCCCATGTCTTGAAATCGGTATAGTCATTATAGGCGGGGGAATCTTCATCCGAATCGGCTCTTAAATATCCCACTATCTTGCCCTTAGATACAATCACTAACGACGGATAATACTTTACTGTGTTATGCATGGATGTTTCCTTCATCTCGTCAAACATTATCCTGTATACTAAAATACCTTTTTCCTTAGCATATTCTAGGCCATATTCTCTTAACCTATCCGCCGTCGTGCATCCTCCTTGGTCTACCAGCACTACAAAAGATTTCTTATTTTCAATTAAGTCCTCATATCGCTCTGCCGATAATTCCATGTATTCCGTACCATCGCCGTAATATTCTGTATCTAAAGTCACCTTCGTATTGTCAAACCATCCACTCACCGCCGCCATAAATAGTAGTCCCCCAAATAATACCACCACTAGAGCGATTATTAGCCCCAGTACCCCCGCTTGTTTCTTTTTTTCTGCACTCACGCTATATCTCCGTCAGCTCCGCAAAATCAATCTCGTGCAAAGGCACTTTATAAAAATCATATACCGTCGTGCCGTCGCTGTTTTCACGCTTCACTTCTACCATATTCTCACCTTCGTAATACCAATATCCGCCCACATCATAGATTTTAGACTCATCCCAGCCTAGCGCGACTAGCATATTCTTCATCATTCCTGAATATCCTCCACCCCCACACATCAAGAAAATTATCTTATCTTTCGGGAATAAGCCTTCTAGTATTTCCATCGACTCCTTGTAATTCGCTTTGTATTCACCATTCTCTTCTGTAAATAACGTCTTACCAGTATAAGTACTACCCACCGCTTCCGGTAGTCCAGATACATTTACGATATACGGAAACGGCACCACAGAGAACCCACTCACGAATCCCGAAAGATACGAGTCTCCACCAATCGCCTCATAATTTCCAGGATCCTTTAGCATCCGAAGATCCCGGTATACCGCATCCGAACGGCCTAGATACGAGTCAATCGTAGATTCATTAATATTCTTGTCAATCCCAAGCTCACCTCGTTGCCCTTCAGATAATTCTGGCTCCGGAAGCGCCGGCATAGTATTTGGAAACGCATATCGCCCCAGCAAAAAAGCTCCGATCACCAACAATACCGACCCTATAATCAAGCTCCACAATAATTTTTTCATAACTCCTCCACTTACTTTTATATGATTATAGCACATGGGCAATTAAATATTGCAAATGTGTTCTTAGGACCATAAAGACTTGGCCAGAGCGGCCTGGAGCGTGTCCAAAGGACACGCTTGCAATATTTAATTGCCTAATTGCCTATAATTGACTCATTGGGACAATTTGTAAGAATCCTCTTAATAGCCTCCTTTTCCGCCTGTGTCACCCATAATCCATACTTATACTTCACCGACACCTGCCTCGCCACATACTGACATCTAAATTTCTTATTAGATGGCAACCACGTAGCCGCATCCCCATCCGACTTCTTCTCGTTCGCCGCCGCATCTACTGCTAGTAGGTTTAATGGATCGGTAGCTATTTTATATCTAGTGTCGGAATCCAGGTATTGCGCCCCCTTCTGCCAAGCATCCGAAAGCGCCACCACATGGTCAATCTGCACCCCCTTAGAAATCTCATCACGACTCGAAAACACTTTGTGCTCTCCAGTATATGGTTCGTCATATTCACCAGCAATCACATTACACCCATCCAGTACTGCTTTGTCGCCAAATTCTCGCTTTATAATTCTTTGGCGCAAATTGCAACCGTCAATCGTCGGCCATTCTGTGTAGAATTGGTCTCTGCTATATCCCGTCTTGGGCGCTCGCCCTTTGACATCTAATAGCTCCAATACTTCCGAAGCTATTAGTCCCGAATCCGTAGCCGAAGCATCAGCTAATACTATCTCTTTACCATCATCATTCTCTTCATCGTAATTTATTCCCGCCTCTGCCCCAGTATTTTCTACTCGTATAAATATCTGGTCATAGCTTTCTGGATTAGTAAAAAGCCAGATTACCACACCCACCAGTGCAAAAACTACTACCGATAGCCTCCGCACCTTTAGTTTCATTCACCTATTTCCTGAGGCTTGTTACTAGAATTAATTATCGTATTTAATCTTTCGCTTCTTAAAACATCTGCATTATAAATTTCTACTTTTGCATTATATTCATCAATTAAGCCATTGATTTCTTCATACATCCGCTCCAAAGCATTCTGCTCGCCTACCAGTACATTTCTTCGTGCATAGAAATCTGCCTCCGAAACAAAACATCCAGCCACCTCAGCACAACTATTAAAGCTAATAATACTCGCATTTAGGCCCTCAATGCGATTCTCATATTCTATAGTCTTTTGCTCTATCTGCTCGGTTAAGCTCGCCATTTCATCTTCCAAAGCTTCTAGCTCTGCCTTTAGCTCACGAAATACGATAATGTACTTTTCGTAAAACCCCACCACTAGGTCCTGATCTTTAAAGATTTTAGCGTAATGGCTCTCTAGTACCGACGGTAAATCCTTCACCTCTGTACCAGCCCTCACATACAGCTCTTCAAACTCCTCCGCGGCATTATAATTCGCTAAATCTTCGCTTAGGATTTGCTCGTTATCTTTGTAAACTTGATCTAGATACGGTCGCAAGGCCGACTTCTCATCATCACTCATCCTAGCAAACGCAGCGTGTAACAGCTCATGCGCTGCAGTTACTTCCCTAATTCCATCCAGTTCAGCATCGGTAATATTGTATACGTAAATATTACCTTCTGTATAACATCCCAAAATCGCAATTTCATCACCTTCTTTTCGGCATCGCTCATTAAAATCTTCTCGGGTACTTAGCTCCGGCTGGCTAGCATTAAACAAAAATTCACCTTGCCCCGTCAGGCCAAGACTCGTACGAATATCAGACATTTCAGTAGAAGCTACATATGTCCTCCCCCGCCAAAAATCATAAATCCACTGCCGATTCAGCACTATAGCTATCGCTATAGCCGTCAAAATCACTAGCAATGTGCATCCAATAATATTTCGTACTCTCTTGGTCATTTTTTTATTCCTTTTCTACTATGACCGTATCCTGATCCGAATCGTAATAGTATCTAAAACTATAGCTATTCTCATCGTCACTAACCGTAAAGCTATAATTCTTACCCTTTAGACCATTTAGCTTAAAATTATATACGCCTTCTTCAATCGTTATTATTTCTATATTACCCTGTCCGTCACCAGTATAGAAAGAAATGTAAGGCTCACCCACAAAAGTAATATCATTTTCTTCAATAAACGAATTCATATATGTCTCAAATGGCTTTGCGGTACCAGCCACAAAGAAAGTAATAATAACGGCCACTATTGTAATTACGGCGGCAATAATCCGCGGTTGCTTATTTTTAAATATTCCAAAAATGAAGACCGGAATAATCCCAAAACAATAAATCGTAGAAATCAGATGATTCGGAAAATTAGTACTGAATCCCGTAACATAAAAGTATCCGGTCAACGCCAAAAATACCGTCATTACAGATAAAATCAACCCAGAATACCATTTATCCTTCTTCATATACCAGCCCACGAAACCAGCTGGAAATGTAAATAGAGTCACGATAAACCAGTATTTATAATAGCCAAATAATCCCCAGCCCATTTCATTAAACGGCACCTGCACAAGATAAACCAGCGGCTGCGAAATCAAGAAAAAGACAAAGGTCTTCAACGCTGCATCGAGAGGCTTCTTTGAATTTACGATAATCAAAATCGCCGGAAGTACCCACCATTCTGGCGTCACAGCAATATCATGAAAAGAATTTCCATCTGGCACAAGCATTGCCATCAGCGCCGTATATACCCCCATCACCACCGCAAAAGCAATAAGTCTCGGCCAAGTAATATTAAGTCCCCCAAAAATCTTGTCTAAAAATTTCTTCATGAAATGATTATAGCATATCTAATTTAGTAAAAACACCGCTATAGATATTAAGCTTTCTTCCATCTTTTCAAAGTTGGAAACACCTTAGCACAATATTCTCGCATTTGTTCGTTAGTCATTCCGGCCTGCTCACCGAATTGAGAGCATTTCTCGATATATTCTTCCATTGAACATTTATCGACAAATTCACCATCCTTATAACACCATTTACAATAATCTGAGTTTACACTACCGTCTTTTTCTGTAGCATACATATCTTCCGAAGTAAGTGGCATTGCGCAACTTTGACAAATTTTAGTATTATCCATTTTTAATCCTTTTATTATCTTAGTTTAAATTATACACTAAAATATGGTATAATAACAGATAAGAATTTAACGAAAGGTTGGTTTTGAATTTGAAGATCGGAATCGTCGGCTTACCAAATGTCGGTAAATCTACACTGTTTAACGCACTTACCAACGCTGGCGCACTCGCCGCCAACTATCCTTTTGCCACCATTGAGCCAAATGTCGGCATTGTCCCCGTCCCCGATGAGCGTCTAGACGTCCTCGCCAAAATGTACGAAACTGACAAAATCGTCCCAGCCACTGTAGAATTTGTCGACATCGCCGGCCTCGTCGCTGGGGCATCTAAAGGCGAAGGTCTCGGCAACAAATTCCTCGCCCACATCCGCGAATGCCAGGCCATCTGCCATGTAGTAAGAGCCTTCAAAAACGACGACATCGTCCGCGCCGACAACAAGCCCGAGGATGACATCCTAGCTCAAGCCAAAGATGATATTGATATCATCAATCTTGAACTCCAACTTGCCGACGAAGAAACTAAAGCTAAAATTGAAGCCAAACGCAAAAAAGACCCCGCCGACGAATTTGTCCCCTATCTCACCGACAAACCCGTCATCTATATGTTTAATGTAGACGAACAAGGCTTGACCGATAAAGGTTTACAAAACAAGCTTCGCAATATCGTAGGCGAGGGTGGCCAAAATGCCTCTTTCGAAGGGCCTAAGACTTGGGCAAGCGCCCCGGAGCGGCCCGAGAAAGAGGCGTTTGGACAGGACCCTCGCCTAGTAAACTGCATTTTTGTTAATGCAAAATTGGAAGAAGAAATGTCAGGCATGAATCGTGAAGAAAGAAAAGAATTCCTCGAATCTTACGGCGTCAAAGATGATGCACTCGGCGAGCTCATTAAAGCCGCCTACGAGACTCTCGGTCTTCAATCCTTCCTTACCGCCGGCAAAAAAGAATGTCGTGCCTGGACAATCAAGAAAGGCTCCACCGCCCCCGAAGCCGCCGGTACTATTCATACCGATTTCGAACGCGGTTTTATCGCGGCTAACGTCTGTAAATTTGACGACCTCGCTCGCCTCGGTTCCGAAAAAGCCGTCCGCGAAGCCGGCCTTCTCCGCACTGAAGGCAAGACTTACATTATGCAAGACGGCGACGTCGTCGAATTTAAATTTAACGTCTAAAACCCGCCAAAATTTAGCCAATATTTTCTATTTCTTCTACTTCATTAGGTGTTCCATATTCATCATTGACCCAAAACACGCCATCATCCTTTTCTTCTTCTTTTACTAGTTTGTCCGCTTCTTTTCGACTGATATAGCCATTTTCAAATAACGTGTTGGCAAATTCTTTTGCCGGAAATCCATACCACCCCCCATTTGGGTCGATTTGATCATTAAAGTAATAGACTGTCCCTTCATAAGGAATATGCATCCTTTGCCCTTCTTCGCCAGAATCTATAATTAAATTATCGTCCTGATAGCCTACACCGGGATTTGTTCGAATATTTGGCCCATTCACCAAAGTAAACGAACGAACGTGGATAGTCTCAACTTTGTCCGCATGATCAGTATTCATAATGCCATGCGTCGAACGCGCGTCAGCAATCACTGCGCCTACAGCACCTACCGCCAAAGTCGCCGTTAAGAACAAAGGTAAAACTACGTTCTGCATAATAGCTTTCGCCCTCTCCGACTCCTGCAGCTTTTCCAAACGTTTAGCAGCTCGCTCCGCCTGATGTCGCTTAAATTCAGCCTCTCGCTCGGCTTCGTCCTGCTTAGCCTCAGCTAACGGAACCTCGGCTATCTCGTTTCCGAGTTGACTGAACCCGTTATCATCCATAGACCCCCAATCAGTATTTCTATCTTCAGACTGATTGTTAAAATTATTTTCAAAATTACGCATCTTTTTCCTCCAAAACCGCCTTCCGTGTCAGTTTATCTGCATCAATATTATATTTAGCTAGTAGCGCATTTAGCCCTTCTTCAGTCGGTTCTTCTACCCAAGCCTGGAAATCAGCTTCCGCCTCTTCTGGTAAAGCCCCCAATAGTTTTTTAATTATTTTTTCCACCATTTCTTCAGATGGTTCCATATACCTCCTTTCTTTCATTGTATCACATCAAGTCAGCTCAAACCAATCTTCAACTATGAAATCTTCACCCTTCACTTCAGCTACCGCCAGTAAAGGCTGCAACTTCGTATATTGTGGATTCATTTTTAAAAACACTTCAGCGGCATATTTCATTTGTTTTTGCTTAACAGGAGTAATCGCCGCTAGCCCACCACCACAAACCTTATTTCTGCGATATTTAACCTCAGTAAAATAAACGTTCTGGTCCAAAATTGACACAATATCAATTTCGCAACTAGAAGTTTTAAAATTACGCGCTACTATCCGATGCCCATCGTGAATCAATCGTTCCGCTACGGCTTCCTCCGCTTTCATACCAATCTTTGTTGTATTTTTTACAACACCACCAGGCCTAGAAAACTCCACCATACTCTTAATCGGCTCAAAACTTTTACGATGCTCCGGACAAATCCCAAATTCATTAATTGCAGCTTTATGCTTCGCCGTACCATAGCCCACATGACTTTCAAATCCATATTGCGGATACTTCTCCGCGAGCTTCACCATATAATTATCCCTAGCCACCTTGGCAATAATTGATGCAGCCGATACCTCCTTTACTAAGTCATCAGCCTTCACCATCGTCGAGACATAATTTGCCAACTTCGTACCCTGAAGAAAGTTAACTTTGCCATCAATCACAATTTTCGAAAACGAGAAATGATGACTCTGCACTTCTTCCACCGCTCTTCTAGTGGCTAGTTTTAAGGCCTCACTAATACCTATTTTGTCAAGCTCTGAAGCCGCCACCCATCCTAAACCGGTAGCTGGCGCCTCAGACATTATCCGTTTATTTAATTCTTCTCGCTTCTTAGCCGACAGCTTCTTGGAGTCTTTTAATTCTGCCACCCACTCTGGCTTTTCGTCAGGCAAAATAACTGCCCCCACGACAAGCGGGCCCGCTAAGGGCCCGCGTCCTACTTCATCTATACCGAGAATCGCCATTCGGCTTATTTTGCCTCTTCGGCTTTAGTCTCTTCTTTTACTTCTTCCGCTTTAACTTCTTCTACTGGAGCTTCTTCCACCTTAGCCTCTTCGGCTGGCGCCTCAGCCACCTCAGGATCTTCCTCTACAGTTACATCGTTTACTAGATTGCGGTCAAAATCCTTGCCAGTAAGACGTGCTGACTTACCAGAACGCTCACGAAGATACGAAAGATTATTACGGCGTACCTTTGCGCGCTTAGTAACTTCAATCTTCTCTACAAGTGGCGAATGGATAAGATAAGATTTCTCAACACCTACGCCAGAAGTTACCTTACGCACTACAATACGTGCAGTATGCGAATCCTTGCGATCCACACGGATTACTACACCTTCAAACACCTGCAAGCGGAACTTCTCGCCTTCCTTGATTTTTTGGGTGACTTTCACGGTATCACCAGAACGCACATCAACAACAGCCTTCTTTTTTTGCGCGTCACCAATTTGCTTTAGAATAGAAAAACTCATATTTTACCTTTATTATTTAACGATTACCCGTTATTTTACCATAGATGACGTATCTTTTCAAGGGTTTTACTTGATAATCTCGTCTATAATGCCATATTTCAAGGCTTCTTCGGCGCTCATCCAATTATCGCGATCCATATCTTTCTCTACTTGTTTCAGATCTTTCCCAGTATTATCTGCAAAAATCTCCGCCAAACGCTTCTTGAGGAACACCCCCTCGCGCAACATTATTTCCTGATCCGTAATCTTACCTTCCGTACCCGAAGATGGCTGATGAATCATGATGCGCGAATTCGGCAAGCAGTATCTCTTACCTTTTGCCCCAGAGCTAAGTAGCATCGCACCCATCGAAGCTTGTAGTCCAATCCCAATCGTCTCTACATCTGGCTCAATATAATTCATCGTATCGATAATCGCCAGCCCATCATATACGCTCCCGCCTGGAGAATTAATATAAAGCTTGATTGGCTTCTTTGGATCTTCATGCGCAAGATACAGCATCTGCGCAATTACCAGATTAGCCGTATGAGCATTCACATCTTCACCTAGGAAAATAATCCGGTCATTTAAAAGTCTTGAATAAATATCATATGCCCTCTCCCCCTTATTGGTTTCTTCTACCACCGTAGGTACTAAATAATCTTTCATTTTACTCCTTTACTAATTTCAATTTCTTATTAACGTATTTCAATGTTGGAATGTCGCCCTTCTTTAATTGACCCGAAATAATCCCTTCCGAAAGTAGTGACTCCACTTCATCTTCAATCTTTCTCCTAAGCGGTCTAGCGCCATTCTTTGGATCGTATCCTTCCTTAATCAAATAATCCTTTGCTTTCTCTTCTACTTTTAATCCAATTCCCTTAGTGGCCAAACGCTTTTGTAGTTCGTTAATCAAATTATCAAAGATTCTCTCTACATTCTTGCGAGTCAAAGCATGGAACACTAAGATATTGTCTAATCTATTAATTAGCTCTGGGCGCATCACCTTTTTCAGCGCCTTCATCGCGTATTCTTTGTTCTCTTCATATTCTTGCAGAAGTGCCTTCTTATCCTTAGCGGTTTTTGCCGTGAATCCAAGCTCCGATTCGCGATACATATCTGCCGAGCCAAGATTAGAAGTCAAAATTACAATCGTATTGTTAAACTTAATCTTACTTCCTTGCCCATCAGTTAGTACTCCGTCTTCTAAAATCTGCAAAAGCAAATTAAATACATCCGGATGTGCTTTTTCAATCTCGTCAAATAGGATTACCGAGTAAGGCTTACGTCGAACAGCTTCAGTTAGTTTTCCACCATCGTCATATCCAATATATCCAGCTGGCGCCCCCACGAGTCGTGATACATTGTGCTTTTCGCCAAACTCACTCATATCGATCTTGACTAGCGCATTTTCACCACCAAATACCTCTCTCGCTATCACACGAGCAAGCTCCGTCTTACCTACACCAGTTGGCCCCATAAAGATAAACGAGCCAATCGGACGCCTAGCATCCGCTATTCCGGAACGTCCTCGTCGAATCGCCTTGGATACCGCCTTTATCGCCTCATCCTGGCCGACTATAGACTTTTTCAGCTCATCTTCTAGGTTCATCAGCATTTTCATCTCACTACCGTGCACTTTAGATACCGGAATACCAGTCTTTAAGCTAACCGCTGTCGCTAAATTCTCCTCCGTTAATGTCGGATTTTCGGTCTTTTTTACCCCAGCTTTTTCCAAAGCTTTGATCTCTTTTTCAAGTTTAGCTAGCTCGGTTTTATAATTAGCTGCCTTTTCGTAATCTTCCGCCTCCGCCGCCTCAGTCACCTTATTTTCCAGTGCAGATTTCTCAATTTTAAGCTTCTTGTATTTACCACCACCTTTTTTATCCGCAGCCACCTTCGCAATCGCTGAAGCCTCATCAATAATATCAATCACCTTATCAGGCATAAATCTATCATTAATGTATCTTTGGCTCATAGTGATAGCTGTCTCTAAACATTCATCCGGGATCACTACACCATGATGCTTTTCATAATGGCCCTTAATTCCCTTCAAAATCCGAAGCGTCACTGCTGCGCTCGGTTCTTCAATCATTACCGATTGGAACCTACGAGAAAGCGCCTTGTCTTTTTCTATGGTTTTTCGATATTCATCAAGCGTAGTTGCACCAATTAAGTTAATAGAGTTGCGCGCGAGTGCCGGCTTCAAGATATTTGCCGCATCTAACGATCCTTCTCCTGATCCCGCCCCACAAAGCAAATGAATCTCATCAATAAAGAGCAAAATAGAATCATCACTAATCGCTTCATCAATTATGCCTTTTATACGCTCCTCAAATTCGCCTCTGAACTTAGTACCAGCCACCACCGACGACAAATCTACCTGATAAATATGCTTACCAATCAAATTGCCAGGCACCTCGTTCTTCACAATGCGCGTAGCTAACCCCTCTACGATAGCCGTCTTACCCACACCAGCTTCACCAATTAGTACTGGATTAGATTTTGTACGTCTAGACAGTACCGTCACTACCCGTTCAATCTCGTTCTCGCGCCCAATCACCGTATCTAAATGACCTTGTCTTGCCTCTTCTGTTAGATCTTTTCCGTAACGATTCAAGAACTTTAACGGCGACTTCTTCAAATATTTAGCTTTTTCCGCTTTCAGCTTCTCGTCTTTAGTTTGCTCTTCAACTAGTTTTTCTATTTCATCTAAAATCTTCTCATTGTCAACTTTCAGACCTTGCAAAATCAAAGACGCGCGCGAGTTCGGCTGGCTTAGTAATGCATATAACAGATGCTCCGTTCCAATCACCGTTAGCCCCTGTTCTGTCGTATAATTTTGCGCCATCCTCAGTGTCAAAATCACCGATTCGGATAACGACATCATCGCCATATCGCTACCGGGCACCTCTACCGCGACCTTATTAAGCGCCTTTTCAACCTCCTCTACCGTAGCGCCTTCTTCGCGAATCATTTTTGCCCCAGTAGAATTATCCATTGACATAATTCCAAGAAGCAAATGTTCAGTCCCCATGTAGCCATTATTGTATCTTTTACTGTAATAGTCCGCCTTTTGCAAAGCAAATCTTGCATTTTCGGACAATTTGCTCATAATTTCACTAAATTCTGCTTGCATACCCCTATTGTACAAAATTAGCACTCCCATGTCAAGAGTGCTAATTTGCTAATTTTTATCTCTATTCAGAAATTGCAGAATAAACCAAAGAGCCGTCTTCGTAGTTATACACAAACTTACCCTCTCCAGTTGCCGTCGTTACATCGCAAACCAATGGCGCAGAAGCGTCCGCCGTTCCGGAATCGCATGTCACAATTTCGATGAATTCCGCAGAATCATCCTTAGCGACAATATCGCCCATTTGATTTTTAACGTAAAACACACCTTCGATTATTTCCGTTTGCGCTTCACCTGGTTCAGGCAATTCTACGTCAACAATATCTACCTGATTCTCATTCTTCGACTTATTATTCTGATATTCCTTTATTTCCGCTTGCAACTCGTCTATTGTGCTTTGTAATGTATTATTCTGCGCCTTCAGAGTACTAATCTGCTCATTTAGGCTATCTTTTTGCGATTTACTATCCATCATCGTCCATACACCAAACGCAATTCCACCAGCCGCTAAAAGTATACAAAAAACCAGACCAAGCATCATACCCTTACCAGCCTTCTTTGGCGTGTTTTCAAACAAATTGTCCTTTTTAGATGTTTCTTCCGCCGATGTCGCCGGTGTTACTGTTCCCGGCTGAGGTGCTACTGGCACAGTCTTCGCCGGCTGAACCGCCACCGGAGTTCTATTTTGCACATTATTCTGTGGTTGCATAAAATCCTCCAAAATTATACTTATGTTTAGATTATACCACAAATTAAAAATACACAGTAATAATCCAAGAATTGACGCTATTTCCCCGTATGATATAATAAAATCGGATACTATGTTAAAAATAAAGCATCAGAAGAGAGCTCCGTTAGTTCCGCTAATCAGTATATCGGCTCTCTTCTCGCTCTCTTGTTTCCGTCATAATGACGATATCGTTGTAGATCAAAAAGACCAGACTTTTACCAGGCGTGAAATGAAAAAAGATCGCAAAACTATGGTTAAAGTTCTACTCCAACTTGGAGTAAAATCTGGCGACATCCTTACTGTAGCCTCCGGGCGTCCCGTTTACGAAAACATCGTATTCTTCCTTGCCGCCAACCAAATCGGCGCCGCCGTAGCTTTTTTCGACGAGTCCACTCCGCGCGATACTCTCATTCATTATTTAGACGAATTCAAATCGCCGATCTTAGTCACATTCGAAAAGACTAGGGGCAAACTTAAAAACTATAAGAAAGATGCCGAAACTGTCAAGAATGTGATTAATTTTGATGGCACATCTACTATGGATGGAGCCTCCATTGGTAAGACCAGTATCACCAAAATTGCCGAAAAATATAAAGGTCATCTCCCTCATAATACCTTCTCGGCCAACAAAGTCGCCCTTGTTACCTTTACCTCCGGCTCTACCTCCGGCCCTAAGCCTCTGACTTTCACTAATAAAGCCCTAGTCGCTGGGGCAATCTATAATAAAGCCGCTTCTGGCGTTAAAATGTGGGATAAAAAAATCCATTCCTGGATGCAATTTGTCAAATTAAATTACCCGTATGGTTTTTGGGTTTCTACAATGTCCCCCATTCTCGGTGGCGGCAAAGTTATCCTCACTCCAGACATCAACTCTACTAACTTTGATTATTATTTCAGCAAAAAACCTGACACCGTCTTTGGCGTGCCAGCTCTAGTAGAACAATTGGAAAAATACCTTTCACCAGAAATTGATCTCAGCAGCATTAAGATGTTCGCCTCGGGAGGAGAGCGACTAGATCCAGAAGTGGCGAATCGACTCATGGATCTACTCAGAAACCACGAGTCTCACGCTGTCATCTGCAACGGTTATGGTCTAGGCGAAGTCCTGGGCCTTATTTCTACCTCAGTCGGACAAACTTATCACCCTGGCACAGTTGGGAAAATTCCAGCCGGCGTCAACGTGATGATAGTTGACCCAGAAACCGGCGAAGAGCTCGATTTTGGCCATGCAGGCATCATCTACGTCAATGGCAAGCACATGCTAAAAGAATACTACAATCGTCCAGAAATCAACGAAAACAAATTCGCTACTATCAAAGGCAAACGCTATCTTATTACTGGCGATATCGCTTCCGTTAGTCCCACAGGATTCGTAACGCTAGTAGGTCGCTCCATCTTCTTTATCAACAACATTCCAGCTAAAGTTTATTACGAATACGTACGCAGCGCCGTCATGCGCTCCGAGTTAATTAAAACATGCCAGATTGTCAAAGGCCCAGACAAAAAATACGAACAAGCTGCCTATGCCATCGTAGTGCTAAAAGACGGGATACCTAAAAATAACGCTACGCGTCGTGCTATCGCTAAAACCGCCGCCGAACCATATCGTATCGGACACGATCATATCATCTTAAAACCTTCCGAAATCCCCCGCAAAATTATCTTCATGGATCAACTTCCTCTCACCAAAGCCGACAAAGTCGACTTCCGCAAACTCGAACGCATGGCAAAAGAAATAGCATAAAAGAATTAAAGCTGTTCTAAGGACCATAAAGACTTGGCCTGAGCGGCCCGGAGCGTGTCCGAAGGACACGCTTTTAATTCTTTTATGCTATTTCACTATTGCATACCACATTATTAGCATGCAACCAACCTTCTATCGAGCCGCCATCCAAGAATTCCCCATCCGTCGGCGCCACTCGCATAATTCCACCTTCTTTTATATACTCATCAATCGGGTCCGTCACCATATATTCCTGCTCCCCCGGCCCAAAACTGTTCTCGTCCACATATTTCACAATTCTCTTCAATAAATCTGGATTCATAATGTATTTTGATACATTAATCAAATTGGATGGCGCTTCCTCAGGCTCAGGTTTCTCTACTACTCCAACTAGTTTTCCATCTTCAGCCGAAAGCACACCATATTTGTCTACATTTTCCCTCGGAATCTCAACCCCTAATATTGCCGACTCACCTTCGCCGACTATTTTTATTAAAGACTCCGCTGCAGATTCACCGCCAGGATTCCAAATAAAATCATCACCCATAAATACCAACACTGGCTCATTAATTTTATACTGCTTCACCACCATTGCTATCGGCACAGCAGTCCCATATTTGCCAGCTGGATCTTGTACGGTGTAATGGATTTTAACATCATCCGGCAAAGTCTTAGCCAATTTTAAGCTGTCTTCTTTTCCACGATCCATCAAATATTGATTAAGAGCCAAATTATCGCGATAAAACTCGCGCACCTGGCAAGGCTCAACATTAGATATCACCATATAGATATCTTTAACTCCTGCCGCAATTAATTCCTGCACTGAATAATCCACAAGCGGACGATTACCCACTGGGAGCATTGATTTCTCAATAATTTTAGTAATTGGCAGTCGCCTAGTACCCCATCCAGCGACCGGTATAATAGCTTTCGTAATCATAATAAACCGATTATATCACGGATATTAACGGCTCACACCAAGACTCTGGATAATCATCGTGCCCCAATAGCAAGGCAAGCGTAGCAGTCAGATTCTTTAATCCAGGACCCTGCACTTCCGCCAACTGATATCTATCTCTATTAGGGGTATTATCGTAAAAGATGCAAGGTACAAGATTAGTAGTATGTGCTGTCTTCGGAGCCCCATGCTCATCCAAAAGCTCTTCAGCATTACCATGATCTGCCACAATTATCAGACATCCACCCAGTTCGTCTACGCGTTCGGCAATCCTCTTTAATGACAAATCAATTGCCTCAAGCGCAATTACCGTCGCATCGAAATCGGCCGTATGCCCAACCATATCACCGCCAGGATAATTCACTCTCACAAATCTATAATTCGGCATCGCCTTTACTACTTCATCCGTAATCTCCGCCGACTTCATCCATGGGCGAGTCTCAAACGGCTCAGTATATGATTCTATCTGCTTGAAATCTTCGCCCGGAACCTTATCATAACTATTTCCGTCAAAATAGTAAGTTACATGTCCGAACTTAACAGTCTCAGACACCGCTAACTGTGGAATATTATGCAATCCCAAGAATTGATTTAAAGTTTCATCAATCTTCACTGGCTCCACTAATCTATGTTCCGGTACATGCGTGTCCGAATTATATTCCGTCATACCCACAAAATAGACATCGACCGGCGAATAGTCTCCACGATCGAAATACGGAAAATCGAAGTAAGTGAAGGCTTGGGCTATCTCAATTGCCCGATCCGCACGAAAATCAAAATAAATCAGAGCGTCACCTTTTTCAATTTTACCTACCGGTTTCTGATCCTTATCTACCACCACAAAAGCCGGCAAATATTGATCCTGTATACCCGGATCACCATCTCGCAAACTCATTATCCCCTTTTCAGCCGAATAGAAATAATAGTCCGCCTTAGCATTGACCATCATGTCAAAACCTCTTTTCACGACCTCCCAATCGTTTTCGTAACGATCCGCCACCGTAGTCATCCTGCCACCGCCAGAAGCAATCTTAATATCGGCATCCTTAAACTGCCGAGCAAAATCTTCAAGCTCACGAATGAACTTCGGTTCCGACTGTGGCGGCACATCGCGACCATCAAAAATCGCATGTATTCTCATTCGTCGCACGCCTTCATCATAGGCCCGTTTTACCATCTGTTTTAAATGGGAAATATGACTATGCACTCCACCATCGGAAAGAATACCAGCAAAATGCAAAGTGCGCTGATTTATACCCTCATTACCACTACGCCCCTCGCTTAATATTCTAGTTATTGCGCCCTTCCAGGCCTCCGATTCATAAATCGCGCCAGAATCAAATGCTTCTTCTATCCTTGCAATTCCATGTTTGTAAACGCACCCTGCACCCATAGCATTATGTCCTACTTCAGAATTACCCATTTGCCCAGGCAATAATCCAACATCTTCACCAGAAGCCTCAAGCGCCACATGCAAATAGTTTTTAACCGCATTCCACATAAATGGCATTCTAGCCCTCGCCACCGCATTCCCCTCCCTATCCGGCGCCAAACCTACACCATCAAGAATCGCCAAAACTACCGGCCCATCATACTGTAGCTTATTCATATGTATATTATAACATAAGGACAATAAAAAAACACCATCACGGAGCATTTCACAGCCTGGCAAGGCGAGAATTAGCACCGGCCGTCCCATGGCAATGGGCCGGCCGGACGCGTATCCCGAGTGGTATTTTTATTGTCCTATAGTGAGAATAAGCATAATACTACAATATTAGCAATTGCAATACAAGCTACCACTCTCAAACCCCACTTAAACCAAGTCGAATAATCGACCTTAGCTAGAGCAAGACCACCCATAATTGCACCACAAGTCGGGGTAATCAAATTGACTAGACCGTTTGCCGCAACAATCGTCATTGCCGCCACATTAGTGCTATACCCAAGAGTCGATGCCACTGGCGCAATAATTGGAGTGGAAAGCGTTGCGAGGCCCGATGAAGAAGGTACCAGCACCGACAACACGACGTGAAGCAAGTAGTTCAAAGGCACAAATACCATCTCTGGCAAAGATGCCAACCCGGCAGCTGCATTCACAATGATAAAGTTATCAATGCTTGTCTCGGCCATCAATACCGATGCACCACGTGCCACTGCTATCACTAGGATTACACCAATCATATCGTCTGCGCCATCCACGAAGGCATCCACGAAGCCATGCTCGCCTTGACGGTTAATAATTGCAATGATGATTGCGCAGATGAGGAACCAAAGCGCAGCTTCATAGAACCACCAATTGCCTAGCGATGCACCAGTCAGCCATCCTGTCCACGAATCAAAGAATGTGATTCCAAACTCGCCCCACGGGATAAACCCAACAATCATTACGAGGAAAGTAATAGAAAATACAATCAACGTGGCAGTTTGTCTACCAGATAGTTTAATTCCATCACCCTGCGCCTTTAAAAACTTACCATACGCTTTCTCGGCCGCCGCCTTTTCGCGAAGAGACAAGAAAGTCGAGCCCTTATCGCGCTGTACCTTCTTTGCGTATCTAATTACAAAGAATGCCGAAATTGCTAAAGTAGTGAGCCAAAGCACAACGGCAATCAAAATCACCGTACCTTGTTCAAACTCAATTCCAGCATCTTTCATTGCCGACAGTGCCACACCAGTCGCAAACGGGTTAATCGTTGAGCCAAGCACGCCAGAGCCTGCACCTAGCAAAATAGTTGCTACACCGACTAATGGATCAAGTCCTGCTGCAACCATTTTAGCCGCAATTAGGAAGTAAATACCAACGCTTTCTTCAATGAAGCAATAAGTAGTACCCAAAATCGAAAAGATGAACATCAAAAGTACAATTAATAAATACTCTTTACCATGTAGCTTTTGTACCAATAATTTAATGCCAGTCTCAAGAGCCTTAGTCTTAGATACGACTGCCAACAAACCACCTAGCATCATGATGAAGATACAAACATCAATTGCATCAGCAAACCCAAGAATCGGAGCCATCAAAATTTGATAAAGTTCTGCTCCGACCACACCCGAACCTTCTTTTATGACGCAGCCATCTTCACCATAGATTTCCTCACAAGCTTCAAGGGTATCATAAGTTTCTTCGATATCGCTACCTACTATCCCATCCTCAGCGCCTGTTCCTTCGGTAGCCTCTTGGCCGTCTACTGACTCTTCATTCGTTGCCTCGTCACCCACTTCAGGATCCAATGACTCATCTTCCGGCAACGCCAACTCTTCTTGAATCCCTTCGGATTCTTCACTGTTAAGTTCGTCTGAGCCACCAGACGGTGTTTCACCTTCCCATTCGCCTGGACCAACCTCTACGCTCGCTTCTTCTTCAAGAGGAGCCATAACATACTTCGCCTTTGGCAAAACATGTGACAAAAGTCCTAGCAAGATGATTAAAACCATGATAATCGAGTACGCCGAGAGCATCGCTCGACTGCGTCTCTTACTACGATTTTTTTTCTTAAACATTTTATATCCTTTTAACTTTAATACTATTTTCAGTCAATCCAACCCATTTCACTTCCGGCAGGTTAATGGTTCTTACCGCCTTAAAACTAATTGTTTTGACTTCTCTCACGCCAATGCGCTTTACTTCACTTATATTTATTTTCATGTTTTTCTCCTTTTATTTTCATTTGTCTCTCAAACAATAAAACTTACCTCCCGCTAATCCTCCTCTCTGGCAATCGCCATAGTCATACAATGCGAACCGCCGCGCCCACGCGAAAGCTCCGAACTAGGTATCTCTATTACCCGAATACCATGTTTCTTCAAAGCTTGGTTGGTTACAAAATTCCTATCATAAGCAACTACTACTCCAGGGCGAATACACAGAAGATTGACGCCATCGCTCCATTGCTCTCTTTCTGCATCAATTCTTTTACCGTTACCACATTTGATAAGTTCAACCTTATTTAGATGCAAATACTTTTCTAACACCTTCTGAAGCCCCTGATGGATTTCCATTATTTCAATCTCACCACCCCGTCCAGGCGTAATTTCATAGATTGTCGAGATATCCATAATTGCGTCCTGTACCGCAAACTTGTCTACATCTACCTGCGTCATTACCGTATCTAGATGCATGAAAGAACGCTCATCTGGAATATCAATTGCTAATACGTATTTGAATTTATTCGATTTATCCTTAAACAAATTCTTCGCGAAGTTAGCGATTGCATCTGGTTCGGTCCTCTGCGAAATACCAATCGCTACTACTTCATCTGACAATACCTGAATATCACCACCCTCAATACAATAAGGCTCCGTACGATCATAATAAATCTTAATATCATCATAAAACGGATGATACTTATAAACATACTCTGCAAAGATAGACTCTCTTGTCCTAGTCACTGACCACATTCGATGCAAAGTTGCACCATGACCCACCGTAGCCATCGGATCGCGTTGGAAAAGAACATTAGGAATGGGATCAATAATCATTCTACCAGTATCACGAGTCGCATAGAATCCAGAAACCTTACCAAGCTTCTTGAGTTCAGAAATATCAATACCCGCAATACACTTTTTCACCATGTCACGAGTATCTTTAATAGAGTTTAAATAATCAAAACAATGCTTAGTCACTTTCGGTGAAGTCACACCAGCTTCCGCAATAAACTGCTCCAAGAATTTCTTCCTTACTGTTCTGCCACCATTCTCCAAAGCTTCCGCCACTAAATCAACCAAGTAGATTACCTCCACTCCTTCAGCTCTCAGGGCATTAGCATATGCGTCGTGTTCTTCTTGGGCAATCTTTAGATATGGAATATCATCAAAAAGCAATCTCTCTAGAGTATTCGGCGTCAAATTCAAAAACTCATCACCCGGCCGATGCATCAAGACCTTCTTTAAAGGCTTTATCTCGCTAAAATTGCATATTGAACTTCGCATTATTTTTCCTCCCTTTTATATAGCGTTAAGAACATTACAGCCTTAATAGTATGCATTCTATTTTCGGCTTCATCAAATACAATTGAGTGCTCCGATTCAAACACCTCATTCGTGACTTCCATTTCATTCAAACCAAATTTCTCATATACATCTCTCGCCACCGAAGTATTTAAATCATGGAATGACGGCAATGCATGCAAAAATACCGTAGTCGGCTTCATTCGACGCATCAAATTCATATCCACTTGATAAGGCCTTAACAGCTCAATTCTCTGACCCCATTTCTCTTTGTCTTCACCCATAGATAGCCAAACATCTGCATAGATTGCATCTACTTTACCATCTAATTCTTTCAAATCATCCGTCACTGTAATTGTGCAGCCGTTTTTCTCAGCAATTGGTAGACACTGGGCAATCACCTCATCTGATGGCCTTAGTTCTTTAGGACCACAAGCAATGTAATTTACGCCCATTTTAGCGCTCATCGCCATCAGAGAATTTGCTACGTTATTCCTAGCATCCCCCACAAAGGCTAGCGTCAATCCTTTGAGGCTGCCAAAATGCTCCTCTAGTGTCATGAAATCTGCCAAGACTTGCGTTGGGTGGCACTGATCAGTTAATCCATTCCATACCGGCACATCTGCATACTTAGCTAAATCTTCAACTATCTTCTGATCAAATCCACGGTATTCGATCCCGTCATAGAAACGCGACAAAACTCTAGCCGTATCCGCAATTGATTCTTTATGGCCCATTTGTGAGCCCGTTGGGTCAAGATAAGTCACACCCATTCCAAGATCATAGCCAGCAACCTCAAACGAGCACCTCGTTCGAGTTGAAGTCTTTTCAAAAACTATAACGATATTTTTATCGGGGAAATACTTATGATTTCGCCCTTCTTTCTTTAATTGTTTGAATTTTTTGGCGGTCGCCAACATATAACGAAGCTCATCTTCGCTAAAATCCAAGATTTTTAAAAAATCCCTACCCGTAAAATCCATATGTGCTACCCTTTCTAGCTACAGATTATATATCATTTTTATTTTAAGCACAAGCTTATTTACGTACTATTGTCCCGGCCTTACCAACCAAAGCATTCTTCAGATTCTTAATATCGGTGATAATTCCCGTCCCACCTTTTTTTGCAAACGCCACTACCGCCTCTACCTTCGGCAACATTGACCCAGCTTTAAAGTATCCAAATTTTTTTAATCCATCCATTTCTTTTGCTGTTATTTTAGAAATCGCACTCTGCTCTGACGTACCATAATTCAAATATACATTTGGTACCGCAGTCACAGATACAAAGACATCCGCCTTCACTAACTCTGCCAATTTTTCTGCTGCATAATCTTTATCAATCACTGCATCCACACCCTTTAGTCTTTTTAACACCTTAGTGCGATACACTGGAATCCCACCTCCGCCTGCCGCAATCACAATTACGCCATCATGCATTAGTTCAGAAATTGCTTTCTTTTCTACAATATCCACCGGCTTTGGCGATGGCACCACTCTACGCCAACCACGCCCCGCGTCTTCCTTTACGGTCCAGCCATTTTTCTTGGCTAGCGTCTTAGCTTCCTTTTCACTATAAAACTGCCCTATTGGTTTTGTCGGATTCTTAAAAGCCGAATCATTTTTATCTACTACCACCTGCGAGACCACGGTGGCCACTTTCTTTCTCTTGCCCTTCTTCGCAAAAGCATTGTTAATAGCTTGAGTTAGCCAATAGCCAATCTGCCCCTGACTCATTGCTACTGCCGTCTCTAGCGGCATTGCCGGAGCTTCTTTTGTACTAGCCGCTTCCTCATGAATCAGGATGTTCCCCACTTGCGGACCATTGCCATGCGCCACTACAATTTCGTAATCACTAGCTAGCTCCGCTATCATCTCGCCTACTTGTTTCGCTACCTGCTTCTGTGCTTCAGCCGTAGTTTCACCTTTCTTTTGCAAAGCGTTACCACCCAATGCTAATACCACCCGTTTTTTCATACTACTCCTTTGCCATCAATTTTCTTAATTCATTTTTATATGCTTCCACCCCCGGCTGGTCAAAAGGATTCACGCCAAATAATTTAGCGCTCAACGCACAAGCAAGTTCAAAGAAATAGATTAATTCACCAAAACCTTTTTCATCATACGTTGGTACCGTAATATCAAGCACCGGAATACCACCATCCGTATGCGCTATCCTCACCGCTTGCACTACTCTAGCATTAATTTCATCAGTAGGATAATCTACAATCGTCTCGAACAGATTCCGCCGACCATCTTGCATGAATTGGCCCAGAGAATGTAAATCAGTAGAGTATATTACCGAAGCCGGGAAAATCCCTTGTCCACCCTTACCCTCAGACTCACCAAATAGCTGCTTCAGCCATTCATTAAAATACAAAGTCGCCGGCTCAAAACTCGCAAATACCTCAGTGTCATAGCCCCTCTGGCCTAAAGTATATCTCATCCATGCATATTTAGTGGCCGGTTCTACCGCCGTTTCTACTGCCTCAGCGGCACCTTCCAATAGCTTATCAACATCCACTCCAGCTACCAACAGTGGTAAAAGTCCTACTGCCGTTAGTACCGAATATCTACCACCAATATTATCCGGCACTACAAATCTAGTATATCCAACTGCTACCGCTTCATCGTGCAAAGCTCCCTCTTTTTTATCCGTAGTAGCATAAATTCTACTATTTGCTTCCTCTTCTCCGTATTTTTCAATCAATTTCTTTTTAAAAGCCGAAAAAGCAATTGCGGGCTCCAGCGTTGTACCAGATTTAGAAATCACATTTATAGAAAAATCATGATCGCCCACTCTCTTTAACGCATAATCTAATTCACGTCGTGACAAAGAATTCCCAGCATAGATTATTTTGGTCTCAGACTTCGGTCTTAAAGCCTCAATAATTGCACGATGCCCCAAATATGATCCCCCAATGCCAATGCATACAAGATACTCACTCTCTTCGTTTATTTTCTTAGCGGCTTCCTTGATTCTGACAAATTCCCCCATGTCAATTTTGCGCGGCAAACCAAGCCACCCACCCATTTTATCTTTAGCTATTTCTTTTAAAATATGCGCAGTCCTACGCTCATCAATTTCGGGGCTACAATTTACTTTTATCATTCTACCTCCAATTCCTTTAATTATAACATACCAAAAACAAATAATACTATTCGGGACCATAAGCTTGGGCGAGCGACCTTGGAAACGTGCCTCAAGTTTTTGTTATGCAAGCAACCAAATAATACTATTCGGGACCATAAGCTTGGGCGAACGGCCTTGAGTGTGTCTTGAATAGTATTATTTGGTTGCCTATGCTATAATACTTGGGAGCCCGCGTGGCGGAACTGGTAGACGCGCTAGCTTCAGGTGCTAGTGTCCTTACGGATGTGCTGGTTCAAATCCAGTCGCGGGCACCAGATCACAACTTTTTCCGCATTTTTCGCACGAAGTGCGATTTTGCTTATTGTCCTTATGTTTTTCACAAGCCACCCCTGTTAGCCCTAACAATTTTGACAAGAAGTCTTGATTACTTTGCAAGGGTGCGCTATAACAGAAATATATTCCGACGCAGGGATGCACCAAACGGAGAAATACCTAAGGCGAACCTGCTTTTTTGCTATCGTTTCTTTAGGGCGATTTTCTTTTTCGTCGAAGCGTCATCGAGATATGCCCTGAAAGTATCCGAAGTCCTTAACTTATAAAGAGAAGAAAGAGTTTTCTTGTTTGGAACTAGTAATTTTTCAAACCTATCTTTCTTTATTAGATAATCAACCATTCGTCAATAGTCTCCATCTCCGGAAACTAGAATAATCTTATCAAATTTTTCGCGTTCTACGAGTTTTTTCATAATAGAAAAACAATATCGGTATCGACATTGCCTTTTTTATGGCTCAAAACACTTCCAGCATGTTCACGAAAAACTACAATATATCCATACCTTTGTAATGCATCATATAAATCTTGGTTTTTTAGGATCAAAAGCACCGATGAAATAATAGGCTTCTTTTACCTTATATTTTTCCGCCAAGAAAACCCTAAAACGCTCCAAGTCGACAATCCAAGAAGACTTCGCGTTCATGGTGCTAACTTTAAGATTTTGGCCATCTGCAAATGTTTGATTGTGGTTTTCTTCGTTCGTCATGTTTCTATTTATCATAAAAAATCATCTGTTATTTCCATTGACTTCTTGAGTTATACAGTTTGGGTGGTATCTTAGGATTTTATTGAGAGGGTGTTGAGTTAATACGCGCCTATTGACAAATATAACAAAGTATGATACAATAAAAGCATAAGCTCAAAATGAGTTTATCTAGGCAAAGGCCTGGCACCTTAAAACTCGGAAAAGCAAGGGAAAGCTATCATGACTACGGAACAAGAAAAAAATGAACTATTTGATGCGATGTTTGAGGCTGTCACCGAGATGGAGGAACAGACTTCAAAGATGAAGTCTATCGAAGACTTCGACGCCATCGCCTGGACAGCCAAGGAGATAGTCGAGAAGTTCGACAAAACTCACCCCTGCGCCTTGACGAAGAGGCTTGCAGAGGCAATCTGCGCGTATGCGGTGATAGACGTCACCGAAGATGCCCAATGGCAGCACGACGCCGCAGAATGGGAAATCGAGATGTCGTCACCGACTTACGGCCACTACAATAGTCATCTCAATTATGACTATGCTTGGGAATGGTTAGGGCCCAACCCTCATAACCCCACCACTTCCTTTCAAATGATAGCGAGCCACGGTAGCTGCGACAGAACGGTATTACGCGAAACAATAATCTGGTAATCATCGTCTGACGATTTCAGAAACCAGCCGGGAAACCGACCCGGAAATAAGTCGCGTAGCGTAGTGTAGTCGATATGAAATCTGCAATTGCTCTTCCTGGTTTGCCCCCGATACCAGCTCGGGGGATTTTTTATAGGAAACTTTACTAATCCGAATTTTTAACCCAGACATATGAGGAGTTCAAACTACTCTCATGTTCTTCGAGATTAGGCAACTTTAGAGTGGCTCGTGGTTAGTCTATAATTGTTTTTCAAGTGCTTTTTGTACTTTCAGAGCATTCTTGCAAATTAGCTTAATCCTGGCCCTAATTTCATTTTCGCCAATCGTAACAGCACGCGCCACCGCCGGATCATCTCGCATCGGCCCAAAGAATTTTACATATTTTTCCAGCTCTTCTTCCGTTCTAGCCAATCTCCCCACCAGCATCGGATAATCACTTAAAGTCTTATCCCCACCAGTCTTTTTCACCAAATCCCAATTATTTACCATCCAATCAAAAGTTTGCACCTTTGACTTCGGATTGCGATAAAGATAGATAAATAGATAAAGCTGATCTTGTGGCTTCACAACTTCAAAATTACCAAGCAAAGCCAAAACCTTCGCTAATTGTTTTTCATCACGCACTAGTGCAGCTGCCGCCAAATAATCAAACTTAATATCTGGGTCTACCTCAGCCTTATATTTCTCCAAATACACATCTACAATCTCTGGCTCCAAATATACTTTCGCACTCAAAATATCATCACGAATTTCTGGATCCATTTTTTTAGGATCATCATTATAAAGCTTTACTAATTCTTTAAAACGCGTTTCATCTTCCGCAAAATAATCTAGTCCCATCAAGTTCGCCCGTAAACGAATCATATCTTCATCGTCATTTTTTTGCGTCTTTATGCCAACCTCTTTCAGCTTGCCATCTATCAAATTATATACATATTTTTTAAGAAGCTTCTCCTCGTCAGAATCATTATCAAAATATATCCTTAAATTCGCTATTAACGCTGCGACTTTATTCCAAACTGCTGGAGCGCTCTCATTTTTAAATCTCATAGCTAGAGGCACCAAAGACGCTGCGCTTTGAAGTCCAGCCTGCGTAATCAAATCTCGATCAATCAATAGCCTAAGCTTTTCCTCTAACCCTAACTCATCAAATTTCTTTAACCTTTCATCAAATTCAGTTTTGCCTAAATCTAGTACATAATGCCCACTCATGTCTTCCATAACTTCCGGAATCGGCCATTCTTCTTTTTTCAATGGCCCATCTAGCAAAAATCTTTTTTGACTGAACCTCTTAAAATTATCGCCTTCGTTGGTAATTACTGGATACCCAGGCTTATCAATAAATGCATGCATCAATTTACCAGGATCAAAATCTGCATAAGGTTTCAAGGCCGCCCACAAATCATCACCCACCGTATTCTGATACTTGTACTTATTAAAATAGTCAGCAATTCCCTTGCAAAAATTCTTCCAGCCCATCAAGCGAATCATCATTAGCATCAATCTCGCTCCCTTCGCATACACAATCGCACCATCAAATAACGTCGCAATTTCCTCCGGCGTTTTCACATCCTGGTGCACAGATTGTACGCCTAGATGCGCATCACGAAGCAAAGCCGCATAACAATCACCAGTAAAGAAACTTTCAAAAATCTTATATTCTGGATGAACAAAATCAACTGCATAGTATTCCATTACACTAGCAAATGATTCATTAAGCCACAAATCATCCCACCACTCCATCGTCACAAGGTCACCAAACCACTGATGCGAAAGTTCATGCGCCACCGTAATCGCCACCGCCTTCTTTGCACCTAAAGTCGCAGACTTACCGACTAAAAGCATCGATTCCCGATAAGTCACTAATCCCCAGTTTTCCATTGCTCCCGCCTCAAAATCTGGTAACGCTACCTGATCTAATTTCTTCAACGGATAAGGTTCCTTAAAATTATCATCATAAAACTCTAAACTTTTTGCCGCAATTTCATTCGCGAAATCCACGGTATTTAGTTCTTGATTCAAAGCGCAATACGTAGTAATTTCCACGCCATGCTCATTTTTAATAGTCTTCCCATGGAATCTACCAATTACCCATGCAAGTAAATACGTAGACATCCTCGGCGTCGTTTCAAACTCATATTCACGATACGTTTTTGCCGCCTTTTTACCATCATCTTCATAAAAAATCGTATGCTTTCCATCCGGAACTGTGAAATGTTTCTTGTTTTTTTCTATCGGAGTATTTGCGAGTACAATCTCACCCTCAACTTCCGGCACGGTCAACTTCAATTTAAATTCCGCCTTTGCCGCCGGCTCGTCTATACAAGGAAATGCCTCCCTAGCATAATGGCTCTCAAATTGCGTCGCCACCACTAGCTCCGTCTCGCCATCATGCTCATAGGTAGACAAATAAACCCCCTCCATGTTTTCATTCAAAGTTCCATCGTAGCGCACTGTGACTTCTATTTTCCCCTTGGGCACTTCAAAAATCGTCAAGACATCATCTTTGTTCTCAAATTTTGCTTCGTCATCATTTACAAAAACTTGCGCTATTTTTAACCCTACCGCATGAAACTTAATTATTTCCGATTTTGCTTCACCAACTATTATTATCACCCCACCTATCTTTTTGTTAAACTTATTTACACCTAAATCCAAACTATACTTTTCTGGTACGAAATATTCTAATAACCTTTCCATTTATTATCTCCTAAATAATCACATTAATACTTTTTGGGGTGTCCGGAGGCTACGGCCGAGGATGAAGGGCGCGAGCCCCGTAACGACGGGCGCGAGCGACCCGTCCCCAAAAAGTATTATGTGATTGTTTATAATGTTAATGTAACTTTACGATAGTAGGTAATTTTGCTGGTTTTAGTAATGGCTCAAGCTCTGCCTCTTCCAAAGTCTCATGTTTGAGCAACTCTTCAGCTAATTTATCTAGAACTGACTTATTGGCCTTCAATACTTCCTCCGCCCTCTTAGCCGCCTCATCAGACAATTTCTTTATCTCGGCGTCAATTGCCTCTGAAGTTTTTTCCGAATACGGCTTGCCAGCTGTAATAGTATAATAGCCAGTAGCTTCCGAAGGAAATACCAAATTACGCGTTCCTTCACCCATACCTTCTTCCACAATCATTGACTTCGCTAGCTCTGCTACATTCTTAAGATCCGAAGATGCACCAGTAGTAATTGCGTCTTTACCAAAAATCAATTTTTCTGCCATGCGGCCACCCATTGCCCGCGCCAAGATATCCTTTAATTCATAAATATTCTTGTAGCTACGGTCTTCTGGTGGCAAGAACCAAGTCACACCACCAGTTTGCCCCCTCGGAATAATAGTCACTTTGTGTACCGGATCCGAATCTGGCAGTACATGTCCCACTACGGCGTGACCTGCCTCATGATAAGCTGTAATTTTACGTTCTTTTTCATTCATGACTTTACTCTTGCGCTCTGGCCCAATCGCCACACGTTCAAACGCTTCGGTCAAATCCTTATTAGAAATCGCTTTATGTCCTTCACGTGCCGCAGTAATAGCCGCCTCATTCGCAATGTTGGCCAGATCCGCCCCAGATGAGCCAGCCGTCTTCTTGGCCAAAGATTCAAGATCTACATCCTCCTCTACTGGCTTACCCTTAAAATGTACCTTCAGAATTTCTAATCTATCTTTTCTTTCAGGCAAAGTTACATTTACGTGCCGATCAAAACGCCCAGGGCGAAGAAGAGCTTTATCGAGCATATCCACTCGGTTAGTCGCCGCCATCACAATCACGCCCGAATCGTTATCAAATCCATCCATTTCTACCAAAATTTGGTTCAAAGTCTGCTCATCCTCGCGACCTGCCCCGCCCCTAGCATCACGCTTGTGCGCTACAGCATCAATCTCATCAATAAAGATGATTGAAGGAGCATTCTTCTTAGCCTTATTAAATAGATCTCGCACCCTAGAAGCGCCTACGCCTACAAACATCTCAGCAAATTCCGAACCCGAAATTGAGAAAAACGGCACATTAGCCTCACCAGCCACCGCCCGCGCCATCAACGTTTTACCAGTACCCGGGTCACCAGCTAAAAGTACCCCACGTGGAATCTTAGCTCCCAACTTCTCATATTTTTTAGGACTCTTCAAGAAATCTACAATCTCAGTCAAATCTTGCTTCGCTGCTTCGTTGCCTGCTACATCTTTAAAAGTAACCTTTTTCTTATCTGGTCCATAAAGCCTAGCGCGCGATTTGCCAAAAGACATAGATTGACTATTGGCCATATTGGCCTGCTTCATCATCCAGGAGAAGAAAATCACTATAGCGATAATTGGCAAAACCGTTAAAGCAACGTCTAATATAATGCCCCAGGTATTTATGTCTTCTTTGTATTCTATAACTGGATATTTTTCTTGGCATTTAGTGAGTTCTTCGTCTACAAGTTTATCGCAGTAGTTTACAAGGCCTTGGTCATACAAAGTGCCAGAGCCATCTTTAATGGAAGTTTCGGTAGGTTGGTCTTTGCCCTTTAAAGTAATATCAAGATTGTTGCCGGTAACGGTGATTTTTTTAATGTCGCCATTTGGGTCGTTGGCCCTAGTAATCACTTCGGAAATCGGAACTTCAGTCTTTTTTACGGTATTCGAATTAAAGCTATATATTAATAATGCGCCAAAACCAATCAATACCAAAGTAAACAAAAAACTTCTAGAAAGATTAGAAGCATTCTTATTTACATTCTTACCACTTGTGCTGTTTTTAATTTTATCCGCCACTACTAATTGCCTCCTTATTTTAGATATGGTCTGGGTGATCAGACTTGAACTGACGACCTCAGCGTCCCGAACGCTGCGCGCTACCAACTGCGCCACACCCAGTCGTGAACCTGGTCATCCTTTGCTTCGCAAAGGCAGACCATACTGCGTCGCTTCGGAAAAGAAAACAAGTTTTCTTTTCGCCCAGCTCCTGGTATGGTCGGGGCTAGGAGATTTGAACTCCTGACCTCACGCACCCCATGCGTGCGCGCTACCGGGCTGCGCCAAGCCCCGTTTTAACTTATAAAAAATGGTCTGGGTGACTGGACTCGAACCAGCGGCCTCGACTTCCCAAAAGTCGCGCGCTACCAACTGCGCCACACCCAGCCGTATATATATTATACCACAAATAAGCTTAAAACTAGCTATAATTTTCCTCTGGTGTCACCCATGCAAAATAAGCTAGAGTTAAGGATGAATTTCAAACAAGACTATTCCGAAAAAGTGTATAATGTGCAGAAAATTCGGAATAGACCAAGAACCAGAGTTAATAGGTTATCGGGAGAATATACTATTTATTGGACACTACACATACTACCTGTTTCCATTTCATATGAGAAATAATCCCACTCAACTTCTCGGCACTAGTCTTTTCGCGTGTTACTTTCATATCCACTACCTCTCTTATCGTATAATTATCATATCAGATTCTGCCGTTTCAAAAAATGCTTATGGTTATTTCCCGCGGGGCTAAGGAAAATTACCATCACTCCTTCGGCTCGCATGGCTCGCTTTGGTCGGAGTAACAGTAATTTCGTTGCCTGCATCTGCCAGGGGAACTAAGAACCAATAAGGCAGCGAACGCTATAACCGCCGTACTTATTAGCGCTGGTGGACGAGAAGAGAGCCATAGAGTCCAGGCGCATAGCGTAAGAGTTGTTGCTGCTGTACGCCGACCTACTCCAGTAGATGCCGTGCGTGCCACGACCGCTCGCGGACGAGTCGCTAAAGTTGCCGGAGTAGAGGAAATTGTTGGGGAAAGTGCGGAAACGATTACTCATATCACTACTGGTGCTACCACTGCTACTATATCTTTGGAAAAGAATGCCAGAATCTTTCTCAGTAGTACCAATGGTAGGAAGGCTCCAGTTGGTGGGACAGAGGGAGGTACCAGCAGACTCGGAACCCGATGCGGTGGAAGCAAAGCTATAATATTCAGTATTGGCCATAGCGGCAGCCCAAGTGTAGTAATTGCCGTAACTGTACCAACTATAGTATGTGCCGCTTCCTGTGCCATTATAGCTGGCAGTAAGGCTAGTGTTGGTGTTATTGTTGTTATAGCGGGGGAAACGATAGCCAGTGTAGCTACCCGTAATATTGGTGCTATTATATAAGTTGTTCGGAGTAGCATTAGTTGTGCTAGTGAAGTTAGAGTTTTCTGTGCTATCTAGGCCGGTAAATACTCCACCGTAACCTTGGGCTAGACTCTGGTTAGTGACTGATGGGTCTGTTTGGTTATTGCCTACAGTATTTGCAGCTTCTAGTCGTAAGTTTTCCGTCATCCAACAGTTACCGTCAGCTAGTCTGGCTACTGTATAGACATTATTATCACGCCGATCTTTTAAGGCTATCACACTACCAGCTGGAGCGGTGATCTTGCTAGTGTTTACATCAAAAGTAGTTTGGGCTAAGTTCTGGCAATCCGAAGCGGTGAAGGTCTGCATAGTCTTAGTGGAGTCAGCTTCTAGCCAGACAGCGTAGAGGGTGATAGTCTTAGTGCCACTGATTTCTTCACCATAAGCATCGTAGCTAGGAGCGGAGATGGATTCATTAGGACCATAGATGGGGTCTGTACCACCTACGGTAGCGGTGGCGCTAGGTGACCAACCGACGAAACCGTAATTGGTCTTGTAATAGTTAGGTGCGTAGAGATTTACGGTGTTTCCTTCATTGATATTGGTGTGTTTTAGTTCTGTACCACTGCTTACCATACTGCCACCTGTGGCATTATTGCCGTTATAGACGATAGTATATCTAGGACCCCATTTGGCGTAGAGAGTGATAGAATCGCCGGGAGTAACGGTAGTAGGAGTAGTGTAAGTGGCTCCATTAGTATAGACTACAGTATTAGTAGCTCTACTTTCTTCGGTCATCCAACCAATGAAGTAATTACCAGATGGAGCGGTGAAGTTATTGCTCTTTAAAGCTTTGGAAGTGTTTTCTGGGATACGTTGAGCAGTCATAGTACCGGTACCGCCATTGCTATTGTAGTTAATGGTAAGAGCGGGGGACCACTGAGCATAGAGAGTGACTTGGTCTGGCGAAGCGAGGTCAGATGGTACCGTGTAGCTAGATGAGGTATTGTAGCTAGTACCGCTACCATCTCGGGCGGTATTCCAGGAAGTGATAGCATAGCCAGATCTGGTGGTGAAGTAGGTATCGCTACCGAGAGTAATATTGCTGCCAGTGTTAGTCCATCTACTAGTATTAGTGGTATCAGTATTAGTAGCACAGCCAGCATTATTATAGCTACAGTTATCGTTGTAGATGATTTGGCGCTGTGGAGTCCATTGGGCATAGAGGGTGATGGTGGAGCCGGGAGCGAGATTTAGGCTGGAAAGTGCAGCGGAATTCGCAATAGTGGTACCCGTACCGTTGGCTTCGGTATTCCAGTTTTTGAAAGCATAGTGGGTTCTAGTGAATGAGTTGCTGGTGAGGTTGGTGGAATTGATTTCTACATTAGTTTGACTTGTCATAGAACCACCATCATTATTGTTACCGTCGTAGTTAATGGTGACTTTACCATTAGATGCCACACAACGAATATTCTTCCTGTAGTATTTGTTACCACCATAGGTAGAACTAGTGGTTGCACTCGTAGTCATAGCAGTACTATTTACCCTAGCTCCATAAGCGGCAGACGTAGAGGATGATACATTGGTCCAAAAATGGCTATAGCTAGTTTGGTAGAAGGATGAACCCTGAGTAAAGCCACCGTTTATCAGGAAACTACTAGGAGCCGCAGTGGTTGGATTTGTAGAAGTATAGCTGGACTTAGTACTTAAGTTAGTGTACTGATTACTAGCAGGTAAATCCCAATTTCTTGGACAAATGGATGTAGATGGACTAGTGCTAATTGAGTTAGTATTAGCTACAGCGGCCGCCCAAGAATAATAAGTGCCATTAGCATTGGTACCGCTGTTGTTAGCAGTGCGAATAGTAGCAGCCGTAGTTGTAGTATTAGATGTCGTAGTGCTAGCTGGAAGCGTAAAAGTAGTATTATCCGCCAGATCTGTGTCATCACTAGTTAAAGTAACAGTTCCATCACCATTAGGGCCATCGGTACCGGTGCGACCGAGATTTAAGTTCGTAGTCATCCAGCATAGATTATCAGCTAGTTTAGATACAGTATATTGTTCTGGTTGTTCTGGATTACTTCCAGTAGTAACTTTACCACGATAATCTAAAAGCGTAGCAGCAGGAGCATCAGCAGCGGTAGTGATAGGTGAGTTATAGCAGACTTCAGGACGCATATCTTGCATTTCATTATGGTCTATCACTTTTTCGGTACCTGCTGGAGTAGAAGTAGTGAGGTCAGCTAAAGTAGCTTGTTTCCATTGAGCATAAAGGGTAATAGTACTACCTACATTAGTTAGATCCGTTACGGACTCCCTATCTTTATACCAATCACCAGTACCATCTATTTGTGTATTCCAGCCCCAGAAAGCCCAGAGTTTATCTGCTTGTCCAGTAATGGTATTGTTATTTGCATCAATATAGGATGTTCCAGTAGGAGCAGTTAAGGAATCTGCACTGGCAAGTTTAGTAGGTTCACCAATTTGAATACCTTGAGTAGGATTACTGCCGCCGCTAGTTACTGTGCCGCCATTTGGATTAAAGACTACAGTATATTGTGTACAAGTAGTATCCATAGTGAGGTAATAAAGGATGGTGCCGTTATTTGCCATCTTATAAGTACCTGGAACGATGGAAGTATCTACCTTTACACCATAGTAAATATGGAAGGTATCATTAATATCACTACTAGGGCTAGCTGTTTGAGATGAGGTCTTTAATGTAGATGCTGTAGTAGATAGTGGAGAGAAGATGGTAGAGCTAGTAGGATTACTTGTTAGTGTATATCCCCATTTATTAGTATTATTACTACTACTTAGATCTGAAGTACCATCTACTGCGGTAAAGGAAGCAGTATTACTAGATTGTGTATTATTACTATATTCATATAGATCACTACCCTGTGGTGTAGCAATAGATAGATTATATCCACTACGACAATCTGATATTACATTAATAGATTCATCCTTAATAGTTACACCATCATTATCTACTACGGCATCTAGTTCTATAGAATTGTTAGTAGACATACTTAAGGAATAGGCGGAGACGGAGGCAGTATTAAAACTTAGAGAGTACAAAAAAGCCAGCAAAAATGCCGTCGTTACTACAATTCCAAACCTCTTTATTTTACAAAAAAACATTCTGTCTTTTTTATCACACCTTTTATGTTAATAATCTCCCTCGCGTCACTATATATTATATAGCGCTTATGATAAAAAGACAAGGTTCTTTTACTCTTTAAGTGCCAATTTTATCCGTTCTTCCACAGGCAAACTTTTATCCACCTTCTCTAGTGCCGCAGTAGCCTCTTTCAAAGGAAAACCTAATGCAATTAGCGCATCTAGAGCTTCATCTGGCTGCACATCTACATCTTTAACTGTAGCCAGCCTACTAGCTCCATAATGCGAAGGCGTGCCCACCTTATCTCGAAGATCCACAATCACTCGCTCAGCACTCTTTTTCCCCACTCCAGAAGCTTTGGCGATAAACGCCGCATCTGCATTAGCGATAGCGTTACGCACTTCCTCCGCCTCAGCAAGTGACAAAATCGCAATGCCGGCTTTCGGGCCAATCCCCTGCACGCCAATTAACAGCTCAAAAATCTTTTTCGCCGATAGCGACAAAAACCCATATAATTCTTCAGCATTCTCTCGTACCTGATGGTAAGTATAAAATTTCCGCTCTTCACCAAGCTTCACACTTTCAAAATCCGGCGTCGGCACCATCACTTCATAACCCACACCATTCACATCTATAATCAATGAACTTCCAAACTTCTCTTCAATTATTCCCTTCAGATGAGATATCATTCTGATATTATATCATTTATTCGGGACAATAAAAATTCTATTTCTCTTTTCTAGAATTAGAAAACTTATCTACTTCAATCACTTCATTCTCACGATACAAGAACCCACACGTAATCGCAGCCGCTAGCGCATCTGCCGCATCGTCAGGCTTCGGCTTTTTGTCTAGCCCTAGATGTACTCGAACCATTTCTTCCATTTGTGTCTTAGTCGCAGACCCATAGCCAGTAAGAGATTTCTTAATTTCATTCGGCGTATATTCGCGAATCTTTACTCCCTTTTGCGCTGCCACGAGCAGAATCACTCCACGCGCCTCCGCTACAGCGATACCAGTAGTAATGTTTTTCGAAAAAAACAATTTCTCAATTGCCACTATTTCAGGCTTAGTCTCGTCAAAAACTTCACTTAGCGAATCATATAACTCATGCAGACGCTCCGCCATCGGAGCATCTACCTTAGTAGTCACTGCACCGTAATCTAGCGCTCGCGCCCCAGCACGACTAGTCGTCTCAATTAACCCAAATCCCGTAATGCCAATCCCCGGATCAATCCCTAATATCTTCATAAAACAATTATACAATATAATAACATAGCAACTAAGTATTAGCTTCGAGGCCATAAGCTTGGCCGAACGGTCTTGAAAGCCCCTTGGGACGCTGGAGCAAAGCGACGTGTGTCCCGAAACTAACACTTAGTGCTATTTTACATACTTTATAAGCGTTTCCCTCAAATCTTTAGCCGGGATCACAAACTTATCACGGATCGTAGCTGGCCCGATAGCATGCTTGAAACCAAGCTTCTTTGCCTCGGCAATTCTCTGATCAGCACGAAAAGCTGAACGAATCTCGCCACCAAGTCCAATTTCACCAAACACCACATATTCCTCGCCTAATTTTCGTCCAGCCACCGCCGAAGCAATCGCCATACAAATAGCTAAATCCGCCGCCGAATCGTTAATCCGCATGCCGCCCACCACATTAATGAATATATCTTTATCGTTTAACTTCAACTTAGTGCGTCGTTCAAGTACTGCAATTAATAAATTCAAACGATTAATATCAAACCCACTAGCCGTACGCTTAGGATAGCCAAAATTAGTCTTAGTGGCGAGCGCCTGAATCTCCACCAAAATCGGCCGATTCCCTTCAAGCGTAGCGAGAATTATTGAGCCATCCGTGTTTGTGCGCTCAGCCAGCAACGCCGCCGAAGGATTCTGTACTTCACTTAGCCCCTTTTCGGCCATTGCAAAAATCGCCACTTCGTTCGTAGAACCAAAACGGTTCTTCACAGCACGTACCGTCTTAAATCCACCATATCTATCGCCTTCAAAATTCAGCACCACGTCCACTAAATGCTCTAATACCTTCGGTCCAGCTAGAGTTCCATCTTTAGTCACGTGCCCCACAATGATAACAGCCGTATCAGTACTTTTTGCCGCCCGAATAATCAAATTTCCCGAATTCGTAACCTGCGATACGGTACCCGGCGCAGACGAAATCTCGTCCATCGCCAAAGTCTGAATCGAATCTACAATTACTAGGTCAAACTCACCAGATTCAATCGTTTTAGCAATGTCATTAGATGAAGTTGACGCCGCAAAACTCAGTTTCTCCGCCTCCGCGCCAAGCCTAATAGCTCTTAGCTTTACCTGTCCCGCCGATTCCTCACCCGAAATATATAGCACGTTATGGTTTTTGGCAACTTCAGCACAGATCTGCATAAGGAGTGTAGATTTTCCAATTCCCGGCTGCCCGGCAAGAAGTGATACCGAGCCCATCAAAATCCCACCACCAAGCACCGCATTTAAATCCGGAAACTCTGTCAATAGTCTAGCCTTGGCATCAGAAGGTACTACCGTAGATATTTTTACAAAATCTAATTTCTTCCCAGAAACCTGTCCCTTAGCTAGAGCCGTCTTTTTCGCACTTTCGGATTCCAATACCTGCTCAACCAAAGAATTCCAAGCCTGACAATTCGTACACTGCCCTACCCATTTCGCATAGGTGGCACCACACTGCTGACAGACGAATTGTGTTTTTGCCTTCATCCGTTAATTATAACACACTAATATCTAGGCGATAGCTCACGTAGGTATACATTTACCAAAGATGAATTAGGATCAGTTTTTATTGCATCATTGCCCCACAAATAAAGTGAAGGATCAAAGTTAATAATCTCAGCTGGGATACCAGAATTTGTGCCAGTACCCGCACCATAAGTACGTCCAGCGATTAGTTTATCAGCTACAATGGCACCATTAACTTTCAATTGCACAGATCTTCCTTGATCATTTACATCCGAAATATTGCTACAAGTGTTTACTGCATCTTCTGCGATTATTAAGGCATCTATCTGGGTTACATTGCAATTAATATTAACGTTCTTAGCGTATATTACAACTTTAGGCATTGACTCAAAACTAGTATAAGTATCGTCGTATATTATAGGCTTCGTTATGTTAACTGTTTCATCATTTTCAACCAGTATTATTCCGGAATCTCCACCTATTCTTTCTTCAAGTTCGTCAGTGCTACTATATTTTGTAACGTCTTCAGCGTTAGTTAGCTTTTCTATTATCAATTTCTTTTCATCATCTAGTACTCCAAATGAAACTCCTAGTGAGCCAGTTGTTTCACTATTACATTTATCGTTAGCAAATGACAATGTACTCACGAAGCAAAATCCAGTATTATTGGCCCCAGTATTATAAGCATAGCCAGCTCCGCTAGCTAGGCCCTTTACTTGTCCGTTCGCAATGATACCTAACTCACCCCATGAGCCAAAGACATGTGTACCGTCACTTTCGCCAGCCAACCTTTTCTTTACTGCTACGCTAGTTGTGATTGCGCCATTGGAGTAAATGTTACCACCCCAGACCTGAAGAGATGGTCTTTTGGCTACGGTGTAACACTTCGAATCAGAGTAAGCCCATTCCTTATCGCCACCTTTGTCAATATTAGTATCTCCACCACTTGAAGCTGGATATACAGCCGAACGGAAACATACCATAGTACCAGCCTTGACATCGGGAACTATAGCAGTAGACTTAAGCGAAATAGAATCACCATCAATTTTCCCATTTTTATTCAAAACCTGATTAGTCTTCTTTCCGTATTTCTCCCATGTCTTACCACCATCTGCGCTCATCTGTAATTCCCACTGCGCCCCCCTCACAATCGTAGCGTAAGTACTTCCAATCTTATTGTTCTTCCTCGTCCTCGTCTCAATATCATAAGAAATGGACATAGCCTCTCCAGCATATAAAGACACATTATCATCAAGAGTCACCTTCGTAGAATTAATAAAATTATAAGGTACCACTATTTGTAGTTCATCACTAATTCTATTCGGGTCAACCGTCACCTTAAATCCAGTCGTTTTATCATAAGAAATAGTAGATTTTTTAGGAGCAGTCTTATGGCTATCATCATTGTTTGTAAGCGCTTTAGCCTTTAATGCATTTCCAGGATCCTGTTTAGCGTTAATGCTATAACCTGCTATGAATTTATAGGTATCAATAGCGCCAATAGTGCCACCTTTATGTTGAACAAGTAACCCAGTAGAGCCCCTGTCCAATCTAATCGAAAAAGTATTTTTCCATCCATTTGAACCCACTATGCTGTTGAACCTAGATTGCACAGTACCAGAGCTACTATTCGTAGTCCCATTTACTTCAACAATTTTCGGGCGCAAACTAGCTGCATATTGAGCCCTCGGCGCATACGTTCCCTGCAAATCAATTTTATCGTCAGGCCTTGCATATATCATATTATCAGAATAATTTCTGCTACTTTGTTTTTTTGCTTTTATATCTATACTCGAGCTAAACTCCCCCACCGCATAGGCGCAAGCCGTAACTGTCTTCGTCGTATTTTCACCGTAACTTCCGTGCGGATGATAGTTCATTCTATAGCATATCCTCTGACCAGCCTTTATTGTCGCACTGTACGTCGCCACTTCCGTACCACCACTAGAAGCGGTAGATGATTTATTCGATTCAACACCAGTCCAAGAACCAGACGGACCTATTTTTTCCGTACCATAAGTAGTATCATCGCTGCTCGACCCAGAAATCTTTTTTATATAAAAAGAAAAACCAACCGAGCAACCGTCCATCGCATTATTGCAAGTCACGGTTTTAGATGTACTTCCATTAACTACGTATCCAGTTGAAGAATCAGATACATCCGCTTTCGCCTGAAATGATTTTTTTAATATCCGCACTCGCACTAGCTCATTCATCTCTGAACAAGCCCCCGAGTAAGCGTCACAGCTAGATGCAGTCTCACTCTGCCTTCCCACCTTTACCCAGCGGGAATATTCATTATACACTTTGCCGTCGTGTGTCACTTCGGTACTACTAATACCACTAATAAACTTACCTACATCAAGCTGGGTATCAATATGTTTAGGATTATTCCAAGTCCCTCCATTCATATTCATGCTATCATCTATCGCGCCATTATCATTTTCTACCCATATATGCGCCGTACCAAGCGTCCCATCATAACACATTCTATAATATCTTATTGTCACCTTACCAGAAGTTTTATCAGTATAAATAATAGGATCAACAGTATTCGTAGCGGAGCCAATCCATAAGGCACACACTGTTTCCGTAGCAGTACCAACCCAGTCGCAAGCCCAATCTACCGAACTGATATCACGCCTGCCACCACTAGCGTTTAAACACTCCTCCTTACTATTAAATTGACTTGCTGATACTCTCGGAGCTGACATGCAGACCCCTAAGAATCCTACTATTAATATAACTAGCAAACACCACTTTTTCATCCTATTCCTTGTACCTCCTCGTTTATACCCTGATCTTTCATCCTCTGTTTCATAATATGCAGATATTTTTCAGCAATTTCATCTTTTCCATAAACACTTGCCGTATTAGCTACCTGAGCTGCAGAATCCACACTTTGCTCAATATCGTCTATTGCAATGCAATCCGCAATCATCTGGTCAGCGAACACCCCAAACTCACTATTACTAGCAAGATAATCAACTCTCTCCTTATATATATTTACCTTTTCATCATCTATTACAACTTCCGATATTTTACGACTTGTTTCTTCGATATACGCTTGCAAATCTTCATCAGTAATAACACCATCATCAAACGAATCATCAATTACCACAGTCTCTTCTTCTGACAACTCACCGCCATCGTCATAATTTGAATTTGTAACCCAAATCGTAATGTTTATTACTGCTAAAAATATAGCCAAACCACCAAGAACGCAAAAACAAACAACCAGCCATCTGTTGCCCAATATAACCTTACCTTTGCTCATGCTTCTATATTAGCATAACCAACATCATTTTTCCAACTTTTTCTCAGAATTAAATTGGATAAATCAATATCTAGGCGATAGCTCACGAGAATATACATTCTCATAAGAAGAACTAGTATTGGCATCCGCCGAACTTCCGCCCCACAAATAAAGTGAAGGATCAAAGTTAATAATCTCAGCTGGGATACCAGAATTTGTGCCAGTACCCGCACCATAAGTACGTCCAGCGATTAGTTTATCAGCTACAATGGCACCATTAACTTTCAATTGCACAGATCTTCCTTGATCATTTACATCCGAAATATTGCTACAAGTGTTTACTGCATCTTCTGCGATTATTAAGGCATCTATCTGGGTTACATTGCAATTAATATTAACGTTCTTAGCGTATATTACAACTTTAGGCATTGACTCAAAACTAGTATAAGTATCGTCGTATATTATAGGCTTCGTTATGTTAACTGTTTCATCATTTTCAACCAGTATTATTCCGGAATCTCCACCTATTCTTTCTTCAAGTTCGTCAGTGCTACTATATTTTGTAACGTCTTCAGCGTTAGTTAGCTTTTCTATTATCAATTTCTTTTCATCATCTAGTACTCCAAATGAAACTCCTAGTGAGCCAGTTGTTTCACTATTACATTTATCGTTAGCAAATGACAATGTACTCACGAAGCAAAATCCAGTATTATTGGCCCCAGTATTATAAGCATAGCCAGCTCCGCTAGCTAGGCCCTTTACTTGTCCGTTCGCAATGATACCTAACTCACCCCATGAGCCAAAGACATGTGTACCGTCACTTTCGCCAGCCAACCTTTTCTTTACTGCTACGCTAGTTGTGATTGCGCCATTGGAGTAAATGTTACCACCCCAGACCTGAAGAGATGGTCTTTTGGCTACGGTGTAACACTTCGAATCAGAGTAAGCCCATTCCTTATCGCCACCTTTGTCAATATTAGTATCTCCACCACTTGAAGCTGGGTATACAGCCGAACGGAAACATACCATAGTACCAGCCTTGACATCGGGTATCTCAACCGTAGAACTAGCATGTCTAGTAGAACCGTCTAGCTCGGCATCATTTTCATTCAGTATTTGATTTTCTACCAATCCAAAATCTTGCCAAGGACCATTATTCACACTCATCTGTATTTTCCATTTTGCGTCTTTCGCAATCGTAGCGTAACTACCACCGACCGTCGGATTGTCTCTTACCCCTGTCGTAATATCATAAGAAATAGACATATCCTCCCCAGCATACAAAGGCAAATCTTGATCAAACGTCACTTCCGTAGAATTCGTAAAGTTATATGGCACCATCACCTGAAGCGCAGCTTCAATCGATCCATTATTAATTGTCACGACAAATCCATTTGTACTATTGTAAGTAATTTCAGTTTTTTTAGGAGTGGTTTTTGTGTTATTATTAACATTGGTTTTTGCCTTGGCCGTAAAAGTGCTACCCGGATCACTATATCCTATTGTAGAATAAACATCATCACCAGATGCATACGCAGCTACACTGCCATCAGTTCCAGTAATATTACGCGTACTAAATCCACTCCTATTGAAAGTTACGGAAAAAGCATTTTTCCACCCCGGATTAGTGCCCATCAATGTATTAAACCTAGCTTTAACCACCTTCGAGCTTTCCTTGTTACTACTATTCCCCACACTCACAATAGCCGGCTTTAAATCGGATCCATATTGTGCCGTCGGTGTATACGTTCCTTTCAAATAAATCTTATCAGTAGGTTTTGCATAAATGTCAGTTATCCGATATGGATCATTATTCTTTTTCGCCTCAATCTTTATGCTCGACTCAAAAGTCCCTACCGCATAAGCACAAGCCGAAACCGTCTTCGTCGTATCTGCACCGTAACTTCCGTGTGGATAATAAACCATTCTATAGCATATCCTCTGACCGGCTTTTATCTTTTCATTATATGTCACTACTTTATCACCACTACTAGATGGGGTCACTGACTTATCAGTATCTTTATCAGCCCAAGAACCAGATGTACCTACTCTATCCGTACTATATTTAGTACCATCGCCATCCGAACCAGCTACCCTTTTTAGATAAAAGGAAAAACTGACCGAACAACCATCTCCAGTATCAGTGCAAGTCATAGTTTTAGATGTACTATTTTCAACTACATATCCGGTCGAAGCATCAGAAACTTCAGCCTTTGCTTGAAAAGCCTTATATTCATACACCGCATAAACAGTAGTATTGGCAGTTAAATGACTCACGGTATAACTCGAACTACCAGAAGGTGTACCACTCTCAGCACTCGTCCGCCATCCCTTAAATGTCCAACCAGCCTTGGAGCCCGCAGTAATCGACGCTGAGCTATTAAACTCTACAGTAGAAGTAACATTACTAAGCCCAGAAATCCTATTTCCATCAGTATCCACTGCTACGCCAGTCAAAGTCACATCCCCCGGCTCAATCCACATAATATCCTGATAATCATCCCCTCCTTTCGTCCTATACAAAGTAAAAGTTTTCGCTTGCTGCCAAACCGTAGCATTGTTATTAATATAATTTCCGAGCATATTAGAAATTCTCCTAAAATCGTCAAGCCAAGACGCATTATCCATATATCCGTCCTCTAAGCCACCTGCCCCACCATCGTATAGATATCCGAGCGCCGCATGTACATAGCCATACAACTTCTTCCAGTTGCTGACATCCCAACCCCCATCATCAAATATCTCCTTCTTTGCCTGGCCCGCCGCAGTTACACTACCACGATAGTAATAGATATACAACAACAATTTCACCTTATTATGACTATATGTCTCTGTGCTGTACCAAGTATCAGGACTATACTCGATATTGGCCGGAATTAATGAATTTGGCTGAGAACAAAAAGCTAGCGTATAATTAGAAGTACAGCTCGTATCGTTTCTATTTTGGCTAAAGCAAACATAATAAAGATGGGTGTAGTCCCAGTTCCCATAGCTATTATAAAACCATGCCTTGTCATCAGAGTCTTCGCTATACCAAATTCTAGCCCATTTAGGAACATCATCAGCAAAAACATTTTGCCCTTGCTGTAAAAACATATTCCCAATCAAGCAACAAAACATCACAATCGCCAAACTAAAGACAGATAATCGTAACAAAGTTTTTTTGCGCAATAATCTAAATACTTTTAAATTCACCATCCAAAATCCTTATGCCTTTTATTATAAACAAAGGCATTTTCATTGTCAACACATTATCACTATGTTTAAGTCTTTTTTCTAATCCGCAAAATTTTCCCGAATCCACAAATCAGCCGGCCCAGCCGACATCAACAATACCAAATAACCATCTTCTAGATACTTATGCAATTTTTCAGACAAATCATCGTTAGCTTCCGCTACTTCGGCCACTTCCGAATTGGATAAAGTTGCAATAAAATCACTTGGTCCCAAGATGTCCAGGTTCGGGTCTTCCCTCGTCAAATAAGTCGGCAGCCAAAAAACCTTATCTACACCAACAAAAGCATTCTTATATCCATCAAATACTTTATGTTGACGAGTATTCTGATGCGGTTGATAAACCACCACTATGCCTTTCTTATGATTAATCCTAGCTTCATCTTTAGCCACATCAATTGTAGCCACAATTTCTTCTGGATGGTGTGCGTAATCGGTGTATACACCATCAGCTATCTTCTCAAACCTTCTACCCACACCCGGAAACTTATTTAGCAACCCTATAACCTCATCACGCGAAATCCTCGGTGCCATCTCTATAATCGCCGCCGCCGCTAAACTCGCATCTTTGCGTCGCTTCTCGCCTGCCAACTTTATGTCTTTTTCATAAACCCCCTCTTCTATAACTTTTTGGCTTTGCAATTTAAATTGTTCAAATGCCTCCAAGTATTCTTGTCTCGTAGGATAAATATCAGGATGATCATATGAGACCGCCGGAATCACAGACAACCATGGATGATACTTTAGAAAATTACGGTCATATTCATCGGCTTCATATATAAAATAGACATCATCTTTGTGGTAAGCACCGCTCGGCGCAAAGCCTAAAGTAGTCCCCACGATATAAGATGCTGGCAACTTAGCCTCTCGCGCCACGTAAATAATCATGGATGTAGTCGTTGTCTTACCATGCGTACCAGCTACCGCCACCATTTTTAAGCCCAACTGTTCTACTAAATGCGCAGTAAAATCATCACGCTTAGTGCATTTAATTCCAGACTCACTCGCCAAAACCAATTCCGCATGATCTAGTGGCAAAGCCGACGTATATACAAACCAATCTAGTCCCTTTTCTAATTTTTGTTTTAAGAATTCTCCATCTTGCTTACCTATTTTAACTTCTATTCCAGCCTTGATAAGCTCATCATAAATTGCACCCTTACTAAGATCTGAGCCACACACATCGTAGCCGGCTTGCTTCGCCATAAGCGCTAGCGGCCCCATGCCAGTCCCAGATATACCTGATATATATACTTTCATGATATAATTTATTATACAATGAAAATAAATTCCGAACAAGAAATGCTAGACTTCGGCAAAGAATTTGCAAAAAAATGCCAATTATCCAAAGATTCCGCTACGGTAATCGAATTGATTGGTGATGTCGGCGTCGGCAAAACCACTTTCACGCGTGGTTTAGCGAACGGCTTGCAAATTGAAAAACCCATCACTAGCCCCAGTTTCACCATTGCTAAATCATATGCTTTACCAAATGGCGGAACTTTCACACACTACGACTTTTACCGACTCCCTGAACCAGGTCTCATGATCGAAGATTTAGAAGAAAATCTTAAAAACCCAAAAAATATCATCGTAATCGAGTGGGGCGAATCCGTCGCTAATCTTCTTCCTGAAAATCACTTCAAGATATCAATTTCTTATAATGACGATGGCACCCGCGAGATAGAAACAAATCTATCTATGTAATAAGAATATATTTTAATCTGCTCTGCGGGACATAAAGACTGGCCAGAGCGGCCTTGGAGCGTGTCCGAAGGGCACGTTTAAAATATTTTCTTATTACATATTTTAGAGTATAATTGTCTACGTGAAATTATATCTAGATACCAGTTCCCCCGAAACTATTCTAAAACTCGACGATCACGAATATCGTTATAATTTTGATCGCGATTTAGCCGAAAAATTACTTAAATTCATTCACGATAAATTACAAGAAAACAACAAAGATTTTAAAGATATCACCGAAATCACCTTCATGTCTGGCCCTGGATCATTCACTGGCCTTCGTATTGGCGCAGCCATAGTTAATACTCTAGCCTCCGAGCTAAGCATTCCGCTCTACGATCATCATGGTAAAAAACACCCCATCATTATTCCCGAATATGGACATGGCGCCAATATCTCTAAACCAGTCAAATAATTAAGAATTGCCCCTTATTAAGGCATGCGCAACCATTGCTACAAGTATAGCCACTACAGCCAGCGCAATACCCTCAATGGTGGCCATAATCATATATCCTTTAGTATTGTCCGGACGAACAGTCATGCTTTTCCCTAGTGGCTTAACAAAAGTCGGATCAGTTGGATCATAAGCAATCTGTATATCGCTAGCATCGGCTAACTGCGAATTTGCTACTTCCAAATTCATATTACTAAATGCCACCCCAAAAACTGAATCCTTGGAATCACGATCGGCGTGAAAAATCCTCACGATGGAACTCTCATCAGATTTCACATTTATGCCCGAATAAGCATAGTCCTCGTCACCCACAGCAGTCATAACTTCACCTTTTTTATTTATTATGAACTGACCACGCATCGCTTCATGAATTCCCCCTAAATCCAAGGCTAACCTATCACCTATAAATACAAACGTATCATCATCGGCATCAATAATAAAATGTTCTTCACCATTAACCCTTGGACTAAACGGCACTGCGAAACTCATCGTAAAAAGATGGTTGTGTCCGTCCTGATTCGTAAAGTCATCAGCACTAAACTTAACTTCATCCAATGGATAAAACTCATCATTCCTATAAGAAAAAAGTGCATTACTTCTACTATATTCCAATTTCAACTGACCCATATAGCTTTGACTCTTACCATCCACATTTGAATACCATCTTGAAAGATCCGCCATACCACGATTCGTTATATACGAGCCACCCAGTCCTACTGGCATAAATTCGTCATTTAGATAATAATCCACCAAGCCTTGTTCTAGCTTACTATTATAATAATCACATTCAGACCACTCAAACTGACGAACTTTCAAAGCCTGGTTTTGATCTAAATCATAAATATTTACACATTCATCAGCCAGCTGGTCAAAAAAAATGACATTAAGTGTTACCTCACTGCCATCATCCACGCCCGCGCTCGCTAGAATCGCATCGGGCGTCCTAGACATTTCAATTCCATGAATTTCTTTCACCGCCCGCGACATCCCCACGGTCGCCAACGTGCCCCCAACAGCTAACGCTATTAGCGAAACTACTCCAAAAACCTTCAGTTTTTGTCCATGTTGCTTGCGCTTTTTATCCATGCTAATTTCAAGTATAATGCTTTTCCTAAAAAAATCAATAGCTAACCTACTCAGAAATACCTAGCTTCTCATCCGACAACGCACTTGCGTCAAATGAATCACTATACTCATCAAGCGACCTCGCCTCCGCATTCAGATTCTCTAGATACACCTCAACCGTTTCAGCATCCAAAGTCTCAATCTTACCAAAATCATATTCTTCCTCTTCTACGTCCTCACTTTCAATTTCTTCTTCATCAGGCAAATAACCCGGGCGCGAGCGGTCGAGATATATATCGCCAGAATTATGATAGACCGCTAAAGAAATACCCGTCGTCGTCAGCGCTACAATCGTAGAAAATACACCCAATAGAACGAGATTCCTACCCCCATTTGTTAGTTTCCTACTTCTGCTACGCTTTCTCTCTTCTGTCATAGTTTATTCCTCATGCTCTCCACTAAGCTAATGTGCTCAGATATTAAACGCCTCATTTTTAATACATCCTGTTCCATAGTCTTGCGTCGCTGCCGAACGTTCACCAATTCATCATAAAACTTTTCCGGTTCATTTTTACAATCCATCGCTACTAGCTCTTCAAGCATTTGTTGATACTTAGTAAAATCATTTACAAATGTAGTCTTCGTTTTTACAAATTCATTCTGATTATCAATAAAACCAGCATTAGAAAGATTTTTTTCAACTAACCTTACATTTAGTGGTGTTATATAATTCGACAAAATATCATCATAATAAGTACCTAAATGCACTCTAGATTTAGCGTCATCGCGTTGCACCGTTCTAAGATCCTCCTTAATAGCATCACAACGCTTCACAATCATAGCTTCCTGATCTTCAGAAATTGCAACCACATTTAGAATTGGCTGACAAAAAAACGCGGTCATCGCACAACACAGAATTCTACACTTTTTCTTCATAATATAATTATAGCATAGAAACCACTTTCAACCCCCTCTCCTTTCATTTTAAAAACTCTTTTCTCATGCTATAATCAACTCATGAGGATTAATGAAAATATCTTAATTTCCAGTCTCACCACCATGCGACTTGGCGGTCCAGCACGCTACGTAATTGAAGTTGAAAACCACGACGAAGTTGCTGATGCTTATAGCTTTGCCGAACAAGCCCATTTGCCTACTTTCGTACTTGGCTACGGCGCCAACACCATCGGTCACGATGAAGGATTTAACGGCGTCATCATCATTAACCGCATGAAAGGCATCGAGATTACCCAGACACCGACAGACATCCTTAAATCTAAATATGAGTCACAGAGCGACTCAGGTACCTCTTTTGAGGACCATAAGCTTGGCCGAACGGCCTCAAGTGTGTCCGAAAAAGAGGTGCCTAGTCGTTCCACGATTTATATTAAAGTGATGGGTGGCGAATACTGGGACGATGTCGTCGACTACGCCTGCAAAAGAAACCTCACTGGGATTGAAGCTTTGAGCAAAATACCTGGCCTAGCTGGCGCAGCTCCAGTCCAAAACATCGGAGCCTACGGCCAAGAAATCGCAGATACATTAGTCGAAATCGAAGTTTACGACACCACTGACCATACTTATAAAACCCTCTCAAAATCCGATCTTCATTTTTCCTATCGCAAAAGCATTCTAAATACTACCGACAAAAATCGCTATTTCGTTATCTCTCTCACCCTCCATCTTAGATCTGGCGAAATGTCTCGCCCATTTTATAATTCTATCGAGCAATACATATCAGCCAACAATATTACCGATTACAGTCCTCAGAGCATCCGTCAAATCGTAAGCGATATCCGTGACAGCAAATTGCCAGACCCTTTAAGCCAAGCTAGTTCCGGATCATTCTTTAAAAATATCTACCTAAACGATGCCGATGCCAAGCTAGCCGAATCCAAAGGTTACCCAGTTTATCACGGCAAAGATGGCAACAAAATCAATTCCGGTTGGCTAATCGAACAAGCTGGTCTTAAAGGCGCGCTCTTACATGGGATGCGCGTTAGCGACAAAGCCCCACTAGTTCTCATCAATGAATCCGCCAAAGGTTATAATGATCTAAAAGCCGCTCGTAGTGAAATAGTTGGCAAAGTCTACGACAAATTTGGTTATTGGCTCGAACAAGAACCTATGGAGATCCAATGAAGATCTTAGATGGTCGCGAACTGGCCGGCTTCATCAAAGAACGTCAAGCCCAGCAAATCCGCAAAATGGCTAAAAAACCTAAACTTCTCATTCTTCGCGATAGTGATAACCCTGTCATTCTTAAATATGTCAATCTTAAAATTAAATACGGCGAAGATATCGGCGTAGAAGTGATTGACTATCGTGCACAAAATTCTGACGCCCTCCAAGAAGAAATCATTCGTGCTAGTAGCGATCCATCAGTTTCTGGTATTATCATTCAGCTTCCAATTCAGGAAAAAGAACGCACCGATGAACTTTGTAATCTAATCGCACCTGAAAAAGACGTAGATGGCCTAGGCGAACACGCCAATTACGATTCAGCCACCGCCACTGCTATTAACTGGCTTCTCACCGGCTATAATATCGAATTAAAAAATCAGAAAATCGCCATCGTTGGTCGCGGAAAACTCGTAGGCGCTCCATTATTTAAAATGTTTAGTGATTCTGGGCTTAATGTAAATTTATTCCACCGTGGTTCCAACCTTACAATGCTCAACCAATACGATATTATTATTACGGCTACCGGCGTAGCAGGCTTAATCAATAGCTCAATGATTAAGCCTGGTGCCGTAGTTGTAGATGCCGGCACAGCCAGCGAAAACGGCGTCCTAAAAGGCGACCTTTCCAGCGACGTCCGCGCCCGCACCGACCTCGCCGCCATCACGCCCCCCACCGGCGGCGTCGGCCCGCTAACCATTGCTTGTTTATTCGACCATGTAATCTAAACCAGCTAATCTCAAATGGTGCCAACCAATTCGATATGAACGACAAAAATTAATCTCCGTCTTTTATATATTAAGTAGTCGAAGTAGGAGGAGTAGACCCATTAGCAAGATCTTTCAGCTCTTTCACTCTTTGAGCATTTATACTTGCAATGTTTGGACCCGTCAATGCCTCATTTGCCAATTCTCGGATTATAGGATGCGATTGAGCCAATCTAATTATTCTCTTATATTCCTTATCATCCATACTACCCAAAGACGCCGCCGTAACGTTATCAACTAATGCTGTTCCATTATCTTGAAGCCATTGTTCAGTCGTCTTAAGACTCTCCTCAGGCTTACTATTAACACCTTTTGCTAACTCGTACATACTATCATTAGTCACTTTAAAGTCTGCATGATTCGACAAAACATTATCAGCAAAAGTTTTCGCTGCAGACCCTGTTACGGTCCCAGTCTCCACTTCCTTATCCCAAATATCTTGAATCGCCTGCCTTCCAGCACTTCCCTTTGTCGCCAATGCGTCCGTGTAAGCTCGTATCCCAGCTGCGTCATTTTTCCGCAAAGCCTTCCGAAATCCAGCCGCAAGGCCTTTTTCGTCAGTAATTTCTTCAGTCTTGGGATTGAATCCCAAATTATTAATTTCACCAGAAGACGTTATGCGCTTCATCTCGTTAGCTGTCTCAGCTTGCAATAAATAATCCTTACCAAACATCGCATCATAAGCGCCCAGCATTGACGTCATTCTCTCGTGCTTCATCCTACTGCGTGCAAGAGCATTTCTTGCTATTTGACCACCTGGCAATCTTTTGTTTCCAGCCATCGCCGACGCTACTCTTTCGCGTAATCCATTAGGCGTTCCAGCCGCCTGCTCAGCTTGCCAAGCCCTTATGCCTTCACTTTCATTGACTCGCTTAGAAAGTCCAGCATTGACACCCCTTCCAAATCCAGTAATCTTATTACCGATATCACCAACAGCACTAAGAGATTTCCTAAACAGAGAAGGCAAGAAGAAGAAAGGAACTACTTGCAACAATACTCCACCTAGGTATGTAAAGAATAGCTGCACATCACTAGATGCATCTACACTCCCCTCCTGCGCCGTAGTCACAATAATCACCGACGCCAATAGTCCGCCACCAATCAAAAGGCCAGCCAATGGATACAGCAGCAATACCCCCTTAAATATACTCAACCACCTATCAAAAAGGATTTTCTTTGTATTGGGAAAGATATAAGAAGCAAAAGCCAGTGGCGCGACCGCGACCAATAATACAGCCAAAGCCTTTCTCACGATTAAAACTGCAAACATAAATAATACAGACAATAAGGCAGACACAAGGCTCATTAGAACTGGCACAATTATCGCCCAGCCACTACCTATCAACGTCGTAACGGTCAAAAACGCTGCACCTGCCGCTCCAGCAGCAACCACAATTCCAAGAGCCGCAGCCACAACATAAACCAAAGAGCTAAAATAGGCAGACGCAGAAGAAGCCTGCGCGTTTACCTGAGCAGCTATTCCGGTAAGCATTGAATTCAAGCCATTCCCAAATATATTAGATAAATCAACTGCCAACTGGCAAATTACAAAAGAAAGATTAATAAGAATAGCAGCCACAATCAACTTCGGCAATATCTTCTTTATTCCATAATTATCAATTCCCCAGCCAGTAATTTGTGAAAAGATTACAGCAAGTAGCAATATTACAAATATCCAGTTTGCTATATTCCTAAAAATACTCCAAGCTATATATACCCCACTCGAATCCGAATCATCAATCAGGGCGGGATCAATAACGAGGAATGGCTCTATAATATTTTCATAAATAGTACTAAGGGCTGAACTCGCACCTTCTATAATTGGACATATTAGCCAACCCAAGCTACCCGAATTATCCCAACAATATCGCTTATTCTCTTCAGCCTTTTTTCTCGCCTCCTCAATTGCATCCTCAGGCACTTCTCCCGTATAAAGCTGACCAACGGTGCCATCACACGACACGGCCTTGCCTTGGGCTAAAGAAATAATAATACACTTTACTCCATTGTCGTCATGGTTATTTGGCATATCTTCTGGTGCAGCAAAAACATTTTTCACCGTCTTGTTTGTCGCTGCGCACTTTACATCAACATAATAACCAGCAACATCACCCTCTGGTTTATCCGCTCTCTGGCCTGTACGTTTTTCAACCTTCTCTAATATTTCCCAACCATCCTTGCAATCCGGTAAACCTTTCCAGGTACCACCATACTCTGCCCAAGCTTCACCACTCGGTACCAATACATTTCCTATTACCGATATTAATCCACCAAAAACCACCACAGCCGTAAAAACAGCTGCACCTCTATGAATGAGTTTTTTCATCAAACCAAAACAATTATCACGTGATGAATTCATATATATCACCATTATAACATAAACATTTTTTAAAAACTAAAAAAAACCAATCTACTGGTCCGAAAATCTTCCCGAATCAATAAGACAAAAAGTGAGCCAAGGCTTAAAGCCCGGCTCACTTTTTTAAGTTCCCACTCTAACGAAAGCGGTCACTTTTACATTAATTTTTTACGACTAGCAATGTAGTAACCAAGAGTGGTCACCACAGAACCGGCACCAACTGCACCAGATACAATAGTTTCAGGACCAGTGCTCACGATAACCGTAGGAGTTTCGCCTGGATTGTCCGGAGTTGGATCTGGATCAGGCGTTGGGTCTGGATCCGGAGTTGGATCTGGATCAGGCGTTGGGTCTGGATCCGGAGTTGGATCTGGATCAGGAGTCTTTTTACAAATCTCATCATCCTTGTTTACCATTACAGATGCATCGTCTTTATAGACTGCATTCTTAATAGTAGAACCAGACACAGTAGCACTTGCCCAGTTAACTAACTGGTTATTGCCACAAGCCATAGACTTATCTACTACTTTACCAGTAAAGCGCACGTAAGCATTACCCTTAGCATTGTAAGAACCGATATTGATACCAGTCGTAGTAAGAGTATTATCCTTTAGTAGTACGCCACTCTGATAATTTGAGTTGTAAAGATACGTAGAATCATTTACATACTCAACGTTAGTAGGAAGCACGTCCCTAATCATTACATCTTTGACCTGTTCAGATAGCAAGTTAACATATTCAATTTGATATTCTACTTCATCACCAACCTTAGCTTCTACAGATTCGCCCCAAGTTTTAGTACCCTTAATGCGAACTTGCTTCGAAACCTTAGCGGCTACCGAACTATGCACCTTCACGTCGATGGTTACAGTACCAGAATATTCATAACAACCAGGGATTTCACCATTCATTGAAGTATAACCTAAGGTTGCACCAGAAGTAATTACTTCGTTAGGAAGTGAAAAAGTGCCCTTGTTATTAGTAAATTTAGCAGAACCGCTAACGTATTCGAGGTAAATGTTTTCACTAGCATTCAAAGTTACTTCATCCCAATAACGATTAGGGGTAGCGTTCGAAGAATCGATATAGCCAATAATCGTTTGAGATTTAGCAACTGTAGTAGGAATCGAGAAAGTGGCTTTTACACCCTTTGCAATCGCTTCCATGCCCTTTGGGCTGTTGTTATGAACGAAAAGACGAATCGTATAAGTTTCACCGTCTTTTACGTCAATAGTATTAGCATTCCAGGTGTCTACAGAAGCACCAGCTACCTTGGCACCCACGAAATTCTTTTCATCCCCGATTTTACCGTTAGAAATCGAGTTAAACGTAATGGTGTCACCAAGATCACCATTGTTAATTTGCGCTAAAGTGTAGCTCTTGCGGCCATTGCTAGAATCGCCCCAAGCATTCACCAGCACAGGCGTAAGCGTAGCTGCAAGCACAACTGCTGCGGCAGACACGCTAAGCACCGATTTATAAACTTTTTTCATAATAATCCTTTCTTAATAATTGATTAAGTTCATTCTTGCTAGTCGAATTGTTAACTTTCGTCTAAACAGCCAAATCATCTCAGTCTCAAATCATGGGGTGAAGCCCGGCAGCGCATTGATTGCACCGCCGGACTTTTTTAAGGTACGTGGGCGTCCCACCCATGGGCTCCACCCTTGAGCCTTTCAGCTCAAAGCCCCCTAAAGGAGCAGCCCCACGCATGGGGCTAAGCTATCCACTAGTCCGTAGGGCCCTCCCAAGCCTCACCTGGACTAGAGTTTATTGGCTCACCCGAACCAGCCTCCGTTGCAGGAGGTGCCACGGGTGTGGCTTCATTGATGGGAGCCGATGTCTCGGTTCCCGAATCGCCGTTGTTGTCCACGTTGGTACTTGGAGATGGCGCCGGCGTGGATGGCGTACTCGGCTCAGAACCTGTCGACTGAGATTGATTAATCTCTTCCAATTCCTTGACGTCGTCCTGATAATCAGGATAACTCTCGTGATTGGAATTGGTCGGCTGGTCTGCAGGCGACTCGGTAGCCCCAACCCCGTTATTGGTGCTAGGGCCAGGACCAGGGTCGTCGTTCGGCTCCGTATACGTCGTCGGAGCGTCATTCGGGTCCTTATTGTAAGGAGGATCCGGATCGGGATCAGGCTTCGGATCAGGATCTGGCTTCGGCTTCGGGTCAGGATCGGGCTTCGGGTCAGGATCTGGCTTCGGCTTCGGATTGTCCGGCGTTACCGGAGTCGTCGGCCCACTAGGCGTCGGATTCTCCGGCGTTCCACCATAGAACTCGGGACGCTTATCATGGATGTTGAATCCAATAACAAAAAGTCCCTTGTCACTGATGGCCTTGTTGCCAGAACCAGAGCCGGAATCGGAGCCAGTATTGGCAGCGTCCTTACCTACGTATGCATAGACTATAGCGTCTTTTGCATACTGGTAGGAAGCCGGCACACCGGCACGGTCATTATTCTTAGCCGCCCCATTGAGGCACCAATTTTCGACCGTTTGCCACGAATACTGACCCTGATAAATCAGGAGTTCAAGCCACGTGCAGAGCGTCGCCGCATAGCAACGATACTCGTCCGTGACATAGAACGTATCCTGGCTGTCCTTCTCCAGCCAATAGGCAACTCCGTGCTGGCTGTTTAGCTTGACCATCTCAGCCATCCAAGGATTAAAAGAACCTATGGCCCTATTGCCAATCTTCTTATCCTTGATGGCGTTCGCGACGGTAACCCCAAATACTGGGTTACGGAGGATTTCCTCCTCAAGCTCGGCGAATCGCCCTGACTCATCCGAAGCAGTAAACCCGAAGGTCAGCGCATCGGAAAAGCCAGTCCTACTGGTACGAGCCTTATCCTGTGGCGACAGGGACGAATCCAGGAAAACCCAAGACACGTCCTTGTACTTACCCGTAGTCAAAGCCTCAAGCTCCTCCTCCGTGACCTTCGCGACAGTAAGGTCATTAATAGCGTCCTCGAGCTCGTCCGCCTTCGCGACAATGCTGCCACGAAGCAACGAGGAGCTATCGAGACCACTACAAGACTTAAGCCCCCACGCCAGGACGCCAAGCGTCGCAATTGCGACGATGGCCGCAAGCACGTAGGGAACGCATCCCCTACCACGCCGCTTAGCGACACGCTTGTAGCCGCCATTGATGGGCAGATAGCCACCAGAGGAATCAGACACCTCTTTGGCCTCCACCTTGCCATCAAAAGCAAGGTGATCTTCTTCAGGGTCTTCGCCCCTCTTGGTGTACACTCCATCGTCATCCTGCTCTGGATCATCGCAGTACAGCCAATCTAATTCTTCACGGCGCTTCCTCATCGAAAGCACCTCCTTTCTTCAATATTTTTTGGGAGGGAGGTTAGAATGGATAGCTTCAGATTTCATTTGAAATCTGAGATGATTTGGTTGTTAATGGTCTTCTTGTTATTTGATAACACACCAAAACCTAGACTGATTACATTCTATCACACTTTAGCTTTTTTGTCAATATGAGAAACACTTCTTTGACGCTTACGCTAATTTATATCATTCACAAAACACTGATACCCACGAAAAGAGCCCGGCCGAAGCCGAGCTCTTGGGAAGGGAGAAGGAGCTAATCGGTGACGATGTACACCACCTTATACACCCCTCTCTCCTTATAGGCGCCAGTTGACACCGGCTGTAGCTCACCGCAAAACTCGAAGTCCTGAAGGACTACGCCTGCTGCCCATTCACGTAGCTCAGAATCCGCAATGGGATCCTGAGTCACGATGGGTTCCTCGTCGCTAGGCAACGAAACCGCTTGACGAAGAACAATCCCAGGGAATAGCTTCTGAAGCCGTTCCCAATTCGTAAGGTTCTCCTCCATAGTTTTCCCCTTCCTATCTTTGGAGGCCAATTTTCATAAATTATACCACTTATCTTATTTTTGTCAACTTGCCTCCTCAAAGATCAGAATCCGTCCCCATCCGAACAAAACTAAATTCCCCACAGGAACTAAATCATTACCAACACCACCGCTGATCCATGCTACAATTAAACTATGAAAAAAGTACTATCATTTGACGTTGATCAAACAATCAACGTAGCCAAAACACCCATCACTGACGAAATCGCAGAGCTTTTGCTAAAATGTCTCGACCATTTCGAAATCTGCCCTATCTCCGGCCAGAAATTCGACCAATTCATGATTCAAATCGTGGATCGCTTACCGAACCCCACCCCAGAACAACTCTCACACTTGCACTTATTTGTAGCTCAAGGCACCCAATATTACCGTTACGACCCCATCAAGAAGGAATGGACAGAAATTTACAATTATCCATTGACCGATGAACAAATAGCCAAAATAACCACCACAATCGAGCAAGCCGCACGAGAACTTGGTCTCTGGGAAGAAGATAAGCTAACTCCAGGAGATGAAATAATCGAAAACCGCTTGTCGCAAGTCACATTCTCGGCTCTCGGCCAAAAAGCTAGTACTAAGGCCAAATACGCCTGGGATCCAGACCATAAAAAACGCGACCAAATCGCCGCAAAATGCAAGGAATTAGCTCCAGAATTTGAGTATGAAGTCGCCGGCACTACCTCTATAAATGCCGTTATTCCCGGCATGAACAAGACATTCGGTATGACACACTTACTCGAACAATTAAACGTAGACAAATCAGATATACTCTATTTCGGCGACATGACCCAACCCGGCGGCAACGATTATCCAGTTGTCGAAATGGGTATTGACACCATCACCGTAAGAAATCACGAAGATACTGCTTTCGCCTTAAAAGGCATATTAGGCATCATCAACTAAGCACTTGTTGACTTATCATAACTAAGGTATAATAAGCTTATGAAAACATACGTCGTGGGCAACTGGAAGTTAAATTTTACAGTTGGTGAAGCTTCTATTTATCTCCATAAATTATCCAAATCGTTACCAAACTACCGCAATCTAGAAGTGGTAGTAGCGCCTTCTATGCTCGCATTACAACCACTATCCTTACAAGTAGACCGTCGCAGAATCAAACTCGCCGCACAAGACGGCTTTTATCGCGATTATGGAGCCTACACCGGAGAAGTTTCATTCTCTCAACTCAGGGGTTTAGCAGATTACGCCATCATTGGCCACTCCGAACGTCGCTACGTTTTCAAAGAAGACGACAAAACTATCCAGAAAAAAGTAGCCGCCGCCTTAAGAAACAAAATCAAGCCAATTCTCTGCATCGGCGAAATCGAATCAGAGAGAGCTTTTGGGGAAACCGCCGACGTCATTAAAGATCAACTGCTAGGCGGGCTCGCCGAAGTCGCAGATGACAATTTATCCAAAGTAATCATCGCCTACGAACCAGTTTGGGCCATCTCTAGTGTCAAAGGTGCCAAACTTGCCTCCCCAGACGAAATTTCAGAAGTCATTAATATAATTCGCCAAACTTTAAGTGATACCTACGGTCCAGAATCAGCCGAGAAAGTCAGCGTCCTGTTTGGCGGAAGCGTTTCCCCGTCTAATGCCGGCGCATATCTTACGATTCCCGGCGTAAATGGCCTACTAGTGGGTGGAGCTAGTTTGATTTTGCATGAATTTATTGATATAATAGAAATAGCTAAGAAAGTGCAAGCATGAATAGACGTTACATAGATTTTGTGCCACCAAAACAAACCATGAAGGCTACCCCTAGCCGCCAACAGGTCGTAAAAACTACCAAAAAGGTAAACACCACGCACCGTGTTGTCCGCGCCGAAAAGCAGCCCATTAATAGTGTTAATTTTAATGCACACACTCCTTCTAAAGTTGAGCTTGGCGTAATCGAAGATCTTTCCCCTAAATTTATTAATACCGACACCCCAAAACGCCCATTAAATGATAACAGCAAAATCGCCACACCGGAAAAATCACCCGCAAAAGCAAAAGCCCAAAAAGTCGGCAATAAAGCCAAAAAACAAACTGCACCTACCGTCCAAAAGACCAAATCGACATCTACAAAATCCAAATACAAGACGCCTAAATCTCCATTCATCAATCTAGACAAAGTTACTAAGCGTCCCCTTTCTAAAAATGTCTATCAGAAAAAGGTCGACACCCCCAAAGAAGAGCCCAAGGGTCCAGTCACGATTATCAACAAACCCGAAAAAGATTCTCATATCGGCTTAATTATCACTATCATTCTAACAATTATTTTAGGCGCCGCCGCTGGCACAGTCGCTTTCCTTCTCTTGCCAAAATAAGACAATATTGATATAATGTTTCTCGGTGGGATTAGCTCAGATGGTTAGAGCGTCTGATTGTGGTCCAGAAGGTCGTGGGTTCGATTCCCATATCCCACCCCATGCGGGTATAGTACAGCGGTTAGTATATCAGTTTTCCAAACTGAGGATTGGAGTTCGACCCTCCATACCCGCACCAAAAAAGTAAAAACAACCGTTTATGGTTGTTTTTAGTTTTTATGGGGGTGGATGCCTGAGGGCCCTCCCCTCCATGCCCGCACAAAAAAAGTAAAAAATGAGAGCTTGCTCTTATTTTTTTATGCTTATTGATGTATAATTAAACCATGAATATTTTGGTAGTGGGCAACGTCTTAAAAGACGTTTACCTTAATCTGGACAGTAGAACGGAGAAGTTCGAAACCGACAAATCCGGCACAGCCTGGCTTGACCTCAGTTTCAATGCAAGCGAGCACCACTTTTTTAATCGCGGCAGTAGCCTCGGTGGCGCCGCAATCTCGTTAGAAGTTTTCAAAAAAATGGGGCTAGACGCTTCCGTCGCTGATCAGTCCATCGCTTTTACTGACAATGAACTCGAAACCCAAAATCCCACCGAAATTCACCGTTACATCTTAGTATCAGATAATGGCGTATGCTATCTCACTCCCACCGATTTCAAGCCCACCACATTTAACCCACCCACCACATCTTACGACTATCTTTTTATCGATCGTTCAGCCGAGCTTAATTCAGAGACCACGGGCAAAATCAATACTTACCTAAATCAATCCAGACAAACCAAATTAATTCTTTATCTTAGAAACCTAGAAAATCAATACTCAAACAGCCTAATCGAACGAGCCAATTTAATCTTCATGGAGCAAACCACCACCCCAGTTTCGGAACAAACCCACGCGATTCAATTACCCGAGATTCCGCCCGAAAAGACCATCTATCTAACCGAAAAAAACATTTCTTACCTCAAAATCACCGAGCACCTCTCAGTAGATCGTATAGATAGAATGACTCATCTTTCCCTATATTCTATTGCCGCCGCCACCGTTGTAGGAAGCTTCGTGCTTGGAGAATCAGTAGAAAAAAGCCTGAAAATGGCCCGTGCGAATGTCGAAAACTCCAGACTCGACTCCGTCTTATCCATAAATGAGCTAAAAGAACTCTCAACTAAATCAAACTCCGATAATGACATCGAATTAAATGCCGCTAGCCTCGTGCTAACCGGCAAAGGTATCCTAGCCGCAGATGAATCTGGTGGCAGTATCCACAAAAAATTCGAACAGCTAAACATCGATGATACCTACGATAATAGGCGTGATTATCGAAACATTTTCTTCACCACGCCAGATCTCGAAAAATACGTCAACGGCGTAATCCTCTTCGATGAAACCACACATCAACTCGCCGACGATGGTAGAAACTTTGTCGACTTCCTAATTTCCCGCCACATCATACCAGGCATTAAAGTAGATCAAGGCCTCACCCAATTTGACAATTCCGAAGAAACCTATACCAAAGGCCTCGAAGAGCTCGACCAAAGATTAAAATCGTACTACGATGCCGGACTCCGCTTTGCAAAATGGAGAGCAGCCTTCGAAATTCGTCTTGACGAGAAAGGAGATATCATTACTCCTACAGACATGGCAATCCAGGAAAACTGCCGCATTTTAGCCGAATATGCCAAAAAATGCCAATCTGCAGGCCTTGTACCTATTGTAGAACCAGAAGTCGTTTATGATGGCAACTACAATTTAGATCAATCATCCTTTATCACTAGTAAAATTCTAGACTGTTTATTTACCAAACTCGAAGAATCAAGCGTTAATCTGCGCGCATGTATATTAAAAGTCAATATGGTTCTAGCAGGTAAACAATACCCTACTCAATCCACTCCAGAGGAAGTGGGGCTAGCTACTGCTAAAGTATTAAAAAGCCATGTGCCAGAATCACTCGCCGGCGTCGTCTTTCTCTCTGGCGGCCAGACCACCGACCAAGCTACTTCTAACCTCGCCGCAATTATAGCCAATGGGGCCTTCCCATGGCCAGTCACCTTTTCTTTTGCGCGCGCCTTGCAAGATCCAGCTTTATTTGCCTGGGCAGGCGATAATCGCAACACCGAAAAAGCCCGCCAAGCTTTTCTTGACAGGCTTATCGCGAACGCCAACGCTTTGAAATAACTTAGCTTTCCGCTTCTGGCTTTGCTTCGGACTCTGCTTCCGCTTCACCTTCGGATTCAGGTTCTTCAATAGGCTCCGTGACGGATTCCACTTCACGCTTTTCCGCTTCTACAGCTGGATCATAAAGCGAAGCCACTACCTGCTCCTTATCCAGCTCCTTATCTGCAAATTCTACACCACTCGACAACTCAATATCAGAAACTGTCAATTTATCTTCCACATCTTTCAAGCCAGACGCATCTATCGTTAATCTTTCAGGCAAATCGGCTGGCTTTGCCTTGATTTCAAGCTCTTCAATCGATTGAGTCAATGCAAAATGATAAACTTTTGATGCCTCAGAAGCTTCAAAATTCACAATCTCAACCGGAGTAGTCGCTTCCACGGCTTCCTTAGCAGAAATAGCCTGGAATTCCACATTAACAATCTTACGAGAAACTGGGTCAATTGCCACATTCTTCACAATAGCCATCTGCTTTTTGCCGTCCATATCAAGATCAAGAGGCGAATGATAACCTACAACCTCTAAAACTTTCTCTGTAGCCACATAATCAGAAGCCATCATTAATGGCTTTTTACCACCATAAACCACCGAAGGAATCATCCCCTTCGCTCTTAATGCTTTAACCTTTTTCCCAATTAGTTCACGCTTTTCAAGCGCTAATTTATGTTCAGACATATTACATTTCCCTTTAAATTTGTTATTATTTTATCATTTTTCCCTTAAAAGTTCAAGACTCCCGACGCACTTTCACCATCGCCGGCCTCAAAACTTCATCTTCGTAATAATACCCAGACCTCAAAGTCTCAGAAACCACTTCCTTTTCACCTTCGCCTTCCACCATTACAGCCTCACATAAATCTGGATTAAATTCTGTCCCCGCCGACGAATCAATTTTTACTAATCCCAACTCATCAAATGTTTTTTGTAAAGATTTCTCCAGTGCTTTTAATTCTGGATAATTAGCAATCGCTCGATCTAAATCGTCCAATAACGGCAAAACCTTATAAACAGTAGCCAAGCGCGTAGCTTTCCTCTCATTTTCTTTTTGTGCTTCAATTTGTTTGCGATAGTTCTCAAAATCCGCCCGCGTCCTCTGTAAATCCGCAGTCAGCTCATCGATTAGTTTTGTATCTTCTGTCTTCTTTTTCATAATATATCCTCCAACATATTGCCAGCGTGACGCACTAGCGCCATCACCTTTGAATAATTTTGTCTTGTCGGCCCAAGCACCCCAATATAGCTACGATCAGAATAAGGCGAACGAAATTTAGAAACCACTAATGATACTTCCGAATTTCTACCAATCGGATTCTCATGGCCAATAAAGATATTTAGGGGCTCCCCAGGAGCAGCTTCCCTAAGCCATGGCTCAAGATTATCTAACAGCTTAGCTACTGCTTGCACTCTCCTATTATCCATAAACTCCGGTTGATTAAAAAGTCTCGACATTCCAGCCAGATACAACTGGCCATCAATAGTAGCTAAACCTAAATTACCAGTTAGCTCCACAAGAGCATCCACGGCACCCCTAATAGCGGCATCCGCTCGCGACTGTGCACCTACCCTCACTTCAAGTACATGAGTACCTTTTTGCAAAGCCGGCAGTTGTTCATCTTGATCTTCAAGATTATTCACGTAAAAACGATAGCCAGCATCCGTAGGCACCCGTCCGGCCGAAGTATGCGGCTGAGCAATTAGCCCGAAAGCCTCAAGTCTGGCCATTTCGGCACGAATAGTCGCCGGAGAAACACCAAAAAGCTTCGCCAACGTTACGCTCCCTACGGGTGAAGCCGTCTCTGCATATTCTTCAATTATTTGACACAGAATCGCTTTCTGTCTCTCTGTTATTTCCATAACTGTATTATACAAAATTAGCACTAAAATGTAAAGAGTGCTAATTCATATTTCCAACGACTTCTACCTCCATCAATATGTTACAATATACACATGGAAGATAAGATTGAATTAATCAAAAAATGGCTTGGTTCTGGCTCTATTAATATCTTTGGCCTGCCCATGTCCGGTAAAGATACACAAGGAATCAAACTAGCCGAAGCTCTAGGTGCCGAATTTCTCTCATCCGGCATGATTATCCGAGCTATGGAAAAAGAAACCAACCAAGACCTTTCAGGCAACGGCAGCCTAATTCCTACCAACATATTTTACGATTGGGTCCTTCCCTATTTCGAACGACGAGACTTATTTGGCAAACCACTAGTATTATCCTCCATCGGTCGCTGGTCTGGAGAAGAAGATCAAGTTATGTCCGTAGCTAAAGGTGCCGACCACGAAATTAAAGCCGCCATCGTGCTAGTAATCTCAGAATCCGACGCCAAAGAACGCTTCAATGCATCTAAAACAATCGGCGATCGCGGAGATCGCGCCGACGACAAAGACTTAGGTATCTTAGAAACTCGCCTACAAGAATTTCGCGAAAAGACTGTCCCAGTTTTACGACATTATGAGGCTCTAGATTTGTTAATCAGAATCGACGGCAGTCAGTCACGCGAAGCTGTCTTTAATGAGATTTTAGAAAGACTTTACGAAAAAGCTTCAGAATCTCTTTCCTAAACTCGTACACCAAATACACAAGCCCAAGCCCCAACACGCCCAATACCGCATACAAAGCCACAAACGAGGATTTTTCTTCGTGGTTTTCTGGGGTAAGACTATAATCTGCCCCGTTATTTTCAACAATTTTACGGCACCTATTCGTTTCTGGATTAAGATAATATCCTTCTTTGCAAACTTTTTCAGTTTTTTCCTCTTGCTTCTTACATCGTCCAGTTAAAATATTCAGATAGTATCCCTCCTTACACACTTTCTCGGTGACCGCTGTCGCTTTTACGCAGTTTCCAGTTTCTTGATTTAATACTTTTCCAGCCTCACAAGTCTTAAACTCCTGATAATTATTTGGCAGACCCGGTGTTGGCGCATAAGTAATATGCCACAGCTCCTCTCCATCATCATTGTATCCAATCAATGCATATGATGTACCTTTTCTTTGTCCATTCGGATATTCCAAAGCGTCCACCACGACACCATTCACGTCGATTATTTCTAACAAGTTGCTATTCGTGGGGTTCTTTGTTAAACTAAAAGACTCCGGATTATACACTTTGTATTCATCAGCCCGCACTATCCCCGCTAAATCATACGTTTTATTCTTATAACGGATTTTACAACCATCCAACAAGATTTGCTCCGCAGCACTATTGTGAAATTCGATAAATTGCTCCGTTTGTGACGTTTCGTAATAGCTTAAAATCTCCGAAAACTCTAACCCCTTACATTGGCTCACTACCGCCATACCCTTATCAGTATCTTCATCCACCCGGTAACTCTCCCTATCGTATACCGGCTCATATTCACTCATGTGCTCAAACGTATTAGTCAGCTTATCCCTCACTAAAGTAGTAGGATTACTAGATTTAAACTCCGTCTCGCAACCATCCTTCCCGGTCCAACAAACTTGATCCACTACCTTCCCACTACGTTCAAGCCTTATACCCGCTTTTAAAGCCAGAGTTTTGGTATAATTCACGGCGGCTAGCTCCGCACCTGGAGAGCTAGCCAAACGAAGGAGGAGGGTCTCGCCAGTCATCCAGCTGTTCTCGGGAAACTCAAATATTATCGAACTATTCCCGCTTGTATTAGTATAGCTGACAGCGGTTCCAGCGAGCGAAAGCGAAGCGTCGGAATCTTTTCTGGCAATCTCAATAAACTCTCCGACATTTCCCACCCCATCCACAGTATACCCCGGATTTACGGCCTTAATGTACAAGTCGGGAAGTCCATCATCTCCCAAATAGACCGAGTCATCCGCCAAGGCTTGACCACCTAAACCCAAAGTGGCGCCTAGTATTATTCCGCAAATGAGTATAAAACTTTTCATGTCGCAAAAACTATCACAATCATCCTAGAATTACAACCCCTTTTATGTTAAAATTGAAACATGAGCGTTTTCACCTCTGCGGGAATTTTAATACTGTCTATGCTCATCATGGCTCTTCTACAACTAACGCCTAGTGTTTTTTTGTTGTTCTCTCATTATTCTTATGGTAAGTACTCCCGCAAAAACACTTCAAACGCCAGTCTATTCTTCATTCTAGGCGCCGAAACTTCCACCGCACTTATTTTCATCCTACTTTATCTAGCAATATCCTCTCTTTATATTGCACCCGCTTTTACCGATAACCTGCTAGGGTGGATTGTTGCTGGCGTCATGATTGCATTAGGAGTTATCTTTCCTTTTTGTTATTACCGCAAAGGCCAAGGCACTAAGCTTTTCATTTCGCGACGACTAGCCAAAGAGTTCGATTATAAATCCAGAATGATTAAAACTCGCTCGGACGCATTCGTCCTTGGATTCGTCTCAAGCCTACCCGAATTAGTATTTTCCTTACCGATTTACATAGTCGCTGTCGCCGAAATCATGAAAATAGGCGATTCTGCATTCGTTAGAGCAATCCTAAGCCTCTGTTTTGTTCTCATTAAAATAATTCCACTCATCGTACTACATATAGCCATGAATCACGGATACAATCTTGTAAACATCCAAAAAGCTAGAGTTAGTAATAAACAATTTATCCGCTTCTTTACCAGCCTAACCTATATCATAATCGGTATATTAATCATAATATTTGGATTCTTTTCACTATGAGCACACTAGATACCAAAACTATAATTAGAGAACTGAAAATCGATGCTAAGGCCATCGGTATCCCAGCAGGAGCTGCTAAAATCTTCATCGAGAAATCTGTAAATGACGCCGCCAAGACTTTATCAACCAAAAAACTTATCACTAATAAAGATTTAACTAGGGCTATTTCTAAAGAATTAAAAAAATACAATGCTGATTTAGCTTATGTTTACAAAAATCGTGATACAATATTATAAAGATGGGAAAAAAATACGATTTTCAATATATAGTCATTGGCAGTGGACCAGCCGGATCAGCTGCTGCAATAGAATTAGCTAAACGCAAAAAACGTGTAGCTATTGTAGAAGGGCGTTTCTTTGGTGGAGCCAATTTAAACACTCGCGATTTGCCTTACGCCGTAGCCCTCGATTTTTCACACGCATATCGCAAAATGCTTTCATATCCTGAACTTAGTAATCAAGAATTGCATTTTAATTTCCCCACGGTTTCAGCTCGACAATTAAAAGTCGTAGTAGAAGCTGGCGGCAATAATAAGCAAGTCTACGAGCAGGAAGGTGTCACTTGCATCAAAGGTTTTGCTAACTTCTTAGACAAGCACACTATTGCCGTCAACGAGCAAAAATATACTGCAGAATACTTCATTATTGCTACTGGCTCCAAACTCAAAGTTCTCGAAATTGCCAGCACCGATAGCATTGATTACCTTACGCCAGAAACTGCCATCAAGGTACGTCGTCTACCGAAAGTCGTAGCCGTAGTGGGTGGAGGCGCTTCTGGATGCGAAATTGCCGAGTACTTTGCCGAACTAGGAGTTAAAACTCTTCTTTTCGAAATGGCAGACCACATACTACCCCACGAAGACATTGAGGCGGGCAATACTTTATCTAGCTATTTCACTCAGAAGCTCGGCATGACTGTTTTACCAAGCTGTCGCGTAGTTGCATTAGAAGAAGACGCAATCAGTAAACGCATTATCTTTCGCAACGAGAATTCCGAAAAAGCCGTACGGGTAGACACGATTGTGCTCGCTACCGGCAGCCAGCCTAACCTAGAATGTGGCCTCGAAAATGCCAATATTAAATACCAGGCTACTGGCATTACGGTAGACAAATGTTTTCAAACTTCTACCAAAAACATCTACGCCATTGGCGATTGTTTAGGCCAAGATTCATCTACCGAAAGGGCCCGTCAAGAAGGCTTAGCTCTCGCTAATATTTTACTTACCAAATCTAAAAATACTCTCAATTATCAAGGTTTTGTGCGCTGCGTCAATACTTTCCCCGAAGTAGCCATAGTCGGCCTAAACGAATACGATCTCGCCAAACGTGATCGCAAATACAAAAAGTGTGTCGTAGATTTTGACAGCTTAGCCATCAGTCATATCGAGAACTTCCACCATGGATTTGTTAAGCTTATTACTGATAAAAGCAATCACATAATTGGCGCTACTATCGTCGCCCCTAAAGCCAGTCTTATGGCCACTGAATTGTCCTTAGCAGTTAGACATGGTTTAACCGCTCTTGAGATAGCCAGTACACCACATTCCATTAATGGTTACGACTACGCAATTAAAATTGCAGCTAAAGGCTTAGTTATTAATAAAAAACAAAAATAATCAGCCCTCAATTCAACCCGAGTTAGGGGGGTAACTCAGGTTGAATCAAAGACTGATTGTAAATTGGTTGTGGGGGCTGGATTTGAACCAGCGACCTTTTGGTTATGAGCCAAACGAGCTACCAGGCTGCTCTACCCCACGATATGCTATATATTATATAGCATGTTCAATCTCTTGTCAATAACACCAGAATCGCTTAATAAAACTTTTAAAAATCATATTCACTAATCACTGCGTAATTTTTTTCAAAAAGCATTTCATTCTGATTTTCACCCAACAGCTCCAGTGGCCCCATCAGAGACAAAGGATATTCCGACTCACCCTCTAAACGTACTTCCACCCTACGATACATATCATTAGCCCGACCAGTCGAATCAATCTTAATCTGAACGCCATCCAATTTCGCCATATTTGACTCAACTTCTTCTTCCGTACCATCTTCATTCACGACCGTATACCTATAGCACACATCACCAGTAGCACACTCAAAATCTAACGAAAAATCAGTAGCTGGAGCACCATTCGGTAACGATACCACGAAAATGAAAGTATCTGGATTTCTTGTTCCGCCTATCGGGTCAGGAATATCAATCGCCGCCGAACAAACGTAATCGCCATCACTCTGGCAATACACAGCATACGGCAGATTCTTAGCCTTTTCATTATTAGACTCTACAAACCCGGACGCACCTATGTGGTTGACGCCATAACTATAACTAGCCACGTAAGTTTCATTACCGCCACTAGCAATTTCCTCTTTATCTGTTGGTACCAAATATAATGTGCCTCGATCAGTTTCGTTATCCCCTACTTCTGTAAAATCATTCAACTCAAATTCTACTGCGGTTTGCAGCATCGAAATAGAAATTGTTGGAGGTATGGCGGTCTTGCTATTATCAGTAAACGCCACATTGTTACCATTAAAATCCCCATAATTTTGCTGATCATTATTAGCATTAGAATCCGAGAACCAATGAATATTAACCCTTCTGACTTTTTCTGCTACTCCGTCTTCAAATTTTGTTTTAATTACCCTCATCGGATTGGAAGAATTTAAACTCGAAACAATATCCGAAGCCAAACTAACCTTTACGCAAGTGTATGCCTGAGCCATATTATTAGCTGACGTTGACGATTCCTGTATCAACACTCCACCGTCGGCCTCGACTTGTCTTCCCAAAATACTACCTACCATATCACATTCTGCATTATCCGCCTTCACAGAACTCACGATTTGTTCACACCACGCATTAGATTCAGCACTTTCTTCGCTAACGCACTTTTGATAATTGTAAGCTACCAATTTAGCATCTTCTACCCCCGCCAAAGCTGAATCATATGCCGATTGTGATAAATCATCATTAGCAGTACGTGTCACCTCAGAAATAATTACAGCGGCAAAACTTGTTACAATTATAATCAAAATCAACGTCGAAAATGCCACCATGTAGAATGACGCTGCTCCTTTTTTTGTTTTATTCATTAATGACTTTTTCATTTATCCTCCCGTCGCCTGAATTGCGAAATTAAATTTATTTATAGCACAATAATCAATGTTTTCAACTGCTGCGTTATAGCCGCCAGGAGTAGAACAATAGTCGCCACTCGCCATAACATTTATACCACCCTGTACCGTCCCTAGAATGAACGACATAGAATAGAATAGACCATTATTGCCATTATCGGCTGGTATAGGCGCCGTAAGGTCATAAATCGCTAAATTAGCACCAGCCTCCAATAAATCAACTGGAGGATCGCTTTCAAAACTTGATCCATTATTCATCGTTAATTCTGCATTATTGTTCTCCCAATTAGTGCAAACGGCTCTACCTTCATCCCTTACTTTCAATAACTTAAAGTTCTCAAATTCCAAAACATCACTAGAGTTATTGCCAATCAATACAAGCGAAACGCTAGGAAGAGCTACACTAGCATCAGAAGAGAAGAAATATCCAGAATTCCAGATATAAGAATATCTACCGGTACAAAAGGCCCCATAAAGAGGCGCACCAGAAAGGGAATCTTCATTTAGCTGAACATCACCAAATTGGACTCTCGATATCAGTCCCTCCGCATTGTTCGCCAAACATTCTTCTTTCTTTGTTTTGTCGTTGACTCCACCCCCACTATATGCGCGCGCGCATAAATCAGCTACTGGAGTATACAAAGAATTCTGAATCGTCGCCCTAAAATCGTCTATCAAATCCATGCCAGTAGAGTTTATTGCGTTTAGAGTTAGTCCTCGATGATAGGCCGAAACAGCATTCGTAATAATTAATACAATGGTAATAGACAGAATTGATATAAAGGCAATAGATAAAGATAATTCAACCATAGTAAAACCATATCTCGTATCGCCACAATCATTTTTCACATTTCGCCTCAAATCACCCATCACTACCCTCCTACGCAAACATTATTTTCGTCACTTTCTGGAACCAATTCAATCCCAGAGCCACTTCTCGCATTAGCAACAATTCTTACATCCTGACGGTTTGAATAATCTTGCATTCCCATAGGATTAACGCAGAAATCTATCTGTCTAAGCGCAAAACCTGACTTCCAATTAATACCTTCAATATTCCCAGGATTACTGTTTCCTAGAATAGTATTAACTTCTATGGTATTGTCATTAAAGAATGTGTACACAACGCCCGAATTTGGATGCCTAACTATTAACAACGAACCACTAAAAATATTACCATCCGAATCCTGAATTGCCGCCCCCCATTTTGGTACATAACTTTCTACAATACCATTTAGCCGCAATTCGCTACCATCATCGTTTTCCATAATTACATGAGCGTCTAAAGCATCTAAGACATCAAGCGTAGAGCCAGTCGCACTGACACCATGCTCGCTATCAGTAATATTTCCAATCACGTCATACATATAAATATGGTTTTCATTCGAAACGTTAGTTCGCCTCTCAAAATCCAGTGATTCATTAAAGGTAATCAACTTACCATAAATCGCCTTCTCAGATCTTCCACTTCCAAGACTCTGTACATTCATAGTTTCAGAATATGCTGTTCGCAAAAACTCCATAAAATTTTGCACCGAATCATTAAATCGTTGTTGAAAAATAGAATTTTGTACGCCAACCATAATTCCTGCAAACAGTGCACCGGTAATCGCCAAAAACAACGCGACTTCAATCAAAGTGAAACCCCTTTTCTTACACTGCATAACAATATTATACCATAAGTTTTTTGATTGTTTCAAAATAAGCATAACCCTAAAAACTAGGAAATAAATATAGCATCCACTTTTCAAAATTAGAATAAGTTTTTTCCTGTGCCATTGTCTTTTTCTGCTGGTGTTTATTCTTAGCAGCCTCAGTGTTCTCGGGCAAAACTACCATATTTTCACCTTCCATTTGTTTGTCCAAACTTTTACGAGCTATCAATTCCTGATATTCATCTGAGGCATAATACTGGTTTTCTAGCTCTGCGGCCTCCACCTCTACATTCAGAAGCTCCAGTTCTCTCTTTTCCGCAGTCAATCTTTCAGATAACTCCCAGTTACGCGACATAGATACGATTGATTGGTAAGTACACACTAGACAAAGAATAATCGCAAGTAGCAGCACGATATTCTCTACCGTCAAAAAATCATGCTTCATTTTATAACTTAAACGACGAAGCTTCATCTTAATCGCGTTCATGCTTACCATTATAGCATTTTGTGATAAAATATATAAGCAATGGGATGTAGCTCAGTTGGTTAGAGCATGCGTCTTATACACGCAGTGTCCCTGGTTCGAGTCCAGGCACCCCTACCATTATTATCGCAACAAAAAATACCAGATTAATCTGGTATTTTTTATGGTGTTTTATATTGAATGATTATTTTTTCTTAAGGGTCAAGAAGCCATTGCGTGGGTTCTCACATACAACACGATCATCTGGCAAATCACAAGGGGTACCTTTACCACCATTCTCATCCTTAGTGAAAAAATAAATTGTCTGAGGTTTGCCACCACGTAGAGTAACTTCAGACTTGTGCAAGTAGTATTTAACACCTTTACCGTTAGTATGTTCGTAAGCCATTTAGCTTTCCTCCTTAAGTTAATATATTCCTATCTTATGACCCCTAAGCTCAATTGTCAAGAGCTTTTTTCGAAAAAAAGATAAACTTTATACAAACAACAGGGATAACCTTAAAACAGTCCACACTATTATTCTATATAAAATTACAACAATCACTACTAAAGTAACTAGCAACATGAAGCCAGCCAAAGTTGGAGCCCAGACAGGAGAATTATATTCTCTACGATATAGTTCTGTAGAAGGAAGGCTAGCGATAATTTTATCCTGCAACTCATCAGCTGCTGGATATTTGTTTATTTCGGACATCATACAATTAATATAATTCGCATCATCCCAAGCCCAACCATTCGCAATTGCTTGGGGTTGACAAACCGCCGAAGCCATAGCATACACATTACCATTCGGATTACTATCATCCGATAAATTCGCCTCCGCCTCAGCAAGAGCGACATTTGCTGCTCTAATATACTGATGCTCCAAATAAAACGGCCCTGTGCCAAAAGTAATCTTCTGTACCCCGTTATCGTCCACCGCATTCACTACAATATGCGAAAAAACAAAACCTTTCAATTCCTGTAATGCTCTATTAATAGCCTCATCATTTTCGTTTTCATCCGCCGCCAGCACCGCATCTCTTAATTCCGTCATTCTAACATGATCTACCCTAAGTAACGTAGCATCAACAAACAATAATGGAATCAAAATCAATAATAATTGCCAAGTCTTAATCTTGCGAAATTTAAGTCGCCCACGCTTCCTCATGTCATCTATTATATCATTTTTATGCTTGCACGTTTTAAAAACCTTTGCTAGAATAATCACTATCGCTCGTAAATTCCCAAGGTTTCAACCTTTGCGAGGTGGGTGCGGTCGTTAGAGCGAAAAACATTAAGGAGAAAATTAGATACATGCGTATCAAACGACTGAAACGATCTCACGGTCGTCAAGAGTCAAAGATACCTCCTGCCGCCTGGCAAGAGTTTATCGAAATTTAAACAATCTAAAATAACCGAGGCAAGCTTGTATGCTTAGCTACCCAACCCAGGATAGCCAAGCACAGACAATAAGCATCCCTCGGTTATTTTAATTTAGCCGCTACTATGTCTTTTATTAACTTTACAAATTCATCACCAGTTCTTGCCGATTCCCACGAAATAACCTCACCATTGATTTCTACACTGCCTTCACTTCCCCATGGAATCAACTGGCCATCAATATAAAAAGCCGGTGTTCCCTCTACATTCACTCTCTTACCAATACCCATATCAAAACTAATTTTCTTGGAAACCGACTCAGATTTAATATCCTCATTAAATTTATCTACATCACCCTTACCACCAGTTACTTCTACAAAATAGCCATTAAAGAGTTCCGTCCTCTTGGAGGCATCGGCATACTCCCATTCATCTTGCGACTCAAACACTTTATTCGCATATTCTTTCCAATAACCTTGTAATCCAGCCGCCTCTACTGCCGACGCCGCAGCAGTGCCGTTTTGATGATAAGAAAGTAAGAAGCTTCTATAAACCACCGCTAACTTGCCATCCAACTGTTCAACTACCTTATTAACGCGTGGATTAATCGAAGCGCATCCAGGACATTGATAATCTGCATATTCGAATATTATGACTGGAGCATCTGGCGAACCTTTCACGTGGTCACCAATATTTCCGTTATCATCATTTGCTTCAATAATCGTATTAAAATCATATTTACTGTAATCAACCGCTTTATTATTACCGTCTATTACGACATAAGTAGCTAACCCAAGCAAAGCTACCACGACAACACCAATCAAAACACCTAACACCGAAAAACCCTTGTATTTTTTCATAATAACTCCTTTATGCTATAATACATAATATCATGTGGTTTAGGTTTTTGCAAAAGTTTGTCAAATTTCTTGATCCGAAGCTCGAAAAATATCGCGAGCACCCCCCTAAAATCGAGCCAAAATATACCCCCAAAACTCTCGAGGAATTCATCGGTGTCTTACAGCGCACCCCTAAAAATATTTTAAGCACCAAAGATCGCAACCGCATTGCCGCCATCATGTGTTTCGACGAGCGCCAAGTCGGACAGCTCATGGTCAGTAAGGAAGAAATGGTTTTCGTCAATTCTAAAGACATCCTTGGCCCCCTCACGCTAGACAAACTATATAAATCTGGCTTCACTAATTTCCCAGTCGTAGACAATAAGGAAAAGGTCAAAGGCATCATTCATACCGAAGCTCTAAACGCCTTAGAAATCAAAAAAACTGACCGCGCCGAAAAATACATGTCTAAAGACGTTTATTATCTCCATGATACTGATTCTCTCAAATTTGCTGTCGAAGAAATTGAACGCACTAATAGCTACTATTTTCTCGTCCTAGATAAAAAAAATACTCTCGCAGGCTTTTTCACCATCCAGATGCTTCTGGATTATCTACTCGGATAAGTATAAGAATTCTTGCAATTATTATAACTATATGTTATAATTAGAAAGAATTACTTGCACCTTAAGAACCGGAGGAAAAAATGAATAGCTATCTTGTTTGCATGGGTGATGGGGCAATTTTCATGCTCATCGCCTTCATGCTTTTCATCCTCAACTGCAAGAAGAACGACCCAGAGATAAAAATATTCGGGCGCCTCACCTGGTGTTTAGGGTTAGGCATCGCAGTGCATTGTCTGGCTCGCGACGAAGGATATACGACACGCTTCGCTGTCATGTCGCTTATCTTCACATTGTCGCTAGCGTTTCTTTCAATCTCCTTTGGAGAATGGGTTTCCGAAAGACCAACGGACAACAACGAGTAACGCGGTAAACAATATGAAGAGAAATAACGATGTTTCCCCCGGAAAAAGGCAGGAGAGCCAATCCCCTGCCTTTTTCATTTTTTATCAATCTTTAATCAATACCGCACTCCCAATCACACACAAAGATTTCCACATATTTATGGTATAATATACCCTATGAGAATTTTAGCAAACCAACTAGATAAGTTTTTAGGAAAATCTGTTACCGTAGAAGGCTGGGTTAATTCCCGACGCGACCACGGTGGTTTGATTTTTATCGATCTTCGTGATCATACCGGCATTATTCAGTTAGTAGTCACACCAGAAAATGAATCTTCTTTCAAACTCGCCGAAACCGTACGCGACGAATTCGTCTTAAAAGCCACCGGCAAGATGCGCGAACGCGAACCAGGCCTGATTAACCCTCACATTCCTACCGGTAAAATCGAACTAGTCGTAGATACTCTTGAGCTTCTCAATAAATCTGAGCCCCTCCCAGTCAATACACATGATGATGGCGAAAAATCTTCCGAAGAAATGCGTCTCAAATATCGCTATCTAGATTTAAGACGCCCAAGTATGCAAAACCTCTTAAAGCGTCGCTCCGATTACTATCGCTTTATTCGCGATTTCATGTACAATCGAGATTTTACTGAAATTACCACCCCAATCCTCGCTAACTCTTCCCCTGAAGGTGCTCGTGACTTCCTCGTCCCATCACGCCTACATCCAGGAAAATTTTACGCTTTACCTCAAGCGCCTCAGCAATTCAAGCAACTTTTGATGGTGGGCGGTGTAGACAAATACTTCCAAATCGCCCCCTGTTTCCGCGATGAAGATCCTCGCGCCGATAGATTATATGGTGATTTCTATCAGCTAGATATGGAAATGTCCTTCGTCGATAACGGCGAAACAGTACGCGCCGAGATTGAACCTCTTTTTATCGACCTTGCTACTAAGTTTAGTGACAAAAAACTCGTCATGAACTCCGAGCCAGCTAAAGAATATCTTAAAAATGGCAGCAAGATTCCATGCCTTCCTTATGACTTTGCCATGGATACCTATGGCACCGACAAACCAGATTTACGCTATGGTATGGAATTAATTAATCTTACCGATGTTTTCAAAGATACCGACTTTAAAGTTTTCAAGACCGAATGCGTAAAAGCCCTCTTAGTTAAAGGCGCCGCTTCCCTCACTCGCCGTGAAATTGATGATTTTACCGAGCAAGCTCGCAAACTCGGCGCCGGCGGTCTCGCATATATACTATATACGGAAGAAGGCGCCAAATCCCCAATCCTCAAATTCATGACCGAAGACGAAATCAAAAGCATTCAAAAGATTACCGGTGCTAGTACTGGTGACGCTGTATTCTTTGGCGCCGATACCCGTACCAAGGTCAATAAAGTCCTAGGCGAACTCCGCATTGCGTTTGCCGATCATTTTAATCTCAAAAATCCAAAAGAAGTTTCTTATGCCTGGGTAATTGATTTTCCATTTTACGAATGGGACGAAAAAAATAATAAACTCGATTTCGGTCATAACCCATTCTCCATGCCGAAAGGCGGCCTCAATACTCTTGAGGAGGCTTGTGCAAGCGATTTAACGAGCATGCCCCGCGAGGGCAGCTGCCTGAGCGAGAGTGAGCTCCCCGTAAAGACGGGCGAGCGAACGGGCTCGAAAAATCGCTTGCAAAGCCTCCTCGCGATTAAAGCCGACCAATTCGACATGGTAATGAATGGTTATGAAGTTTGTTCTGGCGCCGTCCGCAATTATAATCCTGAAATAATGTACAAGGTCTTTAATATCTTGGGCTACAACAACGAATACGTTGAATCACGTTTCGGTGGCATGTTAAACGCCTTTAAATTTGGCGCCCCTCCTCACGCAGGCTGTGCCCCAGGCCTAGATCGTATCTTTATGGTCCTAGAGTCAGTAGACAATATTCGCGATATCGTCGCTTTCCCGAAAAACGGTTCCGGCGTAGACCTCATGATGAATTCACCTTCTACGGTAGACGAATCCCAACTAGACGAGCTCTCACTCGCCATCATCCCAGAAGAAGACTAATAACGTCCAATAACAATCACAAACCCTGTCTCAAATATAACAATCCTGCGCACTCGTCAATAACCATTGACTCAAGCCAACTAGGCTATGGCCCACATGTGCCTGTAATATAAATATCATAATAAACGCCTGGATCCAACTCGAACGAATTCTCACCTTCCTCGGAATAAACTCCAGTATAGGTTTCTAAAAGCGTATCGGTAGTCCAATTGTAAACATCCGCGCTCCAATGCCAATCGTCAGTACAGCTTGACGGTGGAGTACCTATCGTCAAAGTTAAAGGTCCAAGATAATACAAACCGCCAGTACCGCATCCAAACGGAATCTCCGCACTAAAACCTCCAGAAAAGTTAGCACAACTACCATCACCACCCCCATAATCTCTTATCCAGGTATTATAGATATCGACAGCAGGACCATCTATAGTATATTCATCGACCCAATACTCGCTATTATTCTGTATAGAAAGGGGAAACATCCAGGTCGTATAAAAATCCCATTCACCCGAATTTCCACCATCATTAGTGTCATCGAAGAAACCGCCAGGATAATATTCGTCGCCGTCGGCAGTAGAACATTCATAACCCGGCAAAACTTGCTCCGTACACCAACCATGGAACAGCATATCGTATCCATCTAAATAATATGGCTCATCACTTGACAGATAAAAACCATTATCTGTCATTATCCCAGTCTGTCGTGCAGGCATATTATGAACATTGCTCGAATCACCGGAAGTATCATTATAGTTTACAGCATAATTCCTCACTCCGCCCCCAGGATTTACCACCGCTACGAAATTAATTACATTCCGATAAGTGCCAGCTGACTGAGCGGTATTAGCCTTGGCACCAATCTTGAATTGGACACTGCTAGTGCCGTTACTATTAGCGGAAAGGATTTGCTTGCCTGCAGCAGTATAGTACGGCAAGCCCGAATAACCAGTGCTAGTATTAGCATTTCTCCAAGTGGTCCCCGAGTCAGTAGAAAAGCTATATCCCCATCTACCATTCTGGCTAGCATCAGCCAAAGACATTGAACTAACGCCGCCACTAGTAGCTAGACTCGTGAAGCTATTACCGTCGTCCACTAAATCAGTATTCTGATAAGTAGTGCCGTCCCCAGCCGTAGCGGTCAATTTATAACCAGTGGCATTATTGGATGAAGCCGTAACTGTGATAATATTACTGTTAGCATAAGTGCCTGGCGACAAATCCGAAATCACAAGATTATTAGACGATACCGAGAGGGAAATCGAAGAATTAAACACAAAAGACACATCCAGCTCATCCTGATAAGTCAAAGCAGAGGCAGACTCCTTGTCGCCAATGCAACCTACAGAAAAAATCAATAACAAAACCAAAATCGCTGCGTATCTCTTCATGATTTCATTATAACATAAGCTAGATGAATAACAAAACTTTTTTTAAGTTTTTACCAAATAAATATAAGCCCTAAATGGCTTCTATTTATTTGGTAGGGCCGGATGGAATCGAACCATCATTGTATCCTTAGAGGGGATATGTCCTATCCGTTGAACGACGACCCCAAAGAGGCGACGACCTCAGGCCGACAACCCCATACCTTATATTATAACCTATTATTCTGGTTTTCGCAATTTATAATAAATTGACGGCGCAAATCTAATTGGCGCTAGCACCTGCTGCGCCCCATTTTCCATCTTCACTAATTTTTCAGTACCAAAAAACTTTTTTAATGCCCTACTTCTAAAATTCGAAACCGACAACACTTTTTCAATATCAAATCCAGTTTTGTCAAAAATCTCTTCGACATACTTCGGATGGTAATTGTAAAATCCATCTTTACTAATGTCTTTATAATTAGCTACCTTTTTATCAAACGGATTTACTTTACTCCGCCCCGTCACAAACCTAGCTATCTTTGGCAAAGTTCTTTTATTCGCTACTTCAATTACCGCCACACCGCCAGGCTTAAGCACTCTGTATAATTCAGCCATAGCTTTTTTCATATACCTCAAGTGATGAGTTACACGAATCATCATTAGTCCGTCAAGTTCGCCGTCTTTGAATGGAAGCTTATAAATATCGCCCGCCTTAGTTTCAATTTTATCTCCATAAATCTCCTTAGCCTGAGCTAGCTCAGATTTTGAATAATCAAACAAATAAACTTTGTGGGCCCTTTTCAAGTATTCATTAGCTAGCCGCCCATAGCCCCCACCAATATCAGCAAATTTATCCATTCTCTTAGGTAGCAGCTTACGAATTGCCATACGATCAGCCTGGTCTTCGTATTCGCGATCTACATTTTCCCAGAATTCTTTTTTATAATCATAACCATTATAATCAGAAACTACTTTTTCACTCATAACCAATATTATATCACATTATATAACGCGTGAAATTTCTTCTAACGTTGTTTCACCACGTAAAGCCGCCAATACGCCTTTTTGTTCAAGCGTCAACATACCGTTCTTCTTGGCTGTTTCCTCTATCGCCTTAGTATTGATATCCGTAACATCGCCTCTAATATATGCCTGTATGTCGTCAGAAATAATCAATTGCTCTACGATTACCGTCCTCCCGCTAAAACCAAATGGAGCATTTTCTACCGGGACAGGATCGTAAAGCGTAATGTTATCCAAATTAATATCCGCCAGCTTATCCTGCGGAACGTCTGCCAATACACCATGGATATATCTAATCTCCGCCTCCGTAGCGGGCCGTGACATTTTCGAATCGGCTAGCTTACGCACCAAACGCTGAGCCATTACCAATCGAATCGAACTTGAAAAAATCGGATTCACACCAATCAAATCAATCATACGCGAAAAAGCCGCCGCAGTATTATTGGCATGAAAAGTAGATAACACCAGATGGCCAGTGATTGAAGCCTGAATAGCAGTTTTAGCCGTATCCGAATCGCGAATCTCACCCACCATTACTACATCCGGATCAAGCCTAAGTACACTTCTTAGTCCTTCAGCGAAAGATCCGCCATTATTAGTGTTAATTGGTATCTGCGAAATCCCGCTTATTCCATATTCAATTGGATCTTCCAAAGTAATAATTTTACGATCTGTAGAATTTAGTGCATTAAGCATAGAATAAAGCGTAGTGGATTTACCAGAACCAGTCGGTCCCACCATCAGTACTAATCCTCTTGGATGCGAAATAACTTCATTCAACGTTTCAAATTCTTCCTTCGATAGACCCAAAAGATCCAAATTTAAAAGTGATTCGTCGAAGTTGAATAATCTTAATACTGCGTCTTGCCCATACATAGTTGGAATCGTTTCTACGCGAATATTTAATATATGACTAGAATCACCGTTTATGATTTCCTTTTGCATATGGCCAGACTGAGGCTCATTCGAGGCAGTAGATACATTCGCTCGCGAACTCAACTCACCCATAAAAACCCTATATCTGTCTCTATCAATATTTGCCACTGGATGCAAAATCCCATCCACACGCATACGAATCCTAATAGTGTCACGTAAGTTCTCAATATGAATATCGGATGCACCTAATTTGTCGGCCTGATCGAGCAAGAAATCAAAAACTTTTTCAGTGGAAACCGTAGCCAACGTTTCCGATACACTCGAAATTGTTTCAGAATCCCCTTCACCCGCAATCTTAATATCGTCATAATGCACTTCACGCGGCGGATCATAACGCAACATAAACACATTGTATGCCGATTCAGAAATCAAGAAGAAATCGGCTCGCTCGCCTTCATCTGTATATTCGCGACGCTTATTTTCAATCAACGATCTCGGGGTCCTGCTGGTAACCATAAATTGATAATGCTCCTCGCCGCCACCTTCCTGTAATGGAATGATATGATCTTTGCGCATTTCTTGCACGCTCATAACTCCCTCGGTTAACGGGATAGTACTCTCAAAATTACGCGTATCCAGATATGGTAATCGCAAAACCCGCGCACGCTCCGCAGTTACGCGCTCCTCATTATCGCGTCTCTTTATCTGAATTTCATTTTCGTACATATTTATATTATAGCATAAACATTTTATCTCGATTCATCTTTCGGCAAAGATTGTTTTGCAGTCTTCATGAATTCCATAAATAACGGATGCACGTTAAGCGGGCGAGATTTAAACTCCGGATGCGCCTGAGTCGCTACAAAGAACTTACACTTCGGCGCTTCCACAAATTCCACCAACTTGCCGTCTGGCGAAAAGCCAGAAGCCAATACTCCCGCCTTCTCTATTTCCGGCAAGAATTTCTGATTAACTTCATAACGATGACGATGTCTTTCTATTACCTCATAACCATCTTTTTCTTCCCCATAATTATATTTTTTATAAATCTTCTCGGTTTTTGATTTTGGCACTAAGCGCGCCGTATAGTTGCCCAACCTCATTGTGCCACCAGTAGATTCTTTACCTTTTTGGTCCTCCATAATATAAATAACATTATTTTTCTTTTTTTCGCTAGCACCAAACTCTTCTGAATTGGCATCTTTTACGCCGCCTTTGCGCGCCGCTGCAATACAAGCCACCTGTAGCCCCAAACACAAACCAAGGTACGGGACATCGTTTTCTAGTGCATACTCCGCCGCCATTATCTTCCCCTCCGTCCCCCTCTTACCAAACCCTCCCGGCACCACAATGCCATCACATGACCGAAGTAGGTCAAGCGTTGGCGAATACTCCTGTGAGGACATAAAGACTTGGCCAGAGTGGCCTGGAACGTGCCCCGAAGGGGCATTCGCTAACGCCTGACCTAGCTCTTCTGCATTGATCCATTTGAGGTCGAGATTGACATTATTCCACGCTGCCGCAGCTTTTAATGCTTCTGTCACGCACATATACGTATCGTCATTTCCTACATATTTCGCTACCAACCCGATTCGTACAGTTTTCGCGTATTCACGTCCCCTCCTCCTAGAAAATTCTTTCCAGCGCGACATGTCCGGCTCCACTTCATCACCCACAAAATCATTTAATATTTCTAGTACTCCGGACTTCAACACGTTGAATGGTACATCATATACCGATTTAATATCCGGCAAATTAAGCACTGCTTCCGATTCAATCCCCGAAAACGCTGCTATTTTTTCGCAAATCGCCCTAGGACACGGCTCTTCTGTCCTTACGCATACAATATCTGGTATTATTCCAAAACCACGCAAATCCTTCAACGCGTTCTGCGCAGGCTTAGTTTTCAATTCGTTTGACGTATGAATGAATGGTACATATACCACCGAAACATACAGACAATTTCGCCGACCCACTTTGTTCGCAAACAATCTAATCGCCTCAATAAACGGTAACCCCTCATAGTCCCCCACCGTACCACCGATTTCTACTATATGAATATCACTCTCCGCCGAAGCTTTTTCAATTTTTTCGCAAACCAAATTCGTAAAATGCGGCACTAGCTGCACAGTCTTGCCATGAAATCCTCCAGCGCGCTCTCTTTCAATCAACTCCTTATAAATTGAACCTGACAACGTGATTGAATATTTATTAGTTTCAAAATCCAAAAACCTTTCATAGTGCCCAAGATCAAGATCCGTTTCAACCCCATCATGCGTCACATAGCACTCACCATGCTCCACCGGATTTAAAAGACCCGCATCTACATTTAGATACGGGTCGCATTTTTGCATGGTTACTTTATAACCCTTTGCCTTCAGAATCGCTCCCATGCTAGCTGCCGTGATTCCCTTACCTACCCCAGACAGCACGCCACCAGTTACAAATATATATTTACACTTTTTATTTTTCATAGTTTGAGCACCTCCTCTGCCCACCAGTTAATTTGACCTTCTTTAATACCATTTTAACATAAGAAAAATCCAAAGCAAGCTTTGGATTTGCCATTTTTTTGGCGGAAGGGACAGGATTCGAACCTGCGATACTTTCGTATGCTGGTTTTCAAGACCAGTGCCATCAACCACTCGGCCACCCTTCCGTACGCTAATTATATCATATAATCCAAAAATATGTTATAATATCCCTATGGCAAGAAAAATCAAACTGCGACCTGTTTCCAAACAAAATCGCAACAATAATCACAAGCATAGCGACAAGCGCAAACATCCGCGCCTTAAAGACGGTCGCTAAAATAAGCCCTTACGGGCTTATTTTTTACTCTGCATTTGTGTACACATTAGTGACATCATCAAGATCATCAATCGCATCTAGAAGTTTTTCAAGTTTTTCGGCATTTTCACCTTCAACCGGCACGTAAGAAGTTGGCACATATTGCAATTCCGCCGAAGTTACTGTCAAGCCACCATCCACTAAAGCTCCTCGCACCTTCATCAAATCAGCAGCATCCGTATAAATCACAATATTTTCATCTTCCTCGGTAGCATCCTCCGCCCCAGCTTCAAGCGCTGCCATTAGAGCCTCTTCCCCCTTGTCTGAAATTTCAATTACACCTTTTCTGGCGAATTGAAACATCACACTTCCAGGATCCGCCATCCTGCCACCGCACTTATCTAAGGTGTGCCTCACCTCTGGCATTGTACGATTCTTATTATCAGTAGCTACTTCAATCACAATTCCTACGCCACCCGGCCCATAAGCCTCATAGACTTCCTCAATCAGAGCTGCCGCCGACTTATCGGCCGCACGTGCAATCGCTCGTTCGATATTAGCTTTTGGCATGTTCGCATGACGAGCCTTTTCTAATACCATTGCAAGACTTGGATTCATCGCCGGGTCAGTACCGCCTCTAGCCGCAATTGCAATCTGATTACCGATCTTCGTAAAAAGAGCACCGCGCTTAGCATCAACTACCGCTTTTTGCCTTTTAGTTGTCGCCCATTTACTGTGTCCCGACATCGCATTCTCCCATCAAAATTAAATAATATTTCTTTATATTTTACCACTTTAGACCTTAAAAGTAAAATGAATAACGATACACTTCAATCAAATTGCTCATTATTAAGCCATAGTTTTCTCGCCCAAATAATACACATTAATAATACTATCAAACCATACGCTAAAAACACCTGCCATTGATTCTTCGGCACTTCTATCAGAAATTGCCTCATTCCACCAAACCATTCCACTATCGCCATATGAAAACTTAGCATCTTAGTAGTCGCAAATGCCACCACCGTCCCCAACATTGGCACTCCCGCTAAAACACCACTTAGAAATACCGCCCCCATCACATAAGGCAAACTCGGCATAATTAGTAAATTCGCTACTATAGAAATTAGAGAAATCTGACTATAATAATACAAGGTTAAAGGCAAAGTCATCAAAGTAGCCGAAACCGTCGTAAGGACCATCGATCCAATTAAACCAGGTCTCTTTTTTCCATAAAAAAACTTACTTAATCTCGGCCCCAAAATCATGACTCCTCCATAACTAGCAAACGACAAAAGCCATCCAAGATTAAGTAGATAAGACGGATCCATCATCAACGTAATAGCTACCGTAATTACAATTATTCTCCAGGCGCTAAACTTACGTCCACCGTACCAGGCGAGAAGCGTCAAAATAGTCATAATTCCTGCCCGCGTAATCGAAGGGGTAAAACCCACCATACACATGAAAAAGATAATAAAAACACCAGAAAACAACACCCCCACAAAACGAGATATTTTAGAGAAAACCTTGCACATCAAACCGACCAATATAGAAAGATGTGCACCACTCGTCACTACAATATGGGCCAAACCCGCGACTCTTAGACCCTCATCTAATTCATCCGATATGCCCGTCTTTATACCTAATAAATATGACAAACCTAGACCAGCTTTTTTCTCCGGGATTATACTTTTAATTCTGTCGGCAAACCAATTACGCAAAGCTAATGCCAAATTTCCCGGACTCGGCCTCTCCCACTTAGTAACGGTGGGGTGATACATATATCCAACAAATATTCCAAAACCTTCCGACAGCTTTCCCTCAAGCGTTATTTTATCATCTCTCGCGATTTCATTATTAGATTTTAATGAAACGAATAATACTCCACTTTTTGTATTATTTTCCTCCTCGCCAAACTGCAATTCCTTTAACTTCAAATTAACATTTCCCTCGTCTATATCAGGATCGCCCTCAACCGTACCAGTAACCATTATTGTCTGACCATAGAGCTGATACACATATTCCTCATCAATTAAATTTCGCGAAGCTCTTGCAAACGCCAAAACCATTCCCGCAATCAAAGCCATCACGGCAAACGATATCCTTGGTTTCCAAAATGCCATCAATAATAATATCACCGCAAAAACTATCCACCACCACGAAGCAAAAAAATTAATTCGAAAGACTATTACTAGTATCATTCCAGAAACCACCCCTACGCACCCCATCACAAAAGCCCATGATTGATGGACATATCTTTTTCGTATTTTAAGCATGCCTTTTTGTAGCACAACTATCACAAGCCTTCAACCTTAGCACCAGGCATACGCTTTAAAATCCCTAAAAAAGTGATATAATATATCCGATGCACCGGTAGCTCAGTGGATTAGAGCACTTGTCTTCGGAACAAGGGGTCGTGGGTTCGAATCCCTCCCGGTGTACCATTGCGAAATTTACCACAAGAAAAACCCAGCTCTCGCTGGGTTTTTCTCTAGAGACGAAGAACGAAACTCGGCAATCAAGATAAGTACTACTGCATAATCGAGATACAACTATCCAGATTCTGGTAGACAATCTTACCGCCGCAGATGGTCGCTTCCACCCTACACTCGACCTCACACCCATCAAAAGGTGTATTCCTGGCCTTCGAAGCAAAGTTTTCGGCGTCCACTTTCCACTTCGCATTCGGATCAAAGATCACGAAATCCGCCGGAGCTGACTTACGAATCACGCCAGCATCAAAACCGTACGCTTGTGCAGGATTTGTGCTTATCCGTCTGATAATCTCAGGGTAGTAATCATCCCCCATAGCCGAGAACTCAGGCGATTTGCGCAAATATGTAGCCACCATCGGGAAAGCCGTCTCGAGCCCAATCACTCCACTTGGGGACCTAATCAGGCCACGATTCTTTTCCTCAACTGTGTGCGGAGCATGATCGGTCGCGATGAAATCAAGCGTCCCATCAAACAAGCCCTCAATAATCGCAAGTCGGTCTTCCTCGCTTCTAAGCGGAGGATTCATCTTGGCCAGAGTCCCCAGCCGCACAGCATCGCTCTCATCTAAAAGTAGATGGTGCGGAGTAGCTTCGGCAAAGATATTGTTGAAACCCATCTCCTTGAAACAACGAATCAACTCAACACTCATCTGACAGCTAATATGCTGGAAAATGATACGAGCGCCAGTTTCGACCGCCAGACCCAAATCACGCGCTACCATAGAATACTCCGCCTTCTCGCCCGCCCCCGTAATACCAAGCCCCACACGAATAGTAGGACTAGTATTGAAGCCAGGAGTAGCTATGTAACGTGGATCTTCTTCGTGAAAGCTAATCGGCACACCAAGGCTTTTCGCCATCAACATGGCCTTGTACACCAATTCCCCGTCAGTAATTGGCTTGCCATCATCAGTGAAACCGACCGCCCCAGCATCAACCAGAGCTTTCATATCCGTAAGTTCCACGCCCATCATACCCTTCGTCACAGTTGCACATGGCATGATGTTGATGCCGGTAGTTGCTCCTTTGTCGCGGACATATTTCACTGATTTTACATCGTCGATCGGCGGCACCGTGTTTGCCATTGTTACGATTGTGGTGTAGCCACCACGTTTGGCTGCCTCGGCTCCGCTAATTATGTCCTCCTTGTCAGTCTGTCCCGGATCGCGGAAATGCGAATGCGTATCGACAAAACCAGGCGCGATACACAAACCTTTGCCATCAATCACCAGGCTCGCCCGAGAAGCATGAATAGACTCTGGCCGAGATTGGCTTATTTCTTCAATCCTACCTCCTTTTATCAAGATATCAACAGAACCAAAGTGGGAATAGTCAGGCACACCAGCCAGTCTCGGCTGCTGAATCCTGACATCATGAATCAGCGTATACATATTCACCTTCTTCCTCTAGAGACTTAAATGTACACCCCACTACAATTTATATAATAACATTTTTATCAAAAAATGCAATTAATCCCGGTGGTTTTTTCTCTACAGATATGATATAATAAAAAACGCTATTTTTTGCACCCGTAGCTCAGCTGGATAGAGCGTCAGTTTCCGGAACTGAAGATCGCACGTTCGAATCGTGTCGGGTGTACCAAAACCAGAAAATATAACTTGTTATATTCTATGGTTTTGAATACTGCCCGACTAGATAATTATTTCGTGTCTGGTGTACCATAAACCTAATACTTGTCTTTTTATTTTTTTATGTTATAAATATAAAGTGGCTCATTTGTATCATAAACGAAGGAGGTAGCCATGCACGTTATTGATGAAATCGTCGTCGACAGTGCTGGGAGAATCGCTCTCAAGGAATACTTTAACGGTAAACCGTTAAGAGAAGTTGGCATAGCCTACGATACGGAAACCCACCAAATCATCGTTGAGCCGTGGGACAAAAAGCGAGGATTCCTCTATCGCAAAATCGACAACAAGAGTCGTCTCTGTATTAAGCAGCTACTCAAGTTCATTGATGGCAAAATATACCTCGCTGTCGATGAAACGGGGAATCGAAAACTCTTAGTTCTCGATTCCCTCTAACCCAAAGTGCCGAGAGTATTCTCGGCACTTTTTGAACAAAAAAATGGTGGTACCGGGTGGTCTTGAACCACCGACCTTGGGCTTATGAGTCCCACGCTCTAACCAGCTGAGCTACGGTACCAACAGACCAATTATATCTTAAATATTTAATAATAGCAAGGCCTTAACAATTGACAAAAATCAATAAATATAGTACTATATAAAAACTAGCTCATCTAGCAGTTAGCAAAAGGCTTTCTGCCTGGTAGTACCTTAGAGAGGAAAATTTGTATGGACATGGAGACGGCATGGCAATTCAACATCATAGAAGGGCCAGAGCGGCACAAGCTGTTTACCGCTTTTGAGTACACTTTCGACAATGAAGTCGAAATCTCCAGCAGTTTCACTATCGAGTTAAACGGCTACAAGATCCCATTTACAGATATCAAAATCGTCAGAGTCACCTCTATTCAATACATGAACCACTCTGGTGAAAACCTTCGTATCTGTGGCCGCTGCCAAGCTCAAATAGAATGCCTTGACATAATTCCGCTCGATGGCATTTATCACTTCGTCGCCATCTACAACGCGGAGACGCACAAAGGCAAAATCCTACTCACCATCCAACTTTCCTAACCACCCCCGCTCGGGCGCAAGCCCGGGCACTCTTCTTTTCAGAAAACTAGTCCGTGATTCTTGACAATAAACACAATTCGTAGTATTATACAAACCAGCCTATACGAGGTTAACGTATCCTTCGGATAGCACATTTGAAAGGAGATTCTTGTGGTTGTCAAGTGGAAAGGCTATTCCATTCTGAAAGGACCGACGAGGGACGAGCTAATCGACAAGTGGAGGTATGCTTTCAACGCAGACGCAGTCATCCCTATCACAGGTTTTACTCTCGAGAAAGACTACATGCTCTCGACCGTAGACGCTAGAATCATCACGGTCACCACACTAGGGTATGAGGATGACTCCGATGGCAACAAGCTCTCCATCAAAGGTTATTGCGAGATACCATCAATCAAATGCTTCGAACCCAACGCGCTCGAAACATCATTCAAGTTTGAAGCTAGCTATGATGAAAAGAAGCGCAAAGGCCACATCTGGGTCTTGATCCCATATTAACCACCCCGCTCGGGCGCAAGCCCGGGCACTCTTTTGTCCAAATAATTACATACTCTTATCCCACCACGCCTCCAATATATGCTATAATTTACTTATGAAAAAACAAGGTTTTACTATTTTAGAAATCAGTATTGTCGCAGTTTTCGCTAGCCTTTTACTTATTCTTTTCTTAGTTCAAAAATCCAATATCGATGCTATGGAACGTGATGAAGATCGCAAAATTGCTATTAATGCTATGTATTACGCTCTGGAAGAAAGCTTCTATCCTGCACACGGCTACTACCCCGAATCAATTTCCGATAAGAATATCACCGTCATCGACCCATCCCTCTGGACCGACCCATCCGGCTTTAATCTTGGTGACCCTCAAAGCTCCTACTCTTACGAAGCCGCCAACTGCAACGACGGCAAATGTCAAGAGTACATTCTAAAAGCAGACCTCGAAAAAGAAGATACCTACACTAAATACAACCGTAACTAATCTTTAGTCATGGTCTTTTTCGCGACTGAAATCAGCCTAGATACACCCTTCAATTCTTCTGGCGTAATGTCAGAATACTTAAAGGTATAAGTAGTTTCATCACCTACCGTAGCGAGCCTCAGTGTCCCATAATGGAACAACCTCTGCATTATCGTATCCTGCCTAAAACTCGCATCTTCTATCGAAGACAAATCAATTACATTCACCGAGCTAGAGACGATGGTATTCATAATCAACTGAATCACCCGTTTATTCGTGACAAAAAGACGGTTGCCTCTATAAATTTTAACGGCAACCAGACTGATTAAAATAGCTGCAGCGAGCAAAGCAAACAGAAGTATAAATAGAAATCGCTTACCCATCTCGTCCAACTTTTCTTGTCCAAGCAACACAAATAGAAATGCCAATAGAATAATTACCAGTACGGAAAACGTGGCGAGCAAAATCCCCCAAAGACAAACCTTCGCCCTCGAGAATACGTACTCAACGTATTCGTCATCACGAAAACTTACGTCAGGAAAGTCTTTTTTACTCCTTTCGTGACGGATTCTTACTAAACTCTCATCCATATCGCTCCTTTACGCAATTATAACTTATTTTTGTAATTTTTCAAGTGCGACTTTCCCTTTTCTGTCACCACCCGCCCCCGTGACGTACGCGCAATTAAGCCCATTTGCAATAGGTATGGCTCATAATAATCTTCAATTGTCGACGCCTCATCGCCAGTCAGTGCAGCAATCGTCGTTAATCCTACTGGTCTATCTCCGTAATTATCATACATCAGCTGGAGCATATTACGATCTGCTGGATCTAGACCTAGCTCGTCAATCTCCATTAATTCAAGCGAGCGCACGGCCATCTCCCGATCCACTATTCCGTCACCGTTCACATCCGCAAAATCCCTCACCCTCTTAAACAAACGATTCGCAATCCTTGGCGTAAGCCTTGAACGCGTCGCCAGTAATCCCGTCGCCTCTGGCACAATCTTAGTATTCAAAATCCCAGCCGTGCGATTAATAATCTGCTCAATCTCAGGCTCTTTATAATATTCAAGTCTATGAATAATACCAAACCTATCTCGGAGCGGCCCCGCCAGTGATCCAGTCCGAGTAGTTGCCCCAATTACAGTAAACTTCGGCAAATCTAGTCGTACACTCCGCGCCGCCGGCCCCTTCCCTATTACGATGTCTAATTTATAATCTTCCATCGCAGAGTATAGTATTTCTTCTACTGTTCTACGCAAGCGATGAATTTCATCAATAAATAAGACGTCGCCATCTTTCAAATTAGTCAAAATAGACGCCAAGTCTCCCGCCCTTTCAATTGCCGGCCCCGAAGTTACCCTAAGCGATGCGCCTAGCTCATGCGCAATTACACCAGCCATCGTCGTCTTGCCAAGTCCCGGCGGGCCATACAATAATACATGGTCCAGAGTGGTGCCATCATTTCGCTTTTTTACCGCATCAATCGCCAACCTGATATTATTTTTCAGGTGCTCCTGACCAATATACTCACCAAAAGTCACCGGCCTAAGAGAAATTTCAATTTTCTCTTCCTCAGAATCATTCTCTGCCACCGTCGGCTCCACTAACCTCTCTATTGCCATAATGATATTATATCAGATATATTGGGTCCTAGTCGAATATATTTTTATTGAGCGAGGCAGCGAACTGTTGAACCAGACAGCCCGTATTGTTCAAAATGAATACCGCTCTTGGTAACTTCCATATTATATATTTCATTATATGATGTCGTAGAACGAGACCAATATTCGCCTCCGAAACCACGAGACGACGCTTCTATACTAGTGTCAGTCATGGTGCAGGAAATGGAAACAGTGACACTAGCATCAACTACTCCAGAGTCAGCAAAAGAATGATTAGATAAAAGAATTCCACCAGAAAGAATAGTTAAGCTTATTAGTAGTATGGCACCAGTGTATGACTTTAGTATAAGCTAATTACAACATAACACCTCGCACAATCAACTTGTTTTTTTGATATCACTATACGCCCTAAATCCACCCACACTCTCTGCACTTTCTATCCCATTCCTTATTGCCTCAACCAGTAAATCGGAAGCGACAATTCCAACATAATTCACTAAGTCAAAAGAACTCAGATTTAATTTAACTCGATTTTTACAATGCGAAGATATCGAAAAAACAATATCGCCGTCCCAATTAGTATGGACCGGGTATATTGCTCTAGCCATGCCATCCTGCGCCAATTCAGAAACCTTCATTAATTCCTCCCTATGCATCTCAATATTTGTTGCAACGACCGCAAGCGTAGTGTTAGCACCCCTCCCCATCTTACTATTACCAAAACTCTTATCGTAATAATTAATAAAATCATATTTACCTGTATCCGCATAAAACTCCTTAGTTACAGGATTAATAACGTCCCCCATAGCATTTGCCGCAACAAATGCACCAATATATGCATTGTCAGCCACCTCTTTTATGGAAATCCCAAAGCCACCCTTCATTTTGTTTTTATAAATCCATTTTCCAACCGTAGCCCCAGTACCAACACCAATATTCCCTTGTTTCAAGTTATTATAACTGGCATTTCGGGCCATCTCAAACCCGTCCTTCAAATGCGGCCTCTCATCTTCCCCTATTTCTCTATCATAAATCACCGCCCCAACGACACTTGGCGACTGTAGATAATCCATAGCCCCTATCGCGCATTCTAATCCAGCCGTACTTCCACCCGTCAGCACAATTGCTTTCACTACTTTATCAGCCCCCTTCGTATCGTAAGCGGGAATATTGATAGTGCCAGTATCTGACCCTCTAACATCTATTCCTATATCCGCACCATTATCTGGCACAAAAATAGTCGCACCAGTCAACCCCATAGCATCCGTATAATGTCCTATTTTTATCCCGATTTTTTCGAGTTCCGTCATTTTTAAATCTCCCATTCAACATTCTATCTCTATTTATATCACATCAATACTCTGTAACAAAATCGAAAATATTTTTGTATTAGCGGTCTTGACATACGAGTGCCAATGCGCTACAATAGGGATATATTAGCACTCTACATACACGAGTGCTAGCCAAATTAAAGAAAGTGAGGAAAAAATGTCAAAAATGATTGGAATTGATCTCGGTACCACCAACAGCGCATTCGCGTACATGGTAGCCGGGAAACCTGAAATTATTACTAACTCCGAAGGCGATCGCACTACTCCATCTGTAGTAGCCGTCACCAAAAAAGGCGAAAGATTAGTAGGTAAAGTTGCGCAACGCCAACGTGTCACTAATCCAAAGAATACTATCTATGGTATCAAGCGCCTTATTGGTCGCAAATTCGAAGACAAAGAAGTCCAGCATGACCTAGAAATCAGTCCATATAAAATCGTCAAAAAAGGCCAAAGTGTAGCCGTAGAAATGGATGGCAAAGAATACACCGCCGAAGAAATCTCCGCAATGATTCTCTCTAAGATTAAAGCTGACGCCGAAGCCTTCCTTGGCGAGCCAGTCACCGAAGCTATTATTACGGTGCCAGCCTACTTCGACGACTCTCAGCGCCAAGCCACCAAAGATGCCGGCAAAATCGCAGGCCTCGAAGTTAAGCGTATTATCAACGAACCTACTGCTGCTGCGCTAGCTTATGGCATTGATTCTAATAAAGACGAAAAAATCGCCGTCTTCGACCTTGGTGGTGGCACATTCGATATCTCTATTCTCGATATCGGCGATGGGGTATTTGAAGTCCTCTCCACTAATGGTGATACCCATCTCGGTGGTGAAGATTTTGACAATATCATCGTCAACTTCCTAGTTGATGAATTCAAAAAAGAATCTGGCATTGATATTAAGAATGATCCTGCCGCTATGCAACGCGTCAAAGATGAAGCCGAAAAAGCCAAGAAGGAACTTAGCTCCAGCACTTCTACGGACATCAATCTTCCATTCTTGTCAGCCGATGCTGATGGTCCAAAGCATTTCGAATATACTTTAACTCGTGCTAAGCTCGAAGAGCTTGTCGCCGGCCTCATCGACCGTCTAGCCAAGCCAGTCGAAAAAGCCTTAAAAGATGCTAAGCTTACTACTAAAGATATTAACGAAATCGTCATGGTTGGCGGTATGACTCGTATGCCAGCCGTTGTCGAAAAAGTCAAAGAAATCTTCGGCAAAGAGCCAATGCAAGGCGTCAATCCTGACGAAGTCGTAGCCCTCGGTGCCGCCGTTCAAATCGGCTCCATGCAAGGCGATTTCAAAGACATCGTTCTACTTGATGTCACTCCACTTACCCTAGGCATTGAGACCGAAGGTGGCGTCCGCACTCCCCTTATCGACCGCAATACTACCATTCCTGTTACTAAATCCCAAGTCTTCTCCACCGCAGCTGACAACCAGCCTCAGGTAGAAATCCACGTCCTTCAAGGTGAACGCGAATTCGCTGCCGACAATAAGTCGCTCGGCCGCTTTATCCTTGATGGTATCGCCCCTGCTCCACGCGGCATTCCTCAAATCGAAGTCACCTTCACTATTGACGCCAACGGCATCATGCACATCGCTGCCAAGGATAAAGGCACCGGCAAAGAACAATCCATTACTATCGAAAAACCAGGTAGCATGAGCAAAGAAGAAATTGAAAAAGCTCAAAAAGAAGCCGAACTTCACGCCGAAGAAGACAAGAAAAAGCGCGAAAAAATCGACGCCAAGAACCACCTAGAAAACACCATCTATCACGCTGAAAAAATGCCAACCGAATACAAGGATAAAATCAGCGACGAAGATAAAGACACTATCAAAAAAGCCGTCGAGGAAGCCAAAAAGGTCTTAGACGACGAAAAGTCCGACAAGGACCAACTAGAATCCGCCGAAAAGGAACTTTCCGAAAAAATCATGCCTATTGGCGCTAAACTCTACCAAGCTGCCGCCGAAGATAAATCCGACGACAAAAAGGATGACAAGAAAGACAAAAAAGACGAAGAGCCCATCGAAGGCGAAATCGTAGATAAATAATCTACACCAAACCAAAATAGCCTCTAAGGAGGCTATTTTGATGTCCTTTTATTTGTTATTGCTGTATTTCAGTCTGCTGCTCAGCTATCACTGTTTCTTCTACTACTGGATTAGGGTTAGCCTCGCCCTGATTTTGGGTAGGTACCGGCTCAGGTGCAACTTCGGCCGCCGGCTCCGGATTCGCCTCCATCACAGGTTCAGGCTCTGATTCCGGCCCTTTTGGCTCTTCTTCCTCTGGCCGCTCTTCTTCCTTTACTAACGCCGCACGCATGTCCGATGTATTCTCCCACATCATAATAATAGCCATTGTTAATTCCAGCATAATCCTGAGGAAAATATTACCAAATATCATTATCGCAAGACCAATCAAGATCATGGCTAACACCATATCATCACGTCCTTGACACATCACCACGATACTCATAATCGTAAGTAGCACCGCCAAGAAAATATATAAAAACTTAATAATCCCCGCAATCAAAATCGAACGAAAATTCAAAAACTCCCTCAACCATCTCATGAACCTCCCCTTCGGCGCCTTCTTTTTCTGTACTAAAAAGAAGAATGTAATAATCGCTATAATAAACGATACAATCGCCACCACCCCTATAACGCCACCGTTGATATTATCAAACACATCAAAATCGTGCGTACTACCAAAAGTACTCGTACTATTTACATCTCTCGAGCTATAGATTTCCTCGGCATCCGAACTGTTCACATCGTCTAAGCCATGAACACTTTCTTCGGCCTCCAATTCAGAATATACCCTTTCCGTTTTACTTGAATTCATCAAAGTATACATTTTTTCCTTTCGATTTAAACATTAGCTTCATGAAATCATTGTACCATATCCTGCCAAATCTATATGCTATAATTTACCTATGAAAATCATAACGCCAGAGTTAGATAACCCCATCATGAAGGCGGCTTTCCAGGCCCTCCCCGATTTAGAACCCATCGCGGCGCCAGGCCTTATATCAAGCACCAAAATGTTAGAATCCGGCAAAGCCGATTCCATGATTGCTGGGCTAGACTATCCTTCCCGCGACGTTTTGCTCGCTTATAAAAATTATATCCCACTAGCCTCCGAGTTCTTTTCCAGCTGCTTCATCTGCGAAAAAGCAGGTCAAGTTTTAGCCCTCGCCGATGGCGGAGTTAATAAGCTCCCAAACCAAGATCAACTCTATACAATCATCGAAGATACCGCGTATACTTTTTCCGCATTTACAGACATTCAGCCTAGAATCGCCATGCTCTCCTACTCCACTAACGGCAGTGGCGGCAAAAATCCAGATCTTTCAAAAATCCACTTTTGCATCGATAAAACCAGAAAGAATCACCCCGATTGGCTTATCGATGGCGAAATGCAGCTAGACTGCGCCCTCAACCCCACTATATGCCACAAGAAATTCCCAGACTCCACCGTCCAGGGCGACGCCAACACCCTAATCACTCCAGACCTTAATTCTGGCAACATCCTCTACAAATCTCTCGAACGCTTCGGCAGTTGGGTCTGCGGCGGCCCAATCATCCAAGGTTTCGCTAAGCCATTAGCCGATTTATCTCGCGGCAGTACCGTAGAAGACGTAATTCTCACGTTAAAAGTATTATCCAAATTATTAGAAAGGAGTTAAAATGAAATACTTTGGCACCGACGGCATCCGTCAAAAAGGCGAGGAATTCACGCCAGATTTTATCGCGGCCATCATAGACGGCCTCGCAAAATATGCGGGTAATGAAATTAAAGTCCTGATCGCTGGCGATACCCGCGAATCCACCGAATGGATTCTATCCGACTTAGAATCCGCCCTCGAGACTTTTGGCATCGAATATGCCAATGCTGGCGTGCTACCTACTCCAGCTATTTGTTATTGTTTCTACGAAATGGGTTTCGATTTCGCCATTGACGTCACTGCTTCTCATAACCCATATACGGATAATGGCATCAAGATTTTTGAACGCGGCGCAGACGGCGGGATTAAACTTTCAAGGCCAGGTTGCGAAGCTATCGAACAAGCCCTCTCCACCAAGCAAGCCTACGAGCTTATCTCGCCCACCCTCAGAGAAGATTTACACGATGAAGCCCTCCAATTATATCGCGAACATCTCCTAAATTACGTCCAACCAACCGATTTTCATAAGTTAAATATAGCCCTAGACTGCGCAGATGGCGCTACCAGCGTCATTAATAAAACCGTCTTCGAAGAGCTAGGCGCCAAAGTTCAAACCATTCACGACAATCCAAAGTATGGCACTTCTATCAACCATAATTGTGGCAGCACACATCTAGAATCCTTACAAAATTTAGTCGTTAAAAATCATCTTGATTTCGGCGCTGCTTTTGACGGCGATGGTGACCGCTGTCTCATGATAGACGAAAAGGGCGAAATCATAGATGGCGACCAAATCATCGTTATTCTAGCCGAATTCCTTCATCTTGACGCTGTCGCTACTACCGTTATGGCTAATCAAGGTCTCCTGAATTGGGCTAAAAAACAAAACATCGAAACCGAAATCACAGCCGTAGGCGATTCCAACGTCGCTGCCGCCATGCGCGAAAAGGATATTAAAATTGGCGGTGAACAATCTGGCCACATCATCCTGCCAGGCCAGCCCACCGGCGACGGTATCCTGACCGCCCTCGCAGTAGCCAAAGCCGTGGCCGAATCTGGCAAATCCCTCCATTCCCTCGCCTCCTCCATGACTAAATTTCCTCAAGTAATCGTCAATATGACCGCCACCCCCGAACAAAAAGAATCTCTTAAGACCAAAGAAGAAGCCAAAAATCTCCTTCTGGAATACAGCCAGAAGCTCACTAATGTTAACGGCCGCCTATTAGTTCGCCCCTCTGGCACCGAGCCATTAATTCGCATTACCATCTGGGGCAAAGATGAGAAAACTATCGCAGATTTAGCCGAAGAATTAAAAACTAAATTAGGAGAAATCTTATGAAAATTATTAGACTAACTGAATACACATTAGCTACTGCCAATCGTATTCGTGAACTCTTAATCCAATTATCCCGTAGTGGCAAAGACCGTGGCGAAATCCCTGAGCAGTGGTTCAAAGACCTTATCGCCTCACCATATCATGATATGCTCTTAGCCGTAGATGACGATGGCAAAATCATCGGCATCGCTACTCTCTCTGTCACTATGGGCCCCATTACTAGAAAAAACGCCTATCTCGAAGATTTTGTCACCGATTCCACTGTCCGTGGGCAAGGCGTCGGTAGTGCGCTTTGGAACGAAATGCTAAAATGGTGCGCCGAAAAAAGCTGTGGCAATCTAGTCTTCACCTGCGGTGAAGGCCGCGAATCAGCCCAGGAATTCTACAAACACCACGGCGCCGAAATTTACGACACCAACTTCTTCCGTAAATCCATCTAATCCTTTAATTATTTCTTAATTATCCAACAATACTAATCTCGAACAAATATATATTCCTAATATCTTACCAAGAATAACCTAAGAACCAATAAGGCAACGGACGCTAAAGCCGAGGTACTTATTGCCGTTGACGTCGGACGGGTAGAAGATCGAGGAATCCAGGAACAGACGGTTAGAGAAGTTGTTGGTGTACGTCGACCGACTCCAGTAGTAGCCGTGCGTACCACGATTGTTCGCGGACGAGCCGCTAAAGCAGCCGGAGTAGAGGAAATTATTCGGGAAAGTACGAAAACGGCCACTCATAATGTTACCAGATTGTGCAATACCATTTTGGTTATTACCCGTGCCACCATAGCTAGCGGAAAGAGCACCAAACTCCTTGGCGGTTCCGTTACTAGACGGCAAGTGCCAGTTAGATGGGCAGATGGAGGTACCAGCAGCTTCAGAAGTGGAAGAACCGCGGGTGTAATAGTTAGTATTTGCCATAGCAGCTGCCCAGGTGTAGTAGTTGCCATAACCATAAATATTTGATGATGTGCGGTAGTTAGTACCACTGTCGCTTGGACTAGAGGGATTAGAATAGTTTTGGGTATAAGTAGTGCTATCTACTAGGCTTTGGGTGTTGTTGCTATTATAACGCGGGAAACGGTAGTCTGGATAGTTAGAAGTGCCGATGTCTTCTAGAGTACTAGTGGCTGCGTTATAGGTGTCTGTCGGGGAAGCAAGTGATGACTTGTAGATACCGCCGTCGGCAAAGCTTAGAGAGGTAGTAGTATTGCTGAAATTAGCAGATTCTGAAGCGGCTAGGCCCACGAAGTTACCATAAGTGCCAGTGGTGCCGCCATAGCCTTGGGAGAGGGATTGATTAGTCACGCTACTGTCGTTTTTATTGTTACCTACTGTACCTTCATGTTCTAGTCTGAGGTTTTCTATCATCCAGCAGTTATTATCGGCAAGCTTCGCAATTGCGTAGACCTCATCATCACGCTTATCAGTTAAAGCGATGACACTACCTGGAGTAATTACGCCCGTAGAAGTATTGAAGTCTGCTTTAGTCAGGGCGTTACAATCACTCGCTGTGAAATCTTGAAGATAGACTGGATTATTGCTACCGTCTTTCTCAGCTTCTACCCAGACGGCGTACATAGTGATAATATTGCCGCTAGATGGATATGCTGGAGCCGAAATAGTCTCCATAGGACCGTAAATCTTGTCACCGCTAGTTACCGTAGCGTTTGGATTGGTGGACCAGCCAGCGAAGCCATAACCAGCACGTTTGAAGTTAGATGCAAGGAGTACCACCGGGTCACCTTCACCTACATTGGTTTGTTTAACGCTCTTTATGCCAGTACTTTGGTCGGTAGTACCCATACCATTAGAGTTACTTGCACCATTACCATCGTATTGAATAGAATAAAGTGGCACCCAGTGAGCATAAAGTGTAATACTATCACCTGGATTAGCCCCAGTTACAGAATAAGTGCTATTTACCGGATAAGCCGTGCCAGTACCATCAGCATTAGTAGTCCATTCTTTAATCTTCCAACCAGATAAGTTAGTCCAAGCATTATAATTCTTAAGTGTACCTGAACCATTACCGGAAGCATCAAGATTGATTTTCTGATTAGAAGTAGCTATAGATTTAGCGTCGGTACAGTTAGCATCATCTGGCGCCCAAGTTTTACAATTGTGGACATAATTAATTGTGTATTGTGGGGTCCACTGGGCATAAAGAGTGATGGTTTCGCCAGGTTTTAGACCCAAGTTAGCAATAAGAGTATTTCCGGGAACCGAAGTACCACTACCATCAGGCTCCGTATTCCAACCGTTAGGTGAAAAACCATTTCTAGAAAAACTATATCCTGTAGTCCGCGTGCTATTAATTTCTACATCTACCTGTGGCGCTATAGACCCAGTAGCCGGATATTCACTAGTACCATTGCTATCATAATTAATAGTAGCCGTACCATTACTAGCAACACAACGAATATTCTTCCTGTAGTATTTGTTACCACCATAAGTAGTACCAGAATAATTATATACTGTCATAGTAGTAGCATTAACCCTAGCCCCATAAGCAACACTAGAACTACCAGTAGTATTAGTCCAAAAATGACTGTAAGCAGTCTGGTAAAAAGTAGCGCCATCAGTAAAACCACCATCAACTAGGAAACTACTAGGGGCAGAAGTGGTAAGATTACTGGAACTATAGTTGGCTTTAGTCTTAAGATTAGTATATGCAGCATCAGTTGGTAAGTCCCAACTTCGTGGACAGATAGAAGTAGTGGGACTAGTACTAATTGATGCAGTATTGGCTACAGCGGCAGCCCAAGAATAATAAGTACCATTATTGTTATTACCGCTAGTATTGGTAGTACGGATTGTAGCGGCAGTAGCAGTAGTGTTTGAAGTTGTAGTACCGGCTGGGAGAGTGAAGGTGGTGTTAGTGGCAAGGTCTGTGTCGTCGCTAGTGAGTGTGACTGTCCCATTGCCATTAGGACCATCAGTACCGCTGCGTCCAAGATTTAAGTTCGTAGTCATCCAACAATTACCATCGGCAAGCTTAGAGACTGTGTATTGCTCGGCTGATTCTGGATTACTTCCAGTAGTGACTTTACCACGATAATCTAATAAGGTGGCAGCTGGAGCATTAGCAGCAGTAGTAATAGGAGAATTGTAGCAGACTTCTGGTCTCATATCCTGCATTTCGTTATGGTCTATAGTTTTTTCAGTACCCACCGGAGTGGATGTTGTCATATCGGCTAGTGTTGCTTGTTTCCATTGGGCATAGAGAGTAATAGTGGAGCCAGCATTGGCGAGGTCTTCTACTGCTTCACGGTCTTTATACCAATCACCGGTACCATCTATTTGTGTATTCCAACCCCAGAAGGTCCAGAGTTTGTCTGCTTGTCCAGTAATGGTATTGTTTCCTGCATCAGTATAGGATGCTCCAGTAGGAGCAGTTAAACTATCCGCTGAACTGAGCCTAGTAGCTACACCAATCTCAATACCTTGAGTAGGATTATTGCCACCACCGGTTACTGTACCACCGTTAGGGTTAAAGGCTACGGTATATTGTGTACAGGAAGTATCCATAGTAAGGTAGTAAACAATAGTACCAGCATTATTATTGCCATCCTGAGCCATTTGGTATGTTCCTGGAACAATGGAAGTATCTACCTTTACACCATAATATATATGGAAGGTATCATTAATATCACTACTAGGACTAGCTGTTTGAGATGAAGTCTTTAAAGTAGATGTAGTAGTAGATAGTGGAGAAAAGATGGTGGAGCTAGTAGGATTACTTGTTAATGTATATCCCCATTTATTGGTATTATTACTACTACTTAGAGCCGATGTACCATCTACTGCAGTAAAGGATGCATTAGCTGCTGGTGTATTATTATCGTATTTATATAAATCACTGCCCTCAGGTGTAGCAATAGACAGATTATATCCACTACGACAATCTGATATTACATTAATAGATTCATCCTTAATAGTTACACCATCATCACCTGGTACTGCATCTAGTTCTATAGAATTATTAGTAGTCATAGTGATGGAATAGGCGAAGACGGAGGTAGTGTTAAAACTTAGAGAGTACAAAAAGACCAGCAAGACAGCTGCAATCATTGTAAACCCAAAAATATTTGTTTTTCTAAAAAACATTCTTTCCTTATTATCACACCTTTATGTTTATATACTCCTCGCGTCACCATACATTATATAGTACTTATGGTAAAAAAGCAAGAACTGGATACTGAATCCTATTTCAAATTACAAGACTTTTAATTATCATAAACATTTATCACGCCATATTTATCTCACAATCATCACAAAAACCTAAGAGCCAATCAAGCAGCGAATGCTGAGACCACTGTATTTATTACCCTCTTCGAACGGATTAAGCGTCGTAGCATTCGAATACAGATAATGGACATGATCGCTATATACCGCCACAGACCTACTCCAATAGTAGCCAACCGTACCGCGATCACTTGTAGACGAATCGCTAAAGACACCAGAATAGAGATAATTATTCGGAAAACTGCGAAAACGGCTACTTATAACATCACCTACACCAGTGCCACTTTGCTCATTGCCGCTCCCACCGTAGCTTTGAGAAAGGGCACCATATTCTTTAGTAGCATCACCACTAGATGGTAGATGCCAGCCAGTCGGACAAATAGAAGTGTCTGCAGCTTCAGAGGTAGAGGAATCAGTGTAATGATTAGTACTAGCCATAGCTGCGGGCCAAGTATAATAATTACCATAAGAGTAAAGATTAGAGCTAGTGCGATAGTTGGTGCCAACATAACTTGAGCTACTAACGTTAATATAACTTTGAACATAAATAGAACTGTCTATTAAACTATTCGTATTATTGTTATTATAACGTGGAAAACGATAATTCGAATAGTAAGTACCAATGTCTTCTTTGACATTATTTATTGGATCGTAAGTATCAGTTGGTGAAGCAGAGGAAGATTTATAGATACTGTTAGAAGCGTTTGAGTACCTGAAATTAGAAATCTCAGAATTAGCAAGCCCCACAAAACTACCATATTCTCCAGGTGTGCCACCATA
>CAMYUU010000001.1 GCA_947302355.1 uncultured Candidatus Saccharibacteria bacterium | reverse complement strand
GAGCGTTTGCTTGCGGAGCAAAAGGTCGTAGGTTCAAATCCTGTCGGGCGTACCATAATAAAAGAAGACCCTTAGCGGTCTTATTTTATTTTCATAGTAAATAGCCCGACCAGTGTCGGGCTATACAGTTAAACTGATGTTTCATCCCTACCTTTTTGCCTATTAGTTTTTGCGACCGTGTGGGCATCTACAAATGCCCTGTATTCCTTGCATCCATCTGCCCACAAGGGCGAGGCATCACACCTCTGCGAGCTACAAAACATGCATCCTCCTTTTTGGATAAATTCTTTCAGGAGCTCTTCATTTCCGTACATCATGACCTCCATCTGTCAGGTTTCTGATCAGACATCAGTTCTTAAAGAACAATATGCACCTTAATCATATCACGAAACTGCGTTTTAAAAAAAAAGCATAAATTTCATTATTTTTATTAATTCTGCTATAATAAAAATATGCAGTGGGAATTAATTACAAATATCATCTTAATATTATCTTTTATTGTTTTAGGAGTATTCGGGATACTTGGTATCTATCAATGGATTACTCGTAAATCATTTATGAAAATCGATCGCAACATTCGCTGGATGGCATTGCCGCTAGTATTAATGGCGATTACATATTTCATATTTGATAAACTAATTATTCTAAATACTAGGCCAAATGGTTCTGGTGAACCATCCTTCCCTTCTACTCATGCCATGGTTGTTACGACTATTTTCTTCGTTGTCATTATTACTTTACCAAAGTATGTTAAATCAAAAATCGCCTGCGCAATTCTAGACATTATTATGCTAATCCTTATTGCTCTAACATGCTCTGGGCGAGTGTGGTGTGGTATGCACTGGCCACTTGATGTATTCGGCGCCATTGGTTTTGCAATCATCTTTAGTGAACTCTATCTCATAGCTATTAAATTAAAGAGAAAGAAGAAATGAGCAGTATCTTTTCCAAAATTATTAGCGGCGAAATACCATGCTATAAAATCTACGAAGACGATAAGACTTTCGCATTTCTAGATATTCATCCAGAAACTAGAGGTCACACGCTAGTAGTTCCTAAAGTTGAAGTAGATAAAATTTACGAATTACCAGATGACGATTATCAGGCCCTTATGTCGACCGCCAAGAAATTATCATCTCATCTCGAAAAAGCTACTGGTAACAGAATTATTTGGAAAGTCATCGGCACCGATGTCCCTCATGCCCATATTCATCTAGAACCTCTAGATGAATCTTGGTATCATGGTCGCGAACTGGAATTTACACCTGAAGAGTTCGAAAAGATTCGCTCTGAACTTGAATACGCTCAGATATGATATAATTAAAGAATGAAATTTTCAACTAGCTACGAACCGGGAGAATACGAAGCTGATATTTATGCAGCTTGGGAGGCGAGCGGTATTTTTAATCCCAAACTTACTGCTAAGCCTACAGATGATAATAGTGATGGCGTTGATGATCGTACGAACTCGACATCGCAGACATACTCAATTGTTATGCCGCCACCAAACGCAAATGGTAATCTTCATATAGGTCACGGCCTTACGATTGCAATTGAAGACTCTCTTATTCGTTATCACCGTTTAAAGGGTGATTCTACCTGGTATATTCCTGGAGCCGATCACGCTGGATTCGAGACATGGGTTGTCTATGAGCGTGAGCTCGAAAAACACGGCCACACCCGCTTCGAATATGATCGCGATGAACTCTATTCTAGGGTTTGGGATTTCGTCGCTAAACAACGCGGCAATATGGAACTCCAGCTTCGCGCCCTTGGTACCTCGTGCGCCTGGGATGACTTAACCTTTACATTAGATGAAAATGTTATTGATCGCGTATATACCACATTCGAAAAAATGTGGAACGATGGCTTGATTTATCGTGGCGAAAAACTAGTCAACTTCTGCCCTAAGCACCAGACTGCCTTTGCTGATATTGAGGTGGATTATAAAGAAGAAAAAACTCCTCTCTATTACATCAAATATGGCCCATTCACGCTTGCTACTACCCGTCCAGAAACCAAATTTGGCGATACCGCCGTTGCGGTTAATCCAAAAGACGAGCGCTATCAGGAGTGGGTAGGTAAGACAATCACCGTAGAAGGAGTTAACGGCCCATTTCAAGTTGAAGTGATTGCGGATGACATGGTGGATATGGAATTTGGTACTGGTGTCGTAAAGATTACCCCAGCCCACGATTTTAACGACTGGGAAGCCGGCCAGAGACATAACTTACGCGTAGTTCAAGTAATCGATGAAACTGGCCATCTAACCGAAGTTGCTGGGCGCTTTGCTGGTATGACTGTAGAAGAAGGCCGTAAGGCCGTCGTCAAAGAGATGGAAAAGATGGGGCTCATTGTCAAAGTGGACCACAATTACATCAATAAAGTTCCCCATTGCTATAAGTGTGGTGCCGTAATCGAACCAATGTTGAAAGAGCAATGGTTTATCGACGTCAAGAAACTCGCCGACGTAGCTATTAAACATCTAGAGAATAATGAGATCAAGTTCTACCCTGCTAACAAGCAAAAAGTTTTGATTAATTATCTCAAAAATCTAAAAGACTGGAATATTTCCCGCCAAATTCCTTGGGGTATCGCTATCCCGATGTTTAGAAAGGCAGACGAAACAGCCACTGATGAGCCAGATTGGATTTTTGATCGCCGCACTAATCTGAAAGAAATTGAAAAAGCAGGCGTTAAGTATGTCCGCGACGAAGATACGTTTGACACTTGGTTCTCTAGTTCCCACTGGCCAATCGTCTGCACTGACTGGACCGAAGAAAACTTTAACCCATATTATCCTCTCAACGTAATGGAGACCGGCTCTGATATTCTCTTCGCCTGGGTAGCGCGCATGATTATGATGGGACTCTATGTTACCGGCGAGGTGCCATTTAAAGAGGTGTATCTGCATGGCCTCGTCTTAGATAGTCACGGTAAGAAAATGAGTAAGTCTAAAGGCAACGTAATCAATCCAATGGAGCTCGTCGCTAAATATGGTTCTGATGCTTTTCGTATTGGTATTTTAAGAGGTCGCTCTGCTGGCATGAATCAAGCCTTTTCCGAAAACTCAGTTATCGCTAGTCGTAACCTCTGCAACAAACTCTGGAACATCTCCCGTCTCATTCAATCAATCGTAGACGAAGAATCTGAAGGAATTAACAATGAAGCTTCTTATACTACATTGAACATGGGTGAAGATTGGATTTGTCGCGAGCTCACCAGTTGTCTAGAAAAAGTTCAGAGCGATATAGAGAATTATCGCTTTGCCGAAGCTACCGAGACTTTATATCAGACCATCTGGGATAAATACGCCGACTGGTTCCTCGAAAGTCAAAAAATCTATCGAAATACTAATCTACTTAAGATTACTTTGCAGACTATCCTTATCGCCCTTCATCCGTTTGCACCCTTCGTAACAGAGGTGATTTGGCAGAATCTCTCCTGGACGGAAGGTTTCATTGCTACGGCGAAATGGCCATCCAAGCTCAAATTTGACCCAATTTCAGCTGAAGAATTCGAAAACATAAGAACTATCGTTTCTGAAGTCAGAACCACCTTAGCGGGCCTTCCAGGCACTAATAACGCGAATAAATATGGCCTGCTCTATGGCGAAGACAGCTTAGTCGAAGACAATCAACTATTAATCAAAACTTTATCCAAAGTCACATCTATTAATAGCCTTGATGGTTCCCCGCGCGGTCTCAGACTCGCACTGGCTAATCACGAACTCTATTTAGATGTCCCAGCCAACGTGGTCAAAGATTACAGAGATGCTCTTACCGAGAAAATTTTAGCCGTAGGCCGCGAGTTGGACGGCTTGAACGCACGTCTAATGAATCCAAATTACGTAGATAAAGCTCCCGCCCATCTCGTCAAAGAAACCAGGGATGGAGTTAAAGAAAAGGAGGCTCTCATCGCTCGTCTTAAAACCCAATTAGAATTAATATAAAAGTAAGGAGTAAAAATGAATAACCCAGAAATCAACGAAATAAACGAAAAAGATAGCGAACTTCATAAAATAAACGAAGAAAGGGGCGAAAAAGCCGAAGCCGCCGCTAATATTCTATTAATCGGCACCGAAGTCATGAACGGAAAATACAAAGTTTCCTCTATTGGTTACAGGACAAAGGAAGAAGCCTACGAAGAAATAAAAAATTCTTGGTCGGGGGTAGAGGGTGTTACTACATATTTCCACCAAGCCAATGATTCCGATCCTGGCCATTGGTATATAATTGCCCCTATTTCTGAATAAATTTATCTAAATTAAACAACGGCTTCCCTTTTTCGCCGTCAATAATTCCCTGCGCTTTGCGCAGGAGTTTTTGAAGTGCCATCTCTGAAGATGCCGATCCTACGTGTATGGTTTTTACTACTTTTCCCTGCTCTTTGTAACATACTTGAATTCCCGTCGCACCTGATTTAGTTTTAAACCGTCTGATGTAAGCCATATCTATATTTTAGCATACCATTTATTACACAAATAATCCCCTAGCTTTTCCACAAAACCATAAGCAGCAAACTACTAATTCCCTTATGGTTAGCAACCGCAAGGCTTAGCATCCTGGGTTGACAAAACAAACCACGAGCGCTAAAATCAAAACAACAACTCGGCGACCAGCTGGAGTTGGAGGTAACTTTAGCAACCAAGCACTCTTAAGAGTTAGCTTCTTGAATTAATTGCTAAAGAAATTGTTTTAACGACTGAGGGAACACCAAAGCCGAGAATTTTGGTCGCAAAATCATAAAAACCATAAGCAGTCAAAAAAATCCACGTGTTGATGTGATATAATTACTTCATGAATACGCCTATAACACAGAGTAAAGCATGGCAAGAACTTCAAAATTCACTTGGCGAGGTTAGCTTTAGGGAAGAAGGTGATGGATATATTTATTTGGCAATTTTAAAAGAAGCTAAAATGGTAAAATATCTCTATTTGCCCTACGGTCCAGTCACGAAAGATCGTAAAGGATTTGAAAACGCACTTAAATCTCTTAAAGGTTTGGCCCAAAGAAACGATGCGATTTTTATTCGTATCGAACCCCAAGATCCAGAAATAGCTCAATGTCTCCCAAGTGGCACAGTGAAATCTCAAGACCTTAATCCGAAAGAAACATGGGTATTAGATTTGAAGGGAACAGATGAAGAATTGAAACGAAAATTACCTTCCAGGCTTCTTAGATACTATCGTAATATGGAAAAAAACGGCATTTCTATCAAAACTTCTAACAACCCCGAAGACATCAAGTATCTTACAAAGCTCCAGAATACCCTAGCAAAAGAAAAAGGAATCAACACCTTTTCCGAAGAATATCTTAAAACCGAGCTCGCGCAGCCATTTTCTACACTCTATTATGTGAAGCATAAAAATCAAGAGACAGGGAAGGAAGACATTGTTGCGGCGGGTCTAGTGTTTGACGATAAAACTACCAGGTATAATCTTCAGGGAGCGCAGAATGATACCGGGCGCAAGCTTCATGCGACCGGAATTCTAACTATTCAACTGATTTTAGATGCAAAAGATAAGGGACTTGAAACGTTTGATTTCTGGGGTATCGCACCAGATGGCGCACCCAAAGATCACCCTTGGGCCGGGTTTACGAATTTCAAAAAGACTTTCGCTGGATACGAAGTTCAATATGCTGGTACTTATGACGTAATCCTTGATTCTACCAAATACAAACTATATCAGGTATTACGAAAAGTTAATAAGTGGGTACGTAAAATCTAATTAATCTATCAAACGAGCATTTTTTGTGAAGAAGTTACTCCACGCAATTTCCATAATAACGGCCTGAGGGTATGAAATCAAAAAAAAGATTGTATGCTATAATCAAATTATGAAATTCGTCACTTTAAAGCCAGAAGAGTTTACTAGATTCGCTACTAAATCCCCCTATAAATCATTCCTCCAAACTACCGAAATTGCTACACTGCGTGAAAAAAACGGCTGGACCGCCTACTATTTTGGCGTCGAAGAAAACGGTAAATTACTCGCTGCATCGATGGCTGTAGCAAAACCTACTTTCCTTGGTAAATCCACCTACTCTATCCCAGGGGGTCCATTAATGGACTACGAAGATACGGCTCTTGTTAACTTCTTCTTCAAAAACCTTAAAAGTTATGCCAAATCTCATAACGGCTATCTTCTTCATATTGAACCATACTATGAAAAAGTCGAACGCAACAAAGATGGCGAATTAGTAAAAGATGGTTTCAATCATCAAAAAGCAGTCAAAAATCTCGAGAATCTCGGCTTCTTGCCAACCACCCCTGAAAATCCACCCATCCTATTCGTTTTAGACGTTAAAGGACTCAAAAAAGAAGAGTTGTTTGCTAGCTTCAAGCAAAACACTCGCAATCTGATTAGTCGTACAGCCAGAAAAGGAGTTAAAGTACGCGAGTTAAACAGGGAAGAATTAGCCAAATTTAAACAAATCACCGAATCAACATCCGAACGTCGCCATTTTACAGATAAAGCTCTCTCTTACTACGAAACCATGTATGATCTCTTCGCTAAAAAAAGCGAAGTTAAATTCATCGTCGCAGAAATAAAACTCGGCGACAATAAAACGATAGGGGACAGTGTGGAACTTAAAAATGATACTACTCGAGGGCTTGCGGAGGCTACGGCCGAGCATGAGGGCGCTTCGCCCGTAACGACGGGCCGAAGCGACCCGTCCCGAGAGAGTATTATTTTAAGTTCTAATACCATTCCAATAGCTGCCGCCATGTTTATGACCTACGGCGATGAAGTCATCTATCTCTTCTCTGGTAGCGACGAAGCTTATATGAAAGAATACAATGCTCAATACGCCATCCAGTGGCATATGATCCAGTACGCTCTGAAAAACAAATTCAAAAGATATAACTTCTACGGCATCCAAGGGCTTCCCAATCCATCTAAGCCAGGCTACGGTATTTATAAATTCAAAAAAGGGTTTGGCGCCAAGTACGGTAAAGTAGTTGAACTTCTGGGGGCCTACGAGCTGCCAATCAACTATCCGTTTTATAAGCTTCACGCCACACTCGCCAAGCTAAAACATCATTAGAAAGGAGCATTATGACAAGCAAAGTATACTTCACGAAAGAAATCACTCCAGATAGTCTAATCAAAATCTACGAGTCTCTCGGTGTAAATCTAAGCGGCAAAGTAGGTGTTAAGGTTAGCACGGGTGAAGCTGGTGCTAAGGGATATCTCAAAGCCGACCTTATCGGTCCACTAGTAAAGAAGTTAAATGGAACAATAATAGAATGCAACACTGCTTACCCAGGTAAACGAAATACCGCTAAAGATCATTTAGAAGTTGCCAAGGAACATGGATTTACTGAATTTGCTGATGTGGATATTATGGATGCGGATGGTGATTTCAAAATCCCAGTCCATAAAGGCAAACATCTCAAATATGATATAATCGGCAATAATTTCGCCAATTACGATTCCATTTTAAATTTAGCCCACGGCAAAGGCCACGCCATGGGCGGCTTTGGTGCTAATCTTAAGAATCAATCTATCGGTATTGCATCTAGAGATGGTAAAGCCTATATTCACTCTTGCGGCAAAACCAAAAATCCCACCCTCTGCTGGGTCTCAAAGTATGAACAAATTGATTTTATCGAATCCATGGCTGAAGCTGCCACTGCTGTTTCTGATTACCTAAAAGAAAACAACAAACCAATCGCCTATATTACGGTAATGAATGCTCTCTCTGTAGATTGCGATTGTGACAAAAACCAAGGTGACCCAGTCATGCAAGATCTCGGTATTGTGGCCTCTCTAGATCCCGTTGCCAACGACCAAGCTTTTATTGATCTTATTTGGGCTTCAAAAGATCCAGGCGCTGAAGAGTTAAAAGAGCGCATCGATTCTCGCGAAGGCCGTGCTATACTTCCGTATGCCGAATCTCTTGGACTCGGCTCCACAGAATATGAGCTTATTGAAATCTGAATATACCGACCATTATTCGGTCGACTTTATGCTAAAATATTCTTATGAATCTAGAAGGTCTGACTGATAAGCAAGTCCAAGCCAAAATTCGTCAGGGAAGAGTTAATACTGCCCCCAGTAAAAATACTAATACGATTGGCAAAATTATCCTAGAAAACACTTTAACTATTTTTAATTTTGTTAACCTAATTCTCGCCCTCATGATTATCTCTGTCGGCGCATATAAAAATCTCTTATTTATCGTCGTTGCTATTGCTAATACTCTAATTAGTATTATTAATGGCATCCGTTCAAAACTCACAATTGACAAAATGCGCTTGCGCAGCGAGCAGAAGCCCACGGTTATTAGAAACGGGAAACCCCACCAAATCGCACAGACCGAAATTGTGGACGGTGATCTTTTAGTGTATAGTCTTGGTGACCAAGTAATTGTAGATAGCAGGATAGAACAGGGAACTGTAGAGGTTAATGAATCTTTCATTACTGGTGAACAAGATAACATCACAAAGAATCCAGGCGACCAGTTGATATCTGGTAGCTTCATTGTTTCGGGCTCTTGCAAGGCTACCGCCACCGCCGTAGGTGCCGAAAATTTCATTAATAAACTAGAGTCTAATGCCCACGATATCAAGACTGCAGACTCTAAGTTGTTCCATTTAATCAACAACATTGTCAAGTACATCTCTTTTGCGCTGATTCCAATTGGCATCTTACTTCTCATTGCCAGGATTAATGTTCCCAATACGACTACGGAAATCGCAGTTACGTCTACCGTAGCTGGTCTTATCAGTATGATACCAGAAGGCCTAGTCCTCCTCACCTCATCCGTACTGGCGCTCGCCACAATTCGCCTTTCCCGACAGAAAGTATTAGTCCAAGATCTATATTCTATCGAAACACTTGCTAGGGTAGATTGCATCGCACTAGATAAAACCGGTACCCTTACCACGGGTAAAATGACCGTAAAAGATTTAATCCCAGCAGCAGGCCAGACCAAAACTGCCCTGGAAGATGCATTAAAGCTTATTCTAAGCAATCAAGAATCCGATAACGCTACATCAAAGGCTCTAAAGCGTAAATTACTTAGAGGTACCAAATATGAGCCGACAGAACAAGTTAAGGAAGTCGTCCCATTTTCTTCTGATCGCAAATACTCTGGCGTCGTCACTACTAAATCCGCATATTATATGGGCGCCCCCGAATATCTCACCACCAACAAACCCGACTTCCCCGGCGAATACCGAGTAATCGCAGTAATAAAACTGCGAGACGCTGAAAATGGCTTATTGAAGGGGGGTCGGAGCGCGGCAGCGCGAGGATTAGCGTCGGCCGCCCATGACGATGGGCCGGACGGACGCGCCCCGAAAGAAGCTATTTTAGCGTCTGGCGCAGTTTTATTAGGCTACGTCTTACTCGAAGACGAACTTCGTAAAGACGCCAAGAAAATCATTGATTATTTTTACGACAACAATGTCGACGTCAAAATTATTTCTGGCGACAACCTCCGTACCGTCCAAAACATCGCTTCACTTACGGGCGTAAAAGATATTTCCGGCGTAGATCTTTCAACCATCCAGGGTGAAATTAACTACGATAAGCTCGTCAAAAAATACAATATCTTCACTCGCGTTAAGCCTGCCCAGAAAAAATCACTCATTCTCGCTCTTAAGAAGCAAGGAAAAACTGTCGCTATGACCGGCGATGGGGTAAATGATATTTTAGCCATGAAAGAGGCCGATTGTTCAATTGCTATCGGGGATGGCTCAGATGCAGCTAGAAAATCCGCTAAATTTGTACTACTAAATAGTGACTTCGCTGCGGTTCCTAGCGTTATCGCCGAGGGTCGTCAATCCATTAATAACCTTGAACGATCCGCCACTCTTTTTCTCTCTAAAAACACATATGCTGCTATCCTTGCGGTTCTTTTCATTCTAATCCCTCTAGAATACCCTTACGCTCCTCTGGAGATGTCGCTCTTGAATCTTGCCTGTATTGGTTTTCCTGGCGTTATTCTGGCTCTAGAAAAGAACACCGAACGTATCAAAAACAAATTCATTAAAAACATCCTCGGTTATTCTGTACCCACCGGTATTACCGTAGCTATCACTATGCTAATCCTATCGATTATTGCGAAAAACTCCGGATTTAATCGCTCGGAGCTCATCACTTCTTCCGCTATTATTACTTTTGCTATAGATTTTCTCCTAATTTACAGTATTGCTAGGCCATTAAACCTTCTTCGCACGATTCTCCTAGGGATGATTCTCGGCATCATTTCTCTGGCTATCGCCATTCCATTCACCCGCAATTTTCTTGATTTCACTCTCCTTACTCCAGATAGGATACTTACTGTAGTTTCACTTATTGCTGTGGCCTACCTCATCTTTATCATCGCTCGTCTTGCTATGCACTATCTTACGCCTAAAATCCTAGCAAAACACCCTCGCCTCCGAATCTAATCTTTAGGCCAAGACAAACACAAAACAAGAGAAAGATTATTTCTCAATCGAAATTCTTGGATAAATATTCAGAGAATACGGATTCGTCGGATTCGCACCAGATTGGATTTCGTAATACGCCGCCGCTGCTACCATCGCTCCGTTGTCACCTGAAAGCGACGGGGCAGGGAAGTATGCGTCTTTTAGTGCTCCGCGCAACTCTTCATTTGCGCTCACCCCTCCAGCCACTACTACGGACTTCGTTTCTGGATATTTTGTGAGCGCCATCTCTATTTTTTCACATAAAATCTCTACCGCAGTCTTTTGAAATGATGCCGCAAAATCGCAAACCTGCTGCCGACTCAACAAATCCTTCAACTTGTGCGAAGGATAAGAAATCGGTACACCCACCTCTTTCTGCACGGCACGAAGAACCGCAGTTTTAAGCCCAGAAAACGAAAAATCCAACCCTTCCACTTTCGGATGTGGTAATTTGTATCGGTTAGAGGAAGGTATTATGTGTTCTGAGGACTGTAAGCTTGGGCGAGCGCCCTTGAGCGTGTCCGAAGAACATATAATACCTTCCGCTGCCTTTGCAATACTTGGTCCACCCGGATACGGCAACCCCAAAATCTTTGCGACCTTATCAAAACATTCTCCTACTGCATCGTCATGCGTCGTTCCAATAATCTCGAACTGATTATGTCCAGGCATATATAGAATCTGAGTATGCCCCCCCGACACCACCAACGCCAGCAAAGGAAAACAGGGCGCAATGTGTTCTGCGGGACATAAAGACTGGCCAGAGCGGCCTTGGAGCGTGCCCGAATGGCACGGTGTGCCCTGCTTTCCTTTGCTGGATTGATGTAGCCAATTTGCATACACATGCGATTTTAAATGATGCACTGCATATAGCGGCTTATTATGTAAAATTGCGAGAGTACGCGCAGTTAACGTTCCAATTAAGAGTGAACCAAGCAGTCCTGGCGCATGAGTTACAGCGATCGCGTCTATGTCGTCCCAATTACAGCCGGCATCGTCAAGGGCTTTATCTATCACGGGCATCATAGCCTCAAGATGGCTTCTTGCTGCTACCTCTGGTATCACGCCTCCATATTCAGCAAAAATATCAATCTGCGATACCACAACATTTGACAAAATCTTTACACCATCCTCTACTACAGACGCCGCAGTCTCGTCACAACTAGTTTCAATTCCCAAAATTCTCATAAAGCCAATTATAACACGACCCCATATAATATACCTAGAAACATAAGAATTGACATATATAATAAAATATACTATTATATAGAAAGTATTCGTATAGGAAATCACGAATGCACCTTGAAAAGACGGTAAGAAAGAGAGGTTAGCTATGTCACATAGCATCAGGACGGCTACAGCGAAGGATTTTCGGATCTACGTCAAAAACGGACGCACATTCGCGTATCTTCAGGAGCACTACAGTTGCTCCGAAGAGGACGTGAGAGGGAGAATTAGGCAACTCTTCGGTAACGGAGCCAAAGAGGTTGAGCGTGGCCTAGAGACAAACGCTAGCAAAGAATCTAGAAGACCCGAAGAGACTTCGATTGCTGAAGTCTCCGCCGAAGATACTGTTCAGCTGGTTCAGTCAAACATTGGAAACTTGAGCTTGGAAGAACTTCAAGCACATAGGCAACAGATAGATGACGAATTGGCTAGCTTAGCCGATCGCATTGCGCGCCTGAAGAATGATTCTCGTCAGCAAGGCTGGACGGCTAGTCAAATACGTAAAGAAATCAACGGGCTTAAGCAAAGGATCGAAAATCTAGAAAGCAAGTATAATCAAGCCCTTGCTGACCAGCAACAAGCTGAGGATCTTAAGAGTGAGGCAGCAATCCAATTTGCTCAGAAACAGGACATGCAATATCGGGTTTTGCAAGAAATCGAACGTCGCACGAGCGTCTCGATTTGCATCTACGAAGATGGTGAAATCGAGGTGATCGAGAACTCTGAGTTTGAACTCTGCGACGACGGCTATACCGAGCTCGTATCCGACCTCATTAAGCAGGGAGACCTTCAGTATCTTCGCGTGATTGACATCAATACGCTTGCCAGGGTCAAGAAGATTCAAGAGAACGCTTCAAAAGAACTAACTCTGCAGTTCGTTTTCGCATCTGCAGAACTCGAGCGTGCCTTCGCCCTGCTCTCATAGTAGAAAGGAGTTTTACCGCCAAAGACGCCGCCCCCAGGCGGCGTTTTTGATGAAAAATATCACCAAATGAATAATTACATGTGATGATAGGGGCCATCTATTGCAATCTGCGAAGCTCTATAAATCTGCTCAGCCACTATTAGTCTTGCAATCATATGAGGGAAAACTAACTTCGAAAAGCTCCATACGAAATTAGATTTGTCTCGAATCTCAGAAGTAAACCCATACGCCCCACCAATCAAAATCACTACACTACGCCCATTCAAAAAAACTTTCTCTAGCCTCTGTGAAAATTCATTTGATGATATATTTTCGCCACGTTCATCGCAGCAAATAACATAATCTTTCGAATCAAAAGGCCATTTTTCCAAGTATTTCAAAAGTTTATCCTCATCTAAAAATTGCCACGAAATCTCATATGGCTTCCTTAACCTCTTTTCATACTCCGCGCATGCTTCAGAGCACCAGCTAGCACTTTTCTTTCCGCCCGCAATAATCTTAATCATAAAAAAATTATACCACGAAGTGCATTTTCACTTATTGAAGAAGATACTCATCTGACAACATGTTATAATGTTACTACATTAAGAGATTAATATGAAAAGAGTATCTTTCCATTACGATTAACGGCAAATAAGCTAAAAATAATGCAAATTGCAAACAACTAGTAAAATAACTTATGAAAATTTCTCATCTCTCACTCACTTATGGTAGTAAAATTATTTATGATGACGCTAGCTTCGTTCTCGAAGATAACGATAAGGTCGGTATCGTCGGAGTTAATGGTGCCGGAAAAACCACCCTCATGCAAATTATCCGCGGGGAGCTCATTCCCGAAGCGGCCGAGATAAATATTCCTAACGCTCGCTACGCTTATCTTCCCCAAGAAATTGCGACCACAAGTGAAGAACAAGAAAAAACCGTCTGGGATTACATTAAGGATGGTCGCCCAGTTGATGTCCTCCAGAATCAATTAAATCATGAATACGAAAAACTGGCCAAATATCCAACCAGTGCCACTATTATTGCTCGCATCACTGCCCTTCAAGATCGTATCGACTCTTATAATCTTGCTACCTACGACTATGATTTATTGAAAATTATCGAAAAAATGCATCTTGACGGTATTTTATATCATAAGATGGGTGAGCTCTCTGGCGGGCAAAAGTCTAAGGTTGCTTTTGCCAAAGTTCTTTTTGAAAATGCAAGTCTTCTTCTTCTCGATGAGCCTACCAACCATCTCGATGCCGACACTAAAACCTTCGTCGAGAACTATCTTAAAAACTATCAAGGTATGGTACTCATTATTTCGCATGACCAATCTTTTCTTGATCGTATTACTACAAAAACTCTGTTTATCAATAAAGTTACCCATAAAATCAAGGTATATGCCGGTAACTATTCGGCATTTCGTCGTCTTTACGCCGAGGAAAAAGCCGCGGACAACCAACGTATCACGAATGAAGAACGCGAAATTCGGCGCATTACTGAGTTTGTTGAACGAGCCCGCGCAGCCAAACGCTCCAATACCGCTCTTATTCGTCAAGGGCATATTCGTGAAAAAATATTAGAGAAAAAACTTGCTACTCTCGAAACTCGCGAAGCCGAATATAAAAAAATTTCCCTCGATCTCACCCCGCGTCGCGCATCAAGTAAAACTCCTCTTGAGGTCCAGAACCTCACTTTTGCCTATCCAAATTCTAACAACCTTTACGATGGATTAAGCTTCTCTCTTACGAGTGGCGAAAAATTTCTCATTGTGGGCGAAAATGGCGTCGGCAAATCTACTCTCCTGAAACTTATTGTCGGTCAGCTTCAACCCACAAGTGGCTCCATTATTTTTGGCCATCATGTAGATTTTGCTTATTATGCTCAAGAATTTGAGATTTTAAACGAACATCGCACCATTTTTGAAAATCTTAAATCCTATGATTATGCTGACATTGAGCTTCGGTCCCTCCTTTCAAATTTTCTTTTTAGTGGGGATGAGGTATTCAAGCCAATTTCTGTTCTTTCTCCCGGCGAAAAAGCTCGCGTTGCTATGGCAAAAATTTTAAGCACGAAGCCAAATTTTATTATCTTAGACGAGCCTACCAACCACTTAGATCCGGAAACACAACGCATTATAGGTGATAATTTCCATGACTTTCCAGGAACTCTTATCGTGGTCTCACATAACCCTAGTTTTGTTGAACAAATTGGCATCACTCGTATGCTTATTATTCCTTCCGATAAAACTAAACTGGCGCTAATCAAAAACTATTCTCGTGAACTTCTGGACTATTACAATTATCTTAATTCCGATCTTATTTAGCGTAACATATTACTATACTGTCTCGAACTAATCCATCAAATAAAGACCCTTCGGGTCTTTCTCAGATGACTTGGCTGGACCGGCAGGATTCGCACCGAAGGTCCGAATCCCCAATAAAAAACACCTACTGGAGGTGATAAGCTTGGCTGGCTGGACCGGCAGGATTCGCACCGAAGGTCCGAATCCCCAATAAAAAACACCTACTGGAGGTGATAAGCTTGGCTGGCTGGACCGGCAGGATTCGAACCTGCGAATGCTGGGACCAAAACCCAGTGCCTTACCGCTTGGCGACGGTCCAATAAAATACATTCTACCACAATCAGTCCATCAGGTCAAAGTCCAGCGCATTCCTCTTGTGTTTTTATCAAAAGTGTGCTATAATTTTCATATATGGCTACCAGAAAACGAAAAACAAAACGAAAGTCTACTAAAAGGACGAAAAAGGAAGCTCCAGTAGAATATGAACTTCCAGGCGGTTTCTGGCGACAAGTTGCCGCTATTATCATGATTGCGGTCGCGTTATTCTGCGTAGTTACTTGGTTTGGCCAGGGTGGTGATATTCTTAATAATATCCATGCATTCACTTATCAAATTCTTGGTTTTGGTACTTATTTTATTCCGATTCTCCTGGTCTACCTCGCCATTAAAAAACTTCGTTCCGACGATAATCGTCTCGCCGTGCCAGTCTATTTTGCGAGCTTTTTTATGATTATATGGATTTCCGGTATTGCTGCGATTTGGAAAAACGGTGGCGTCGTCGGCAATTGGCTGAATTCTCTCTTTCTTAATATATTGAGTCAAGGTGTTGTTATATTTATCTACATTGTGCTCATTTTTATCACTACCGCATTCCTACTTCAACTTTCTCCAGTTACGTTTTTCAAGGGCACTAAAAATTTAGTCAAAACTGGCAAAAAATCTACTCAGTCCGAAGAAAGAACTAATAAGAAACTAGGTCAGCTTGAAATCAAAGTTAATTCCGGAATTAACACTATGGATACTGGCACCAAGAAACCACTCGCCGTCAAGACGCCTGCTAAGTCCGAGCCAGCAAAGGTAGAAGAAAAAGCCCTAGTGTCTGTTTCTGATCCTAATTGGAAAATGCCAGCTACCAGCCTTCTTTCCAAAGAGCAATCGCCCGCAGACGCCGGCAATGTCCAACAGAACGCGTATATTATTAAAAATACCTTCGCCGAATTTGGCATCGACGTCGAAATGGAAGGTGCCAATATTGGCCCCCGCGTTACTCAATATACCCTTAAGGCTCCAGGCGGAGTTAACCTAGCCAAAATCGCTGCTCGCGACAAGGAATTGGCTTACAAGCTATCTGCCACCACCATTCGTATCGAGGCGCCAATTCCAGGTACTCAATTAATTGGCGTTGAAGTTCCGAATATTCGCGCCGAAGGCGTATCACTTAGAAGCCTCATCGAATCCGAACAGTGGCGCAAAAACACCGGCCCTCTCACTTTTGCCGTAGGTAAGAATATTTCCGGCAAGCCAATCATCGCTGACCTCTCCGATATGCGTCATCTTCTCATTGCGGGTACCACTGGTTCTGGTAAATCCGTCATGACGAATACTTTAATTATGTCACTTCTTTATAGGAATTCTCCTGCTGATATGCGTCTCATAATCGTCGATCCCAAGAAAGTTGAAATGCGCGCCTATAATGATATCCCGCATCTTCTTACGCCAATTATTACCGATACTACTAAGGCTCTTTCTGCAATGAAATGGGCAGCCAGCGAGATGGACCGACGTTATGATCTTATGGCCGAAGAAAAAGTTAAGACCATTCTAAGCTATAACAAAAAGATGGAAAAGAAGACCCCCGATTCCTCAAAAGAAGAAGGTGAAGATAAAAACGGCAAAATGCCATATATCGTTATTGTAATTGACGAAATGTCCGACCTCATGATGCAGGCAGGGAAGGAGCTAGAGCCCCTCATTGTGCGTATTGCTCAGCTCGGCCGTGCAGCAGGTATGCACCTGGTACTCGCCACCCAAAAGCCAATCGTTAAAGTTATCACTGGTCTCATTAAAGGCAACATCCCATCTCGTATTGCATTCCGTGTCTTAACATCTATGGAGTCTCGCATTATTCTCGACTTCTCTGGCGCCGAAAAATTACTAGGCAAAGGTGATATGCTTCTCTCTACCGAAGGTACCGAAAATGGCCCTGAGCGTATCCAGGGTGCCTGGACCCCAGATAAGGATATAGAAAAGGTTACAGACTTCTTACGTTCTCAACGTCCACCACAGTACAATGCCGACGTTATCGCTCAGCAGGTTTCAATTAAGGGTGGAGGCGGCAGCGGCTTAGATGGCCTTGACGGCCTAGGCCGTAAATTTGACCCCCAAGATCCACTCGTCCGCAAAGCCGTTGAAATCTGTCTAAATAAAGGTAAGTTTTCTACTTCGCTCTTACAGACCTACCTTAGCAAATCTCACGGTTTCGTCTCTGGTCTTGGCGTCTGGTTAGAAGAAATCGGCGTAATCGGTCCCGCCAATGGCAATAAACCACGTGACCTTCTCATTACTACGATGGAAGAATTTGACGAATTAGCTCAAGTATAAAAATCCACTAGCATTTTATTTTACACTATGATATGATTAAGCTAATTAAGCTTAAGGATTACAAGGTCATGCTAAAAAATAAAACCACAAGCGGTTGTAAAAATAGAGTCCTAGCAACCCACAAAGAAATCTCTCTCTCTCTCTAAATGGAAACTAGAATATTCATTCTTAGTAGCTTTACTTAGCATCACTATTATATCTGGCCTTATCCTCTCATCAAGCACTGTTTCTGCAAACGACAATGTAGTAGACAAAGTTAGCGTTAAAGTCCCAGTCTCTTGTTCTATGTCTGGCACTGGTATGAACTCTCATACTGCTACTTTAGTTAATGGTACTTATACACCAGATATTGGTACTACTACTCTTCATGCTTTCTGTAATGATAGTGAAGGCTTTGCTATTTATGCTGCAGGATATACTGGAAATGATATAGGACAAACTAATAGTAATAAACTAGTAGGAACAAGTGCTAGCAATAACGCAACTATGGATACTGGTATTGCTACATCTGCCGGTAATCCTGATGTATCTAACTGGGCCATGAAACTAACTACTACTCAAGATTCTGGAGATACTATGGGTACTAACGCCCTTACTATTGATTCTGCACCTAATACATCGGGAGGAGCAAATGCTAGTTTTAGTCAATACCACGTAGTACCAAATGAATACACTAAAGTAGCTCATAAGAACTCAAATACAGACATGACAGCAACTACTGGTGGAGTCAAACTCACCACTACCTATGCGGCCTACATTTCTAAAACTCAAGTAGCTGATACCTATTCAGGAAAAGTAATCTACACCCTAATCCATCCAAGCAACCACGATGCACCTGTTGCCCATCCTGCAGTATTAGATACTGGTAAAACTGTTAACTCCAAACTTAGATCCTTAGCGGCTACGGTTATAAATGGAGAAGAAACCATTATTACTCCCGAAGATTACAATTGGTACGACGCCGCCGATAACTATATTAAATCCATTACCGTCCACTTAGAAACCCCCGTCCCTAGCGGTTTTACTCCGGCAGAAACTAATACTATCTCTTCTTCTGCTTCCAGCAAACCAATTTATGCCGTCTTTGATAATACTAATGATGCGGGTGCTATGCACTTCTATACCGAGGGAGAACAAATTTTCTTGTCTCCCGATTCATCATTTATGTTTTATCTATTCTATAATCTTTCCGAAATCTCTGGTATTTCTGATTGGGATACTTCTAACGTAACAGATATGAGTTATATGTTCTACCAAACCGGCTACTCCGCCACCGCGTTCTCCCTAGATCTTTCTTCCTGGGATACTTCTAATGTGACGGATATGAGCTGGATATTTTGGAGCACCGGCATGAACGCCACCACCTTCATCCTAGACATCTCTGATTGGAACACTTCTAATGTGACGAACATGAGTAACATGTTCGGCTATGCCGGCTTCGATGCCACCACCTGGTCCATTGGCAATCTCTCTTCTTGGAATACTTCTAGCGTGACAGATATGGGCGGCATGTTCGGCTATGCCGGCTACTCCGCCGCCACCTGGTCTATTGGTAACCTCTCTTCTTGGGATACTTCTAGTGTTACCAGCATGTACGGTATGTTTAAAAACGCCGGCTACTCTGCCACCACATTCAATATAAGCTATGTTTCTGATTGGGATACTTCTAGCGTGACATATATGGGTGGCATGTTCGGCTATGCCGGCTACTCCGCCACCACCTGGTCTATTGGTAACCTCTCTTCTTGGGATACTTCTAGTGTTACCAGCATGTACGGTATGTTTAAAAACGCCGGCTACTCTGCCACCACCTGGTCTATTGGTAACCTCTCTTCTTGGAATACTTCTAATGTGACGGATATGAGCTGGATGTTCTATGGTGCCGGCTACTCCGCCACCACCTTCATCCTAGGCATCTCTGATTGGAACACTTCTAATGTGACGAACATGAATAGCATGTTCGGCTATGCCGGCTACTCCGCCACCACCTGGTCTATTGGCAATCTCTCTTCCTGGAATACTTCTAATGTGACGGATATGAGCTACATGTTCTCCTATGCCGGCCGCAACGCTACTACCTTCACTCTGGATCTCTCTTCCTGGAATACTGCTAGTGTGACGAGTATGCAACAAATGTTTTACTATACTGGCTACTCCGCCACCACCTGGTCTATTGGCAATCTCTCTTCTTGGAATACTTCTAGTGTTACCAGCATGAACGGTATGTTTTACAACGCCGGCTACTCTGCCACCACATTCACCTTGGATCTCTCTTCTTGGAATACTTCTAATGTGACGAATATGGGCTGGACGATGTTCTATAATGCCGGCTACTCCGCCACAAGCTGGTCCGTAACCATTCCTCCAACAAATGGAAATAATATTAGTAACACTACTAGCCGTCTTTATGGAAAAACCACATCAACCTACGGCACGCCACCTAGTGGTAAATCCTTCACTCTAGCCCAACCATAAAAATGTTTAACAATTATAATAACAAAAGGTAATACACGAAATGAGTCGCAAAGAAAGAAAACTAAATATAAATCTAGGATACATGCTAGGTGGTCTTATTGCTGTTACCTTTCTTTCGGGTCTAGTATTATCCTCTTCCACCGTCTCTGCAGACGACTCTGTAGTAGATGAAATTAATATAACCGTCCCAGTTTCCTGTACTATGAGCGGCACTGGCATGAATTCTCACAATGCCAATATTACTAACGGTACCTATCAAGCTAATATTGGTACTACCACTCTTCATACTTTCTGTAATGACAATAATGGCTTTGCTATCTATGCTGCAGGATATACAGGAAATGAGATAGGAGAAACTAATAGTAATAAACTAGTAGGAACCACTAGTTCCAATAATGCCGTAATAGACACTGGTCTTGCTACCGCTCCGGGTAATCCTGATATTTCTAACTGGGCTATGAAACTAGCTATTACACAAGATTCTGGTGATACTACCGGTACTAATGCCTTAACTATTGATTCTGCACCAAATACTACTGGTGGAGCAGATGCTAGTTTTACTCAGTATCACGTAGTCCCAAACGAATACACTAAAGTAGCTCATAAAAACTCTGTTACCGATATGACTACCACTACTGGCGGAGTAAAACTAACTACCACCTATGCAGCCTATATTTCAAAAACTCAACCAGCAGATACTTATACTGGACAAGTGATTTACACCTTGGTTCATCCTAGCGATCATGCTAAGCCTATTGCTAACCCTGCTATATTAGATACTGGCAAAACTGTAAATGCCAAACTAAAGTCTTTAGCTGCTACAGTTGTAAACGGGGAAGAAACCACAATAACACCAGAGTTTGATCCAGATAGTGATTACGACTGGGAGTACGGATATGATGAATATATTAAAACTATCACCGTCCACACTAAGACTTCCGCTCCAACTGGTTTTATACCAAGTGAGAAAAACACTATCTCAACCTCAGATTCAAAAAAGCCAATCTATGCCGTTTTTGATAATACCAATGATGCTGGTATTATGCATTTCTATACGGAAGGCGAACAAGTCTTCTTGTCTCCTGACTCATCGTTTATGTTTTACTTTATTAACAGCTTTTCCGGGGTTACCGGCATTTCTGACTGGGATACTTCTAACGTGACCAATATGTCGCAAATGTTCCGCTCTGCCGGCTCCTCCGCTGCCACCTTCACTCTAGACCTTTCTTCCTGGGATACTTCCAATGTAACCGATATGAGTTATATGTTCTCCTCTGCCGGCTCCTCCGCTGCCACCTTCACTCTAGACCTTTCTTCCTGGGATACTTCCAATGTAACCGATATGAGTTATATGTTCTCCTCTGCCGGCTACAGCGCCATCACCTGGTCTATTGGTAACCTTTCTTCCTGGGATACTTCCAGCGTAACGGATATGAGTTTTATGTTCGAAGCCGCTGGCTACTCCGCCACCACCTTCACACTAGATCTCTCTTCCTGGAACACTGCTAGTGTTACAGATATGAGAACCATGTTCTACAATGCCGGCTATTCCGCCACCACTTGGTCTATTGGCAACCTTTCTTCTTGGGATACTTCCAGCGTGACGGATATGAGTTTTATGTTCGAAGGCGCTGGCTACTCCGCCACCACCTTCTCTCTAGATCTTTCTTCTTGGAATACTTCTAGCGTGACGAGCATGTACCAAATGTTTTTTGACACTGGCAACGATGCGTCTTCATTTGTTTTAGACTTGTCCGACTGGGATTTGTCTAGTGCGCCGAATGTGGTTAGTATGTTCTCCTCTGCCGGACACGACGCCACCACATTCACTTTAGACCTTTCCGACTGGGATACTTCTAGTGTAACGGACATGGGCAGTATGTTCTCCTCTGCCGGCTACTCCGCCACCACATTCACTTTAGACCTCTCTTCTTGGAACACCTCTAGTGTCACATATATGAGGGACATGTTCAATTATGCCGGCTACTCCGCCACCACATTCACTTTAGATCTTTCTGACTGGGATACTTCTAGTGTAACGGACATGGCCTGGATGTTCTCCTATGCTGGCTACTCCGCTACCACCTTCACCCTAGATCTCTCTTCCTGGAACACTGCTAGCGTGACGAATATGTCCTATATGTTCCGCTCTGCTGGCTACTCCGCCACGGCCTTTACTCTCAATCTCTCTTCTTGGAACACCTCCAGTGTAACGAATATGAACTATATGTTCAGAGATGCCGGCTACTCTGCCACCACCTGGTCTGTTACTATTCCAAAGACTAATGACGGAACTACTACGGGGCCAATCACAAATACTACTTCTAGACTATATGGCAAAACCTCGTCAACCTACATCGCTCCTCTTAGTGGCAAATCATTCACTCTAGTCCAACCTTAGCATGAATTTGACGGTGCAAAGATTATACTTTTTCTCTTGCTAAATCCCCAAAAATAGATTATACTTACTTTAATGAGCGCTAAAAAAGACGATATTTTGAATGCAAAAGATTTGCCATTAGATATCGATGAACCAGGGTCTGGGGACCTAGAAAAGGAAGAAGAGCTTTCTGATGAAGAGCTGGCCATCACGCCAGAAAATGTTGATGCATTTGCCGACGATTCAGTTCGCTTATATCTAAGAGAAATTGGCAAAATTCCGTTGCTCACCCCAGAAGAAGAAGCAGACCTAGCCCAAAGAATTGTTAAAGGCGACAAAAAAGCCAAAGACAAAATGGTTGAAAGCAACATGCGTCTAGTTGTTTCCATCGCTAAACGCTATGGTGGCCGTGGTTTAGACTTTCTTGATTTAATCCAAGAGGGAAACACCGGCTTGCTCCGAGCTGTCGAAAAATTCGACCCAGATAAAGGTTTCAAATTCTCGACCTATGCCACTTGGTGGGTTCGCCAAGCCATCACTAGAGCCATTGCCGACCAGGCTCGTACCATTCGTATTCCTGTTCACATGGTAGAGACCATTAATAAGGTCCTAAGAACATCTCGTAAGCTTACCTCAGAACTCAACCGCGAGCCAACCAACGAAGAAATCGCCGCCGAACTCGGCCTAGAGCCCGAAAAGATTGACTACGTTATGCGCATCAAGCAAGATATTGCATCACTAGATGCTTCCGTAGGACGCGAAGGTGATGACGAAGATTCTGTACTCGGTGATTTCGTCGAAGACGAAGAACGCGACAGTCCCGAAGATTCAGCAGCTAATCAAATCCTTAAAGAGCAGCTATCTGAAATAATCTCTACGCTTACTGAGCGAGAACAAAAAATCATTAGATTGAGGTTTGGTATTGGCGGCGGGCGTTCCCATACCCTCGAAGAAGTAGGTGCGGAATTTGACGTCACTCGTGAGCGCATCAGGCAGATTGAAGCTAAAGCGCTCTCTAAGTTGCGTAAAAATAAAGAAACCAAAAAATTACACGAATATTTAAGGTAGGAGGCATCAATGAAAAAAACACTATTCGTAGTACTAGCGGTAATTGGATTTTCTTTTCTAGCCCCTATAAATTCATCCGCAATTGATTCTGATAAAGCTCAAGGAAAAACTCAAACCCAAACTCAAACCCAAACTCAAGGACAGAATAAAAAAGAGAGCCAGAACAAAGATGGGGATAGATGTGTCTCTACCGCCATCCTTGGCCAAGGCAACCAAGTTTGCGACGACGGCAACGGCTCTAGTATTATTGATATTCTAAAACTAGTAGTAAACATCATGAGCATAGGGGTAGGCGTCTTAGGGGTGGTTGGTATTACTATTGTCGGCATTCAATATCTCACAGCTGGTGGCAATGAAGAAAAAACCCGTACCGCCAAGCGTCGCATACTTGAAATTGTAATTGGACTTGCGGCATACGCCGCCGCCTACGCAATACTTCAATGGCTATTGCCATCCTTTGATGGAATCTAAAGTGAAACGCATCCTAGTCATCTATAATCCACGTTCCTCACGTTATGAGAGTGTAAAACAGGAAGTCTTGTCTAAGACCGCCAAATTAAATGGCTACTTAGTAGGGAAATATGAAATCGAAAATACAAATATAGATGAAAATATCCATAAGCTATCAAAAATCATAAAGGATGATGATTTGATTATTACGGCTGGCGGCGACGCTACTAGCCTAATTGCTATTAATGCAATCTTGAAATCAAGAGTAAATGCTAAAATTGCAGTATTACCATATGGTAATTTCAATGACCTCTCACGTACGCTTGGAGTCAATCAATTTGAAGATATTTTTAGTACTAAAGCCCATGTCGAAAAACTATACCCTTTGGAAATACACGTAGACGACAAAATGATAAGATTTGCCACCTGCTACGTCACTATTGGTATGACCGCTGAATCAGTCAAAATCTATGACGAGCCCGAAATGCGCAAGAAGCTAAAAACAACCTTTGGTCGCAGAATCGGTTCCTATATTGTGATTGCAAAATGGTATTTTAAAAACCGTCACCGCAAGATTTTTCTTCCAGAATTTAGGTTTAATGGAGAAAAAGCACCCACCAAAACATCGGACTACATTGCGGTTAACGGCCGCTTCCTAGCTAGAGTTATGCGGGGTGGTGATGATTATCTTAAACCTAAAACATTCACCAGTAATACCTATCGCCTAATCAGTTTTTGGCGACTTTTCAAGATGATGGCGACTAGTATTTTGTACCATGTACCCGGCGAATCAACCAGAGGTGATATCATTGATTTTTTTCAGCCGGCAGACATTACACTGCAAGCCGAGGGTGAAAGTATTAATCTAGAAAAAGTAAACAAAATCGAAATCAAGAAAGCAGAGCAATATTTAGAGGTTATTGTGTTATAATTTCTCTATGGACAACGTAAAAATGCTAGCCATAGTAGGAATGAGTGGAAGCGGCAAATCCGTTGTGGTGGATTATCTTACGGAAAAGGGTTATCCAAAAATTTACTTTGGTGGAATGATTTATAAAGAAATGGAAAAGCGGGGTATAGAACGCTCTGAGGATGGCGAATCTGAAAAAAAGTTCCGAGAAGAGATTCGCGAAAAAGAGGGTAAGGATTGGGTCGTGCGCCAAGTAATTAATGAAGCAAAAGATTTAATTGCTGCCGGCCAAAAACGTATTATCTTGGATGGCGTCTACTCCTGGACCGAATACAAGACATTAAGGCATGAGTTTCCAGGCAAAATTACCTTTCTTGCTATTGTAGTTGATCGCAAAAAACGCTACGAACGCGTGGCCAAACGCGCCGCGAGATCATTTGATGCTGAAGCAATTCGCGAGCGTGATCGTAGTGAAATTGAAAATCTCGAAAAGGGTGGCCCAATTGCATCTGCAGACTATTACATTTTAAACAACGGTACAGAATCAGAACTATATCAAAACATCGACAAAATATTGGAGGAAATTAGCTTTGACTGATATTGCTAGATTATCAAATGTAGCCTACAAAAAAGGCAACATCATGCGTTATGCCCTCTGGGGATTAGCTGGTATCTGCATTGCTATTTTAATTTACACTTTCATTAATATGATGAATAGTGAAGTCTCTGCGACGGTCCCAGAAGGTTACAAGTTTTCCGTATCTAGCAATTACCACACTAAGGTGCGCACCACCTACTATGTATACGATGATAAAATACTAGTTGAAGATGAAGGATTCAATGATGACTCCGTAAACCGCTCAGTGATGATCTATGAGGGAATAAACACGGAATCATTAAAATTAGACACTGAAGATACCATTGAGGTATGCGAATATGGTACGTGTGATAATGTCCCAAAGGTATTAGTAGTTATTAAACAATTACTTTCGCGCAGAATTGGGCGTGAATATATAGGATTGTAAAATGAAAAGATTAGTTTTGATTGACGGAAAATCCGTCTTCTATAGAGGATATTACGCCATGGGTGCCCTCAGTCTATCCGATGGCACTCCTACGGGTGGTGTTTATGGATTTGCTGCTATCGCTATGGAAATCGTCCATAAACTCGACCCCACTAAAGTCGTAGTAGCCTGGGACTCACCAACCTCAACTAGTAAACGTCGCGCACTGTACCCAGATTATAAAGCCGGCCGCGTTAAACCAGGTGAAGATTTTTACACTCAAATCCCTTTGCTTAAGGAGTTAGTGGATAATCTTGGTTGGAGCTTCGTTGAGATTGATAATTACGAAGCAGATGACATTATCGGTACCCTTAGTTTGCAAGCTGACAAGTCCGGTGACTACGAAACCTACATCATATCATCCGATTTGGATATGCTTCAAATCGTGGACGAGAACACTTTTATGTGGAGAATTTTAAAAGGTTTTTCTAAAATCGAAGAAATTAACGTAGCCGAAATAGAGGCTAAATATGGTATCAAAAAGACGCAGTTCCTAGATTTTAAAGCTCTCAAAGGTGATTCTTCAGATAATATTCCGGGTGTACCAGGTATCGGAGAAAAAACTGCGGCAGTTTTACTCAATGCACATGGCGATTTAGATGGCGTTTATCGTGATATCGATAAAATCACCGGCGCAGTCCATGCCAAACTTGAAGCCGGCAAAGAATCTGCATACCTTTCAAGAGATCTTGCAAAAATCATGTTTGACGCGCCAGTCAATCTTTCTGAAATTCCTGATTTTCATTTTAACCATGACCAAGTAATAGCCGGCCTTAAAAAGCTCGAATTTAATTCTCTTGTCCGTAAAGTTGAAACAATCAATCCCACATCCAATACCGCCACATCGTCAACTAGCGTACCTGTAACCACGGAGCCACCGCGCGAGGACGATTCTGGGGCGACAGATTCAGAAGCTACGCCCGATACAACGTTGCCCGACCAAGATAATCTAATTATCGATTGGAATATTAAAGCTTACATGCACGACAACGAGAAAATTGCAAAGGAGGTACTAGGCGGTAATCCATTTTGGGATTTGGGCCAAGCAGAATTCTTACTGAATCCGCTCAGCCGTGGTCAATCCGACCTCTACGATCCAATGGACTTAAAGACTGCTTACAAAACTCAGTATAAAGCCCTAGCCAAAATACCTAGACTCTTCAATGTTTATAAAACCTTAGATTTGCCTTTAATTCCAGTTTTATACAAAATGGAAAAGAAGGGCATGTTAATAGACCGCGCCTATTTTGCTAATCTACGCGACGAATATACGACGGAAATTCGCGAATTAGAAGAGGAAATCTGTCAGCTAGCTGGCACTAAGTTTAATCTTAATTCTCCCATCCAGCTCTCAGAAGTTTTATTTGGGCAACTACAACTTCCCACAAAGGGAATTAAGAAAACCACTCGAGGATTTTCTACTGGCGCTAAAGAGTTAGACAAGCTCCAAGATACTCATCCGATTATTCCTAAGATTGCCAAATACCGCGAAACTGCCAAATTGCTTTCAACTTATATCATACCCATGCCAGAACTTGCCGACCGAACCGGCCGCATTCATACGACTTTTACTCAAGACGTTACTGCTACTGGACGCCTTAGTTCCAAGGACCCTAATCTTCAAAATATTCCAGTTCGTACCGAAGAGGGAAAAAGAATCAGGACTGGCTTTATTGCCCCTGAAGGCAAAGTTCTGGTTTCAGCGGATTATTCTCAGTTCGAACTACGTCTTGCCGCAATTCTCTCGAAAGATCAAAATCTGATAAATGATTTTAATCACGACATCGATATTCACACTAAGACTGCCTCCGAGGCCTTCAAGGTCCCCATGAATCAAGTTACTAAGTCTCAGCGCCGCGCTGCTAAAGTTATTAATTTCGGCATCCTTTATGGCATGAGTATAAATGGCCTTTCTGAGGCCGCCAAGATGCCTTTTAGTGAGGCTAAACAGTTTATTAATAACTACTTTGAACTTCGAGCCCCAATTAAGCAAAAGTTAGAAGATATTTTGAAACAGGCCAAAGAAAAAGGCTATGTCGAAACTTATTATGGCCGTCGTCGTCCCACTCCCGATGTTAAGTCTTCAAATTACTTAATCCGCCAAGCCGCCGAACGTGCCGCTCAGAATATGCCAATTCAAGGCACCGAAGCCGATCTTATGAAACGCGCTATGATTGTCGTCGACCAAGCTTTACCTAAAAATGCAGAACTTGTGATGCAAGTTCATGATTCTCTAATCGTAGAATGCGACGAAAAAATAGCAACTGAAGTTGCTAAAATCCTAAAAGAAAAAATGGAAACCATCGCCCCAGAACTCAAAATCAAGTTAGCAGTCGAAGTCACAACTGGTAAGAACTGGGGCGAATTGTAAAATTACATTGCGTATGCGATATTGTGTTCCATCGCTTGAGTTTCCAACGCTACTAATCTCGCAGCATCATCGATAGCGGAATGCACTGAATGCTTTACGCGTGCTGATTCCTCGGCCTTCTTAGCATCATTCCAGCGATCCAAAGTTCCCACTAGATAGCCAGTAATACGGCGTAAGCGTTCAAACTTTCCTTCATCAAACCATACGGAATGATCCTCGAAATAGTTCTTAGCTGCCTCTTGACCGGACTTTTCTTCGAGTAGTTTAATACCAGCCTCCACGAGACACGACACATGAAGATTTTCATATTCATCAAATTCAGCCAAAGCTTCCTTTACGTCCTTTTCCGATACTTTAGCGTAACGAGAAAGCGACCTTACAAATCTCTTAATGTCAAAGTTCTCAATTTCATTCGGACTTTGGTAGATGATATTCTTCATGGTTTCCTTTCTGTGATTTTCTTTTCACTTTATATTATAAGCATTACCTAAAATTCATTCTAACCCTATATATAGCGTTTGTCAAGCATGAAATAACACTAAATATAGCGTTTTGATGTGGAAAACTTTGTTTTCTCTGTATGTGATAAAATAGAGATATGCCAGAGTTACCAGAAGTTGAAACAATCAGGCGTGGGCTAAAGAATTTTATTTTAAGAAAGAAAATCTGTAAAATTGAAGTCTTATGCGATAAGTCCTTTATAGGTGCGCCGCCAAAAGGAATTGTCATAAGAATTCGTCGTTTTGGTAAAGCTTTAATCCTAGATCTCGATAACGGAAAATCATTAATGATTCATCTTAGAATGACAGGGCAATTGATTTATGATGGTAAAGAGCGTTATGCTGCTGGGCATCCTAGCGAGAACTTTACGGCTAATTTACCAAATCGTCAGACACGTGTAATTATTTATTTTGACGATGGCAAGCTCTATTTCAATGATCAACGCAAATTTGGCTTTATTAAAGTAATCGAAACGCCCGAGGTGGAAAACGATAGCTTCATCAAAAAACTTGCCAAAGAACCTTGGCAGATGCAGGCCGAAGAATTATATGAAAAACTTCAACGCCATAAAAACTCATGCATCAAAGCCGTAATCTTAGATCAATCGATAATTTGTGGCCTAGGGAACATATATGCCGATGAGTCTCTTTTTATGGCTAAAATTCACCCGCTTACAAAAAGCGGATTAATCACCCCAGCCGAAGCCGAAAAAATACTTTTGTCAGCCAGAGAGGTTATGGAAGCTTCGATTAATTCGGGCGGTTCAACCATGGCTACCTACGTAAGGGCCGACGGTACAAAAGGAGATTATCTCGAAAAATTTGCCCAAGTCTTTCGGCGAGAAGGCCAACCCTGTCCAAGATGTGGCCATAAAATTACAAAGATTAAAGTAGCGGGCAGGGGTACACACCTTTGTCCCCGGTGTCAAACCATACCTAAAGACAATGTAATCCATGCCCAGAAGAATTCCGCCCCAACTTCCAGAAAGGGAACTAAATGATTAAGATATTTACTGGTGAAGACCGCGTTCGTGCTCAGAAGGCAATTTCAAAGTTTCTAGGTGAAAATTATGAAATCTTTGACGGCATAAATCTTGAAGTTAATGATTTACCAAATATTTTCCTAGGGACTTCGCTTTTTGGTACAGAACGTAAAATTATTCTTCGGGATCTCGGCGAAAATAAATCAGTTTTTGATAAAATAGTTGATTATCTCGATACGCCACACCAAATCGCCCTCTTCGAAACCAAACTCGACAAAAGGTCTGCTACTTATAAATCTTTAAAAGACAAAATAGAAATTAACGAATTTACTCTACCTAAAAATCAAGATTATCGTCTAGTTTTCGATATTTATAAAACCGCTAAAATGGACGGCAAAAAAGCAGTTGCCATGCTCGAAAAAATCAAGCTAATCGAAGACCCGATTAATTTTGCTGGACTCTTAAACTCTCAAGCCATCAAAGATTACGCTGCGTCACAGGGCACAAAAGAAAAGAAAGCCCTGAAAGAGCTTTCTAATCTTGATCTTAATCTTAAGAATTCTAAGCTTGACTCTTGGCTTTTGATTGAGTCTTTTTTGCTACGGTTGTCTTCTTTGCGGTAGATTTAGCTGTAGCCTTTTTCGCCGTGGTCGTCTTCTTTGTAGGAGCCTTCGCTTCTTTTGAAGCAGCAGTCAATTTAACGTTTTCAGCCTTCGCAATAGCATAAAGCTTGGCTTTACGGCGGCTAGCAGTGTTCTTCTTCATTAAATCCTTCTTTACGGCTTTGTCATACTCAGATTGAGCCTTAGCAAGATTTCCCGCAGTAGGATTCTTCTTAAACGATTTCAAAGCAGCTTTAATAGCTTTTTTGATTTCTACATTATGCGCAGTGCGCTTCTCCGCTTGTCTGGCAGCCTTCTTGGCAGATTTGATAATCGGCATTTTCTTCCTATTTACATTAAAAATTAATAACTTTCGATTATTATAACTCTTTTACCTAAAAATGTAAAGAGGGAAAGGTTTTTTCGAACCCTTATTTGTCTACTTAGGTTTTATATAATAAGAGTTTAAGTTTCCCATTGAATTTACGAAAGGCTTATGTTAATATTAAAATGTGAAATAAAAAGGATATCGATATGCCAGATGAAAATAATAATCCTACACCTGTAAAACCACCAGTAGATCAAACCTCTACGGTGTCTCCTGTGATCCCTGACAATCCAGTACGAGATTCATCGGCACAAAATCCGGCACAGAGTCCAGTTGCGGCTGCCTTAGAAGCACCAGCCACAGACTCGCCAGAAGAGTTCGATATCAAATCTAAAGTTGCTCACGAAATAGCAGAATCACAAAACGTCTTAGTGGCTTTATCTAGCGATCCATCGGTAGACGAAATGGCTGCCGCAATCGGTTTGTCATTATTTCTCGATCGCTTAGGCAAGCGTGCTACCGCTATCTATTCTGGTTCTACCCCGAATGCACTAGAATTTCTCAAGCCAGAAGATACGTTTGAACCGTCCACTGACACGTTGCAAGATTTCGTTGTAGCTTTAAATAAGGAAAAAGCTGACCACGTACGATGTAAAGTAGATGGTGATTTTGTAAAAATGTATATTACCCCCTATAAGACTAGGGTAGCAGAAGAAGACTTAGAGTTTTCTTATGGCGATTACAATGTAGACTTGGTATTAGCTCTCGACGTAGCTAATGGCATCGATCTAGATTCCGCCCTGCGCGAGCACGGTCGCATTATGCATAACGCTTCGGTAATCAATGTCACCACCGGCAATCCTGGCCGATTTGGTGAAATTGAATGGAGTGATAAATCGGCAAGCTCTATATCCGAAATGTTCTCAGATTTAATCTTTAGTACAAATACTAAGGCTAAACTTTCTCCTGAAGAAGCTACAGCATTCTTGACCGGCATTGTTGCGGCCACAGATCGCTTTTCTACCGCCGCCACCACACCACAAACGATGAAAATAGCTTCTAAATTAATGGAGGCAGGGGCTAATCAACAATTAATTTCGCAGAATATTACAGACGATATTGAAAACGAAATGTTTAGCATTTCATCTGTCAAAGTGAATGAAGACAAAGACGACCTCGCCAAGATTGAAATTGATCATCCCGAAGACGAAGAATTATCCGAGCATGAAAAGGGCACTCCATCCGACAAGAAAAAAGAAGACGAAGGCCACGAAAACGAGTCGCCGAAAGATTCAAAGGATAATTCAGGAGAAGACTCGGGTGGCATGAGCCAAGAAAGTAGCTTGCTAGCTGATCTCCAACGGGCAGCCGCCAATTTAGCACAAGCCGGCGACGAAACTGTTCCTACTCCAGGTGAGGCCCCCATCGAGATTAATAGCAACGATTCGTCCAATGATTTAATGACTTCCAATGATAATTCCACCTCGCCTGTAGCCTCGCCCACCGACACGCCAGCTGTCGCACTAGGAAAGGATTCCTTCACGGCGAATGAAATGGATAGTCAAGATTACAGTAAGATGCTAGAAGACGCACTATCTGGTGCTGGAGAAACGCCCGTCACAACTTCGTCTCAACTACCCGTGTCAGAACCAACTATACCAGAGCCAACTACTCCGGAGCCCACTAACCCAGCCACGATGAGCGCACCACAGGTCCCTTCAGTCCCCGAAATAAATAAAGTACCAGAGATTAATTATGCACCGTCCGCAGATTCGGCAATCTTGCCACCACCTCCAGCCCCACCCATTAATGAGAATTTATTCACGCCAACAGATAGCATTATGGATACTCCGGCGCCTGTTCCTGGGGTCGAGTCGCAACCATCCGATGGTACTAAGCCAGAAGATTCTGCGGCGCCATCTCTCGGTGGTCAGCCAGCCATGCAGGACCAAGTTTATAATCCACAGGCTTCTGACCCCAGCGCCTTCAAAATCCCAGGGCTTTAAAGTCTTGATTTTCTCTAAAGAATAAAGTATAATGCATACAGGTGGATTCGTAGCTCAGTTGGTTAGAGCGCTGCCCTGTCACGGCAGAGGTCGCGAGTTCGAGTCTCGTCGGATCCGCCATTTTTTGTGCTTATAAATAATATGTATGATATAATAAGCTTATGATAAAAAAGGGTGATACTCTTATCGAAGTTACTTTGGCGGTAGGTATTTTTTCTATGATTGCTATTGCTATTGTCGCCGTAATGAGCAATGGTGTCGCCAACGCACAGACCGCCCTTGAATCAACATTAGCTAGGGAAGAAATAGACACTCAAGCTGAAGCTTTGAGGTTTATTCATGCCTCACATATTTCGAGCGTCAACGAATCCTCTGAAAACAGAAGATACGCCGACCTTTGGAACACTATCACGGATAACGCCATCAAGTTGTCTAATACAGACTCTCAAGCGGTATTGCAATACATGCCAAATGATTGTAGCGAGGAGCTCTATGGCGCCGACGCCGCAAATTCTAAACACTATTTTATTATTAACCCACGAAAATTAGGCGACTTCACAAATACGAACGAAGTAGTTATAACTAATAAAAATAATCCGACAGACATGTTTCAGCCGGCTGTAACCTATCCACGCTTAGTATATGGCGGTAATGGTTCGGAAGAGCAAAATATACGAGATAATAGAGACTCACTCTTTAGAGCGGAAGGCATCTTTATTCTTGCGGTAGAAGACGAAGAAAGCACCGTTACGGCTGGCACCGAAACGCATATGGCCTTCTATGACTTCTATATCCGTACCTGCTGGTATGGTAATCGTTCTAGCGATGCATCTACTATTTCTACGGTCATCCGACTATATGACCCGGCTTTCGTTACAAACTCCTCTTCGAATCCTTAATTAGTATCCGAGTGGAATTTTTCGTGAATCTCTCTCAAATGTTTGTCCGTTACATGGGTATAAATTTGAGTTGTCGAAATATCAGCATGCCCAAGCATTGATTGTACGGATCTAATATCCGCACCATTCATCAGTAAATCAGTCGCAAAAGAATGTCTAAGTGTATGTGGGGAAACATGTTTGGTGATGCCAGCTAGTCTTGCGTATTTTTCAACAATTCTCTCGACTGAGCGCGCTGTAATTCTGCGATAGTTTCCAGAAGTATCTACCGCCTGCAGATTTCGTGAATTATTCAAAAATAGCGCAGGTAAAGAATCCGTACGTGCATCCAAATAATCTTGCACTCTGTCTGCACAGGTCTTACTGATAAAAATCGGCCGATCTTTACTGCCTTTACCCCGCACTACAAACTCGCGCTTCTTTAGATTAATTGAGTCGCGATTTAACCCCACTAGCTCAGACACACGTAATCCTCCAGAATAAAGCAGTTCAATTATTGCGCGATCCCTCAGCCCAGATTCTGTAGACAAATCAATCTGCTCCAGCATATCTTCTACCTCATCAAAATGCAGAAATGTCACTTGTTTACGATGTACATGGGGCAAATCCACCAGCGAAGGATCTAGTGATTTTATCTCTCTTCGCGCCAAGTATTTTAAGAATCCCCTAAGAGCAATTAAATGATACGCCTGAGTAATTGTTTTTAAGTCATCGTCACCATTCTCAGATCCGTAACGATTTAACTTTAATCGATATTTCCTAATTAATTCACGCGTGATATCACTAGGTTTTAAGGATTCCTTTTTTAATATGTCTAAAGATATCTCAACAAACCGCTCTAAATACAACCTATAATTATCAATCGTCTTTTTGCTTCTACCAGATTCAACTTCCAGATGCTCCAGAAAATCATTGATTAAATCATATATGTCCATTCTAATATTATAGCAGAAGATAATTAAATGGTTTTTCGGGGGTGTCCGGAGGCTACGGCCGAGGATGAAGGGTGTGAGTCCCGTAACGACGGACGCGAGCGACCCGTCCCTCGAAAAAACTATTTAATTATCGTATATGATAGAGTATAATAAGGAAAAGGAGTTAATTATGGTGAAAGAAAAAGATTTTATTCAGCGTACCTTAGTGGTACTTAAACCAGACACGGTTCAGCGTGGTATCATTGGCGAGATTATTCAGCGTTTCGAACGCGTAGGCCTCAAAATCGTTGGTATGAAAATGGTCATGCCAGAAGAGAAACTTTATCGTGCTCACTATGAAGATATTGGCCAAATGATTACTCGCCGCGGCGAGACGGCTTTCCGCTATAATGTAGAATACATGATGAGTGGCCCAGTAATTGCAATGGTGTTAGAAGGCGTAGAAGCCCAACCCTTAGTTCGTAAGATTGTTGGACCTACCGAACCAAAATCCGCTGAAATGGGCACCATCCGTGGCGACTATTCACATATGAGCTTTGGTTATTCTGATGCCAAAGGCGTAGGCGTACCAAACTTAGTCCATGCATCTGGCAGCATTGAGGAAGCCAAAAAAGAAATTGACCTCTGGTTTAATGAGAACGAGCTCTACGACTACTCCGACCTGAACGAAAAATACACTCGCTGATAAAAACTCCCCCTTGGGGGAGTTTTTTGATGTCACGCCCCTACAAAACTTTTTTCAAAAACTCTTTCACGCGCGGAGTCTTCGGATGATCAAAGAACTCTTTCGGACTACCTTCCTCAATGATTTTACCTTTATCAATAAACACAACCCGCGTTGCGATTTCTTTGGCAAAACTCATCTCGTGCGTCACAATCATAATTGTCATTCCGTGGTCTGCCAGCTCGCGAATTAATGATAAGACATCACCAATTGATTCCGGATCTAGTGCTGAGGTCGGTTCGTCAAACAGTAAAACTTCTGGGGACATCATCATTGCTCGCACTATCGCTACGCGCTGCTTTTGTCCGCCCGAAAGCGACGCTGGGTAAGCATCTGCCTTAGATAATAATCCAATATGCTTCAGTAATTCTCGTGCACGTTTTTCTGCCGCATCTCGCCTCATCACCTTTAGTTTTACTGGGGCTAGCAGTAAATTCTCCATCACCGTCATATTAGAAATCAAATTAAAATGCTGAAATACCATACCGATATTTCGCCTAATTTTGCGAATGTTTTTCTCGGTCACTAATTCACCATCTAAGTAGATTTGGCCAGATGTCGGCTCTTCCATCCAGTTGATACAACGAAGAAACGTAGACTTGCCAGAACCAGAAGGCCCCAATATTACTACGCGCTCTCCTTCCGTTAGCTTAAAATTAATACCATTTATTACCTTGTTTTTGCCAAATGATTTATGTAAATTCTTAACTATTAGCTCTGTACTGTCTTCCATTAGCCCTCCACTCTCAAATCACTTTTGCGCAAACTCTTTTCAATCTTCTTCACTACGAAACTTATCAGATAAATCGTAGCCAAATAGAACATCGCCGCAGTAAACATCGGCACGATGTAACTTGCCATATTTTGCCCAGAGCCAATATCTTTTGCCGCCATGTTAAGGTCATACATGCCAACCATACTGACGATAGCTGTTTCCTTAATTACAGTAATAATCTCGTTCCCAAGTGCTGGAATAATATTTTTGATAGCTTGTGGCGCCACAATTTTGAAGAAAATTGTTCGTTGCGACAAACCAAGCGCCAATCCAGCCTCAGTCTGACCCTTGTCTACCGATAATATTCCACCTCGTATTACTTCCGCTGCATATGCTGCAGAGTTTAAGCCAAAGGCGATAATGGCCGTAATAATACTAGGAAAACCTTTAATCGCAAAAATCACAAAGAACATGATAAATAACTGTAGGGCCATTGGCGTACCCCTAATAATAGTAGTATATAATCGGCAAATAAATTTTGGCACCACTAGCCATTTCGAGGGTTTCGCTGTGTCAATTAAAGCTATTACGGTTCCAAGCGTTATTCCAATCAAAATCGCAAAGTACGATACCTGAATCGTTAGTAAAAATCCATGTAGCAGGGAATCGATATATGTTGGAGTACTAAACAGCTCAACTATTTTACCAAAGAAATCATTCATCGCTCAGCCCCATATATTTTAATACTAGTTTGTCAATTTCACTCCGGCCATCGTCATCCTCAGTCAGCATTTCACCGAGCACTTCGTTAAAGGCTTCTAGTAGTTCCGTGCGCTCTTTGTTTACGGCAATCGCGTAAGATTCTTCCACCGGGTAGTCTTCTTCTCTCGTGGCGCCAGAATAATAAAGAGGCAACGCATCAAGATCTGGGTTTTTCTCAATAATAAACTTAGCTGCTAGTTCATCTGCAATTGCAAAGTCCACAATATGCGCCTTTATTGCATCTGCCGCTAGCTGATGCGAATCGATACCCTTGATAGTAGTACCAGTATCCATTAGGACTCCATTTTCGATTTCATCATCCACGAATAGATAGCCGGTACTTCCAATCTGCGACCCTAGTGTACTCCCTGCCAGTGCTTCCCACACAACATGGTCGTCTCTAAGCGAAGGCGGCATCTCTTGGTTAAATATTATATATTGCACTGAACTATAATAGGGAATCGTAAAATTAACCTTTTCGGCTCGTGCAGGCGTAATCGTTAGCCCGGCTGCCCCTGCATCGGCAATTTTACCAGCCTCTACATTATCAATAATTACGTCAAATTCTACATTTTTCAGCTGAATGGTTTTATTTAATTTTTCTGCTACGCGATTTACGATTTCAACATCAACGCCAGCTATCTGCCTGTCTTCGTAGAATTCAAACGGCGCAAAAGGTACGTTCGTTTCTACAATATAATCAGCTTCCTTGTCACCCTGAATAGAGAAAAACACACTCACGCCCATGCCTATCGTCACAGCCACAAACAACAAGATAAAAAATGCGTGTTTAACCTTATGCATAATCATATTATATAATACATAGTTAATTTAGTCTACAAACTTGCATTTCGATAGCATCAAAACCATGCGAACCATGATTTATCGATGGATTTTCTCTTTAAATCTGTTATAATATCATACATGAAATATAGAGCTGGAGAGCGGCGAAGGGCCGCAGAATACGAAAAAGCCATCAGCAAGTGGTGGAAGAAGAACAAAACTTTTGAAAAGTCTGTAGAATTGCGACCTATTGATAAGTCATATGTATTTTATGATGGCCCGCCATTCATTACAGGCAACCCTCATCATGGCACTTTGCTTAGCTCTATTGTAAAAGATGCCGTCCCGCGCTACTGGACCATGCAAGGATATAGAGTTGAACGTCGTTGGGGCTGGGATTGTCACGGTCTTCCTGCTGAGAACTTCGTCGAGAAGCAACTCGGCATCACCGACCGCCGCGAAATCGGCACCAAATGGAGTCTCGAAGAATACATTACTAAAGCTCGCGAATCCATGGTAGCCAACTCCGAAACATGGCGTAGTACAATTGATCGTGTTGGCCGTTGGGTTGATTTTGATAATGCCTATCGTACTATGAACAAAGATTTCATGGAATCTGTCTGGTGGGCATTTAAGCAGTTATATGAAGCTGGCAAAATCTACGAAGGTCGCAAGGTCTTAATGTACGATACAAAATTCGCTACCCCAGTCTCAAAAGCCGAAGTCACTATGGATAACGACGCCTACCAGGTCGTCACCGACCCCAGCGCCTATGTCAAGTTCAAGCTAGGTGAGGCGCCAGTTGCTACGCGCCCTGCGGAACATAAAGACTCGGCCAGAGCGGCCCGGAGCGTGTCCGAAGGACACGCAACAACTGACGCCTCACCTACTTACTTCTTAGCTTGGACCACCACCCCTTGGACCTTGCCCGCCAATATGTGTCTTGCTGTCAGCCCATCACTTACCTATGGACTATACGATGTGGACGGCGAGAATTACATCTTGGCCGTAGACCGCGCTAAAGTTCTTTTCGAAGGAATAAAGCCTATCAAGACTTTTAAAGGCAAGACATTAATCGGTAAAAAATACGAGCCAATTATCAAAGTGGCCGATGGCCTCTACGATCTCGGCCTCCGAGGTGACAAAGGAACTGTCGTACGCAAGGATACTTACACTGTTTTGCCAGGCGACTTCGTTTCAGCTGAAGATGGTACCGGTATCGTTCATATTGCACCCGCCTATGGTGAAGATGATTACGAATTATGTCAGCATTACGAAGTAGATTTCGTGGATTGTTTAGATGAAAACGGTTACTATCTCCCAGAGATGGCTAAAGAACTTCATGCCCTCGGCGTACGTGATACCGATGAAAATGGTATCCAGGTCTGGGCTGGCAATAAGTTTATCGCTAAATGCCTAGAAGAAAAGGGAATCATATACAAGATTGAATATATCCAGCACGAGTATCCGTTTAATCCCCGCAGCAAAGAACGTATTATTTACCGTGCTTTCCCATCCTGGTTCTTCGACGTAGATGGCCAGAAGAAACTCATGTTAGAAGAAAACGAGAATATCAATTGGTTCCCGAATTATCTCAAACACGGTCGTTTTGCTAAAAATATCGAAGCCGCGCCAGATTGGAACCTTTCGCGCGATCGCTTCTGGGCCACCGCTATGCCAGTTTGGAAGAGTGATCAAGGCACCGTCAAAGTTGTTGGCTCATACGACGAGCTTTATAAACTCTCTGGTAAGAAACTAGACGATTATCACCGTCCATGGGTTGATGATATCACCTTTGATATTAATGGCGAGCATTTTACGCGTATCGAAAAGGTATTAGACTGCTGGTTTGAGTCCGGCTCCATGCCTTTTGCGCAATTACATTATCCTTTCGAAAACAAAGAAAAGTTTGAAGCCAATTATCCGGCCGATTTCATCGTGGAGTACGTTGGCCAGGTCCGCGCATGGTTCTATTATTTGCATGCCGTAAATACCGCCTTAGCAGAGATTGGTGCCTTTGGCGAAAAAGCTAAGAATGGTCATAAGAACGCCTACAAAAACGTCATTACTACCGGCACCCTAGCAGGAAACGACGGACGCAAGATGAGTAAATCTCTCGGCAACTTCACTGACCCAAATGAACTCATGGATCAATATTCCGCCGATTCTCTCCGTTTCTTATTACTCAGCTCCCCAGTTCTTTCTGGTGAGGATTTTGCGCTCCTCGATAAAGACGTTTCCGACGTCAATCGTAAGCTAGCTATGATTTGGAATGTTTACGATTTCTTCACCACCTATGCCGAATCAGAAGGCATAGATAGTGACGGATTTGAAAATATTTGTTTTGAGGGGATCCGGAGTCACGACGAGGATGAGCGCGCCGACCCTGTAACGACAGGCGTCGGCGACGCGCCCCGAAAAACAAATATTTCAAATCCTCTCGATCTATGGATTCTTTCACGCATCTATCAACTCAGAAATAGTATTACTGAAGGCATGGAAGAATACAACCTTCCAAAAGCTTTGGAAAACGTCTTGCCATTTATAGATGATATGAGCAACTGGTATGTTCGTCGCTCTCGCCGTCGTTTTTCTAAAAATGACGATGCAGACGATAAGAAACAGGCCTTCACTACGCTTCACTACGTATTAATCTATCTTGCTAAGATTCTAGCTCCATTTACGCCGTTCCTTTCCGAGGAACTTTACCAAAAAATGACCGGTAAGCAGGAGTCCGTACATCTATTGGACTGGCCAGAGTCTGGTGAAATTAATTCCGAAATCTTAGAACAGATGGCTCGTACTCGCCAGATTATTACCGATGCGCTTGCCCTTCGCATGCAAAAGTCAGAGGAAGAAGAGCAAATTAAGATTCGTCAGCCTCTTTCGAAGCTTTCATACGACGGCGACAAACTAGATAGCTTCTATGAACAAATAATTGCTGACGAAGTAAACGTCAAAAAGGTTGAGAACAGCACCAAATTTACACTTGATAAAACTATCACTCCGGAGCTCAGGGAAGAGGGAATCGCTCGCGAGTTTATCCGTGCCATCCAGGCCGCCCGCAAACACGCTGGTCTCGCTCCTGGAGACAAAATTAAGCTATCATTATCAGTAGAGCCGCCTAAACAGCATACCAATCTTATTAAATCCGAGGTTGGCGCCACCAAGATTAGCAGCGGTGAATACTCGCATAGCGAAAAAGCCAAAATCAGCGGCGAAGAAGTCGTAATTAGTCTGAAAAAAGTCTAGGTTAGATTAATCTTAATTACAATAGCCAACTCAGAATCACTTATATGATTCCGCAGCTGTTGTAATTTTTATTGTAGAATTATGACAATTCTTCCGACTTTGTTTCGCTATATATCATCTTTTAATTTGACAAAATAAACAAAAATAAGCATAAATAGTATTGACAAAATCGACGAAGTGTGCTACACTAAAATCAAGTTAGAAAACAAAATAAAAATTCTAACAAATAACAAAAATAAACAAAGGAAAACAAATGACTGGACTATCTTACGAGCTATATAATGAGCGTGATTATGTCGCCCCAAAAGAAGCATCGAAAGAAAGCAAAAAAAGAATAGAAGCTATGAATCGCGGCCACAAGACACTCGTCTTTACCGCAAACGAGAGATTATAAATAATCTGGTCTATTTGTTATACGAGGAGCACATTACAAATGAGTAAACAAATATTAACCCTAACGGAAAGGATCGCCAATGTAAGTCCAATTAGTCTAAGCAGCTTTCAAACTTTCTATGAACTAGCCATAATGTTTATAAGTCTATTATAAATCTTATCAAAAAACCGAACTAACCGTTCGGTTTTTTTGATGGCTCAACCATGTGCTCTCTAATATTATCCTTGACCCACGATTTAGCTCATGCTAAACTAAAAATAATACACATAATTGATAATGGTTTACCATTACTAAACGGAGGTCTATAAATGGCAATAATCGGAAATGGAGGTGGGAATCCTAACAATAACTCAGTAGAACAAAACCCTAAGTTTTTTCTCACTGGTGCAGACGATAGTAACACTGCCAACAATAATGCAGAAAAAGGTGGCAATCTCACTAGAAGAAGCTTTCTCAGAATTGGTGCAGTAGCTGCTGCAGCGGCCTTAGTGGGCAATAAGGCGCTAGGGGGACAAAGTGGTGAAGGGACATCTGGCCGTACGAGAGCTAACCCTGAGGAGTTGGATACTGAGATAAGCCATGAGCAGGAAAGATTTGCTACCCTAAGGGAAACTTTTAGACATATCGAAGGAGAAAGATTCGGCGAAGATTCTGGTCGTATTCTCAATGATCCAGAAACGGTTGGTGGTCACGCTAAAGCTTATGATGCGGGTGTAGCTGAGGGAAATGAAAGGACTCAGCACTGGGTAGCATATAAAAATGATCTCCTAGATAATCCAGATTTTCGCAATTTATATGCAGACGAAAGCTACACAGGTCTCGAAACGGCAGACGATTATGGCGCTTTTTATGAGCATATTGCGTATTCAACCCGCCCAGTAGCCGCTGCAGAGCTTATTGCGCTAAAGCATCCAGATTTTGCAGGCTTATCCCTAGAGGCAGCGGAAAATAAATTGGCAGAGGCCTCAAACTATAATCCAGACGATGCCGTTTCTTACAAAGAATGGCTGCAGTCACAATACGCCGAAGGGAAGACGACATATGATTTTGTAAAAATACCCAACGGCAATTTTACGAACTTGGGAATCGAAGACAGAAATGCAGAGCACGGTATGTTTACTGAGTGCAGCACCGAAGAAATATTGCGCGACGAAAAGGGTCAATTGGTAAAGGCTTCTACCAAATTAGATGATGGCACTCAAGTCGTGAGATATATAAACCCCGTATGCAATAACATATTGAATCTTATCGTAGTTAACGGCAAGGAACAACCGATTGTTCCTGAATATGGAAAATCTGACAATCCAGAAAACCCCAAGACTCCAGACGAACCCAAAAACCCAGACAATCCAAAGACTCCAGAAGATCCAGATGTACCCGAAGAGCTTGAACCCAAAAACTACGATAATCTTGAACGTATAGATAGCGAAGCACATGATGATATCGCTAATGATATTAATACTGAAGAAATCAATATCGAACAGACAACAGTAGAGGATCAGCCGGTCACTTATGAACCAAGCAGCGATTCGTACGAAGGGACAGGCCCCTCATTTGAGCCGAGCGAGCCTTCTCAGAGTGCTGAACCAGTGAGCTACTCATCCCCCGAGAATGATTACAGTCAGGACTTGGGAAGAGCTAACCCGTTGCCAGATTCTGCAGTGCAACCGGATACGACAACTCCAGTGCTTGAGGAAGCTCCAAACCCCACTACTACTTCAGAAGCGGCCGACGCTTTAAGTGATTTGGGAATTAATTAAGGAGCAAAGAAAGGAATTACATGAAAAACAATATCAAACTAAAAACCATTAGCTCACTAGCTACTACGTTTGGCCTAAGTTTGCTAGTGGCCGCCTCCGCCTCCGCATGGGGGCCAGAACGCGCCACTTTCACCATGGAAAAACCTGCGACTTACCCAACTTTCAACTCAATCACTAATAATCCCACAATTGGTGACGAACGAGATTTTGTACGGGTAGGAGAAATAAACGCCGATGTAACTAATCTGAAAAACGAAATCGAAGTAGTGCCGGGCAAACAATATCTAGTTTATATTTATTTCCACAATAACGCTTCGGCCACATTGAACGATTCAGCGCATAATAACGCCGGCGTGGCTTTGCAAACAAAAATGGCTACCAGCTTTTCTACTGTCCTAACTCCTGATGCAAGGGGGGAAATAACTGGCAAAATTACCGCCAGCAACTCCGACCCAGCAGCGGTTTGGGACGAAGCTTACATGACTACGAAAACAGACAAAGTCCTCATGCATTACGTCGAGGGGTCTGCGAAAATTTATAACGACTGGAAAACCAACGGCGGCATTTTGCCGTCCAGCCTATTCACCCAGGAAGGCGTATCTCTCGGCTTAAATGCACTAAACGGTGTAATTCCTGGCTGTGAAGAATATCACGGAATTGTGACTTATGTACTTCAAGCAGATGAGCTTGGCGGTTCCGTAGAAAAAACCGTTTCTAAAGACGGTCTAAAGTATGGTGAAAGCGTTAATATAGCGCCAGATGAAGAAGTCTACTTTCGCTTAGCAATCAGAAACACCGGCGATGTCGCACTCACTAATGTCACCATTAAAGATTCGCTCCCAGAGGGATTAACGCTCGTTCCAGATAGTGTAGGCTTAAGTGCCAACGATTCGACGACCGTAGATCCACTATCAGACAATATACTAGGCACTGGTTATAATCTTGGCACGGTTGGCACCGGTAATACAATATATATTACCTACAAAGCTAAAGCGGGCGAAGATTTTGATTGTACGGGAAAGGAATTGGTTAACAATGCTACACTAGTTTACGACAGCGAAACAGAAAGCGGTGACACAAAAGAAGATTCCGCCACCGTTATAGTCAAAAAAACAGATTGTGAAGAACCAGAAATACCATTGGATAATTGTGAAACCAACCCAAGCCTCCCTGGCTGTCAAGAGAAAAATTGCAAGACTAATCCAGAAATGGAAGGCTGCCAAGAACTTCCAAGTACCGGACCGCTTGAAATTATCATGGCCATCATTGTAGTGCTCGGTATCGGAGGTGGTGGATATTATCTCTATCGCACAAAAAAGACCCTGAGGACTGTAGAGAAAGATGTAAAAGGTGACAAAAAAGATAAAAAAGATAAGTCGGCAGAAAAGAAACCAGAAGAGACTAAAGCTACCAGCAATCAGACAACAAAACAATAGTTTTTGAGGCACAGAAAACCACTCCCGTAATAGGAGTGGTTTTCCCCTTTGGTGCAACGCCTGGGACGCGCTACGGCGAGATGCCTAGGACGTTATTGCGCCAATAATAGTTGACATCATCGTCAGTATCGTCGCTCTCATTGCCGTCGTCATCCTCGTCGTTTTCATCGTCCTCGTTGCCCTCGTCGTCCCAGTCACGTTCCTCGAGCCAGCTAGTCGCGCCACGCTTGAAGACCTTTTCCAGGCCATCAAGATACAGGCCGTCGCCGTCCATCGTCATGATGGCAACATAGGAAACCACTTCAGGATTTCCAATGTTAGCGCTCTTGATGTACTCGACAAGCTCGTTTGCGTTGAGCTTCACGCCCAACTCAATTAGCTCCTCGCAGAACTCGAACTTAAGCTCCTGCGGAAGTAAGGCGGCCACGGAGTTCGGATCTGCTCCATGCTGAATCAGCACCTCCATGTTGTCTGCCAGGTCAATCGGATCGAGGGCAGCGGCCGCAAGCTCGGGATAAACTCCGAGATCCAAGACCTCACCGCAGTACCTCCCGAGCTTACCCTTATCCATATTCTCGAGAAGGGTATGGGCCGTCACGCGCTTGTCCTCCAACTGTAGGCCGAATCGCCTCCTCTGACTACGCGACAGCTCGAGGGGAATTGACTTAGCAATTGCTTCCTCGCTTGCACCGAACTCTCGAAAGAGCTTGAGGTGCTGAGGAGTCAAGCCATCTGAAGCCATCTCTACCAGCATCGTCGCATCGGCGCCGTGGCAGAGCAAGGCTTTGAGACAGGAGTCATTGCCTTCATTGAGGCACTCCTCAACTTCTGCGCCTACCGAGCGAAGAAACTCGTCCGCAGACATACCGTCATCGAGGATATCCTCGGCATGGCAGCACATCTCGTACGCCGACATGTGCTCAACCAGTTGAGTGGGCCGAAGCCCAATCTCGACCAGCTCGTCAAAGAGTATGCCAACACACCCCATCTCGGCAAGAATCTGGACTACTGCAATCAGGTTCTCCTCGCTCATGAGAAGCTCCTTTCTGGGCAATTGCCCAAAGGGGGGTTATTAAGGTACTATCTATAACCCCGACTGTTACATATCACCTACATTATACCACAAATACCATAAAAAGTCAATGAATAAACAAATGGTATTGACTTATATGCAAATATATGATAAAATAGATACTGTTTCACCAGTAGTAAGCTGGTGAAACGTTGTTTCACAAATAGGAGAAGGTTGTGGGGATCCCCTGAGGATTAATACGTATTAGATTTATTGTCTTTTATCCCCCAACCGCGCCAAATCGGCGCAGAAAGGAGTTAGCATGGCTAACTTCGCCTTCTCCGACCTGCACGGCAATCTGGATGCGTGGCGCGCAATCCAGGAACGAACCAGTCCTAGTGATCGCCTTTTTTGCTTGGGCGATGTTGCGGATAGGGGCCCTGATGGGTACCTCATGCTGAGAGAAATCTTGGCCGATCCGCGCATCACCTACATTAAGGGTAACCACGACGACTTGTTCGTGAATGGAGTCCTCGAGAACGACCACGAGAACTTCATTCACTGGGTTTACCGTTGTGGTGGTCAACCGACTTTCGATGGGTGGCGAGCGGACGGCTGTCCGATTCGCATACTCGAAAAGTTGCGTTCCACCCCAACCAGGGAAGTGCTCGTGACAAAGATGGGGCTCATGCTCCTTAGTCACGCCGGGTACACTCCAAGGAAAGTCGCCTTGACGAGTTTGTCGGACGACGACTTCCTCTGGGACCGCGATCACTTTTCCGACCCCTGGGAACTCGGGGCTAGGAAAATCTTCGTTGTACACGGACACACTCCGGTGGATTGTGGTTATTTTGGGCGTGTGCCCATAGAGCCTCATTTCTACTGCGAAGGCCACAAGGTCTGCATCGATTTGGGAACCTACCGAACCGATGTCTGTGCCTTGTTGAACCTTGATAATCTCGAGTATGAGGTTATCAGAGTGTAGCATCCCAGTAGCATCCTCCCCCTGAGAGATCAGGGGGAGGGCCGTGAAGGTGCACATTAAAAACCAAGAGAGGAAAGGAGAAAACCGTGAAACTCTTGGAGAACTATGTCGTAACCGACCGGAGGGGGTACGACATCGCCGCGAAGAGGTGCAACCAGTGGCTTGACGAAGGCGTTGCTGATGTCGCCAAGGCGGCTGTCGAGCTCCTGAAGGGGGGCGCCATGGTCGGCCTCGAGCTTCGTCGTGGGCTCTTCGTGTTGGCAAATATGACCAACGAGGATCGCAGCCTTAACGGCGAGGTCTGGGTCACGGGCAACATTGAGACGATCATCCACGACCGGCGTGGCCTGGAGATAGAGACCCACAGCGGCTCCGTCTATCGTCTGGGCAACCAGCTACCAGTGGAGCGCCTCTTCTCGGCCAGCAATGGTTCCTCCTCCTCCGACGAGGATGCTTCGGCACCCAATGCCGAAGTCCCGTCAGATGACGGGGTTGACGTGGATGAGGTCTTTAAGGACCCCCTCCGATTTGTCGTCCTCCTCGTACCGGGGCCCCAGTAGCCCCTTACGGCGCCGCTTAACCGCGGCGCCTTTTCTTGTCTTTTTAATAAACTATATTTGTAACAATAATAAACCAGTCAATATTACCTCTTCCCAAAACTCAGATAATATGGTAAAATAGTCAGAGTTAATAAAGGAATAATATGAAAAAAGCAGTCATATTGGTTGGCGGGAAGCAATATCTCGTCGCCGAAAAAGAGACCCTACGGGTGGACCTCCTCCCGGCAGGCACCAAAGAGCTCGAACTTGACGCTTTGCTAGTGATCGACGGCGATAAAACGCAGGTCGGTACACCTACGGTAAAGGGCGTAAAAGTTTCAGCTAAGGTCAAAACGCCCGAAGTAAAAGGTGATAAAATTCGCGTAATTCATTATAAGCCAAAGAAACGCGAACATACCGAAACTGGCCATCGCCAAAAATACACCGAGATTGAAATCGTAAAAATCGCCTAAAATAACTCAGACTGAGTGAGCATTGAGCGAGCCCAAGCAAAACCGAGGAGGTCAGTCGAGCTGAGTACCGGATAGTACCGGGCGCAAGTCCGATTGGCCAACGAAGGTTTTGCTTGGAGCAAAGCAAACTGCGAATGAAGACGAGTTATTTTTTTGTGATTTTTATGTTATAATCGTAAGTATTATGGCGAAGGTAATCTGTGTTACAAATCAGAAAGGCGGCGTAGGGAAGACCACTACTGCTGTTAATCTGAGCTATTACCTTGCCAAAGATAAGTTTAGAACTTTACTTATCGATTTCGACCCTCAGGGTAATGCTACTAGTGGCCTCGGGATAGATAAAAACGACGAATCCCTTGGCCCGACCATGACAAACGTAATAACGGAGAATACCCCACTCGAAAACGTCATCCATCACACCAAATACAAGAATTTTGATTTAGCACCTGCTACTCCAGAATTGGCTAATGCTGAGGTTGAAATGGCTGGGCAAGCGCGCAGGTTTACTCGTTTGCGCGATGCGATTCGTTCAGTAGAACAAAACTACGACTATGTCATTATTGACTCGCCACCATCCCTTTCGCTTTTAACGGTAAATGGTATGATCGCTTCTAATTACCTTTTACTTCCTGTGCAGACTGAATTTTATGCCCTGGAAGGCGTAGCGCAACTTTTAGAATCCATGAAGCTCGTTATGAAGCAAGCCAACCCTAATCTCAAGTTGCTTGGTGTCCTGGCTACGATGTATGACAAAAGAACCAGTCTTTCGGCGCAAGTCTATGCCGAAATCCAAAAGTATTTCAAGCAATTGACCTTCAAGACTACTATCCCTCGCAATGTACGGGTAGCCGAGGCTCCGAGTCACGGTGTGCCGGTAGGCGATTACGACAGGTTTTCAAAAGGTGCAAAGGCTTATAAAAATTTCACTAGAGAATTAGAAGGGAGAACAAAATGAAAGGATTAGGCAGAGGCTTTGAAAGTTTAATTCCAACCGAGCTAATAGACGACGAATTTGATCCTACTGCGGCCGAAGATAAAAAGAATAGTGAGCTAAAGCAGATCAGAATCACAGAAATCGTTCGTGACGAAGATCAGCCAAGGCGCGAATTTGATCAGGACGCAATAAATGCCCTAGCTCAATCAATCAAGGAACACGGCGTTTTGCAACCAATCGTAGTAACTAGAGAAGACGGAAAATACAAAATCGTTGCAGGTGAGCGTCGCTGGCGAGCTTCTAAAATTGCAGGCCTTGATAGAATCCCAGCCATTGTCCGTACTCTTGATTCTCAAAACCGTCTCGAACTCTCCATTATTGAAAACGCCCAAAGGGAAGACCTTAACGCAATTGAGCTTGCCACCGCATATGCTAAGCTTAAAAACCAGTTTAATCTTAGCGCTGAGGATATCGCAGCCAAAGTTGGTAAAAGTGAAGCTTCCGTCCAGAGCACCATGAGACTACTTAACTTGCCAGAAGATGTCAAGAAAATCATGGTTAAGGAAAAACTATCTGAAGGGGTCATGCGTCCTCTAGTTTCTCGTGATGAAGCCACCATTAATAAAGTGTTACCAAAGATTATCAAAGAGGGCTGGACTGCCCGCAAAGTAGAACGTTATTTTGCAGATCATAAAAAGAAATCCTCTACAGCCTTAATCAAACAAAGCCTTTATCGTAAAGAAGAAGACACTCTTAGCGACAAATATAATGCTGTAGCTCGCATTAGTGGCCACAGTCTCACCTTTAAGTGTAAGACCGAAAAAGACCTAAAAGAATTAATCAAGCGACTTAATGGTTAATTATTAAAAAGTTTTAATATGATCGAATGGGAAAATTCTTAACGCTACGGGCCCAATAATTCGGCAATACGGAATGGTACCTAAGCCATTTCGGGAATCCCACGAATTCGAACCCTCACGAGTATCGCCAGACACAAATAGTTCGCCATCAGGTACGACTAAATCTACTTCTCCAGAAGTATGTTCTTTTGGGCCATCCGTTTCAGAAGTGCGCCAGCCTTCATCATAGACAAAACCGTCGGGATATTCTTCGTTATAAATTGTCATTACGCCATCTTTCACTACCACGCGCTCACCCGGAAAAGCAATTACTCTTTTGATAATATATTGATCACTGACTCCAGAGGGAACAGTGCAAGTCATAGGATTAGATACACCCTGCGCCTTGTATTCGGCTACTTTTGCTTCGTCTTCATTTAGAAATACAATTATTTGTCCACGTTCTGGCACGTACTCCTGACCAACAAAATGCGCCCAAGATACGGCTGCGCGATTGACTATTACGCGGTCATCTTCGTGCAAAGTATTCTCCATGCTGCCCCCCACCACATTATAAGAACGGTAAATATAAGTATTCAAAAACATAGTGCCTAGCACAATCGCTATAATAAACGAAGTCAAGCTAAGCAAATCTTTAGCTAAAGGATGCTTCTGAAAAAAAGTTGCCTCCATATGGGCTATTATATCATTATTTTAAGCTTAGTTTAAAATATTTGCTATAATATATACATATGGCAGATTACATTTTGGCGAGAAAATCGCGCAACATTGCGAGCTCAGCTGTGCATGTATTTTTAAACTTGCTACTCGGCGTGGGTTCAGTTCTGATTACCGTGCTATCTGGCGGACCAATTCTAGGTTTACTTTTGGTTTTGATATCCAAATGGCGAATCTTCGCCGTGCGCGCACGCTACCTTTGGCTCAATATCAAATCTAACCTTGTTGATATTATTGTTGGTGTCAGCATAGTTTTACTTACCTATTACGCTGGACCATCAATTTTACCAGTAGATTTCGTCTTAATGATTATCTACTGCGCTTGGCTTCTCTTTATTAAACCGTTGTCATCGGAAGCAGCCACCTTGGCCCAATCACTAATTGCGGTTTTCCTCGGTATTTCCGCCGCCACCATCATGACCGCTAACACTGATCCTACTTTCCTTGTTTTATTAGCTTTCCTTATCGGATACGCTGCTAGTCGTCATGTATTATCTCAAAGTGATGCCAAAGATTTTACACTTACGACTTTAGTATGTGGTCTAGTATTTGCTGAAATTTCCTGGCTTTGCTATTCATGGGAGATTATTTATACATTCGGTAATACTGGCATCCGCATTCCGCAGCTCGCTATTATCTTAACTATTTTTGCCTTTGTTTATAATTATGCACGTCAAGCTATGATTAGATATCAAGAAGATTTTCGTTTTAAGCATATTTTGGTACCAGTGATTTTTGGTGCAGTACTCATTGGTATCATCGTTCTATGCTTTAGTAATCCGATATTTAACATTTAAAGGAGGAAAATGAAAGAAGAGGAAAAAAAGAATACAACAGAAGCATCGGCACCCGTTAAAAAGGAATCCGAAGCTCATGCTAACCATAATGGTCTAGCAATCGTACTTTCATCAATCGCCATTGCGTTTGGCTGCGGCGGTTTAGCTCTAGGTTGGATGGGCTACGAAAAATCCAACACCCCTATCACCTTTTTAAACAATGGCAACGATGGTAATTCAGCCAATTTCGTCGAGGGCTCCATTGCCGACATTGCCGACAAGGTGTCAAAAAGCGTAGTTTCCATCATCACCTCTACTAAGGCGACGAATTTCTTTGGCCAAAGCTACGATGCTTCTGCGGCTGGTACTGGTATTATTGCCACTAGCGATGGTTACGTTATTACTAATAAGCACGTAATTAATGGCGCAAATAAAGTTACAGTTGTTCTAGACGATGGTACTACCTATGAAGATGTTGAGGTCGTAGCCACTGACCCGCTAAACGACGTAGCTTTCTTGAAAATCAAAGACGCAACGGATTTGCCGGCAGCTACACTGGGCGATTCTAAGACGATTAGTGTAGGCCAGCAAGTCATAGCAATTGGTAACGCTCTAGGCGAGTATCAAAACACTGTAACCTCTGGTATTATCTCTGGTACTGGTCGCTCAGTTACGGCTTCAGACGGCTCAGGATACAATGCCGAAACACTTACAGATATGATTCAGACTGACGCCGCAATTAATTCGGGTAATTCTGGTGGCCCATTAGTAAACGCCGCCGGGGAGGTTATTGGCATTAATACAGCCACATCTACCTCTGCCGAAAACATGGGCTTTGCCATTCCTATTTCCAGCGTCAAAGGAATGTTATCTCAGCTTATTGAGACTGGCAAAGCTAAGCGTACTTATCTAGGAGTTTATAGTGTTGAAATCACACCTGAAATAGCTAAAGCCTACAACTTACCAGTAGAGACCGGTTCCTACCTTTACAGTTCATCTAACTATTCTGCTGTAGTCAAAGATAGCCCAGCCGCTAAAGCTGGCCTCAAAGACAAAGATATCGTCACAAAAGTCAACGGCGTAGAGGTAGGGGCTGCCGGTTCACTCGCAAATCTCATTGGTGAATACAAGCCAGGCGACACAGTACAACTCACGGTCGTCCGCGAAGGCGATGAAATAGCTGTCAATGTCACTCTCGAAGGATATCAAGAGTAAAATTTTAGAGCTAGAAGAAAATTATCAGCCTTTGTGCTGGTAATTTTTGCTAGATTCTTGCTACTGTGATACAATAAAAACATAAGAGAGCAGCTCTAGGAACTACTCTCTGGGTTTGTTTGATTAGGCTTATAGCCTAATCCTTTTTCTTCGGGCGTCTATTCCGTTTCGGGATAATGATACACAATATGTCTAGCTGTATAGTCATTTTCACTATCCTTTCCTGGGTAACTTTGACTATCCTAGAAAAGCCGTTTAGTGAGCCCTCGGTCACTCGCGAGCCCACACCCAGCGCTTGCGTTCCTGGTCCACTAAACTCCGAAGCCAACCCGCCGCCATTATAAGCATATAGCACAACAAAATACAACACCCGCTTTATGCTATTGCTAAAAACTGCAATTAAACGTCATAACAAAACCACGTATTTCAAGCAGGAGATAATCATTTTCTTTTGCAAAACTAGTTATTCGTTCATGTTGACAAGGGTCAGCCTCCAAGACCAAATAGGGAACTTTACGTTCAGTGGCTTGACTAATCAGCTTTTTAATAAGTGCTAATCCGCCATCCTTGGCGTAAAGCGCTATTGCTGGTTCGCGCGCTAAGGCTTCTTTATCTATCCAGTCCCAGCTCTCATCCACATAAGGCAAATTCGCCACTACTACATCAAAATCGCCATCAACATCGTTCATTAAATCAGACTTTTTAAATTCTATCTTCGCCCCTAATTTTGCCGCATTTTTCTGTGCTACGCCCAATGCTTTTTCGGAAATATCGCAAGCGCTTACATGGGCTGCGGGTAGTTCCAAGGCTAAACTAATTGCTACGCAACCCGAGCCTGTCCCTACGTCTAAAATGGAGCAATCCTGCGGCAACTTAGCCTTGCGTGGCTTCACGCCAGGCAAAATAGGTTTACCCACCAAATTCAGCACCACATCCACCACCATCTCAGTCTCTGGGCGGGGAATCAATACATCTGGCGTGATAGTGAAGTCGCGCCCGTAGAAGTCAATCTTGCGAGAGTCCGCGTTCATGTTTGATAAGTTCCTGAATGATATCGTCAATATCTCCATTCATTACTGCTGGAATATTGGACCTAGAATAATGAATGCGATGGTCTGTTACTCTATCTTGTGGGAAATTATAAGTGCGTATTTTTTCGCTTCTATCTCCAGTTCCAATTAAAGATTTTCTTGCCTCACTCGCATTTCTAATCTCTTCCTCTTTTTTCTTCTCGAGCAACCTAGAACGTAAAATATTCATCGCCTTAATTCGGTTTTGCTGTTGACTTCTTTCATCCTGCATTGCCACCACAATCCCGGTCGGTAAATGTGTAATCCTCACTGCCGAATCGGTCGTATTTACACCTTGGCCACCGTGTCCACCAGATCGATAGATGTCAATTCGCAAATCTTCAGGGTTAATTTCTAGCTCTTGTTCTGAAGCTTCCGGTAGCACCGCTACTGTTACCGTAGAAGTATGGATTCGTCCTTGTGATTCGGTCACTGGTACTCTCTGTACGCGATGTACGCCACCTTCAAACTTCAGTCTGCCATAAGGCTCCTCACCAGTAACTTTAAAAATCACTTCTTTAGCGCCACCAGCCTCATTCAAATTTTCTGAAATCAATTCTGCCTTCATATTGTGAGCCTCGGTGTATTTTAGATACATTCTATATAGCTCTGCCGCGAAAAGTGAAGCTTCATCACCACCCGCACCCGCACGAATCTCAATGATAGCTGGCTTATCATCCTCCGGATCATGCGGTAATAGTAATTCTCCCATACGGTCATTAGCTGACTTGAGCTCATTCTTTAAGTTATCGACGTCTTCTCGTGCCATTTCGCCTAATTCTGGATCATTGACCAGGCTTTCGGCCTCTGTTAAATTCGCCGAAAACTGTTCAATTTTTTTACTCAATTCTAAGATTTCTCGGATAGTCGTTGCACGCTTACTTTTACTAGCAAACTCCGGACTAGTATAAGAATCTGGCCGCGCCAAAAAATCGTCAATTTGTTTTAGTTCCTCTTCATACTTCTCTGAATCCATAGTGTAATTATAACACAAAAACGCCCGCAGAAACTCCTGCGGGCGCCGCAACCATCCTCTATGGTTGCTCTATGCATGTTGTTGCTTAATCACAATCCAGCCACGCGAGTAATCGCCTTGAACTAGGCTTGCGCGACGACAGACTTTCGCTTTCCCACGAACAACGGTTTCGCCACGGACTTCGGCTGAATCACAGATTATGGCCCTCTCGGACACGTTCGCCTTTCCGGCAATCAAAGCATGACCCTTGGCCATAGCGTTACCGAAGAGTTTGGCTTCTTCGAAAATCTGAACGTTACCACAGATCACTACATTACCATCAATCTGTGCGTCACCATGAATCTTGGTGGAGCCATAGACATGGGCATCCCCCAGCACCTTGGCACGCTCATACACCTCGGCCTCGCCACAGATGTCAGCGTGACCGCCAATCTCAGCGTCACCATGAATCCTAGCGTTATAACGCACGTTTGCATAGTCGCTAAGATCGGCGTTTTCATAGGCACGAGCTTCATCATGTAGCCTGGCATGACCGTGAATCTTGGTGCTACCGAACGCCTTTGCTACACCCCCCAACAGCGCATCATCATAAATGTGCGCCTGGTTAAAGACGTTGGCATATCCAGATACTACCGCTCGACCTGATACTCTAGCATCATCATAGACCCAGGCCGATCCGCACACCTTAGCATCATCTTCGATGACAGCTTTACCCTCGACTACGGCCCACCCAGTAACAAGGGCGTTGTCTTTTACTACGGCTTCATTGTAAACGGTCGCGTTGATATCAACCCAGGCGTCGCCATCTTGAGAGAGGTTATCCTCGCTCTCAATCCAGCCGCCTTTCTGGCCTCTTACGACGCCATGACGAGGGATATCAATCTCTGCCTGAATCCTCCGTACGACTTTTGGCATCCCCCCTTCACCTATCACTGTGCTCTCTTCGTTTAACAACACATACTTGTCCAATGTGCTCCCCTTCCAACCTTGAATTACGGCCATAAAATAGGGCTAACGGTTTATAATTATACATTAAACTGCCAAAAAATCAAGGTAATATTAAGATTGATGAGTCATATGAGCCTTGCTTAGCGGCTTAACTACCTCGCATTCTTGCTGGTTTTTAGAAATTAGGGTATAATTACTGCATTGGGGATTTAGCTCAGTTGGCTAGAGCGTACGATTCACATTCGTAAGGTCACAGGTTCAAGCCCTGTAATCCCCACCATAAAGTCCTCGTTGGAGGCCATTTTTTATTTCTTGTTTGCATTGACAAAATGATTATAATATGATAAAACTATAAAAGTAGCATTGGGCAAACTATCAAAGGGGGAAAAATGTTGCCAATTTATGTCATGTACGACAGTGGTTTGGACGAGCTGGAAAGGGATGCCATTTCAGATGCTATTCAGAAGATTAAGGTGATGGTCACGGGGTTGGAGATAAGAAATTACGGATCTGCAGCCTGGTCAACCGGAGCATACTCGTCGGCCGACTGGTATATCCAGCACACGGAGATAGTCCACGGCAATTACGGAGGGACGCAACTCAACGCTGACAGTCTCATCGACCTGGTCGCCGGCGAACCATGGCGGGGGAATGACCCGCACATCGATATCGTCGTCACTTCGTATGACATTACGGCTCTGGATGATGGGAAACAGCTAAACTTTGTGTTCGGGCTCGCTGACTTCGGAAAGGGGGTATCCATCCAAAGTGTGTTTAGGTTTAGGGGCTACTCCGACCTCGAACGTTTCTTAGCAATCGAAACCCTAATCTGGCACGAGCTTGGACATATCCTCGGCATGGCCGCAGATCCAAGGCGTCCTCATACCGAAGAGAAGCTTGGTCGGCACTGCACCAACTACGGTTGCGTCATGCGCCAAGGGATGTCAGTGCCAGAGTGGATCGAGCATGCACGTGACGCTTGGCAAGCAGGGCAAATCTATTGCCCAGAATGCATATCCGATGCGTTCGTGCCAGCACATTAAGAAGGTGGGAAAACCCGGGGCAGTGGCCGTTATAGGCCACGTAAGTCCTCGGGCTTTCTTTTTGTTAAAAAATTATCTGTATTCCCACCCCTGCGACCGGTAATAGTCCATTGCCGTTGGCAAATTCATATTCTTTAAAGTCAGATTCATTAATTCATCAATCATTATCAATGCAAATAGCGTAATTGCGAGCGCTAAAAAAGCCCGCTTGCTCATTCTTCTTGCCAAATAAATACAAAACGGTAGCACTGCATACATTAGGAGCAGGGAACCAATTGCGAATGCTGAAACACTGAGTAAGCATACGAACCCACCAATATTGCCAAAATTCCAAGGCTGATCATTATAGTCCCAATACCTTGTACCATTGCCAATTACATAAACCAACCAGCCACCCACCAATTCCACAAAACCAGTCGTTAAAAACGCAATCACAAACACGACGGGTGGATATTGCCTAAAGCGATATGTTAGCGGCACTACTAGAAGCGCGCCAATTGCATAAATATTAATCCACGGCAACAAATTTCCGCCTTTCATATACCATTCGCCCGTACCTTCATTAGCAAAAGTAAACACAAATTCATACAGCCATCCCACACATCCAGCAATTACCGTAATTAGAAAGGCAATACCAACTTTTTGATAATTCGCAAGTTTTAACTTGCCGTCTAAATAATCATGATAATTTTTCTGAAAAGTTAGCTTCTTTACCATAAGCTCATTATAACATGATTTAATTACTTAAATCTTGCGACAAAATCATTCGCGAAGGAAGAAAACCAATCTTTTTATAAAACTCTATAGCTCCCACATTTTCAGAATTTACCACCACATTTAGTTTATCAACTTTCTCCGCAAGGCAATATTTTTTGAATTCTTCAGCTAATTTCTTACCCACACCTTTAACTCGCGCGTCCTCATTTACAAAAATATTTTCTAGTTGTGCAGCCGTTATCTGGCGAGCAGTTCCAGCTTTTGGTCTTCTGATGGAGCCAATTAAGAACCCTACTGGCCTCCCATCTATCTCTGCGATTATCGTATAACCGTCATTTATAGCTTTGGTGTATGCATCCTTACCTTGTTCGCTAAAAGGCCAATCCAGTTCAAGATCTGGGTCCCAATTGTTTCGTTCGTACTCCAGCAATCGATATCCAAATTGCTGGACCGTTTCTAAATCATTAATTTTTGCTCGTTTAATTATGACATCCATAGATTAAATATAGCATAAACTCCCATGAAATATATGCTACAATCATAGATGTACAAGGATGATGTTTGAAATAAAGAATATAAGCTACGAAGTCAGCGGTGGGTCTAGGAAAAAAGTCCTAGACTCTATTTCGCTGAAAATTAAGGGTGGTAGTCTTATTGTAATTACTGGCACGAATGGCAGCGGAAAATCCACCCTTGCCCAGATTATTATGGGCATCAAGCGCCCCTCTGAGGGGCAAATCCTCCTAGATAAAACCGACATTACTAATAAAACCATTACCGAACGCGCCAATTTTGGTCTCGCCTTTTCCTTTCAGCAACCCGTCAAATTAAAAGGCATCAAAGTTTATGATTTGATTAGTATCGCACGCGGCGAGCTAGTTTCCGAAAAGGAAGCCAGCAAATATCTCAAACAAGTAGGCCTAAATCCAGATGAATATCTATTGCGCGAGATAAATGACAAACTATCTGGCGGAGAACTAAAACGCATTGAAATTGCTAGTGTCCTAGCGCGTGATGCTAAAATAATGATCTTTGATGAACCCGAGGCCGGCATCGATCTCTGGAGTTTTGAAAACCTTACCAAAGTTTTCAAAAAGCTAAAAGCCGAAAACCGTACTCTTATTATTATTTCTCATCAAGATAGAATCCTAAAAATCGCCGATGAAATCATCGTTTTAAATGATGGCAAAATCAAATCTCACGGCACTCCTGCCAAGATTTTGCCCAAAATCACAGGAGGTAAGCTATGAATCTAAGCGAAGAAGAAAAGCAAATCTTTTGTGAAGTAATAGCGGATAATGATGTTTCGAGGGAATCCGGAGCCTGGCAAGGCGAGGACGAGCGCGCGAGCCCCGTGGCGACGGGAGCGAGCGACGCGGCCCGAGAAACATCATTTCGGCTATCAGCTCCAAAAGGTGCTTATAATTTTCGTGTCAATGGCAAATCTGTCGGGCGTAAATCCACGGCAAATATTGACATAAAAACTAAGCAGAAAAAGAGCGGCTTAGACATTTATATTAAACCTGGCACCAAAAACGAAACCGTACATATTCCTGTAGCTATTAGTGCCACTGGCCTCAAGGAGGCGGTATATAACGATTTTTATATCGGTGATAATTCCAAAGTTACTATTATTGCTGGTTGCGGTATCTATAATTGCGGTGATCAAGATTCTGTTCATGATGGCATCCATCGTTTTTACGTGGGCAAAAATGCCAAAATAAAATACATCGAAAAGCACTATGGTTTTGGTCGCGGCGGTGGTGGTAAAATCCTTAATCCAACTACTGAAGTCTATCTCGAAAAAGACTCCGAAGCAACACTTGAGCTTGAACAAATCAAAGGTGTGGATTCTACCATTCGAAAAACCACGGCGGAGCTCGAAGATAACGCCAAGCTTATGGTTAAAGAGCGCCTATTTACCCATGGCCGTCAAAGTGCCGAAAGTCTTTATGAAATAAACTTAAATGGTAAAGATTCTACTGCCGACCTCGCTTCGCGCTCCATCGCTCGTGACCTATCAAAACAAACCTTTAAGGCCACAATCATAGGGAATAATAAATGTCGCGGTCATTCTGAGTGTGATGCTATTATTATGGACGATGCTGCGGTCCACGCTATTCCAGCACTAAATGCCAAAACTAAAGACGCCGAGCTAATCCATGAGGCCGCCATCGGCAAACTCGCCTCCGACCAAATTAATAAGCTCATGACGCTCGGTCTGACCAAAAAAGAAGCCGAATCGAGAATCATTAACGGATTTTTGAATTAACCATAAATAGTCTTGCAAACCCATATTTAGTGTTATATACTGGGTACTAAGCACTAAATATAGCGTTATACATAAATATCTGAACATACGAAGGAGGTAAAATGTTCAAAAGAATTATCAAGAGAGACGGCAAGATTGTCAAATTCGACCCCGAAAAGATTACTGAAGCTATCGCTAAAGCTGGCCTCGCAACAGAAGAATTCAAGTATGATCGTGCTAAGGCTCTTACTGAAAAAGTTCTAAAAAAAGCTGACGAAAAAATCACTGCTCGCACTCCAAACGTTGAGCAAATCCAGGATATAGTAGAAGAAGTTCTTATGGAATCTAGCTTTAAAAAGACTGCTAGAGCCTACATTCGCTATCGCCAAGAACGTTCGCGCATTCGTGATGCTAAGTCTGATTTAATGATGATTTATCGCACCATTTCTAATGCTGATGCTTCTGAAGATTCAGATATTAAAAGGTCTAACGCTAACGTAGATGGTAACTCCGCCATGGGTAAAATGCTTCAATTCGGTGCCGAGGGTTCCAAGATTTTTGCAAAATCCATTTTGCTCCGTCCAGATATCGCATTAGCTCACGACAGTGGTGATATCCATATTCACGATTTAGATTTCTATGCTACCGGCACCCTCACTTGCTGCCAGTCGGATCCTTTTATAATGTTTGAAAATGGCGGTTTTAACACTGGCCATGGCCACTTGCGTACTCCAAATTCTATCGGCTCCTACGGTGCGCTTGCGGCAATCCTGCTTCAAGCTAACCAGAACGAACAACACGGTGGTCAATCTATTCCTAATTTCGACTATGCGATGGCGCCAGGCGTCAATAAGTCTTTTCGTAAGGCTCTGAAAAAGAATCTAGAGAAGTACAATAAATTTACTGGCAAAAAGCTCGACCTCGAAGTCAAAGACAATATCGAATTTGGCGACGATGCTAAGTTAAAGAAAGCTAAATGGCCAAAAGAAGTAATTGAGGCCTCAAACGAAGACGTTGAACGCGAAACACTCCAAGCAATGGAAGGTTTTGTTCATAATCTTAATACTATGCATTCCCGCGCGGGCGCCCAGGTGCCATTTACTAGTATCAACTTCGGCACAGATACCACGCCGGCCGGTCGCTTAGTTTCGAAGTATTTGTTGCAGGCTACCGAAAATGGCCTTGGCAAAGGTGAAACGCCAATTTTCCCAATCAGCATTTTCAAGGTTAAAGAAGGCGTAAACTATAATCCTGAAGACCCAAACTACGATTTGTTTAAGAAATCTATGGAAGTATCCGCCAAGCGACTTTTCCCAAATTTCTGTTTCGTAGACGCACCATACAATCTTAAGTACTACAAAAAAGGCGACTACCGCACCGAGATTGCTACCATGGGTTGCCGCACTCGCGTCTTTGCATCCATTTTCCCAGAATCCGATGGTATCGTCACTGGTCGTGGCAATCTTTCCTTTACCACTATCAATTTAGTCCGCATTGGCATTAAGCATGGTATCTGTCTTGGTGAACGCAAAGAAGCTGACTGGGACGGATTCTACAAAGAGCTTGACGAAAAAATGGATCTCGTAAGAGACGAGTTATTAGAGCGCTTCGAATTCCAAGCTAATCAACACGTCCGCAACTTCCCATTTCTAATGGGTCAAGGCAACTGGTTCGGTTCCGAAAAACTTGGGCCTAATGACACCCTGCGTGATGTCATTAAACATGGCACTTTGTCTATTGGCTTCATCGGTCTTGCCGAAACTCTCGTCGCCATGGTTGGCAAACATCACGGTGAAGACGAAGACGCTCGTGAACTTGGTCTTGATATAGTTACTCACATGCGCGAAAAATGTGATCAATATTGCAAGAAGTACAAACTTAATTTCTCGCTTCTTGCTACTCCAGCAGAGGGAATCGCCGGGCGCTTCACTCGGATGGATCGCAAAGAATATGGCAAAATTAAAGGCGTCACTGACCGCGAATTCTATACTAACTCTTTTCATATCCCAGTCTATTTCCCAATTTCCGCCTTCGAAAAAATTGAAATCGAGGCTCCATACCATAATCTATGTAACGCCGGCCACATCACCTATATTGAGTTAGATGGCGATCCGTCCCAGAATATTGAAGCTTTCGAATCTGTAATTCGCAAAATGCACGATGAAGGTATTGGCTATGGTTCAGTCAATCACCCAGTTGATCGCGATCCGGTCTGTGGTTTTTCAGGCGTTATTACTGGTGAACGTTGCCCACACTGTGGCCGCTTAGAAGGAGATGTGAACTTTGAAAGATTATCATAAAATTGCACTAGACAAAATCGCTAAGCAAATGGAGGTGCCCGATGGTTATATTAGGCTATCGGGCCCCCTCGAGCATGACAACATCGTAAACGGTGATGGTCTCAGAGTAGTCCTTTGGACTCAGGGTTGCCCCAATCATTGTAAAGGCTGTCAAAATCCCGAAACTTGGGATTATGAAGCTGGTTATTTAGCCAAAATCGACGATATTAAAAAAGAGTTGAAAAATTTCAAAGGTCAAGCGGGTCTTACTTTCTGTGGCGGAGAACCGTTCGTGCAAGCCAAAGCTTGTAAAGAAATTGCCGACTGGGTACGCCAAGAATTAAATTGGAACGTTTGGAGCTTTTCTGGTTTTACTTACGAGATAATCAAAGAATTTGGCGGGGAACCATGGGAATTCCTTAAATCCCTTGACGCCATAATTGACGGTCCTTTTATTTTGGCCAAGAAAGACCTTAGCTTAAGGTTTCGTGGCTCAAATAACCAACGTTTACTATATCTCAAATCGGGCACTGGTGAGATTTTGCGTATAGAGTAATAGTCTGCTATAATAGAAAAAATAAATTGTGGAGGATAAATGGAAAACAATACCTTTACGGTCTTGCCGATGAGTCAGCGCTTTGATAATTTAGCGCCGGGCGAAACGGTAGAAGGCTCAATTACGGTCGTCAATCCAGCCGACGCCACAGAAGATTTTAGCTACAAAGCTACTATTATGCCGTATGGTGTGGTTGGTAATGATTATTCGGCCGACTTAACAACGGATACCAGCTATACCGCTATCTCTAAGTGGATCAAGATTGATGAACCGACCGGCAAAGTTGCGCCCAACGAGAGTAAGAAAATCAATTTCACTATTACTGTCCCGAAAGACGCTCCGGCCGGCGGCCAATATGCCGCAATAGCCGTGTCTTCGAATAATGATGATTCATCTAATAATGGCGTAACCGTACAAAATGTCTTCGAGCTAGCCAGCATCATCTATGCTCAGGTAGCAGGTGAAACGAGACACGAAGGCAAAGTGCTTGAAAACAATATTCCGGGCTTTGTAGTATCCCCTCCAATCACGGTCAGCGCTTTGCTCAATAACCATGGCAATGTTCATGAAAATGCCACTTTCATCATTACTGTTTCAGATTTCTTCACCGGTCAGGTAATATTACCCACCGAAGATAACCCTGGCGAGTATTCCGAAATCATTATGCCAGACACAGAGCGTTATATTGAACGCGAAATTGATAACCTCCCCGCTCTTGGGGTAGTGAAGGTTTCACAATCCATTTACTATAGAGGTGATTTGTCGCAAATTGAAAAAGAAGTCATCATTTGCCCGATTTGGTTTATGGCATTAGTTATTATGACTATCGTGACACTGATAATTACCGTTATCCAAATTATCAAAAAGCATAAAAAGAATCGTGGGCTCAAGCACATCGAAGTCTAATTATAATAAGGAGAACAAATGCCTACAATCAAAAAAGCCATCATCACGGATGCAGGATTTGCTAGTCGCTTCCTACCAGTCACCAAGACGATTCCAAAAGCCATGGTCCCAATTGGGGCCAAGCCAGTCATGCAGCTATGTGTCGAAGAATGTGCTGAGGCCGGCATTGAAGAAATTATCATAGTTGCTACCCCGAATACTAAGTCCAAAGCAATTTATGAAGATTATTTTCATAATCCCGCCGAAAATGTAAAGGCTCTACTGGATAAGCAGGGCAAGTCTGATCGTTTCGAGTCAGTCCAAAACGTTTTGAATTTCCCCAATATCATTATTATCGAACAAGACCCCGATTTACCTTACGGTAATGGCTCTCCAATTGTATCAGCTAGGCAATTTGTTGAAAACGAAGACGCCTTCGTAGTGCTATACAGTGATGATTTGATTCTGGGTCAAGGAGACGTCAAGACTTTAATCGAAGAATATCAAAAGCATGAAGAAGCTAAAGCCGTCATCGCGGCTCAAGAAATGCCTGAAGAAGTCTGGAATAAATACGGCATGATCGCCCTCAAGGAAAATGGCACTTTGAGTCATATTGTCGAAAAGCCCAAAACACCAGATCTTTCACCCAGCAATCTCACTAGCTATGGACGTTACTTATTGACGCCTGAAGTCTTTGACTATCTCGTCCCATCTAATACAGGATTAGATGGTGAATTATGGACAGTAGACGCAATTACTAAGCTCGCCGAACATGGCGATGTAATAGTCGCACATAGTCGTGGTAAATGGGTTACTACTGGCGACCCCAAAAATTATTTCATGGCATATCTTGAGTACGCCTTATCCGAAACCGACTATGTCGATGGAATACGTGATATAATAGACTCAAGGAGAAAATAATATGAATATAGCAGAATGGATAATAGTTGCAATATTAAGCGTCACTCTTATTATCTTCCTAATTTTGGGAATCATCTTAATCGTTAAATTAATTGAGCTCACCAAAGACGCCCAAAAAATAGTCGTCAAAGGTCAAGATATTGCAGACAACGCCAATGGTATAGTGTCAAATGTTAAAGGTATGACTTCAATCGGTGGTGTAGTCGAAATGTTTGTAGATAAATATGTTAGCCCTAAGCTAAAAGAGAAGAAAGCTAAGAAGAACGAAAAAAAGAAGGAGAAGAAAGATGGCAAAAAAGACCAAAAATAAATCTGGGAAAGGTAAGTTTTTCTTAGGAGCTTTGCTTGGTGGTGTCGCTGGAGCCATTGCTGGTAGATTCATTAAAAACAACATGGATAGCGGTGAGGAGATCGACGAGAGCGATACCGCTCCAGTCGAAACAGTAGGACGAAAATCTACTAAAACCACCAAAAAAGCGAAATGAAATTAAAAAATAGTGATTTTGTTCATCTCCATAATCACACGCACTATTCGCTACTTGATGGATTAACGAAAATCCCAGAGCTTGTTGATTTCGTTAAAAATGACGGCATGGAAGCTGTGGCCGTCACAGATCACGGCACTATGTCTGGCCTTGTTGAACTCTATAAGACTTGCAACGAAAATGGCATTAAGCCTATTCTTGGATTAGAGTCTTATGTCGCTGCTCGCAAAATGACGGATAAGGATCCAGCCCACGACAAGCAGAGATTTCATATTACTTTACTCGCCATGAATGCCAAAGGTTTCGAAAACCTCTGTCACATTATGAGTAACGCCGAAATATATGGCAAATATTATAAGCCGCGTACCGATCATGACGAATTGGAAAAATACAATGAAGGAATTATTTGCTTGTCTGGATGTATGGGTTCCGAGATTAGCGAAGCCATTCGCGCGGGCGACGATGAACGCGCTATTGAGTTAATCAATTGGTATAAAAAAGTTTATGGTGATCGTTTCTATCTTGAAATGCAAGATCACGGCCATCCTAAATCTTCTACTCACTCGGCGGAGCAGAAAAAAATAAACGATTGGCATATGGCTCACGCCAAAGAACTCGGATTACAGCTCGTAGTTACTTGCGACGCGCATTATCTTAAAAAGGCAGATCAAGATGCACATGAGGTATTACTTTGCATTGGTACTGCCTCCAATCTTTCTGACCCTAATCGCATGACATTAAAAGATTACGACCTTCATGTCATTCCGGCTCAAGAAATTATCGAACACTGGCAAGATACTTGCCCAGAGGCCGTATTAAACACCAAGAAAATCGCCGACCGCTGCGACGTAGATTTGCAACTCGGTCGTATTTTGATTCCTAAATTTCCCATTCCTACCGATGACGACGAAAAGACTTATCTAGATAAACTAGTTTTCCAAGGCTTAGTATATCGTTATGGTGACAAAAAGCTAGAAGATACAGTCGATTTGTCGATTGAAGAATGCCGTAAAATCTTAGGGGAGATCGACAAGGACCGAGATGAATTACACCAAATCTTACCACGTATTGATTACGAATTATCCGTAGTAGACAAAATGGGCTATAACGGTTATTTCTTAATCGTGCAAGACTTCATTAACTGGGGCAAGGAACAGCGTATTGTCTACGGCCCAGGGCGAGGTAGTGCGGCGGGCTCAATTCTGGCTTATGCCTTACGTATTACAGAGTTAGATCCACTTAAGTACGATTTGCTCTTTGAACGTTTTTTGAATCCAGACCGTATCAGTATGCCTGATATCGATACTGATATTCAAGATACCAGGCGTGATGAAGTAATTGAATATTGTACGCGTAAATATGGTGAAGCAAGAGTATCAAACATTGCTACTTTCGGTAAAATGATGGCCAAAAACGCTGTGCGCGATGTAGCGCGTGTACTAGAGGTGCCATATGCCGAGGCGGATAGATTAGCTAAAATGGTGCCCGATCCAGTCATGGGACATCACGTACATTTGTCCGACGCCATTAAAGAAGTGCCAGACTTAAAACAAGAATACGAAACCAATCCTACTAGTAAGGAGGTAATCGATTTTGCCTCGCGTCTAGAAGGCACAATTCGTAACCACGGCGTTCACGCTTGCGGCGTAATCATTGCACCAGATGATTTGGATAAGTTTTTGCCACTTGAAGTTTCAGCCAAAGGCCCCGTGGCGGCCCAATTCCCAATGGGCCAAGTCGAAGAAATGGGGCTTCTTAAAATGGACTTCCTTGGTTTATCTAACCTATCCGTGATCAATAATGCCTTACGTATGGTCCGCAAAGTTTACAATACGGATATCGACATGTATTCACTGCCATTAGACGATGAAAAGACCTACGAGCTATTACAGCGCGCCGAGACTACTGGCGTGTTCCAGCTAGAATCTGCCGGCATGAAGCGCTATCTCAAAGACCTCAAAGCTTCAACTTTTGAAGACATCATTGCTATGGTGGCACTTTACCGCCCAGGCCCGATGCAGTTTATTGATTCGTTTATTAAGCGCAAGCACGGCGAAGAACCAATCACCTACCTTCACCCTGGTCTCGAAAACTCTCTCAAAAGCACCTATGGCATTTTGATTTACCAAGAGCAGTTCATGCAGATCTCTAAGGAATGGTGCGGCTTTACTGGTGGCCAGGCGGATACCTTGCGCAAGGCCGTAGGTAAGAAAAAGATCGATCTCATGAATAAAGTCAAACCAGAGTTTATTGAGGGCGCAATTAAAATTGGCGGCGCCACTAGAGAAATAGCTGAAACGTTCTGGGGCCAACTTCTAGACTTTGCAAACTATTGCTTCAATAAATCTCACGCCGCGTGTTATGGTCTAATTGCTTATTGGACTGCCTATCTAAAGGCCCACTTTCCAGACGCCTTCATGGCAGCTCTTATGACATCCGACATGCGCTGGACCGATCGCCTCGCCATCGAAATTTCCGAATGCAAACGCATGGGTCTTAAAGTTCTCGGCCCAGACATTAATCAATCTTATGGCGATTTTGGTATTGTTGGTGGCGAAAACACCATCCGTTTTGGCCTCTCCGGCATCAAAAACATGGGTAAATCCTTAGTTGAAGAAATCGTGATTCCTGAACGAGACAAAAATGGTCCCTTTCAATCTGTTTGCGATTTTGCGAAAAGAGTAGATTCAACCAAATTTAACAGGAAATCTTGGGAATCTGCCATTAAGACAGGCGCTTTTGACCGTTTTGGCTCCTCGCGCTCAGATCTCCTGTATAATCTCGAGGCAATCCAATCCTACGGTGCCAAAATCCAAAAAGACGTAGGTTCTGGCCAAACTGATTTATTCGGCATGATGGGCGAAGCTGGTGTCATTCCAGAAGTAGAAATTAAACCCGCCCCTACTCAGTTTCCAGAAAAAGAACAATTGCTTTGGGAACGCGATCTCATGGGGCTTTATCTCTCGGCTCATCCATTAGATAAATATGACACTTATTTTGAAGAACAGACTCACCCCATGAGTCTCATCACTGCAGAAAACAATAATAAACTTATCACCATCGGTGGCATCGTCACCAATGTCCGCACTATCCTTACTAAGAAGGGCGATAAGATGGCCTTTGTTAAAATTGAGAACAAAACTAGCGAGACTGAATTCATCGTTTTTCCGAGCGTTTTTGCTGAACATGGCGCCAAGCTCGAAGTAGATAATGTCTTGCGTGTCTCTGGTAAAATCAATGCCACTGATAGAGACGGCAACATTACCTCAGATATTAAGATTCTAGCTGAGTCAATCGAGCTGGTTTCCGATGAAACCTTAGAAAATTACAAACCTACCGGCACCAAACTTGCTGCGCCAGTCAAAGCTCCAGGAGGGAATCGCAGGCGTGGCGGACGCACTTCTGCTGAGCGTGTCTACGCTGGTAGCGATGTATCGTCTAATTCTGCTCCAGCCGAACCGCCTCGTATCCTTAAGGAGCCACCCAAAGATCACACTAAAGAACGCTTATATATTCTAATCGAAAACCCCGATGACGTCGAAATTCTCAAAGCTATTCGCCGTCTTGCGGATCTTTATCTAGGTATGCAAGAAGTAGTGCTAGTATTAAAAGAGGGGGAAGAAAAGCGCCCGCTTCGTATGCCATTTAAAGTAGATACTTCTGACCAAGACCTGCTGGTTAAGCTCCGTGAACTCGTGGGCGAAACTAGTGTAGTGGTTAAATAAAATTTTTATAAAAACTCTTGCATTTCAAAAAGCTCATGCTAATATAGATATATAATTTAAGGTTATACATTAATAATGGGAGCAAAACAAAAAGGTGTTAATACGATTTTGTTGGAGAACTATACCTATATTAATAATGTAGGTAAGAAAGGTCTTCTCCTATTCTTTTTGCTTTCTGGTTCATTGTCATTAGTGTTCTTGTGTTCTTTTGTATTTAACACCAGCTCTGCTTCCGCCTATTCCGTAAGTATGTCTACTAACAATTCTATAGAACTAGATGCTGTAGTAGATAATGATGGCGTAACTATTAAGGATGAATCTATTAATGTAATATCAGATTGTCGTAGTGGATATAATTTGTCTATTGCTACACCTGAGGGTAGTGATCTATATAAATACGATAACAATACACCAGCAGCTAGTGCATCCTTTACGGCAGTAGATGGTACTTCAGCTCTAAGTAGTAGTAATAATACTAACAAGTGGGGATATACATTAACCAATAATCCTACTGGTTCTACTGTCTTTTCTCCACTATCTACTACTACTTCTACATTAAAGACTTCATCTCAAACAGCTAGTCCTAGTAGTGATATTAATGATACCTTTCATATTTACTATGGTGTAAAGGTGGATACTTCCATTGTTCCAGGAACATACCAAATGGCTCAGGATGGTAATAATAATGCTGGTACTATTGTTTACTATCTCACTATGGATACCTCCTGTACGACATATAAAGTACAATACCAAGCTAATGGCGCAGATAACCCTAATGGTATGGGTACTACTGATGCTATTGGTGATAAGAGTGTTAAGCAAATCAATATCGTAGAAGATACCAAGATTACTCTTCTGCCATCTAATTTCAAAAAAGCAGGCTATGGCTTCTTAGGATGGAGCACAGATAGTGATGCTTACACTCACTTTACTGATAATGATAATACTAATGATCCAATCATCTATGGTCCGATGGAGGATGTAGTAATAGATGCAGACCTCATAGCTACAGCTACTAATAGAAACCAAATCAATATGTATGCCGTATGGGTACCAGCAGCTAAAGACGGCAACAATAATACCATCTACTTCCAGGATTGGGATAATCCTAATACTACACTTCCACATGATGGTTGTAGTACTTTAACCCAAACAGTCTTTGATGATACTGTGACTGATGAAAAAGGTAAAATCACCGCAACAAAAGACAGCTTTATCGCTCTTACTGATAAACGTGACAATATGGTCTATACTGTGGCTAGACTAGCTGATGGTAACTGCTGGATGGCAGAAAACCTAAGACTAGAACACGAAGGCACAGTAGGATACAACATTAATGACAGCAACGTAACTAACCAAAGCCTCTCACAAGGTTATGGTGGCACTACTGGTACCTATGGTAATTTCGTAGGTCTCGCTGACCCAGAATCTGCCAACTTCATTAATGTTGCTACTTCAAACTCTATCTACAAATCATCTGCCGCTTCGCCAACTGATACTTATGATGGTAATGGCACTTTAGAAGATATTGGCTCAACCAACTACCCAGCCTACCGTTTCCCACGCTATAATAATAGTAACACCGTAAGCCTAGTGGATAGTATTACTTATACGCAAGACTATACTGATGCTTCTAGCCCATCCAATAGTGGCACCAACTATCATACATCATCAAATATTTACGGCTATGGCAACTACTACACCTGGGCAGCTGCTATGGCAAATACTAACTATTACACCAGTTCTTCCACTTCTGAAGCTGCTGGTACCTCCATCTGTCCATCTAACTGGTATTTACCGTCCAGCAACGGAACTGCCAAGGAGTTTGGTACTCTCTCTACTAGCTACGGCGGAAATGGAAGTAACCAAGATGGAGCTGCCAATGCTGGTGACATTATGAGTAATCGCTTCCGCACTTTCCCAAACAATTTCCTCTACTCCGGCCGCTTCTACGGCTCGTCCGCGAATAATCGTGGCACGTACGGCCGCTACTGGAGTAGGTCAGCAATCGGCAACCTCAGCTCTTACCATCTAAGCCTCAGCTCTACGTATCTCTACCCGTCCTACAACGGCAACAATAAGTACGACGGCTTTAGCGTTCGTTGTCTTATTGGTTCATCGGACGTAGGAGTTACTTTGGATTCAAATAATGGTACTGGAGCAATTTCTAGAGTTTATGGTACGGCTGGCAGTACGGTAACCTTGCCTAGCTCATCCAACCCTTCAGCATCTATTGCGCAAGCTAGCTATGTTTTTAAAAATTGGAATACTGCCCCAGATGGTTCTGGCACATCTTACACATCTAGCTTCACTATCCCAGCTGGTTCTACGGGTGAAACCCTTTATGCCCAGTGGACCCCACAATACACAATTAACTATGTCCACAACTGTAAAACTTGGGCCCCAAATGATGCTAACTGTACTGACGATAAGTCTATAAGTACTTTAAATCAGAAAATTAATTTGGATGCTTCCGGTAATGGTTCAGGTACACTTAAGAATTATAATGCTTGGACTAACTTATCTGGTTGGAAGATTAAAGAATGGACTACTAATGCTGATGGTACTGGTACGGCTTATCCAGTGGATAGCACTTATGCGGTGACCGGAGCGAATCCTGGTGATAGTATCACTCTCTATGCCCACTGGGCACCCATCTATACCGTACAATATGACGGCAATGGTTCAGACAACGATGCTACGGGTATGGGATCTACTGACGCCAATGGTCTTAAATCGGTGAGACATACCAATGTAGCTGAAGGTGACACCTTTGATCTCTTCGCTAGTAATTTTAAGAAAGCAGGCTACGGTTTTGTGGGCTGGAGTACAGACGCTAATGCTTGGAATAAACTAACGGATAATGACACCACGAATGACGCGAAAATCTGGGGACCCAATGAAATCATCACCGCTCCAGCGTATAATGGTACTCCTATTACCACTCTCTATGCCATCTGGGCCCCAGCCGAAAAGACTGACCCGAGCAATCCTACTAGCGCTCCAGTCTACCTCCAGAACTGGACTGGCTGCTCTGCTATGGCTGCCACGACTTACGATAGTACTACTGGCACCCTCACCGTAGCCAAAAATAGTATAACTGCCCTTACTGATCAAAGAGATGGTGAAGTTTATACTATTGCTAAACTCGCTGATGATAATTGCTGGATGATAGAAAACTTAAGATTAGCTGATACCCACGACGAAAGTGGCAGTACCGTTGCTACTACCCTTTCTACTTCAAACACTAATATAGATCCCAATAATAGCACTCTTCCTATTACTAATATCTACAATGCCGATAGCTCACTCGCCACTAAATCTAACTCCCTCTCGCCATCATCCAGCCAGGACAGCGCAAATGATACAAACTATGGCTGGTGTACGACTCATTCTGCTGCTTGTGATGATCAATCCCGCTTGAACACCACTAATACCGTAGCCAATATCACCCCATCCCAAACCCAAAGCATCACTTCTGCTAATGCTCATACTAACTTCAATAACACTATCTATAGTTACGGCAACTACTACAACTGGTATTCTGCCACTGTGGGTTACGGAACTTATAGCAGAAGCACTAGTGAACCTACTGCAGGAGATCTCTGCCCAGCTGGTTGGAAACTTCCTTACGGTAATACTGGAACTTCCGGAAGTAATATTGGTGGCACTAAAGGTGGTTTCTCGTATCTAGACAAACAAATGGGCGGTACAGGAGCATATCAAGGCACCAGCGTAGCGTCTAACAAGTGGCGCATGTTCCCCAACAACTTTGTTTACTCCGGCAGCTGGGGTGGCAGCGAGGCGTCCAACAGGGGCTACGGCGGGCACTATTGGTCTGCCTCGGCCTACATTCCCAGCAGCGCTTACAAACTAAACTTTACCAGTACCAACATCGACCCAAGCAGTAAGAACAGCGGTAACTACGCCGGGCACTCAGTCCGCTGCGTTTTCGATGGATCCTATACTGTTCAATATGATGGTAATGGCTCCGATAATGATAATACTGGTATGGGGTCTACCGACGCCAATACCGGTCTAAAAACAGTACGGCATATTAATGTGGATGAAAATGAAACATTTGATCTATTTGCTTCCAATTTTAAGAAAGCGGGTTATGGTTTTGTAGGCTGGAGTACGGATGCGAGTGCCTGGAGTAAACTTGCAGATAACGATCCGGATAATGATGTTAAAATATGGGGACCCAATGAGACATTTACCGTTTCGTCTTTGCAGGCGAATAATAATAAAGTCATTACTCTTTATGCAGTTTGGGCTCCGGCTGAGAAAGACGGCAGTAATAATCCAGTTTATCTTCAAGGATGGAATGGCTGTAGTTCGATGACTGCTACTGTTTACAATAGTGATACCGATGCTTTTGTCGTAGCTAGAAATAGTATTACAGCTCTCACTGATGAGCGAGATGGCGAAGTTTATGCTGTCGCTAAACTTGCGGACGATGTTTGCTGGACGGTAGAAAATCTAAGACTATCTAATGAGCATGAGGAAAACGCGAATACTGTGTCTACTGTTCTTTCTGTCTCCAATACTAACATTGATGGTAATAATAGTACTTTACCAATTACTAATATTTATAATGCCGACAGTTCACTGGCTACTAAGTCTAATTCTTTGTCTCCGTCTTCCAGTGTAGCCTATGATGCGTCTTTGGCTCCATTTGGTTGGTGTGCTGAATCTAGTACTACTTGCCAAAATCAGTCCCGTTTAAATACTACTAATACTGTAGCTGGTGTAACGCCAAATCAGATTCAAAAAGTTATTTCTGTTGATGCACATGCGAGCTTTGATGATACTATTTATGCCTATGGTAATTATTATAACTGGTATTCCGCAACGGCTGGTTATGGTAATGCTAATTCTTTAATTGGTAATGTAGGAGGGGATATTTGCCCATCTGGTTGGAAACTTCCGTATGGTGGTAATGAATCTGGTACTGGTGGTGGCAACACTAAAGGTGGTTTTTATTACTTAAGTGATCAAATAAACGCTATTACTGATAAGCAGATGGGTTCTAAAAGAATTCGCACATTTCCGAATAATTTTATTTATTCTGGCTCGTGGTCTGAAAATTCGGCATCGTTTCGTGGTGCTACAGGGTTTTATTGGTCTTCTAGATCGTCAAATTTCTTGGCTAGTACTTTTCGCTTGACAACTAGCTCAATTACTGAAGATGGCGTCAATGAAAAACACAATGGTTTTTCGATTCGTTGTGTCTCCGGTTTTTAATATTTAAGCCTTTAAAGATAATGTTTTCTTGGTGGGGCATTGTAAAACTTTGCGAAAGAGACATCTTAATGAGGGGTTTATGGAGCTCAATTATGATATAATCATACCTATGAAACAGAGTAAACCTAAAGACATGGTCACAATTAATCGCAGAGCGCATTATGACTATTCGCTTGGTGATGAGCTTGTCGTCGGTATGAGTTTAAATGGCGATGAGGTTCGCTCTATTCGTGATCATCATGTCCAGTTGAAAGGATCTTTTGTAACTATTAGAAACTCTGAACTCTGGTTAAATAATCTTACTCTTGGTGCTGATACGGCGCGCAATATTAAGCTTCTTGCCACCAAGAAACAGATTGCTGGTCTTGAACGTGAAAAGGTTGCTGGCTCTACCATCGTGCCAGTTAAGCTCTTAGGCGGTGGTCGCCATATCAAGCTCGTAATCGCAGTGGGGAAGGGTAAGAAAAAATACGACAAACGTGAGACTATCAAAAAACGCGATATCGAAAGGGGCCGTTACGCATGAAAATTTATTCTTGGAACGTCAATGGTCTTCGCGCCGTCATTAATAAAGGCGCCTTGCAAAAATTTATTCAATCCGAAAATCCAGATATTTTATGTATCCAAGAAACTAAAGCCAAGCAAGGCCAAGCCGAGATTGATCTACCAGCTTACGAAGAGCTTTGGAATTCGGCCAAGCGTCCAGGCTATTCTGGCACGGCTATTTTTACAAAAATCAAACCCATCTCCGTGCGAAACGATTTACCTACTGATGAAGTTTTTGCAGACAATTTCGGTGATCCCCTAGAAGAAGGTAGAGTATTGACGGCAGAATTTGAGCATTTTTATCTTGTTAACGTCTATACTCCTAACTCTAAAAATGCCCTCGAACGCCTTCATCTTCGTCACGACTTATGGGATCCTGAGTTTTTGAAATATCTCAAACAGCTCGAAACTACTAAGCCAGTCGTAGTGTGTGGCGACTTTAATGCTGCGCATGAAGAAATTGATATCGCAAGGCCTAAGACCAACCATCATTCCGCTGGCTTTACCGACGAAGAACGTCAGGGAATTACTAATATTATTGATGCTGGAATAATTGACACTTTTCGCATTCTTCATCCAGACGAGGTGCGCTACACTTGGTGGAGCCACTGGGGTCATGCTCGTGCAAATAATGTCGGTTGGCGTATTGATTATTTCTTTATTTCGAAGGCCCTTCGACCCAACCTCAAGTCTGCCGAAATTTATGAAGACTATATGGGCTCCGATCACTGCCCGATTAGTATCGATTTGGAGTTTTAATGGATTATTTTGAAAAAATCGAACGCCCGTTAGATACGGATCTCACCTGGAATATTCCAGACAGAAAACAGGGAAGCGTGAATATTATCGGCGGCAATAGCCAACATTTTAATACTGAAATCCGCATCTCGGAGTTAATGGATAAAAACTATCCTATCGAAAATCTACATACCGTGCTTCCGGATGCCCTAGAAACCAAACTCCCACCTTTGCCGAACTTCGTATTTTTAGAATCTACCGACTCAGGTTCATTCGCAAATGCCGATGAAATATTAAAAACGATTAACTCCGTCGATTTTAATTTATTAATCGGTGATTTATCCAAAAATTCCGTGACCGGTAAAGCCATTTCTAACGCCTGCGCGTCTTCCGAAAAACCTTTGCTAATTACGCGTGATGCCATAGATTTATTAGCTGAAAATATCAATGATAGATTATTTATGAACGAAAATCTCGTCTTCCTTGCTTCTATGTCACAACTTATCAAACTATTTCGCGCCGTATATTATCCCAAGGTATTATTGCTGTCGCAGTCGCTCATCCAAGTCGCCGATGCTTTTCATAAGTTCACATTAAGCTATCCCGTATCTATCGTTACACTACACAATGAACAAATACTAATAGCTAAAAACGGCGTAGTTAAAGCCATTGCGCTTTCTAAATCTGGCTACTCACCTATCACCATATGGAACGGCGAACTCGCCACCAAAATCCTCGCGCTTAACCTCTATAATCCTAACAATTTTATGGATGCAACGGTAAGTGGAATAATGGCGAATAAAAATTCCTAAGGTGCCTTGCGGGACATAAAGACTGGCCAGAGCGGCCTTGGAGCGTGCCCGAAGGGCGCGCTTAGGAATTTTCATTCACCTTTTTTCTTCTTGCTTGCCAACTCTCGTTCAATCTCAACCGCATCACGCGAAATATTCTTTCGCCTTTGCTTTAGGAAAAACCAAGCAAATACAAAGATTAAACACCCAAACGCGATTAGTCCATACTTTACTGGCTCCGACCAACTCGTAGCGAATAGAATCATAGCATTTACAAGCCCAAGGCAAATCGTATATAGATATCGCCTAGTTAATATTATCTTCTTAGCCAACGGAAAATTACGCTTGGCGAGCGACCCATCCGTGCAATCATCGGGATGCCCAAGTAGTTTACCATAAACTAGTAAATCGCCACCAACAGAAGAAATCGCATAATAAATCATAATGATCACGCCCGCTATCCAGTTGACCTGGAACGTCAAAAACAGCACTTGCGCTCCAGCCAGTAGCACGTCCGTAGCCATGTCAAACTTAGCCGCATATTTGCGATATTTTGGAGTTTTATTCTTCGGAAATGGCCATTTGCGCGCACAAGTACCATCAAAAGCATCCGTTAGTTCCGCCACTATAAAGAGAATAAAAGCAGCTTCAGGCGACCCTCCCGTAAAGGCCATCACAAACAAAACCGCGCCCATAATTAAACGCGAAAACGTTAGTAAATCTGCTAAGTATCTCATAAAAGAATTGTAACATGAAATTTAAAAATATCTTCAATGTCATTAACTTAAGCATTCTTAGAGCCTAGTATGCATATGCTTCCGAGGGCATAAAGACTTGGCCAGAGCGGCCTGGAGCGTACCTCGGAAGTATATGTATGCTAGGCATGCTTAAGTTAATGACATTAAATTATCTTTCAGTATCTTTTCTAGGATTTTAATTCTGTTTGACGCCAGCACCTCAGTGCGGTGGTTGAGCATCACTTCAGACATTTGCCTAATTGCATCAGGATTCTTAATTAAATCATTGATTGCCTCCGCAATTTTTATCGGCTCTATACCATCCGTCAAAATATATCCACCTTTTGGTACTATTTCTTTCATATCCGGATCGCAGAACAATACCGGCACACCATAAGCCTCGGCTTCAATCAAAGCCATGCCGAAAGTGTCACAATTATAAGAAACCAAAACGTCTAAATGTGAATCAGAAATAGCCTTAGAAAGCTGGTCAAACGGAACATCACCATGAAAGATTGCGTTCATATTATGTTCCTTCGCGTAGCGTTTCGCTCTTGCTAAATCTACGCCACCACCATATACGTCCAGCCGGTATTTGCCGTGCACTTGAGTTAATGCCTCTAAAAACGGTATGATACGCTTTTCGGGCGTCACTCTAGAATGCCAAATTATTTTAAGCTCTTCGCCTTCTTTTAACTCCTTGGGCTCTGGATTCTTAGGGAATTTGTCATCATTAAAACAATTTGGAAAAACTTTTATCTTTTTTGTCACGCCATAATGTAGAAGCTTTTTTTTGAAATGCTCGGATGGAGTGAGCACCAAATCTGCATAGTTGGCATGGTTTACCATCAAGCTCCACATCTTAGCTTTCGCCAGAGTAGTGGCCAAATAATCATCACGATGTATTTTTACGGTATGTGGTAGATACCAAGAATGAAACCAATTAAACAGCACTGCGACTATCGTACGAAATCCAAAGGGAATGATATTGCTTTCTCCCACATCTTCGCGCCCGTGCATTACCTGCACGGTAGGAATCTTAAGCTTCTGGCCCAGCCTTAGTCCCGCGATCGAACACCCAGACTCATAATGCACATAAAGAACATCATATTCTTTAATTTCTGGATGTTCAGATAATAACCATTTTTCAACTATTCCAGGGCGACGAGATATTGGCGTAGCTCCACGTACTAAGTATTTACAACTCGGCACCACGTAAATATGTTGCTCGGCTAATTTCTTAATTTCTTGCTCGGTCTTAGGATAGGCAGTACTAAAAATACAAACTTCATGCCCAGCCTTTTCTAGCGCTTTTTTTTGCGCATTCATCGAGGAAACAATCCCGCCAGTTAAATCCAAATAACAATCCGAAAAGAAAGCTATCTTCATATGTTTATTTTATCACCTCTAGCGCAGAATGACCAGAAACATCGTATGATATAATATATATTATATGGTAGTCAAAAAGCAGCAAAAATCAGAGAGGATAAAGCGGGCCGTTAATATTGCTACCAAGGCTCACGAAGGCCAGTTTCGTAAGACCGGCGAACCATATATAGTTCATCCCTTGGCCGTCCAAAAAATTCTTGAAGAATGGGGCATGGATGAAGATACTGTCATCGCGGGAATCTTACATGATACCGTTGAAGACACAGATTTGACACTAGACGACATCAAAAAAGAATTTGGGGAATCAGTAGCATTCCTAGTAGATGGCGTCACGAAGCTCTCTACTGCTCGTAACGGCATGCGCGATATTGATACATATCTTCCGGCCACCAAAGATAATTTCTTGAGGCTCATGATCGCGCTTGGCGACGATATTCGCGTGCTAATCATTAAGCTAGCCGATCGTTTACATAATCTCCGTACTCTTTCCGCCCTCCCTCCCGACAAACAGAAAAAAATCGCTAAAGAATCTCTCGAAGTTTTCGCACCACTTGCTGACCGACTCAACATGGGGCGTCTTCGCGTAGAAATGGCAGATCTCGCCTTCAAATATGTAGACCCTCGCCGTTTTGAAGAGCTTGAAAAACTAATCAAGAAACACAATAAATCTGCCGAAAAATCCCTCAAAAAAATCGAAGATGAAGTCTCGGCAGCATTAAAAAAGGAAAAGATTAAATTTACGATTTCCGGACGCGTAAAATCCGTTTATTCACTACATAAGAAGCTCGCCAAGCATAATCAGAATATCAACGAAATCTACGACTTAACCGCTTTACGTATCATCGTAGATGATATTACAGATTGTTATCTTACGCTCGGAGTAATTCATTCGCTATATACACCAATGGATGGGCGCATCAAAGATTATATCGCGATGCCTAAGCAAAACGGCTATCAATCTCTACATACGACCGTGATAACTAAAGACAAGCGCGTGGTAGAGTTTCAGATTCGTACTAAAGAAATGCACGAATACGCCGAACGTGGTTTAGCCGCCAGCTTTTATTATAATGAGCAAAAAGTTACCGAGAATTACAAAAAAGGGAAGATTGAGCATCTCCCCACCAACCTACTATGGATTAGGGAACTACAGACCACCGCTGCTAGACTGCGCGAAGGCAAAAAAATTGACCTCAAAAAATTGAAGCTCAATCTATTTGCTGATAAAATCTTCGTATATACCCCTAAGGGGGACATCATCGATTTGCCGGCCGGCTCCTTGCCGCTTGATTTTGCTTACCGACTGCATACCGAAATTGGCGACCACGTGGTAGGTGTCAAAATAAATGGCAAGATGAGCAATTTGAATAAAAAATTAGAACAGGGTGACATCGTAGAGATTCTTACCTCCAAGAATCAAACTCCAAAAGAATCATGGTTAGGTAAAATAATTACGTCACACGCTCGCCAAAAACTTCGTAATCGACTTCACAAAAATAAATAGGATGGAGCCGTTTGCCCCTTGGGACGCTCCGGCGACATTTTTAAAAAAATGGAGCCGATGGCAGGGCTTGAACCTGTGACCTGCTCGTTACGAATGAGCTGCTCTACCAACTGAGCTACATCGGCGCTCTTTCATTATAACATAAATATGCTATAATCATAGCATAATAATCATAGCATAAGGAGAAGAGATGCCTAAAGCAGAAGTCATCAAGCGTCCAGTCGAACAAGTTGGCAATGATATTAAAAAATCGGCTTGGTTTTCTGTGGCTGAATCCTTAGCTATCATTGTGTTAGGTGTTTTATTTATCGTTTGGCCAGACTTCATGGCTAAAATAGTTTCGTATCTGGTCGGTGCATTCTTTATTATTAAAGGTGCATTCCAGATTATCAATTATTTCCTTGAAAAAGGGCAGAATGACTTTTATAATAACGAACTCCTAGTGGGCGTTATCTCTGTTCTGATTGGTATTACGGTCCTAGCCATGGGAGGGAACATCGCCAACCTTTTCCGTATTGTGCTGGGTATCTGGTTGGTTTACGAATCATTAGTTAAGATTAATACAGCAATCAAGCTTTCGGCGGTCAATATGTCAATTTGGAAATATGTTTTATTGCTGGCTCTCGGCATCATGGCTCTTGGTGTTTTTGTCATTGTTAATGATGTTACGGTCGTAATCGGTTGGATGATGATCATAGCTGGATTAATTGGCATTGTTGGTGACGTCCTATTTATTCAGAAAGTAGATACTTTAATTAGCAAAATAACTAAAGAATAATATGAAAAAGTTCAAAGAAGATTTTATAGAAATATACCAAAACGAACGTGGCCTTTTATTATTCATGCTGCTTAATCTAATCTTGTCTATTATTCTTTTCGTGTTCACGGCAATCAGGATTAACCCCAATAGCGCAGTGGTTAAAATCGGCTATGGCGATATAGGTGGCTATCGCGACGGCACGTGGGGTGATATGTTGGCCTTTCCGATGCTTGCTATCATTTTTGGCATTGTCCATGGTTTTCTAGCACTTAGAATATTCCGCAAACGTGGCAGTGGAATGGCCAAATTTCTATTACTCGCTACTACCGTTCTAATTCTTGGGACCTTCTTGGTCTACGTACGGTTAATCAAGGAGGCCTAAATGCGTAAAAGTCTTGAAATTCCTCAAGGTAAACGCACACCGATTTATCGTTTTTTCGAAATCCTCCCAGGCGCCATTTCGTACGGTGCCATTATCTTATTGTTCGTTTTGTCTTGGATTAACCCAGTTGTAGGGGCAATTTATCTATTTATTATCATTGCTACCACCTTAGTCAAAGCAATCAGCGTGGCTTTTCGTACAGCCCAGGGCTACAACGTCATCAAGAGTGCCATGCGCGTGGATTGGCGCAAGCGTGTCGAGGATTTATCTAATCCGCGCGACGCCTACGAACGTTTACGTGACGACCGTAATAGAAGTTACCATTTCGAAGAACATCTCACTAACCTCAAAATGATCGCCTCGATGGAAAAGGAATATCCTGCTCCGGAAGATGTTTATCACGTCGTAATCATGACGGCGTACAACGAAGGTGAAGATGTCTTGGGGCCATCAATCGAAGCCGTAAAAGATTCCACTTTCCCGAATGATCACATAATTTTTGCCTTAGCTTATGAACAAAGAGGTGGCGAAACTATGGCGCAAATCGCCAAAAACTTAAAGCAAAAATATGATGGTGTTTTCCGAGACTTCTTATTAGTAGAACATCCAGATGGTCTACCCGGAGAAATCGTAGGGAAGGGCCCCAACCTTACGTATGCCGGTCATGCTGTCGCCGAATATGTCACCAATAAACATTTACCTATCGAAAACATCATTGTGACATCTCTCGATAGCGACAACCATATGGCGCCCAAATATCTTGACTCTGTAGCTTACGAGTTTATTACGCACCCTAATCGCCAACGTCTTAGTTATCAGCCAGTATCAATCTTTACTAATAATATTTGGGATGCCCCAGCCCCTTCACGCGTTATTGCGGTTTCCAACTCTTTCTTTAATGTGATTTCTACTATGCGCCCACATTCACTTCGCAATTTCGCCTCCCATTCTCAACCCTTGCAGGCTCTCGAAGCCATGGACTTTTGGAGCAAGCGCACTATCGTCGAGGACGGCCATCAATACTGGCGTAGTCTATTTTTCTTTAGTGGCGATTATTCAGTACTTCCAATTCGTATCCCAATCTACCAAGATGCTGTGATTGATGATTCATTCTTTAAAACAATCAAAGCACAATTTATTCAGGTACGACGCTGGTATTATGGTGCTAGCGATGTAGCATATGTGGGTAGCAGGCTCTTTTCAAAGAATCGCGGTATGCCTTTTTGGCTACTTTTTCCCAAGTTTTGTCGCCTCTTGGATGGACACGTTACGTTAGCAATCTTAGCTCCAATTGTGGCCTTCGGTGGCTGGATACCGATGATTATGAATTTGTCGTCGCATAATATGGTAGCTTACAACTTGCCTAACATTGTAAGTATCGTCGAGACATTTGCGTCAATTGGTCTATTGGTATCAATTCTGATTTCATTTAAAATTCTACCTAAGCGCCCCGCCAAATATCGAAAAAGCAGAAGTATATCAATGATTTTACAATGGATTCTGATGCCGGTTACATCGATTCTTTATCAATCTTTGGCTGCGTTCTATTCTCAAACGCGCTTGATGCTCGGCAAATACATGGAAAAGTTTGATGTCACCAATAAAGTGGTCAAGAAATAATACTATTTTTGTTCTTCAGCTTTTGTGGTACTAATTAGCTTAGGAGTACAAATTAACCATGCTACTAATGCGCCTACCAGATTACCGGCTACACAAACTATTATTGACCAACTAAAGCTTAAAGCTACACCCATCGTAATAGCATTTGCAATTGAGTGCTGAAAACCACAAAAGATAAAAAGTGGCACTCCTAGCAGTATCCCAATTGGTGATCCTTTACGATAAATCGCCACAGCTAGGTACATTATGGCACCACACAGTACGGATTTTAAGAAGAATTCTCCCGAGCATTCCCAGCCAGCCACTTTCGCACTTGCAGCCACAAGTACACCGTCATCAATTAATCCAAACATCGCTCCTACTAAATAACCGAAAATTAGATTAATTATTAGGATAATAAGAATGTCAACTAGCTTTATCCCATCTTCAAATATGAACCCACACTTACCAGTGAACAGATTGAGCCCTAAGGCACATACCCCCATTAGCCCAAAAGCAAACAAAAACGGGCCAATTGGCTCGCCTATTTTTAATAACACAAAGTCACCTAGCCCAATTAATAAGCTGGCGCCCGCCGCAAGTCGTGCCACCCTTGCATAGTTTTGAAACCTCATTTTACCTCCGTTTGTCTCATTGTATCATTTTTTTACAAAATATGGTATACTTATATGAAGTGGGTGATTAGCTCAGTTGGCTAGAGCGTCTCGTTTACACCGAGAAGGTCGGGGGTTCGAGCCCCTCATCACCCACCAGAAATTGAAGAAAGACCCGAAGGGTCTTTATTTAATTCCTGTAGGTGAGGAGCGAGAATCCCGTAGGGTTCGACCGGACGACGAAGCGAGCAAGAATCTAGAATAATATTCTAGATTCTTCGAGCGAGGAGGAACGGAAGGATTTGCGAAGCAAATCCTAGCCCCTCATCACCCACCATACGGGTTATAAAAAACTTTTTAGCTATTCTGTAACCTGTAAATGTCTGTTAAATCCCTAACAATTAAGCGCAGGTTTTTATAAACACTTATATATATTTTGACTGCTTGATTAATTTCCTCAATGGATATTTAAAGTAAAAGTGTGTTTTTTATTATCTCTAAAACTCTCTTTTCGCGTTCCACCATCTGCTCTTTTGCTGGGCCTTTGTCGGTTTTGAATGACGCATTAGCCTTTATAGCCTTATCTATTGGTACGAAAGTCAAAACAAACTCTGCTTCTTTTTCGCTGTCGTCTAAATTCTGTTCGCCTATTTCTTTTTCAACTTCACAAGTGTAATAAAAGTTTTGCTGAACAAAGATTGTGTCATCATCCTCTTCGGTGCTATATTTTTGGGTTCTTACAACTTCACCAAATTCTTTGGCGGAACCTGGGACAAGAGTCATACCAGTTTCTTCTTTTATCTCTCTAGCCAAGGTTTCAAGTTGAGTTTCGCCTTCTTCCATTCCGCCACCAGGGAATTTATAATAATGATATTTTTTACTATAAATCATTGCGATATTATTATCGTCGTCAAAAATTATGCCTCGAACTGATGGACGATAAAACTTTTTTCCATCTGGGTTATAATCTTTTAAATCAATATTAAATAACGTTTTCATGTTTTTTATTGTATCATAAAACCCCTTTAAATCCCATATATGCATCCAGTCGGTATGCTGTTAAAACCTGGTTAATTGAGCCCCACCAGTAATAAAAAGAAGTCCCAAGGGGACTTATTTTTATTCTGATAGAATATGACAAAAGCTAAAACCCCAGCCCCACACACTTCTGATGTGTAAGGCCGGGGTAGTAAGGGAACTGTAATGAAGTGTTCTAAAGAGTCATGGCCTCTGGGAGATCATCCCCAATCATGCGGCGCCTTCGCCTCTCCATTATGGAGACACTGTCACTATATTCGGCGACAGCCAATACGCCACGCATCTCTTCTGACTCTTTAGCCGTTAGGTACCTGTCTGCCTTGGGAGGATTTGTGAATACTACCCTATTGAACCTCCCCCCCTGCGACAAATCTCTCGCCTCAACACAATAGCTTGGGGCGCGCGAATCATCGCCTAAGCGGAAACTTACTTGTATGGCGTCGATACTTACCGGTTCTAGGTCCCGAAGAACTTCACACCTGCCGTTGATGTAGGCCTCCCATTGGTCTTCATCCCATGCTAGAAAGTCAAGACCGCCCTGGTGTGGGTAGCTTAGTTCGCTACCCCTCAATTGCTCGTGTTCCTTCAGGCGGAAGTAGACGTTCACAGTACAACTAGTCACCCCCTTCATATCAAACTCGGACAATAGTTTAGCTACCTTACCAACGTTTTTCAAGTTACTCACCTCATTCCGTTTCTCGTGATAAGTTGCTATCGAATAGACCTCTGCTACCGATGATCACGTAATTATATAACACCTTACGACCCGCGTCAACATCTGCGTATTTGGGCGTGTCTGGACATGCAGAATTTGGCATAGTGCTTCAAAAACTAAAGACGGTTTTTGTGGCTATTTTGGGATTTACGGGAGAAATCTCCCGAAACTCCGTATCTTGCAATTTCTTTCTCTTATCGGTATGTTAAAATCAGGCGAACGGAGGAGAAAGGGAGTTAAATGCTAAAAGTTGTAGTTTTTGATAGTGGGTATGGCGGGGAAGTGTTTGCAGACTTATTGGAGCAGGAATTGCCTATCATCGAAGTAATTAGGGTGATAGATTGGCGACACGCGGAAGAAATCCTAAAAAGCACCAGAACTGCTAGGCAAGCCGCCCTAGAAGCCCTAAGGCCATATATCAATAAGGTCGACCTTATTATCTTTGCCAATCACCTTTTGTCGGTGACCAGCCTTAATTATTTTAGACAGAAGTACAAAAACCAAAAATTCATCGGGCTTAATTTAAAATATCCAGATACTTATGTTGATCAAGAAATACTAATTTTGACCACTACAGCACTATCGCGTTCTATCAAATATCATAAATTTATGCGCCAGCTTAAAAGACATACAGTCACAATGACGATTGATTCGTGGCCAGCTAAAATTGACGATGGGGAATTATCACTTGACGAAATCAAGGTTACAATCAGTAAATTCACCTTCGCAAAAAACTTTCACCCAACCGGAGTGATCTTGGCTTGCGCTCAGTTGGAGGATATTAAGTCTGATTTGGAGAAGGCATTCAGCTGTAAAGTGCGGCTACATAGCAGCTTCAGCGACGCTCTTAGAGAAACCTGCCACGCACTCAAGATTCGCAGTAACTTTAAGAAAAAATAGTCAAACCCTAATCTATTCTCTTGTGCTATAATTATATAGTACAGTAAAACAGGGAGATAAAATGAAAGATCTAGAAAAAATGCGTCATACCTTAAGTCATATACTTGCCGCCGCCGTGCGCGAACTCTACCCAGACGTAGCCTTCGGCATCGGTCCCGCTATAGACAATGGCTTTTACTACGATATTGATTTTGGCAAAACTAAAATCTCCGACACAGATTTATCTAAAATCGAAAAACGCATGCACGCTATCGTTTCCCGCAAATTACCAATGGAAAAACGCGTTGTATCTAAAATCGAAGCCCTAGACTGGGCGCGAGACAATAATCAAAAGTACAAGATTGAACTAATCGAAGATCTCCCGGAAGATTCTGAAATCTCCTTTTATGATATGGGCGATTTATTTACTGATTTGTGCAAGGGTCCTCACGTAAAAAACACTTCAGAAGTTGGCTTTTTTAAGCTTATTCGTGTAGCCGGTGCCTACTGGCGCGGCGACGAGAAGAGGGAAATGCTCACTCGTATTTACGGTGTAGCTTTTGCAACTGAAACCGAACTTGATGAATATCTAAAACGTCAAGAAGAGGCTAAGGCTCGCGATCACCGCAAATTAGGAAAAGAGTTAGATCTTTTCTGTTTCTCTGATTTAGTTGGTGCAGGTTTGCCACTGTTTACTCCGCGCGGTACCGAACTTCGCGAACTAATGGCTAATTATTCGCTCAGTCTTCGCGGCAGGGAAGGATTCAAAAAAGTTTGGACCCCACATATTACTAAAACTGATCTCTATAAAACTTCTGGTCACTATGCAAAATTTGGCGATGAATTATTTATGGTTCATTCCCAAGTTAATGGTGAAGATTTTGCCATGAAGCCAATGAACTGCCCTCACCACGCACAGATCTTTGCTTCTAGGCCGCGTACCTATCGTGACATGCCAGTACGATATATGGAAGCTACTACGGATTACCGCGACGAAAAGACCGGTGAGCTCGGTGGCCTCTCTCGTGTACGCTCTTTGACCCAAGATGATTCACACGTTTTTTGCCGTAACGACCAAATCAAAGAAGAAGTTAAGAGACTCGTTGGTATTGTTAAAGAGCTCTACGAAACCGTCGGTATGCAAAAGCTTCGCGCTAGGTTGTCATATCGTTCTGACGAAGACAAATACTTAGGTGATAAAAAGCTCTGGACAATGGCTCAGGAGCAAATAAAGCAAGCTGCCATCGATAATGGCCTAGATTATTTCGAACAGGAAGGTGAAGCGGCCTTTTATGGACCAAAGATCGACTTCATGGCCGAAGACGCTATTGGTCGTGAACACCAGCTTGCCACTATTCAGCTAGACTTTGTCCAGCCAGAGCGTTTTGGTCTAGAATTTACTAACAGCAAAGGCGAAAAAGAGCGCCCAGTCATGATTCACCACGCTACGCTCGGTTCAATTGAACGCTTCTTGTCAGTATTTATTGAGCACACCGGTGGCTGGTTCCCATTCTGGTGTGCACCAGAACAAGTCCGCATCGTTACTGTAAACGACAAGGTCAGCGACTATGTCACAAAAATCACTGACGTATTAGACAAGGTGGTCCTCGACAAGCCTCTTAAATATAATGAGTTAAGATACACCGTTGACGATTCAGCTGATTCACTAGGGAAGAAAATTAGACGTGCTACCGAAATGAAAATCCCAGCAGTCTTTGTAGTTGGTCCAAAAGACGCCGAAGAAAAGGTTGTTTCCATTCGCCTCCGCGACAAAGAAGAGAAAGTTAAACTCTCTAAACTCGCAGACTACCTCAAAAAGCTAAAATAAGATGAAAGATAACCAGAATAATACCTTTTCAGGGGCTTTTGCGACCAACGGGGAGCAACTAAGCGAGGAGCCCCGTAACGACGGGCGCGACGAAGCGTCCCCTGAAAGGTATTGTTCGGCTATACCCACAATTGTTATTTTAGGTCCTACGGGCTCTGGCAAGACCGGCGTCTCAATCAAGATTGCAAAAGCACTGGATGGGGAAATAATCTCCGCCGATTCCAGAGCTATTTATAAAGGCATGGATATTGGTACAGCTAAACCCACCAGGGAAGAGCAACAAGGAATAACGCATTACGGACTAGATTTAGTCGAACCTGGCGAAAGATTTACGGTAGCCGACTGGAAGCGATATACTGAAGATAAAATTAAAGACATTAGAGCTCGTGGCAAGGTCCCAATTATAGTTGGCGGCACTGGGCTCTACATCGATGCGCTTATCTACGATTATCAGTTCAAAGGGCCGACAGGAGAGAAAATTGGTGACTTTGAACAAAAAACTTGTTCAGACCGTAAAGAGATAAAAGGCAATTATTTACTGATTGGTATTAAGTGGTCAACACCTGAACTGCGTAACAGACTGTATAAAAGAATTACTCGAATGTTCCGCCCAGAACTATACGACGAGGTTAATAAACTTGTTCAAAAATACGGCTGGGAAAACGGTGCCATGAAAAGTGATATTTATGAATTCGCTTGGCGATACATGCAAGGCGAACTGAGTTTAGAAGAGGCAAAGGAAAAGTGCTTTTATGAAGATTGGCACTTGGCCAAAAGACAGCTTACATGGTTTAAAAGAAACGATAATATAATTTGGCTAGAACTTGATAAAATTTATTCATTCGTGATAAAATATATCCAGAATGAGCAAAGTAACTAATACACCCACAGAAAAATTATTCGGCTCGAAGACAAGAGCAAAGCTGCTACGTTTATTTTTTGAAAACCCTACCAAATCTTTTTACGTTCGAGAAATGACAAGGGTAATTGACGAACAGATCAACTCAGTCAGAAGAGAACTATTGAATCTCGAAGGTATCGGCATTATTAAGAGTGACACATTCGACAATAAAGTTTATTATTCAGCCAACAACAAACATCCTTTCTATCGCCCACTTATAGACATCTTTTCGAAAAAAATTAATACAGCTAAAGAAAAAGAAGTGCACGAATCCACATGGGAAACGTACAGTCGTCCTGTCAAAAACTATCTCAAAGGCCTAGTCGTTACGAATCGCCTTCCCGGCCAGGATGGTATTGATTTATTGATTATTGGTAACGATAAAACCAAGAAGCTCACGCGCTGGGCGGAGCTAATCGAAAAAAAGCAGGGAAAGCCAATCAACTACGTTATTATGTCTCCTGACGATTTTACTTATCGCAAGAGCGTACGCGATCGCTTCATCTATGAAGTATTAGAAATGGAAATTACCGAAATAATCGATCCAGACAAAATCATAAAAGAATAGGAGTCATCATGTTTGAAATTGAGAGCAAAAACCCAGACGAAATTACATTAATTACTAAAAAGACCACAATCAAAATAGATATAGCAGAAGCCAGTATAGATGCCGACTTACCTGTAGGGAAGATAATGGGTCCCGGTGAATTTGAAATTGGCGATGCCACCATTAGGGGCATAGCTACAGAAAGCGGAAAAACCATCTATGATATAAACATAAGCGGAGTGCATATTGGCATCATTGGCGGTATAGAAGAAAACCTTGACGACATCGTAGCCGATATTCTGTGTACTTCTTCTGTTCGTGCGATTAGAGAAATTGAGCCTAAGCTGATTGTAGCGATGGGCAACGTTGACGGCATGGTGACAGATCTCAAGTTGACGGCTCGTACCGAGAAAAAGCTTAAAGTAAAAAGCCTTGATTCTCTTCCAGTAGCTAAAGAAGTAGTTGTCCTAAGTTAAGATGAATTTACTAGGCGTAGTAATAGTATTAATTATAGTGATGAGCTCAGTTATTTTACACGAACTGGCTCACGGCCTAGTTGCTTATTGGCTGGGTGATGATACCGCAAAAGAAGCCGGACGACTTGACCTTAATCCTATTAAGCATATTGATCCATTTATGTCTATCTTGGTCCCAGTCTTACTATATATGATAGGGGCTCCAGTTTTTGGTGGAGCCAAACCAGTCCCCGTTGACTATAACAAATTGAAGTGGCACGAGTGGGGAATGGCGCTTGTGGCTCTTGCTGGCCCATTTACAAATTTTCTCCTCGCACTCTTGTCTTTTCTAGTCGGGCATTTTTCCGGCTGGCTATATGGGTCGGGAGGAGAAATCTTAGAATTCATCTTTTCGGAGCTAGTTTTTATCAATCTGGGCTTCATGCTGTTTAATCTTATCCCAATTCCGCCCCTAGACGGGTCTCGTGTCCTTTATGCTATAGCACCTGATGCTGTACGTAAAATTTTATCTCAAATTGAGCCTTATGGCATTATCGTTGTCTATGCGCTGATAGTTCTTTTTGGTGAAATCTTTTCATCACTGATGATCAACGGTACTAATGGTATACTAAACTTCTTTTACCTGTTAGTGGGACGATAATTAGTCTATTTTTCTAGGGTATGATATAATAATGGTAAGCCCTGTTGGTGGCAAGATTTTCCTGAATAATCTTGTTTTAGGGATTTCGTGGCTTACGGCCGTGGCCGTATCGCATAAGATTTTACCCACCTTGTATATATTACGGGGAAAATGAGCTAACAGGGCACCTAAAAAAGGTGGGAATGAAACAAAGAATTCGCGTAGTCGGTATTATCAAAACAGAAGAAGGCGTATTAGTTTTTAAACGCAATAGAGGGCGTTCTGAGGCGCCCATTTTTTGGGAACTACCCACGGGCAAAATCAAATTTGGCGAGCAACCAGAAGAGGCTATGGCACGCTCCCTTGAAGAATATACTGGACTTAATGCTTCATCTCTAGAGCTGAAGGATGTAATTACATTCTTGGCGCCAGAGGGTTCCACCAGATTAAGTAACCTCTATATTGTCTACAACCTTAGCATTGGGAGCGAAATTAAGCCAACACCAAAAGATCGCTACAGTGCCTTCAAATTCATTAAGGAATTTACCTCCTCCAATATTAGGTTAGACGAAGCTAGTATGTCAGTAATTGAGATAGAAGAGGGCAAGACGGCATCCGGCCGAATCTCTAGCCGTGACACCATGAATGCCGTAGTCATTAATGTTGATGGCGCATCAAGAGGCAATCCAGGGCCATCTGGTATCGGATATTGTATATATGATGGCGGTGGTCATATCGTTAAGCAAGGAGGAGAGTTCATCGGGTTCGCTACTTCTAGGGTAGCCGAATACTGTGCTATGAGAAAAGGCGTCGAGCTAGCTATAGAATTAGGATACAAAAAGGTCCGCTTCGTTTCTGATAGCTTAATGGTTGTTAATCAATTAAATGGCATCTTTAGCATCAAAAACCGTGACATTATTCCAATTTATGAAGATATCCAAGGAAAGCTTGAAAGCTTCGAGGCGGTTTCGTTTGCACACGTGAATAGGGATAAGAATGTAATAGCCGATCATGAAGCGAATCTTGCAATCAATAAAACCCTGGGCAGAAGGTAGACTTTCTATGGTTTCATGGTATAATATACGCATGAAATCGAATAGTGAGAGTTTACCTGTTATTGGGTCCACCGAATACATCGAAATTGCAGGGATAAAGAATATCCCCGCCAAAGTCGATACTGGCGCTGATTCATCCTCGGTTTGGGCTAGCCATATCCGAGTTACAAAGGATGGGGTTTTAAAATTCCGCCTCTTTGATGAGGGAAGCCCTTTCTATACCGGTAGAGCGTTCAAGCGCACCGACTACAAGGTTGCAGTTGTTCGCAGCTCATCCGGACATGAGCAAATACGTTATCGCACCCATCTCCGGGCGAAAATAGCGGGACGTACTATCAGAATCCTTTTCACCCTCTCAAATCGCAGCGCCAACAATTTCCCAGTTCTAGTTGGTCGCCGTTCTATTTCCGGCAAATTTATGGTGGATGTTTCTAAGAACCACACCAATATTCGTCCTACCAGCCCCAAGACTAAAATAATCCAGCGTCGACTCAAAGAAGATCCCTATAAGTTTCACCTTGAATATGTCAAAAAAACGTCTGGTGACGTTAATAGAATTAAACTAAAGAAAGGAGCTCAAAAATGAGGCTTGCAATTCTTTCAAACGGTAACGCTAATTATTCCACTAAACGTTTAGTCGAAGAAGCTGAAAAACGCGGTCATAAAGTTAAAGTTGTTAAATACAAAAACTGTTATCTTTCTCTTGACGACAAACATCCAGACATCTATTATAGGGGCAAGAAGCTCGAAGGGTTCGATGCGATTTTACCTCGTATCTCCAATAATATGACGCGCTATGGTTGTGCCGTAGTTCGTCAATTCGAAATGCAAGGCATCTATACTTCTGCTACCTCTGTGGCTATTACCAGGGCAAGAGACAAACTGCGCGCAGCCCAAATCCTTGCCAAATATGACGTAAATACCCCCAAAACTCTCGTTTCTCGTAATACGTCGGATATCGACGACCTCATCGAACAAATTGGTTTACCGGTTATCATTAAGCTGGCTACGGGTACTCATGGTAACGGAGTCATTCTTGCGGACACCAGAAAGGCGGCCAAATCGGCCCTGCAAGCTTTCTACCTCTATAATGAAGATGGCACCAACATCTTACTTCAGGAATTTATCAAGGAATCTGCTGGCACGGATATTCGTGCTTTCGTAGTCGGCGGTCGCGTGGTTGCCTCAATGCAGAGAGCATCGCTTGACGATGATTTTAGGTCTAACCTCCATCAGGGTGGCGCAGGTACACCAATCAAATTAACGGATGCCGAAAAGCGTACTGCAATCAAAGCAGCCAGGGCTATGGGTCTCCATATTTGTGGCGTAGATCTTATGCGCTCGGAGAAGGGCCCACTCGTATTAGAGGTTAATGCTTCTCCTGGTTTCGGAATCGAAAAAGTGACCGGCCGCGATGTGGCTTCTAAGATTATTGAATACATTGAACACAATGCTTCTCGTCGCATAGGTAAAGATCGAGTTGGTGCATAGGGAAAAGAGATACGTGAAACTCTATATTATCACCGACGAAAGCCAAAAAGTCACAACGAATCTATTGGTTGAGGCTTGTAAAAAACGTAAAATACCCTACAAATTGCTTATCCCGAGTCAGACTTGCCCATCTGATATTGTTGTCAAAAAAGGTGATGCGGTATATCGCGTCGCAACGGGATGTCATTACGGCGCATCGGAGCTGGAGTGGGAATTGGTTTTGAAAGGTGCAAAATCATTCTATACGGATTACAGCGCCTTATTATTCAGGAAAATCGATGCAATGTTGTTCGATGAATTTAAAATCCCAGCACCTAAAACCATCAATTATCTCCCCAAAGATAGAACAGCTCTAATGAAATGTGTTGACGAACTAGGTGGATTCCCAGTATGTCTTAAGGCTTTAGGTGGCAGTCACGGGGTCGGTGTGATGCGTGTTGATAGCCGAGAAAGTCTTTTTTCAGTATCAGACTATCTGCGCGAACAGGGTGGCATGGTGGTCATGAAGGAGTATTGCGATGTGACGTCTACCGCACGCCTAATCGTTTTAGGCGACGAAGTTATTGACTCTATCGAGTATTCGGCTCCTAAGGGCGATTTTCGTTCCAATGAAGGAAAGACTCCTAATGTTGAATCAAAAGAATTCGACGAGAAAACCAATGACATTGCAGTTCGCGCCGTAAAATCTCTTGGCCTAGAATTTGGCGGCGTAGACATCATGGTCACAGAAGATGGGCCTAAAGTTGCTGAGGTGAATATGCCGTGCTTTTTCCCGAGATGCCAGATGATAACAGGTACTGACATCGCTGGTCAAATGGTAGAATACCTCACAAATAAACCAGATAGGATTTAAAAACTATTCATTTGGTGATATAATTACATGGAGCCTGAAAGGCAATCGCTTGGGTTACCAAGAGGAAAGTCCGGGCAACACAGAGCAGGGTAGTCGCTAACGGCGACCGTCCGCAAGGATAGGGAAAGTACCACAGAAACAATACCGCCAGCTTGCTGGTAAGGGTGAAAAGAGTGGGGCAAGAGCCCACAGTGAATCGTAGTGATACGGTTCGGTGGCAAACCCTACCTGTTGCAAGGAGTGCTATCAGCTTCTGCTCGAAGACGCACGCTCACCGCTAGAGTACTGTAGCAATGCAGTATCTAGATAGATGATTGCCAATCGTCTCCCGAGACGGTTACAGAACCCGGCTTAAAGATGGCTCACCAAAAAACTGGCCTAGATGACCAGTTTTTTAGCATAAATTATTTATTCGATTTCTTTTCAGCGCGAGTCTTCGGATCTTCGATTAACCCCTTTTTCTTTAGGGTGCGAAGCGCAGAAGTTGAAATATTGCACTTCACTTTCTGACCGTTGATAATCAAAGTTCTCTTAGAAACGTTTGGCTTAAATACCTTGCGTGTATGGCGCTGGGAGAATGAAACATTATGGCCATACATTTTGCCTTTGCCACTAATCTCACAAATAGCCATCTTATTTCTCCTTCACTGTGTTAACAATTTTCTTGAACGCCTCGGGATTATTTACTGCAAGATCGGCTAATATTTTACGATCAAGATTAATTCCTTTACTCTTCATACCAGCAATTAATTGCGAGTAGGAAACACCGAGTTCACGCGATGCGTTATTGATCCTAGTAATCCACAACGCGCGCAAATCGCGTTTGCGATTGCGGCGATCACGATAACCGTAGCGTAAAGCCTTAATTACGCCTTGTTTTCCAAGACGAAAGCTTCGGGTGCGGTAATGTTGCATACCCTTAGCGGATTTCAATATTTTCTTATGCTTCGCTCTTGCGGCGACACCTCTTTTTATTCTCATCTTAAACTCCTAACGCCTTCTTAATATTTTTAGCAATCTTGCCATTCACTGTGGCAGTAGTTTTAATATTGCGCTTCCTGGCTTTAGACTTTTTAGCGAGAATATGATTCCCGTAAGCACGCTCACGCACTAGCTTCCCAGAACGGGTGACCTTGATGCGCTTAGCAGTACCTTTATGCGTTTTTAACTTTGGCATAATAAGTTTTCCTTTGATTATGGTTAATATAAACTGTATGACAATGTCATACTAAAGAACAACCAGCTGGCCTTGAAAGTAGGAAATTACTTTTTTCGTACCTGTGCTGATAGGTTACGTCCGTTCATTTGTGGCTTGCTTTCTAGGATAACGTCATCTCCTAGCATTGAAACGACTTTATTCAAGAGCTCGTTGCCTATTTCTCGATGAATCATTTCACGGCCACGAAAGATAATTAAAATCTTTACTCGATCTCCGTCATCAAGAAAACCACGTATTTTACGGACTTTAATGTTAAGGTCGTTTTCTGAAATCTTGAGGCCAATTTTCATTTGCTTTAGCTCCGATTGTTTTTCGCGAGCCTTTTTGCGATTCTTGGCTTCTTCTTTCATCTTCTGATACTGGAACTTACCCCAGTCAATTATTTTAACGACCGGCGGATTGGCATTAGCGGCAATTTCCACTAAGTCCACGCCCTGTTCATTCGCGAGAAGTTGGGCTTCACGGCTAGACATAATACCTAGCTGCTCCCCATTAGAACCGATTACGCGGACCTCAGGATAACGAATATCTCCGTTCAGCCTAGTCCGTGAATTATTTTTGATAGTAGTCCTTTCTTCTCTTGAATTAACCTGTGATATATTATATCAAATTCTAGAGAAAAATACAAGAGATTTCTTAGTGAAACATAGTTATTACCGTTTACGGTAAATTAACGCCTCAGCAAGATGATTTTGTCTAATAATGTTTGAGCCATCCAAATCAGCAATTGTTTGTGCGACCTTTATGGTTTTAAAATATGATCTAGCGGAAAGACTAAGCTTTTCGGAGGCGCTAGCTAGTAATTTCTCGGCAGAGGATTCTAGTTTTAGTATTTTAGCAACCTCAAAAGACGAAAGGGAACCATTATAAACTCCGCCCTTGCCGTATCTCTTCTTTTGACGTTCAATTGCCTCAGTTATATTATTTTTTACAACAACATGTTCGGTATTTTGGCTAGAGCACGGAGCACGAAGATTTTTATTATCAACTCTTTCTACGTCTATCACCATATCTATTCTATCGAAAAGTGGCCCCGAGAGTCTTTTCTGATAATTCTGTATTTGTAACCCTGTACAACTGCACTCGTGCGTAGAATCTCCCAGATAACCGCAAGGACATGGATTCATCGTGGCCACCAGCATGAAGTCTGCTGGGTAAATGGTTTTATGATTTGCTCTAGAAATTGCGATAACCTTATCTTCTAACGGCTGTCTAAGAGATTCAAGGACGGTGCGCGAAAACTCCGGAATTTCGTCCAAAAATAAAATACCCTTATGCGCCAGAGATATTTCACCAGGCCCAGCGCCCCCGCCGATGATGGATATTTGACTAGCGGTATGATGGGGATTCCTAAAAGGGCGACTTCTCACTATCTCGTCATTCGACAGGCCCGCGATAGAATAGATCTTCGTTAAATCAATCACTTCTTCATTTGTTAAATCTGGTAGCAGATTTGCCGCTGCCTTGGCGAGTAATGTTTTGCCAGCCCCTGGTGGACCAGAAATTAAAATATTGTGGTGGCCAGCAATCGCGATTTCTACCGCTCGCTTCGCGGATTCTTGCCCACGTATATGATCTAGGAGGACCATCCTGGAGTCCGCTTTTTTATCCGATTGTCTTTGTTTACTTATCTCGCTCGCTACTGGTAATGCAATCTGGCTATTTAGGCCTAGATAGAGATTTTGCAAGGTGTCTACCCCATAGACATTAACTCCAGAAATAAGTGAGGCCTGAGATAGGTTTTTAGACGGCACATAAATCTCCTTATATCCAGCCCTGCGAGCAGCCTCTACGACGTTCACAACGCCCTTTATTGGGCGTAATTCACCATTTAGGGACAATTCTCCCACAAATAGCTTATTCGCTACGTCACGCTGCGTTAATTGGCCCGATAATACCAATACCGAGAGTGCAATGGGCAAATCCAGATAGGTGCCATCTTTTTGCAATTCAGCAGGGGCCAAGTTTATCGTCACTTTCTTGGTAGGGAATGAAAAAGCAGAGTTGACGATGGCACTACGTACGCGTTCTTTTGCTTCATTTACAGTTTTATTGGCCATCCCTACAATATTAAAAGCCGGGAGACCTTTATTTATGTCGCCTTCGACTTCTACCAGCTCGCCATCAAAGCCGCAAGGCACTAGTGAATGTATTTTTGCTATCATGCCGTCCTAACTAACACGAAATCTAAAACAATACAACCCACATAAAAAAGTCATGCTTTTAAATTGCGTTTTTACGCGCTAAAACGGCTTTCTTTTATTGGTAGGACAAATATGCTTGTGGAAAACTTCGCAAAAAAATACAAAAATTGTTCAAAAAATCTATTGACATAACCATTTTTTAGCGTTATTATAGAGGTAGCTTTTGAATAAAAAAATTATTCAAAAGGTCAAAACAAAAAATTAGCCAAAATAACTCCACACTCTACAAAGAAGACCGGTTTTCCTCGCAGTTACCGGTCTTTTTCTTTGTCTCGCGTTTTTCATTTGGTATTTTAGCGTCAGAAATCAACAAAAAAAGACCCTTTTTAGGCCAATTGGTGGAGCTGCCGGATACTGCCTCCGGGTCCGGATTATCACGTGGACGTGAATCTACATGCATAGTTTTCTGTTTTGTCTTGGCAAATTCTAGCAGCTACAGGAAACGAAACTTAACTAGCGCCGTGGCTAATTATCGAACTATTTTTCGCCATCTAAATAGCCTTATTCCCGTTATATGATAATTTCGATCCTACGGAACCTCAGAACGAAACCAGCCTATAAAATCTTAGGCATAAGCAGGCATGTACATGACATGCGCTGTTTTAGTGTTTTTAGCACTTATTTAATACTTACGGTATTCAATCGGCATGCATCGCGTCTGTTAATAATTCGTCTAAGCTTTGTCAGCCCCAACTACACTTATTTTAGCATAAACACCCACTAAAAACAAGTTTAAACATCGTAAATGGGTGGCAAAACATTAAGAACAAGTGAAAATGTTGTAAATAATACAACAAAATGAACAATGAATTTGAACAGGGAATAATTGAGGCGAATGTTGTAATATTTACATCTATAAAATTGAACAAATCTATTGATTTTTTATGATTTTTATGCTAGGATAAAGGCAGTCGAGATGACTAAATAAAAACCTAAAAATAAAAGGCAATTTAACAAAATGAAAAAAGATAAACCATAAATTTGGCGGGCGAAAAGGTAATTTCTAGCCATAAATTACAATTAGGAATTACCTAGAGCTCCGCTAAAAAAGCGTAGAGCGCGCCGCAAATCTTTCATTAGCACCTTCATTATACATAAACAAGAATGAAAGAAATAGCAGGCAAGGACAATGCTTCACCTAGCGTGAAGCGGTCAAAAAGGGAACGGCGGATCATGGCTCAGGTAAATAGTTATGATTTTAGTACCGGATAGCCACCGCCTCCCTCCAAAAGAATTCTTGGGGGCAGTACTATATATGATATAATAAGGCTATGAAACATAACCGTTTTGTTTATATCATTAGCATTGTGGGACTCGCAGTTTTACTCACGATGCTAAACATAACTTCACCTACGGAAATCGGTCCGGTAGGTGTTTTATTATTTTTTACAACATTATATATAGAAATCTTTTGTATTTTTTCAATCTTACTTCAATTATTCCGCCGCATAGCCCTAGGAAAGACTAGCTTCAGAGGCAAGGATTATCTCTATGCGGCGGTTTTTGCTTTCGGCCCAATCATGCTTCTGATGGCGCGCTCATTTGGCGCAATTAACCTATGGACTATCTCCTTGATCATCCTTTTTCTAGCGCTAGCGGAATTTTTAGTATACAAAAGAGTTTAAAGTGTGATACAATAAGCTTATGGATAATAAAAACGAGGTGCGTTTTACTAATTACGATGGTCAATTGTTGCCTCGTGATTTTTATAATACTGAGCGAGCTGCCGAGATTGAGCGGCCCCCCGAAAAAACAGTAGAAAACCCTAGAGAAATAGGCAACAAAGCCTTGTCTCTGCCTGGCGAAGATTTAGAAAATCCAAGACTAGAAAATATGCCCGAAATGCAGGCTACTTTAGACATTGACCGTGCGCCCAAGACCTCCAGCCCAAATATCGGCATAAAGACCACAGACAAACTCAGTAGCGAAGCGGTAGGTGCCATAGACGATGCCATAAATAAATTCGAAAAGGACGGAAATGCTGCCAATTTTTACAAAGACGTTCGCAACTTTATGGAAGATAATCTTCGTAACTCTTATCAGAGGGAATTATCGTACAATAAGGAACCTAAAAAATGAACGCTGTAATCTGTTTATGTTTTTTTTACAACACACCGCTTAGGAGAGAACCGTAATGGAACCATGGGTGGTAGCTCTTATTGTTGTAGGCGCAGCTGCTGTTGTCGTAGCGATTATTTTTAGTTTCAAAATTAGCAAATTAAGAAAGACTAAAAGATACGAACGTGGACTCAAGATGGTTCCACTCTTCATTCATCTACCGCCTAGCACTGATGATATCGAAGCTGGCGGAAGAGATAAAAGAGATGTTGCTAACGAGGCGGTATCGAAAGCCCAAGTCATGTATTCAATCCTGGCATCTACAGCCACCGATGGACTTAAATCGAAGCTCTATGGCCAGAGGCATTTCTCGCTAGAAATGATAGCAAAAGACAACTTCATCCATTATTACGCTATTGTACCTGCGGTACTCACAGAGACAGTCAAGCAGGCCATCCAATCAGCATATCCCACCGCTAGAATAGAAGAAAGGCGCGAGGAGAACATTTTCGAGGGGGGTGCTGGTGCCGAATCTGTAGCTGGTGCGGAGCTCACCTTAAATAAGGAGCCATATTTGCCAATCGCCACATACGAAGAAACAAAACGCGACGCACAGACGGCGCTTCTAAATGCGCTCTCGTCCGTAGGACAAAATGAAGGAGCAGCTGTACAAATTTTGTTTCGGCCTGCACAAAAAAAATGGTCAGAAAAAGGCAAGGAATATATAGAAAAGGTTCAAAAAGGAGAAAACCCTACTTCCTCGTTTGGTGCCAACGTGGGTAATCTAATGGTAGACTTGATAAGGGCACCGTGGGAGGTGCCGTCTGAGCACGAGAAGACCCAAGAAACCCAACCCATTACGAATATTAAGCAAGACGAAATGACGGCTATCACTAATAAAATGCGTTTTCCAGCTTTCGAAACCCTAATCAGAGTAGTAGCTAGTTCCAGCAGCAAAGCACGGTCCGATGCCCTCTTAGGTGGAATTATCTCGGCCTTTTCTCAATTTAATTCTCCGGAGCTGAACGGCTTCAAAGTCAATACTCTCAAAAACACCAAAAAGACAATTATCGATTATGCGCTTCGATTTTTCCCACTCAAGCTTCAATCTAGCGTATTAAATAGCGTTGAGCTTGCTTCAATCTTCCATTTACCAGAGCAAAACGCTATTCCAAACTCTCAAGTGGAGCGTCAATTGGTCAAACAAGTAGATGGCCCGGCAAAACTAGCCACCGAAGGTCTCTTCCTTGGCACCAACGAATTCCGCGGCGACAAAAAACCTATCTATCTCCAAGAGAAAGATCGTCGTCGCCATATGTACGTTATCGGGCAAACTGGTATGGGTAAATCCGTTTTCCTGGAGAACTTGGCGTTCCAAGATATGTGTGACGGGCGTGGATTTGCTTTCATTGATCCGCACGGCGATGCCGTTGAAGCAATCCTGCAGCGCGTTCCAGAGGAGAGAATGGAGGATATCATCTATTTCGATCCTGCCGACATCGAGCATCCAGTAGGTATGAATATGTTTGAATTCACTACAGAAGACCAAAAGGACTTCATTGTGCAAGAGGGAATTAGTATGCTCCAATCTCTCTTTGACCCTCAGAATCAAGGCTTCTTTGGCCCTCGTGGTCAGCACATGTTCCGAAACGCCGCACTTCTCTTGATGTCTGACCCGGCGGGCGCTACCTTTATTGATATTCCTCAATGTTTTACCGACCCAGAATTTGTTAAGTCCAAATTAAAATACGTCACCGATAAAGCCGTCTATGACTACTGGACCAAGGAATTTCCAGCCTCCCAAAAATCTAACGACGCCGGCGAGGTGATTACCTGGTTCGCCTCTAAATGGGGACCATTCATCGCTAATACCATTATGAGAAACACTTTGGGTCAGGTTAAGTCCGGCTTTAATATCCGTGAAATTATGGACAACAAAAAAATCTTCCTAGTTAATCTCTCCAAGGGGCGACTTGGCGATATTAATGCCAATCTTCTCGGTATGATTTTCGTAATGAAGTTCCAGCAAGCTGCTATGAGCCGACAAGACATCCCCGAAGACCAACGTCAAGATTTCTGTCTCTACGTCGACGAGTTCCAAAACTTCGCCACTGATTCATTCGAATCCATCCTCTCTGAGGCTAGGAAATATCACCTCAATCTCATCGTTGCTAACCAGTTCATGACTCAGCTTACCGAGAAAATCAGGGAAGCGCTCCTTGGTAACGTCGGTACCATTATCTGTGGCCGCATCGGCGTAACAGATGCCGAGTTAATGGTAAAAGCCTTTACACCAACCTTTACTGCAGAAGATCTTACCAAGACCCCTAACTTCGCCGCAGTTGCCAAGGTAATGATGTTTGATATGCCATCTGCGCCATTCACGATGAACCTCCCAGCCCCGATGGGCGAACCAAATGAAGAATTAATGAACTCTCTCAAGAATTACTCTGCTACCAAATTTGGCAAAACGCGCGCGGAAGTCGAAAAAGAGATTCAAGACCGTTGGAGCGCCGCAGAACGCGCTAAGGCGAGCGAAACGCCCAAAGACGCCTTAGATACTGTCCCAGCTCCTAAAACCGCTCCAGGGCCCCAAAATTCAAGCCAGGAAGGCTTTTTAGACGGCTGGTTTAATAGTCGTAGCTCTTGAATTTTATCACCGCAAGGTGTATAATAGGGAAGTATATTTAAGAAGAGGTACAAAAATGGCTGAAAAAGCAGGTGATTATGATTCGTCTGAAATTCGAGTACTAGAAGGGCTGGAGCCAGTTAGGCTACGCCCAGGCATGTATATCGGTTCCACCGGTTATGATGGTTTGCATCATTTAATTAAAGAGATTGCCGACAACTCCATCGACGAAGCTATCGCTGGATACGCTAATAAGATTGAAATTACCGTACTGAAAGATGGCGGTGTACGCATCGATGACAATGGGCGTGGTATCCCTGTAGATATTCACCCCAAGACTAAAAAGTCCACCCTTGAGACGGTCCTCACCGTACTTCACGCTGGCGGTAAGTTTGGTGACGGTGGCTACAAGGTGTCATCAGGTTTGCACGGAGTAGGCTCATCCGTAGTTAATGCTTTATCCGAAAGAATGACTGCCGAAGTTTACAGAGACGGCAAGACCCATCATATCGAATTTGATACCGGCAAGCCCACAATGGAATTACGGGTTTCCAAAGGAAGTCCTCGAGAATCTGGTACCTCTATCACTTTTTATCCAGACCCTTCTATCTTTAAAGAAACCACTACTTTTGACTATAACTGGATATCAAATTATGCCCGTCACCAAGCATATCTAACCAAGGGTATTCTCATCTCAGTTAATGACGAGCGAACTGGCGCGCACGAATCCTTCTACTTCGAGGGTGGCATTAAAAGTTACGTCAAGCGCTTGAATACAGGCAAAGAAGTCCTCTCTGACGACATCTTTTATGTTGAAAAACAGATTAAAGAAGCCGAGGTTGAAATAGCCCTTCAATATAGCGATACTTTCACGGAAATCATGAAGCCTTTTGCCAACAACGTCCTTACCCCAGATGGCGGTATGCACGTAGTAGGTTTCCGCACTGGGCTAAATCGCACCATCAATGATTACGCGCGTAAAAACGGTCTTCTAAAGGAAAAGGAAGACAATCTTTCTGGAGATGACATTAAAGAGGGCCTGACCGCAGTAATCTTAGTTAAGCTTCCAGATCCTCAATTCGAAGGTCAGACTAAGAATAAACTTGGTAATCCAGAGGTTCGTGGCTATGTCGACAAGGTTATGACCGAATACTTCGGTTACTATCTCGAAGAAAACCCTGCTATCGCCAAGAAAATCGTAGGTAAAGCAATTCTGGCTGCCAGAGCCCGCAAGGCTGCTCGTGCCGCCAGAGATAATGTAATTAGAAAAGGCGCCTTTGAGGGGCTTAACTTGCCATCTAAATTGGCCGACTGTTCTAGCCGTAATAGGGAAGATTGCGAACTCTTTATCGTAGAGGGTAATTCTGCTGCTGGTTCCGCTAAGGAAGGTCGTAATCCTCAAATTCAAGCCATCCTTCCATTAAGAGGTAAAGTTCTTAATACTGAGCGCGCCCGCCTCGATAAGATGTTGGCTAACCAGGAGTTAGTTTCTCTTATCAAGGGCTTAGGGGTCGGTATTGGAGATCAATTCAATATCGATGGCCTGCGTTATGACAAGATTATCTTTATGACCGATGCCGACGTCGATGGTCTTCATATCGCTACGCTTCTCATGACCTTCTTCTTCCGCTATATGCCAGAGGTAATAGAGACAGGCCACGTCTATTTGGCCAAACCACCTCTATTCGGGCTCATTAAAGGTACCGGTAACTCTCGCAAAATCGATTACCTCTTTGATGAAGTTGCACTAGAAGATAAACTTACCCAAAAAATCGAAGAACGCAAAGCTAATGGCACCAAAATTGACGAATCACAAGAGAGATTTAAGCAAGCTGGTTATACCGCTCAGCAACGGTTCAAGGGTCTTGGCGAGATGGACGCCAAGCAACTCTGGGAGACCACTATGGACCCAGATAACCGCGTTTTGGTGCAAGTTCATATTGATGATGCAGAAAAAGCTGACGCCGTGTTCACCAAATTGATGGGAGATCAGGTCGAACTCCGTAAGAACTTCATCCAAGCTGGCGCCGCATCCGTTAACCTTGACGATTTGGACTTTTAAGGAGGAACCATGGAAGATGACAAGAGCAATAATATTCTAAACACAGACGATAGCACGGAAGCTAGTGTCGATTCTGAGGGGGTCCGGAGCCTGGCAAGGCGAGGAGTAGCGCGCGAGCCCCGTGGCGACGGGAGCGAGCGACGCGCCCCGAAGAATGACGCTAGTTCTGTGCCGTCGAGTGTGTCTGAAGAGGGCGTATCTGAGGTTTCTACAATTCAGAGTGGCTTGGAAATTAAGCCAGTCGAACATACCATGGAAGACTACTTCCTCAAGTACTCCATGTCCGTGATTATTGACCGTGCTCTCCCAGATGTTCGTGATGGCCTGAAGCCAGTTAATCGGCGAATTCTTTATGCTATGAATAAAAATGGCTGGAAAGCCCCGCATCCCACAGTTAAATCCGCTCGCATTGTCGGTGAAGTTATGGGTAAATATCATCCGCACGGCGACTCCTCCATCTATATGGCGATGGTCAACCTCGCTCAGCCCTGGAAGATGCGCTACACTCTTATTGAAGGACAGGGTAACTTTGGCTCCATGGACGGAGATGAAGCTGCGGCATCACGTTATACTGAGGCTCGCATGGACAAAGTTGGCGCCGAGCTTTTAACTGATATCGAGAAGGATACGGTAGATTTTCGTGATAACTTCGATGGTACAGAGAAAGAGCCAGCAGTCCTTCCGGCCGCTCTCCCTAATATTCTTTTGAATGGCCAAATGGGTATTGCCGTCGGTATGGCTACCAATATTCCTCCTCATAATCTTGGGGAATTGGTAGACGCTACCGTAGCCCAAATTGACGACCCAGATATTTCTCTTGACGAATTGATGAAGCATGTCAAAGGTCCAGATTTTCCAACAGGGGCTGAAGTCTACGGCGGCGCACCAATGAAACAGGCTTACGCCACAGGTAAAGGCTCTGTAATTATTCGCGCCGTCACTAATATCGAAGAGCGCGCAAAAGGTCGCCATAACATCGTAATTACAGAAGTTCCTTACGGCATGAGTAAGGAAGGTTTCATCGAGAAAGTTCGCGAATTAGTTTTAGCTAAGAAGTTGGACCACATCGCCGATGCTCGTGACGAATCTGCAAGGGGTAAGATTCGTATCGTAGTTGAGCTAAAGAAAGACGCCTTCCCAAAGAAAATTCTTAACCAACTCTACAAAATGACCGGGCTTCAGGCCTCTTTCCACTACAACATGCTGGCCCTCATTGATGGTGTTCAGCCAAGGACACTAGGTCTCAAAGAGATACTTGGTGAATTTATCAAACACCGTCAGAAGGTAGTACGCCGTCGCACCGAATTTGAACTAAAGAAAGCTAAAGAACGAGCACACATTCTCGAAGGGTTAAAAATTGCTCTAGATAATATCGATGAAGTGATTAAAGTAATTCGCGCCTCTTATGATGACGCAGATAAACAGTTGATGTCTAAGTTTGGTCTTTCCGAGATTCAAGCCAATGCTATCTTGCAGATGCAACTTCGTCGCCTCCAGGGGTTGGAACGCGATAAGATCGAGGAAGAATTAAAGCAACTCCATGATTTAATCAAGAAACTAGAGGCAATTCTTGCTGATGAAAATGAAATCCTTCGCGTCATCAAAGAAGAATTGCTTGCACTTAAAGATAAGTATGGTGACGAACGTCGTTCCAAGATTATTAATCACGAAGTTGGCAAATTCTCCGAAGAAGAACTTATTCCGGAAGAGGAAAGTGTTATTCTTTTAACCTCAGAAAATTACATGAAGCGTGTTCCGCAGACCGATTTCAGGAAGCAAAACAGAGGTGGTAAAGGAAAACGTGGCATGACCACTAAAGAGGAGGATGTGATTGCACAGATTCTGACCGCCAATTCTCACGACTCTCTGTTATTCTTCACCAATCAGGGAAGATTGTTCCGTATGAAAGCCTATGAAGTCCCACAGGCGTCATTAGCCGCCAAGGGTACAGCCGCCGTTAACATGCTCAATATGCACCCAGAAGAAAAGATTACTGCTATTATCAAGCAAGGTGACTCTGGGGCCGATGGTTATCTCTTCATGGCCACTAAGAAGGGTACCATCAAGAAATCTGCAGCTAAAGATTTCTTTAATGTCCGTAGCAACGGCCTAATCGCTATCAAGCTCGCTGAAGGGGATGAACTCAAGTGGGTTCAAGAAACTACAGGGGAGAATGATATTATTATCTCTACTTCGGCCGGTCAAGCCACGAGATTCAACGAAAAGGAAGTTCGCGTTATGGGTCGTGCCGCCATGGGCGTAAGAGGCATGCGCCTCCGTCCGAAGGACGAAATCGTCGGCATGGATGTAGTTACCGATCCTAAGCAGAAATTAATCGTCGTTTCGGCCAATGGCTATGGTAAAGCTACCTTGGTCTCCAACTTCCCACCTCATAAACGCGGCGGTGTTGGCATTAAGGTCGCCTCTGTTACGGCCAAAACTGGTCCAATCGTGGCGGTTCACACCCTAGATCCACTCGCCAAAGAGGTAATTATGATGTCTACCAAGGGTCAAGCTATCCGTGTAGCCATGAAAGAAATCCCGACCTTAGGTCGTGCTACTCAAGGTGTTCGCATTATGAAAATGAGCGAAGGTGATACTGTGGCCTCTATCGGTATCGTTCTTCCAGAAGAAGAACCCGAAGAAGGCAAAGCTGACGATAAAGCCAGCAGCAAAACCAGTAACAAAACAGCCAGTAAAACAGGGAATAATAAAACAACTAAATAGTCTAGTCTAAACCCCCAAACAGCGAAAAAGGCCGCGTTCTCACGCGACCTTTTCGGTAGTGTTCTTAATCTCGATCCGACTAGTATTCTGGGAGCGCAAACCCTGTGTAGGTTCTAAAAGCATCAGCTATTTCTTGCACGCTAACTTTACCCAGATTGCGGACGTTGAGCAAATCTTGCTTAGATAATTTGCCCAACTCGCTAATCGTACGGATCCCTACACGGTAAAGGGCGCAAAAGCAACGGTTCGACAGTCCCAACTCGCGGATTGACACGGAGCTGTACTGTGCCATTTTCAGCTCCCCAAGAAGCTCTTTGGTGTCTTCGCTTTCGGACGCTTCAGCTATTTCGAGTGCTCGCGCCACCTCATCCATGGCAACCCAAAGTTCGTCTTCCCTTGACCTCAGTGAAGACGTAGAATCCCTAACCTCTTTTGCTTTGGCTATGAACCTCTCTAGGGAATCCAACGCTGCCTCATTGGCTAAAAGCTTCGTTTCCCGAGCTGCCAATTCTGCCTCTCGAGTCGCGAGTTTAGCAGATTCCGCGTCAAGCTTCAGGACTCCAATCGCAACGCTGTAGCCTCGATTGTAAAAAATCTGGCACTCTGGCCTCCGAAGCTTGGCGAGGCTCCTATCGAGGGTTCTTTTTACCCAAAGAGCGGGCTTTTTCGTGTCGCCAGCGATATTTCCAATCGTTTCATACTCCTTGTAGCGCTTGATTATAATCGAGCATTCGCGCTTGGGTAAGATGGACAACAGGAATCCGAGCCCTCTCATCTGGTCTTTCGTTATCGGCCCTTGCACACACGTCTTATCGGTGCTGACCTCAAACAAGAGATTATGCGGCCAGAGCACTTCTTCCTGAGAGTTTTTCCAAGCATTCATACAACTAGTCCTTTCCCGAGATACTTTTTTAAGTTGCAACTAGTAACGAAACCAATACAATGTATAGTATAACAGAAAAAACCACGCAGGTCAAGCGCAAGCTGTAAACAGGGGTTGTATTTTCGAGCAATCTATGTCTATACTCCTCCAAAAATAAATTAATAGAGGAGTATTATGAAAAAACTACCCACACTTTTATTACCAACTCTTATTTTTGGCCTCATTGGTTCAATCGCCGCCAACCCAAAAGCCTCTGCACTTTATAAAGAAGAGGACGACACTACCTGGTATTCCGTTCCTGAACTACTCGAATATAAGGAAGAACTCGACCGAGAAACTGCGGACACATGCGGCGAAGACTCCTATTGCCTCGAGGAACTATTTTTCTCTAAAATGGATAGCAATGATTCAAAGTTTTGTGCCCTTGAACAATTGACTCAACAACAAATTGTTGTTACCTCAGTTAATCTGACAGAGGAAACCATCAAAGTGCTGTTTTTCGACGAAGACATGATGATAAAGCACATGGGTATCTCTGAACGTTTAGCTCTTGGAGAGTTCTATATGGGGTGGTTTGACGAGGACGTGGAGCGAATCTACAACTACGGCATATACGCAGAAGATCTAATGAACGATACACTTCCTGGAGCACACTATCTCTATGCCCAAAGAGATGTTTCAGAGAATATCATTCCAGCAAATGAAGAATACCTTATTGATGTCTCAAGTCGCGGTCTAAACTTAAACTCATCTGGAGAAATAGCCTATGCGGCTTTCGCCGAGCCTTATTTTAATGCTATGGGCCGCTTTTATCCTTATGGTTCATGCCTCCTGGAACCAGATTACACCGAGGGAACGGAATGTCGCTTAATGCTTTCCGCCGAAAAAGGCCAACGCTTTTTTCCTCCTAGAGAAACCATAGAAGCGGAAGTAGAATCTGGGTCTTCAACGTCACCCCTAGCCGAAGAAGCTACAGAAAACATCAACAAGGAAGATCCAAAGGAAGAAAATGTCATTCCAGAAGAAACATTGTTTCATGCTGAAGAAATACAAGACGAAACCTCGGAAAAAGATTATACAAGAAACGAAGAAGAGGAAATAGAGAACAATACTTTATCTGCGTTGCAAAACAATGAAATCTTCGCATTAGGGCAGCTAAATCAGCAATCAATTTCATCGCAAACCATCAAATCCCCCAATACTGGCACAAATACTAATCCATGTAATCAGAGAACTGTCGAATTTCCATGGTGGCTAGTTATCCTAATCGCTCTGGGTGATATTGTAGTTCTGTGGCTTTTTTGGCCAAAATCCCATAAAAAATCCAAAAAAAGTACTTGACAAAAACCACTAGGTGCGATAAGATGGGTACAGTCTAAAGCTGCGAGTAGTTATTTTAACAGTCTTTAGAAATATTTTAACAATTTAGTTGTGCAATTAATCATCGTCAGTTTTACTTTATGAGTTTGAACAAACTTATACTTTAATGGAGAGTTTGATCCTGGCTCAGGATGAATGCTGGCGGCGTGCCTAATACATGCAAGTCGAGCGGTAACAGGGTTTCACCGTTTCCTTGACACACCTAGCGTATTATCGTAGGTTGTTAGTTTCGAGGGAACAGTGAAGCTGCTGACGAGCGGCGGACGGCTGAGTAACGCGTGGGAACGGACCCCAAAGTGAGGGATAACGCACCGAAAGGTGTGCTAATACCGCATGTGATCTTCGGATTAAAGCTTTTGCGCTTTGGGACTGGCCTGCGTACGATTAGATAGTTGGTGAGGTAATGGCTCACCAAGTCGACGATCGTTAGATGGTTTGAGAAGATGATCATCCAGACTGGGACTGAGACACGGCCCAGACTCCTACGGGAGGCAGCA